>NZ_JBDGON010000008.1:0-267603 GCF_057751355.1 Salmonella sp. FC25216 | reverse complement strand
GTGGCGGTAGCGTGGAATTATCTGGATGCGTTGAGTAAATTTCATTTTACCCTGCTGATATTACTGAAAATGGTTCTGGATAAACTGTTTAACATTATCTGTGTCTGCGAACAGAGTGATAAAAATAATGAAGCGTAATAAGATATTAATTGTAGGTGCTGGCCTTTCAGGCGCAGTAATTGCACGCCAGTTAGCTGAGCAGGGACATATAGTCAATATTATTGAACAACGTTCACACATCGGAGGTAACGCTTATGATGCCCGCGATGAGCAAACGGGTATCATGGTGCACGTTTATGGTCCTCATATTTTTCATACTGATAATGAAACTGAATGGAGTTATATGAGTAACATACGTAAATAAATCTTACGTGAATAAGCTTAAAACAACACCACTCGGAAATATATTTTCATTGCTTATTAATTCTCATACAATTAATCAGATTTAGAGTACGGTGCCGGCGAGGGCTGTGCCCCAGCCGGAAAATCACATGCCTGATTATTACAAACATATTTTTTTAGTGCCTTTAAAAGAAGTGAATTATGATTTATTGAATAAAATAAAAGAGTTGTCGCGCTATAAAACACAGCAATTTGGTTTTTTAGTCAGTATACAGGACGTGGATAGTTATAAGCAATGCCTGGCATTCTTTCACTCAAATCACAATATTTATGTTATTAATCCTGAGCAAAGCTATAACAGAACTCATCACTGGGGCTATATTATCCAATATGCCAAAGGAAATATAAAATTCGATACTTTTTCATACTATTTTTTTGGTGATGAAATTAATCTTGATAAATTTCCAAATATAACATGTCGGAATGATATATATATTAACGATTATTACATCGATAACTGGGGAAACGTTAAAGAGAATGCTTCCGCGAAGCAGTTGGCTAGTAAATCATTTACATATGTGCTAAAGAAAAACTTTCTTTTTGGTAAGCCCATGCTGGCTCCATTGCAAAAAATTATCTTTAGCCGGACAATGGCAGGTTCTATCTTTTTTGATAGCCAGCATTCTTATGTCAGTGATCAGTTGATGATCTATCATTTAATTAACGATGGGGCAAAAGCAAAGTTTATTAAGCAGCCTTTTTATAAGCTTAATAAAAAGGCTAGAGCATTTTCAAATTGTATAAGCCTTATAGATATGCTTAAGCAGCAAATTTACCTCTATATTAAATTACGCTGCTTCGCTGGGGTCCCCATGATTATGCTACGCACAATAGCAAAGCATATTTTTTACAGAACTAATTAAGAACTATCAGCTATGAAAAAAATTATTATTGATATTGACATGACCTTAACTAAGGGAAAAGGACCTGGAGGTTATGAAGATGCGTTGGTAAATAAAGACCTTGTTGTTAAATTAAAAGAATATAAAGAACAAGGTTTCATGATTGTATTGAATACTAGCCGTAATATGAATTCCTATAATAATAATATCGGGTTGATTAATAAAAACACCCTGCCAATACTTATTAAGTGGCTTGAAGTGAATAGCATTCCTTACGACGAAATTTATGTGGGTAAACCTTGGTGTGGTCATGAAGGCTTCTATGTGGATGATAAAGCAATCCGTCCCAGTGAATTTATTAATTATTCCTATGATGAGATTGTTGAGATTTTAAGGAAAGAAAAATGATTATAATTTTGTCTGCACAGTATGTCGACCAAGATTTACGTGCTGAATTTGGTGAAATTCCGCCTACTTTTCTGCCTGTTGGGAATAAGCGGTTATACAGTTATCAAATTAAAAATATCCGTAATGAAAATTCTGATGAAAAAATCTGCATGACGCTACCCAAAAACTTCCCAATTGGCTCTTGGGATAAACAGGCGCTGACGGAAGCTAATATCAATATTATTCAGATTGATGAAAATTTTTCTCTTGGTCAGTCCATTGCGTTTTGCCTGGCATCAGCCTGTACGGCGGAAGATGATGATGGCGTTATTATTTATTACGGAGATACATTATTAAGAAACCCAGTAAATTTGCAGAATATGGGTAAAAATGTGATCTATACTGCTCGCTCAGATTTTAACTATGTCTGGATGAAGATAAACGATGGTTTCGAAAGCAGCGATGCCGTTTTCTGTGGTGTGCTCAGCATCGGCAACCCGCAGTTATTGATTCGTAGCCTCATCAGTACCAATTTTGACTTTACGAAAAGCCTTTTTAAGTACAATGAAACAAACCAGTTTGTACAAGAGCACAGGAGCGATTGGCTGGATTTTGGTCACTTGAACACCTTCTATGACTCTAAAACAATAGTGACCACTGAGCGGGCATTTAACGAACTTATAATTAACAAATATTTTGTAAAGAAACGCTCACAGAAAAAAAAGAAATTACATGCGGAAGCGAACTGGTTCAGTAACGTGCCGGAAGAGATGGCATATTATGCAGCAATGTTGATTAGTCATGGTGAAGAAGATAACGGCTATTGTTACAAGCTGGAGTATCTTTATAGCCCAACACTGACTGAGTTATTTGTTTATGGCAATCATCCGCAGGCTATCTGGGGACAAATAATTAATTCGTGCTTCCATTTTATTGAGCGCAGCTATGAAATTCGTAACCCAGGACCTTCAGTAGATTTTTATAAATCTCTTATCAGTAAAAATGAAACTCGCCTGGATGAGTTTATTGCGGCTAATCCCCGTTTTGGCAACGTTGTTAAGGATGCCGAAGGGAACCATTTTATGCTGAAAGAGATTTTGGCAGAAATTCATAAAGCCATCAATCCTGAATCCCGTTCATCCTTTGTCCATGGGGATTTCTGCTTCAGTAATATTCTTTATGACTTCAAGAAAAATGATATCAAAGTCATTGACCCGCGCGGTATCGACTTTGACGGCAATTTAAGCATTTATGGCGATATTCGCTACGATCTGGCTAAAATTCTGCATTCCGCGATTGGTAAATATGACTATATTGTTTCTGATCGCTTCCATATACAGGACGACGGTGAAACGTTGATTCTGGAGCTTCCGGAAAGTAGCATAGATTTAACTAAGCTAATTAAGAAACAATTTGAAACGTCCAGTTTTTCTTATACGGAAATTTTGGCTTTAACCGCAACGCTATTTTTATCTATGCTGCCTTTGCATTATGACCACCCAAATAGACAACAGGCATTTGTTGCAACAGCGATTAATTTATACAAGGAATTAACTAAGTGATTATTATCCCAATGGCTGGGCTCAGCAGCCGTTTTTTTAAAGCAGGGTACACTAAACCCAAATATGAATTAAAAGCACACGATAAAACCTTATTTGAGTGGGCAGTCAAAACTTTTGAACAGTACTATCAGTCAGAAAAATTTATTTTTATCTGCCGTGATGTGTACGATACACCACTGTTTGTTAAAGCTGAACTGCAACATATGGGAATTAAAGACTACGAAGTCGTTGTTCTGACTGCTGAAACCCGCGGTCAGGCAGAAACGGTTTTCCTGGCCTTGGATAAGGTGCCTAATAATGAACCTATCGTTATCTTTAATATAGATACCCATAAGAAACATTTTGAGTTTGCAACTGAAGAGAATGATGCTTACCTGGAAGTGTTTAAAGGGGAAGGAGAGCACTGGTCTTTTGCGCTGCCTAAAAGTAATACCACTTTGGTAGAGCGTACAACTGAAAAAGAGCGAATATCTGATCTATGCTCAAATGGTATGTACGGGTTTAAAGATAAAGAAATATTTATTAACGCTTACATTGAGCTGATTCGGAGTGATCCACGTGAACTTTATATTGCACCTATGTTTAATTTTATGATCGCTAAAGGAATGCGTGTACGGTATAAGTTAGTTAAGCACGATGATCATATCTTTATGGGGACACCAACCGAATATATTGATTTTTTAGGTGCAACGAATGTTTAAATTGGCTCTATTAGATATTTATGGGGGACTGAAAAAAATTCAGTTCTGGAATTATATGGCCTGGCAAGAGATTATTATTCGTTATCGTCGCAGTGTGCTTGGACCATTTTGGATAACAGCTAGTACGGCCATCTATGTAGTATCTATTTCAATAGTATTTTCGACATTGTTCAGCCAGGATATAAAACATTACCTTCTATATCTGTCACTAGGTTTTTTAATATGGAGCTATATAAATCAGACCGTAATTGAATCAGCGGATTCTTTCATCGCTTGTGCAAGCTTTATAAAGCAAATAAGAATAGAAAGAAGTGTTTTTATCTACCAATCGATTATAAGAAATGTATATTTTTTCTTACATAACGCGTTGATTCTTGTTGTTTGTCTGATTTTTTCTGATAGCACTTGTACTTTTTATGCTATTAGTAAGGCTTTATTTGGTTTCAGTATTTTAACTATAAATCTGTTCTTCTTATCACTGACATTGGCATGTCTCTGTACTCGCTTCATGGATTTACGCCAGATAGTCATGTCTGTATTACAAATAGGTTTTCTGGTTACGCCAATTATGTGGATTCCAACGGAATCGATGCATTCAAAAGCATTTTTACTTGAGTGGAATCCGCTTTTCCATTTCATTGATTTCATCCGTTCTCCTCTGCTGCCCGTAGATTTTCCAACTGCTTTTATGCATCCTAGTATTGTCTATATAACAGTTTTTTCAATTATCAATATATGTGCTGGATTTTTAATCTTCGCTAAATCTAGAAAAAATATTTCGTACTGGGTGTAATAATGACTGCTTATCTGAATCTCAAAAATGTTTCAGTGAGTTATCCCATCTTTGATGTAAAATCACGCTCACTGAAAGCTAACTTTGTTCGTTTGACAACGGGTGGGAAAATTTCTTCAAATGCTAAGTCTATCAGCGTTAATGCACTGAAGGACATAAATATCGAGTTGAAGCACGGAGATCGTCTGGCTTTAATTGGGCATAATGGAGCTGGAAAGTCTACTTTGTTAAAGACTATGGCAGGGATTTATGAGCCCACATCAGGAAAAGCTAGCAGCCAAGGCAGTATTGCTAGTTTGCTTGATATGAATTTAGGAATGAATCCCGAGTCTTCAGGGAGAGAGAATATCTACTCCCGAGGAATGTTATTAGGGCTTCCCAAAAAATATATTAATACTATTAGCGAAGAAATAATAGATTTTACAGAGTTAGCAGATTTTATAGATCTTCCAGTCAGAACTTACTCATCAGGTATGACCGTGCGGCTAGCTTTCGCAATTTCAACAGCAGTCAAACCAGATATCCTTCTATTAGATGAGGTAATTGGTGCTGGGGACGCTAATTTTATGGATAAAGCCAGAAAAAGAATACAAGAGTTAATTGAGTCAGTTGGCATATTGGTATTGTCATCTCATTCAGAAAATGATGTGAGATCTTTTTGTAACAAGGGTGTTGTTTTGAATGCAGGTGAGATTGCCTTTGTGGGGGCAGTGGATGATGCTTACACCTTTTATGTGAACTCAAGAAAATTTGGATGATAGAGGTTAGCGTGGATTTCGCTATCGCTGATAAGACTGTAGCGAAAGTTGCAGTCTTGCTTTCGGTTTATCAGAATGATAAAGAGTTGCCATTGTACCTGTCTATTAAAAGTATTCTTAATCAGTCTTATCGTGAGTTAGCGATGTTGATACTTATAGATGGATTTGTTAGCACCAACATCTCAAATTTGATAAATTTACTAGGGAAATCAGATCGTAGAATTATTATCTTAAAAAGAGAAAAAAATGAAGGGCTGGCTTCGGCAATGAACACTCTAATAGATTTTGCATTAGTAACATACCCTAATCTTGAATACATTGCCAGGATGGACTCTGACGATGTATCGAAGCTGAATAGAATTGAATTGCAAAAATATTTTTTGGATTCTAATAAAAATATTGATGTTTTAGGTGGCGGGTGTAGAGAATTTGGTATTTATAATAAAATAATATATAAATATGAATGTGATCATGATATTAAAAAAAATATAATCAGGATGACTCCATTTATTCACCCAACTGTTATGTTTAATATTTCAATTTTTAAAAAAGGATTAAGGTATCCTGTAAATACAGTTCTATCAGAGGATTTATCTTTTTGGCTTTTATTATGCCTACAAGGATATCGATTCCATAATCTTAAAATGGTGCTGCTTGATTATAGAATCACAGAGTCAACATTAAAGCGCCGAGTAGGATTGACAAAAGCATGCTCTGAGTTTTATGAAAGAGTCCGTTTTATTTTAATCAGACGTGAACGATTCCTCAAGAATGTACTCTATATCTTAGGGCATTTCATCATAAGACTTATGCCCGTACTTATAGTAAAAAAATTATACTCTATACTCCGGTAATATATTTTTTACGCTTATTGACCAGATGGATCTCAACGTAAAATTCGCTTTAAAAACTTCCGTATACTGACTGGTAAATGACGTATAACTATATGTATTAAATATGAATTAAGAATTGCATTTAAGTGCTTATATATTTTTTTATTCAACCCCATGGCTTTATAATTACTTAGAATGTGCTCGCTTAATTTGTATTTTTCTTTCAAAAACATCAATGAGTCATAAGTCGAATAGCACTGATTATTGACATAATTCATTGCTGAATTGAATTTAGATGCGCGAAGTGAAATATCTTTTGGATGGGCGATAATAAAAAAATCAGGAAAGATATATTCAAAATCTTTGATGATTTTATGCGATATATCATTGTGGTATTTAATTGGAAAGGGCGTATTAACACCAAAAATATAATTCATTGTAAGCCACTGTTCTACTGCATACCTGGAACGAAAAATATTTTCGTTACGATTGCTGTGAGAAGCATATATGTGAGTTTCATACCATACAGAATAATCGAAAGGATATTCTGGCGCTGAATAGTACCGAATTAGGTCTTCTTTAAACCCGAACTGAAGCATATCACTTATATGATAAGGCATCCGCTCACTAAATCTTGGGTTTATTGAGAAAATGCTGGATGTAATTATTCGACCTTTTGTTTTTTTATTATCGTTAGGAATATCTTTTATTAAATTCCATAGTGATATGATATGATTCTGCATCAAAATCTGATCGGTTCTTATTTTTAATACAAGATCATGGCTTGCTTCAAGTATTCCGTGGAGAGATGTCTTTATTTGCTTGTTTATGTTATTGCAAACAATAGGTTGACCTCTATCAGACACTGATTCAAATTTTAGGCTTGGTAATTCCCCAGAATTTTCAACAGTAACAATTTTATCAAAAACGCCTAATCGGTTAGCATGTGTTAATAGTAAATGGTCATTTGAGCTAAGAATAATCTCTGATTCGGGGAAATGAGTTCGAAGTAACTTGATAGAGTAATAAATATCAAATTCTCTATATGCTGGCCCAGCGATAACTATACTGATTTTATTCATGCTATACTCCATGGGTAATTTGTAAAACAATATAAGTGAACATTGTGGAATAATCAAGTTATAGTCTGAATCGCTGAGGCTAAAATAAAAATATCTTTGCGTGCGGCATTTTTATAATACTTGGAATAGGGTGGGATTAGTTAATGGATCCGATAAAGAAAAAAACAGCAGTTATATTATATGGTTACATGAGGACATTTAAGGATACTGCGCCACATTTAATTAAGAATATACTTATGGTTAATAATGCTGATTTGTTTATTTTTTGCTATGAAAATGAAGGCACATCGAATATCATTAATATGGAAAATGTAAACAATGAAAAAAATAAAAATGCTGTAAAATGGGATTCAGAAGGTGGTTTAATAACAGAAACTTTGTTAAGAAGTATTTACGAGGATTTCCTTGTTGAGTTTAGCATCAATAAGTATAACCGTAATTTCTTTATGGAAGAGTCAAAAAATATATTTAGCCCGGTTCTACCTATTGAAAGATTTTATTCACTTTACTGGAACATGAGTAATTCAGTAAAAATGCTTAATCGCTATTGTGAAAAAAACAATATCGAATACGAATCAGTTTTAATTACTCGTCCCGATCTAATTTTTTACGATATAGTCGATCTCTCTGTATGTGATAGAAAAAAAATATCAGTTCCGACTCATGGCGGAAACTTTTTGTTTGGGGAAAAGCCTAAACCATACTTTGCTTGCTATTATAAGAATGTTGAGCGAGGTGAGTTGATACCATGGAATACAGTGGTCTTTTCTGATCAATTTATATACTCAAGCTTTGATAATATTATTAAATTATTAACTCTGTATGAGAATTTATCATTCTATAATAAAATTGGTGTGCCAGTATGTCACCCGGAAACAGTACTATATTATCATCTATCTCTTTCTAATAAAATTCCCGTAAATACAATAGATATTGTATATGAAATTTTACGTTCTACTACTGTAAAAGTAAGTAATGAATTACTCTTGGCATTCCCACCTCAGAAGGACAGCCTTGATATACATAGCAATACTAAGCAAGTAAATCTGCCTGTTAGGTCTCTTTTTATCCGTTATTTGAAGCGCGTTGCTAAAACTATTTTAAATCAAAACTAAAGGGAGTAAAAGGTTCCACATGTATGCTTTGATTACACCAACATTTGACGGACATCTTTTTTTTATTGAAAAGTATTTGAGAAGTCTCGATGTATATCTTTTAGATAAAGAGATAAATATATATTTCACGACAGAAGAAAAAAACGTAGATCAGTTATATGATATAACATCAAAGTATAGTAATCTCAATATTACAATATTTTCATTTGATACATTACTAAAAAAGAATGGAATTGATTTAACATCGATCGAGTTATTAAATGATTATGGTAAATTTTCTTATCAGACTTTGAAAAAACTTCTTACTGTTGCACATATACCAGAACAGTATTCTATAGTTATAGACTCAGAAAGTATGATGATTAGGCCGGGAAGAGTTTCTGACATTATTGAGACTTTTATTGCAAATCCTTTTCTGGCATATTCACGTTTATCTGAGCGTAAAGTTACATCTCCTTTTCTGACTGGAGTTGTAGAAAATACAGCACGATTGCTTGATACTGAACCTAATGAGTATTTTTTAGAACACTTTGTATGGGTTTATGACAAAAGTATCCTGAATGATATGTTTCATTCATTTGACGGGGTCTTTTCATTGGTAAAAAAAGCGAAATTGAATTGTGGAGAAAATCTATTTGAAATACAGACATATCTTGCTTTTATTTTCTTGAATAATGAAAAGTATGGTTATGATATTATCAATGTTTTGGATGCTGTGAAAAACATAGACGAAGGGTATCTTGATAAATACTATAAAACATTTAAAGGGAATTTTGGTGTTTTGGAAATGGCTGGCGCAATTGTAACTCGTGATAACTATCAGAGAATTGCAGAATTATTCGATAAGCTTCATATTACGATGATGCGCTCTGAATATCATGGACGCATGAAGTATCACAATAAATTAATTGAATTGATTCAGCCAGTTTTTCTTTGTTCCTCGCAAGAACACTCTTTCGGAATAAATGCAACGATTAAAAATCGCTTACTGGATGCGACTGATACCAGATGGGAGGTACATATTATAAATCATCATCTCGATGTTTTGAAAATTAAACATATAGTGTCTTTAGCTTATCACCTATGCCGAGTGATTGTTAAGATACCTGTTAATTTCATCCTAAATAAATTCAGATAATAATGTATTTAATAATTATACTGGGTTTCTTTTTGTTGATAATTTTACCGCCTTCAATGAATACAGTTTGTGCACCAGTCTTCTGCATCTGAGGGGCCGGGAATTGCTCCAGCGCCAGCCATTATCGCTGAGTATAAAAACTATTATTTGTAACTTCGGTATCAAGGAGAAATACTGAAATTGCGAATGCTAATATCTTATATGCTATGCATAAATCATCTGGGCCAAAATCCTATTAGAATAGGATTTTAATGCTGTCGCTATTACTTTTATGGGGAATTATTTTATTAATTATGAATAACAAGTTTCTGTTCGCTCACTATTTGAGGGGAGGAGCCGCATTGTGTGTGCTATTTTCACATTACACAGCATCATTCTTTATTTCTAATGACTTTATTTCATCTGTACTAAATATACCTAAGGCGAAAAATTTAAGCTTTCCAAGAATTATACTTGATTTTATTCCTGTCGAGTTTCCTGGCTTCCTTTCAATTTTTGGTGTCGCTACATTCTTTTTAATTAGTGGTTTTTTAATTCCAATTTCAATTGAAAAGTATACTGTAACGACTTTCCTTAAAAAAAGATTCTTTAGGCTATACCCAACATATTTTATTGTTTGTATCATTAATTTGTTTTTTGTATTCTTGGGGTTCTGCATTTTTCATTATTCAGGGAAAGACTATCACTACGGTTTAGACAAAATATTAAGTATTTTTAGTATGGGCCTTTCTCAGTATGTTAAAGATACTATATCAATGGATCCAGTAGCCTGGACTCTTGCGATTGAAGTATTATTTTATTTATCTACGTTATTTTTTTTCAGGATATCCTTCCTCTTTAGAAGGAAAGAAAAGATATCATTGAGTGATGTGCTTTTGTTATCACTTATTTTAAGCGTATCAGTAGTCTGGTTATCTCATCATATTGATAAAGTTTCAGTTTTCTTGAAGGTTATAAATGTCGGATTTTTAATAAAAGCTATTTATTTAACCACTTTTATGTTGGTTGGGACGACATTTTCTCTTTATGCGAGAGGGCGGATCGATATTAAAAGGTTAGTGTTTGCAGTTATACTTCAGTTTTATATGTTTGTATATATAACGATGCATCTTGCAGGACCTGCATTTTATATATCAACAGTAACTACATTTAGTTGGTTTGGTTTAGCGATTGTGGTATTTGCATTTTTATATGCTATCAATGATAAAATATCATATAATAAAAGTCTGAAACTCTTAGGTGATATCAGTTATCCGCTTTATCTGTGTCACTCGTATGCTGGGTATTTTATAATTGGAATGATGATAAATTTAAATATTCTCCCTAGATCTCTGGTTGTTTTTATGCCATTGCCCTTTGTGCTGATTTTGGCGTATTTTATTCATGCGAAAGTGGAAAATAAATTTGTTTCATAATAAATTGTAAATATCCCGTATAATTGAGTCATTCACATTTAGCGATCATCAGCATCATGACCTGACTAATCAGCTTGAGTAGGTTATCCCTCCCTCCTGCATTTTTATATAGAGCGTTCAATTTAAGTTATTTTCAGCTCAGCACCTTTGCGGATCTGGAGAGAAGAAATAATTCTATCAACGGAAGAAGATGAATAATTATTACGCCAAATATAATCCTACAGAAGATACTCCTGAATATCACCTTAGAAAGTTGAACTTCCGTAAATTACTATGTGGAAAAACCCATGATAAGCCACCATAAAGAGCTAAATTCTAACCCCATCATTACTGTGATTTGCCGGAGCGTAGCAAAAGGTAATGGCGGTATTTTTTGTTTTAATTCCCATAATCCACGTAGTAGTGGCGGACATAGTTGCTTCGCGACATGTTTTTAAACGCCTGTTGGAAGGCGCTAAGCTGCTGAAATGTAGTGAGTCTGGCGACGCAATCATCAAAAACATGTAATTCAGAACCTGTGTTAAACAAGAACGGGAGCCGGTGGGCTCCCGTTTTTTATGGTCTTCTTACCTGGCTGAGAACTCACTATGCCCATTGTGGCTTCAAAAGATGTTCCTGGTCTGTTTTAGCCAGCACGCGTTCAGTCGCGGAGTTGAACAGGCGCAGGTTGAGCTCCCTCATCACTTTTACGCCAGCCGTTGCATCGACCGCGATATCATCACTTCTGTCTGGTAACCTCAGTTCATCGCTGACGCGGGCGATGAATTCCCCTGTCTCCACAATTCGGTTTTTCTCAGTGCTAATTTCAGTACAGATTTCTGGTGCTATCCGCTCAATGACTTTATGCCATGGTTCCCATAGTGTAAACCATTCCCGAAACTGTTTGTCTTCAGCCATTCGGACCAGATAGTTTCACTTATCCAACGAGGACAACAGCACCGTGTCGGAAATAGCGCTACCCGCCTGTGGATGAGCGATATCATAGCTATACATCATCGTGACCCCATCCCATGTAATGGTATAATGGTTAGGTTCAATGATGAGTACTAACGCTTCTCGGCTGTCTGTATCCAGGATACAAACCTGATTTAATCCCTCTGTGTGGCTCTGAATGTTGTCCATCAGCGCCGGAAAAGCCAATTCTCTCAGGCGGTTAAACGTACTGCTGATATTTTCTGGTACTATTGCTTGAGGGGGACAAAGTTCCATCAGGCAATTCCACGCTTCCGTCTGGTTTTCCTCAGAAAAAAACGTGCTAACTTTCCTCCGGCGACGGCGTTTCTGTGCTGGAGGGGAGGGGGAGCCCAGTTCTGATAGTAGAACGTAAGTTGTTTATGTTAAACATAATTTCGTCTGCATTAAGTATAAAAAACATACTATGTCTTATACTTACGGCCTTTGTCTCTCAAAAAAAGACCTTTTTCTGGATCATTAGTACGGCGATGTGATTGCTGAATTTATGTATTGTAGTTAATAACGGGGTAGCGGTTTTTTCCTGGATAACTCCCCACATTTTCCCCGTACAGAAAACAGGCGTAAAAAAGCCAACAATGTGTCTAATAACCCTAGATAACACACGGCATTTAAAATCACTTGCAGCGTGCCGCATACTCTTCCCCAAAACCAAACACCGGGTTTTGATAATCAAAGAGTGGCAAAAGGATATTTTATTCTCCTTCCGAAGAAGGCGGCTCCTCCTTTACCTGCGTTGGGCGTAGCGTTTCACCTGGCTCAAAATGCTGGTAGTCCGGCCCGTAATCAAACCACAGTTCATCCCCGGCGTGGACGTCGCGTGTGGTGAGGAAAAAGTTGATATTCTTCCCGACAAGCACCGCGCTGACGTTCTGTCTTACTTCTGCTTCCGCCGTCCGATGGGTAAATACCGGACTGTTAAGCAGGCTGAGGAGATTTCCCTGCGGGAAGCCGGATACAATGCGTTCCTGGCTTCGCGTGGCAAAATAATAATTACCGGCTTCCTTCCCATATTCTTTTTCGTATTCACACCGTACCTTTTCACTGTCCAGCAGGCGGCCGGAGTAGGGGCCCAGTACGGTAAACGCCGCCAGATCGGTTCGCGCGTAGACTGTACGCCCTCTGTAACCGTCGCTGTCATCAAGGGGAATAGCGACGGACATCATGGCATTCATTCGCGCATCATGACTTCCTTCATTTTGCAGAAACCAGCGAATATCCTGATTAATTCTGGCTTTTATCTGCCGGGGTAATGGGTTAAAAAGAGGCCCCCACCGTGTAACCTGCAAGGTTTCAATCTTGCCTTCCGCCTGCGCCATCACCGATATCGTCGGGTCACGCCAGTGCTGCAGAATGGGCAGGTTATTGTTTATCTGGTGTGTTCGCCAGGTCACGGCGTCTTCCTCTTTCTTGATCTGTTTTGCCGGCGGGGCTGAGATATCCTCTTTGGTCGAGGGAAGCGACCGTTTTTCCCCGCTGCGCTCCGGGAGGATACCCACGCTGGCGGTTATCTCATCGCTTGCGCCTGCGGACATCGATGTTTGTTGACTGTCACTCGTGACGGTAGCAGACAGCGACTGCTGCAGTCGCAATATGCCATTATACTTCAGTCCTGTGTTTGTCAGATAACCACTGGCGCTGCCGATGGCTATCCCCTGAGCCAGCGCCCACTTTATCCAGCCTCCCGCCTCGCGTTTCGCCTCCTGCGACATGTCCCGCCATGTCCGAATCTGTGCATTTGTAATAGGAGCGCCTCTTTCTCCGGGCGGTTTCAGTCGCTCTATACCAAAGAGGGTCAGCCCGCTGTTGGTCAGAAAGGTTTCGGCACTTCTGAAGGTTATTCCCCGTGCCTCCGCCCATCTTCTCCAGCCGCCTGTCTTTGTGCGCTCTTCCTGTGACATATTAAACCACTCCAGGAGTTGCGCCTGGCTGATGGTCGAGCCCCTCTCTTCGGGTGGCTGCAGCCGTTTCCTGCCATGGTGGGTCAGTCCTGTGTTTGTCAGATAGCTGCAGGCACTACTGATGGTTATCCCCTGAGCCTGTGCCCACTTTATGCAACCGCCTGCCTCGTTTTTTGCTTCCTGCGACAGCTCCTGCCACGCCAGAATCTGTGCATTTGTAATAGGCGTTCCTCTTTTTTCTGGCGGTAGCAGGCGCTCTATACCAAAAAGAGTCAGCCCGGTGTTGGTCAGAAAGTTTTCGGCACTTCTGATAGCTATCCCCTGCGTCTGAGCCCACTTTATTCGGCCGCCTGCCTCCTTTTTCGCTTCCTGCGGCAGATCCCGCCAGGCCTGAATTTGTGCATTTGTAATAGGAGTCCCCCTTTCCTCGGGCGGCAGCAGACGAACTATACCAAAGGGAGTCAGTCCGGTGTTTGTCAGAAAGTTTCCGGCACTGCTGAGAGGTATCCCCTGTGTCTGCGCCCATGCTTTCCAGCCACCTGACTCAAGTTTTGTCTCCTGCGGTAGGTCTCGCCATGCCTGAATTTGTCTGTCCGTAATGGCGCGGCCCCTTTCTTCGGCGTGCTGCAATCGTTCCATGCCGCGGGGGGTCAGTCCGGTGTTTGTCAGATATTTTCTGGCACTGCTGGTTGTTATCCCCTGCGCCTGCGCCCACGTTATCCAGCCGCCTGCCTCGCTGTGTTCTTGCGCTGACATGTTAAGCCACGTCAGGAGCTGCGACTCAGTGATGGGAGCGACTTTATCTCCGGAGGACCGTAACAGCTCCATGCCACGAGGGGTCAGCCCGGTATTTGTTAGATATTTTTTGGCGCTGGTGATAGAGATTTCCTGCGCCTGTGCCCATTTAGTCCAGCCGCCTGCCTCGTGCTTCTTCTCCTGCGGCAGGTCCTTCCATGCCTGAATTTGGCGGTCCGTGATGGGGAGCCCTCTCTTTTCGGGAAGTTGCAGTCGTTCCATGCCGCGGGTAGTCAGCCCTGTGTTTGTCAGACAGCTCCTGGCGCTGCTGGTTGCTATTCCCTGCGTCTGTGCCCATGTTATCCAGCCGCCTGCTTTGTTGTGCTCTTCCTGTGACATGTTAAACCACGTCAGGAGTTGCGCCTTAGTGATGGGGGCCCCCCTCTCCTTAGGATGCTGTAGCCGTTCCATGCCATAGAATGTCAGTCCCATGTTTGTCAGATGTTTTCTGGCGCTGGTGATAGAGATCCCCTGGGCTTGTGCCCATGTTACCCAGCCGCCCGCCGCACTGCGCGCCTCCTCAGAGAGGTCACGCCACGTCTGGATCTGGCCGACAGTGATAGGGCGGCCTCTCTCTTTGGGAGGGTGTAATCGCTCCCTGCCATAGGGGGTCAGCCCAGTGTTGGTCAGATAGAGTGCGGCACTTCCGAGAGTAACCCCCTGCGCCTGGGCCCATTTTCTCCAGCCGCCAGCGTCGCTTTTTGCCTCCTGCGGCAGGTCCAGCCATGTCTGTATCTGCGTACGTGTAATGGGGGGGCCTGTTGGGCCTCTTCCGGGGCTTTCTGTTGCCTCTGCTAACGGGGCTACTGCTTCCTGAGGCTGCGCCGTGTGCCATTCCTGGTCGCTCAGGTGAAGTGTGACGGAGGGAAGGTCGCTGCTTTTACCGGAGGCTATCATGCAGATGGTTTTACCGGTACCGAGTATTCGCTCTGCGGTGAAGTTATCCTGCCGTCCCGGAGACGCCAGCGCCTTCAGTCTTAAAAAGTGCTTCAGCCTTTCCGGCAGCGACGTTCCTTCATCCGGCTGATAAAAAACGTGAAAGCACAGTGCGGCCTCATCCTGAACGGGCAGTGAGAACCAGTCCCTGATACTGTTCCACATCCCGCTGAAGTCAGGGGAAGGGGCGCTGCTACCTGTCGGTGAGGAAAGATGAGTGACGGCCCCGATACCCCGCATAGCGCCTCCTGGTGGTGCTTATCTGGTTTTAAGGTTAACAAGGGGACGCTACCATCGCTCATTATTTTTTGCTTTTAGATTATGACCATCAGACCTCATGTACTCCAGCCTGGTCGGTTATGCCAAAAAAGGGAGCCTCAGGTCGCTATTTGATATTCGCAGACGCTAATGATTTAAAAGTAGATTTATTCGTAATGAATAATCAATCGTTTAAGCCGTCGGGCTGAGTGGCCCGACGAACGTGTTTAGAAGGTATATTTAAGACCGACAGTGGTCATAAAGTTATAATTTTCAATACCTGCGGTGTTTTTACTGTGTTCAGAGGTATTATCGCTGCGGTCATAAACCGTAGTATCCCCTTTTTTGTTGGTGATGCGATTCCATGTTCCTTCAACATACACTTTCGCGTTAGGAGTAACATAGTAACCCGCGTTTGCTGCAATAGAGTAGTAGTTCTGGTTTTTAACTTTACTACGGAAAGTGAGCGCCCTGGCGTAGTGCTCATCGTTATCAGATGCCTTTACCCAACCGCTGTATTTAAATGCGCCGCTAAACTCAAAGTTATCGTAACGGTAGTTACCCGTAAGACCGATATAAGGCATTTTAAATTGTTGTTTATAGCCTATCCCTCTTTCTCCATCAGAGAATGCCCCAGTTTCATTCCGGAAACCGCCATTCTCGCTGTAAATATAGGTACCCCCGGTGGCATTGAAGCTGTAACGGCTTTCCTGGTAGCCAGCCATAAGACCAAGTCGATAGTCTGGCTCATTTAAAAACCAGCCTTTAACATTCAGATCGAATTCATTGGCGTAATTAAGACGTGTATTAGGATGTCTACTTTCATCTGTCCATGTTCCGGCGTGATTGGCATCCTGCCAGTCCTTATCAACCATATTGGCTCCACGGCTGTCGATTGTACTCCATCCGGCAGCGCCGACAGATAACCATGGCATCAGATCCCAGTTGATTGCACCTTTAATAATTGCAGCGTTATTGTATTTCCAGTCAAGTTGGCTAACTTTCCGCCCGCCTTCTGCTGGGTCGTAAACGCGTTCTTTTGTTTTTCCGCTTAGCGTTCCTAAACTGATATCCGTGCTTACCTTTTCAGGGGTAAGGAAATTGAATTCGGTTGAGGCTAAAGAGTTGAATGCCACAGGGGCGGTGAGAGCGATTCCCAGAAGTTTTAAACGTATAAAGATGACTCCATTCGTCATAGTTAATTATCAGGTAGATATTCTTTTTATCCAGATCAATTAGTCAATAATGGCTCACTGCTTTGTTTACCTTTTGTTTAATATTGGGGGTTGATTTGCTGATGGACTATTATGTGTCAGGTATAACAATGGACAAAATGACCATGGGATGTCATACGGCGTGTCTTTTGCCATGGTGCATTATTCCTTCGTCGGCTCGTATATACATGATGAGCGAGGCGGAAATCGAACTTCTTAGTAGCGTTCGAGTGTGTGCAATGAGTGTCTAGCGGCACTCTCCTGAGGATGATTTTCCTGACGGACATATATCAGAGTTTGCTGGCGTGACTCCCCATGTCACTCCTCGAGGGCCGGAACACGCGGATAATAAAAGCACAGAAATTAGAATAATATATTTCATTCAATTAATTCCTTTGTTTTAACTTATGGCTTTTGTTTTTTCTTCAGTAGCCCGCCAGCACGGGCTACAAGGTTAATTTGAACAATACACTCGGGCTTCAAGGGGCGTGTAAATTCCAAGAGTGACAAAACCTAATAGGCCGTTCACAAAGGTTTGCTGGGTTTCCGTACGCATCACTTTATCTGCGCCACCGCAGATTGCAGCGGCATCAACGGTTTTTTTCTGCCCCAGTCCTGAAATAAAGAAATGATGGGTGATAACCTTTTTGGGTGAGGCAACGGGTTCAGAACTCATTTTAAATGTTTGTTGAGCGCAACCTGAGAGGAGAAGTACCAGCGCAAAAGCGGATACAGTCTTAATCATAAATTACCTCCATGGTAATAATGTCAATCGAGTCATTTTTAGTCTGTCCGTTTGTAACGGAAGGGGATTATATACAATTCTTTTATGATTGGAAATGATAATTTTTATCATTTGATTGAGGCCAGCATATGAGGGGCCCGGCTCAAGGGGCTGGGTATTCCTGTATTACCGGGAATGTCAGTTCAGGCACATAGCTCATTATCGTATATGGCTACGGAGCATTGTGCAGAATGGGCATGAGCAACCAGGAACGGGGGAGGCGTCACACGTCCCAAGGATAGTTACCTGCGGTAGAGTGCCATGCTGACTGTAAAAGCTGCCCAGAATCTTACTTTCGAGAGCGTTAACTTTATCAGGAGTCGTGGATGTCACGTTGGGCGGCGCTTTGAACGCCAGGCAACTAAACGATGAGGCAGCCAATGATATGGCGAATATTTTTCTGATTTTCATTTGATGATCTTCTCCGCTTAATTTTGCACAATTGTCATCGGTATACCCGGTCGGAGCCAGGTTATGACGGGAGTGACGCCGCTGGATTCATGTCTACTTTATCTGAATACTGACCCTGTATTTTTTAGCTTTGTTTTTACGGGCATCATTGCGCGTTTGAAGTATTCTCAGTTCATAGTGACCGGATGCGGGGAGCGTGTACTGTCCGCTATCACTAAGTGCTGGTGAGTATCTGGAAAGATCAACTGAGTCGCTTATCCCGGGCCCGAACAGGTAAGTATCTGCGCCTTCATTCGAAATACTGACATGGAGCTGTTGTCCTTTTTTGGCCTGAAACTTATAGGTATCGTAATCGTATCCCTTTATTATTCCTGAGTATTGGGCACTGTAATGTCCTTTATTGAACTCGACATTTACGTTCTTACCAGCAGCAAAACACGTTGAGGTTAGGAGAGCTAAAAGAAAAACGGCTTTACCGATGCGCTTGCTTTTCATATGTCAGTTTCTCCATCAGGATTAGCATGAAGCTTTGTTATACTATAACAATATGTCGTAGTGATCCAGAGCCTTGCCGTCGTTTCGGAGCATTAAGTGAGTAACTTATTCCCATCGTCAGGAGAATTAAGGACTTTTGAAGGTGATGATAAGGATAGATGCATCCCTGATGATATGGATGCCTTGATATATAATTTCATCTGAATGCGTTTTGTTTTGGCTTTGTTTTATCTGAATCGTTTTATAGTACTGAGTTGTAATCTGTATATTTCATGGGTTATGCGAATTTTAAACTAAAAATGATCAGATGTGCAGGTTGTATAAAAACTAATTTTTAATCCTTAGTGAGAAGCGGAAATTTTTTATATTCCAACTGAATAGCCGCCATCTACAGTAATTATCTGACCTATGATAGAGCGGGCAGTATCAGAAGCCAAAAATAACGCTATACCAGCAATTTCTTTTGTAGTTATGATTTCTCCGGAAGGCATCCTGTTGAGAAAGGCTGCCTTTTTCACCTTGTCGCGCCCAACAAAGCGATCGAATAAATCTGTATCTACAGGGCCCGGTGCAATAGCATTTACTCTAACGCCTTTAGCTGCAACCTCTAATGCCGCAGAGCGGGTTAGTCCGTTAACAGCATGTTTACTGGCAGCATAAATACCCCCTCCGGAAACACCTGCTTGCCCGGCTCGTGAGGAGATATTTATCAGACTACCAAAGCACTGTTTACACATAATGGGTAAGGCATGTTTCATTACAAGCTGAGTTCCAAGTACATTAGTATTAAATACATGATGAAAATCATCAACAGTGGTGTTTTCGTGCGTTGAGGGATGGCCTTCTGTTCCTGCGCTGTTGATCACTACATCAACTCTTCCATATATTTTTATGGTGAACTTTATCAGATTTATAACCTGCTTTTCGTCAGTTACATCCGCCATGATAAAATGGCACTGAGGGTGGACTTTCCGCAGTTTTGTTTGCAATGCCTCACCTTGCTTAATATCTAGTCCTGAAAAAATAAGGTTATATTTTTCATATGCAAACTGGTAGCTACATTCCTCGCCAATACCAGAAAGTGCTCCAGTGATCACAATTGTTTTTGCAGACATACCGAATACCTCATGAACAATAATGAAAAATACAACGTAAACCTATCTAACCAGATATCAAGGAATTATAAGTGGTTGATTTATTGTTATTAATGTGTAGGCGTGGGGTTATATATCGTGATAAAAGCTTTTTTTGTGAAAAAATAGATGAAAATACCGGATGGCTTTAATGTTTTCTATATTTATATGTAAATTATATTGCAACAAGATGATAAGTTTTAGTAACGCTAAGAATAGTTTCGAGAAATTGATTGAAAATATTTAAAAGTAATATTATGTGATAGCTAAAGGTTAGCGCTATCAAATATACAAGCCATAAAATTTATTCAGAACAACGTTTTTATATATTTGTGCTATTGGTGTGCGTTGTATGAGAAATTGCTGCTTGATAAACTAATGTGGGCCATTGCTTATAATGAGAAGTAAATTCTTTATCAACGGAGTCATTATATCGCTATGGCAAGGAAATATCTCTTTTACTCTTATTCTGGGGTGGGGGTGAACAAAGTAGAATGTCGTTCGGAGGGATTATGTATACAATTAAATTTATGTGTCTGATATTTTCAGTCTTCATGGGGTCTGTTTTTTCCGTACCAGCACAGGCGATGACGTGTTTGAATGAATATCACTCGGTAGATTTATGCACGGAGATATGTAGTGGTCTTGATCCATTCGGATTTATATTTTGTTTATAAACATTAAGTTGTGCTCAACACTGGTCTGGAGTGTAAGTTCACTCCAGGCTGGGTAAAGACAACGCGAACCGGCCTTCGGAGAAGGTGGTGGTTCCTTAACCTGCACTGAGCGTAGCACTTCACTTGACTCAAAATACCGATAATCTGGCCCGTAATCAAACTCGTCGGGTCACGCCAGCACTTTCCGGAGGTTGTGTCGAATACTATTCCTGGTCGCTCAATGAAAGTGTGACAGGGGAAGGGGCGCTGCTTTTACCGGAGGCAATCGTGCAGATGGTTTCACCGGTTCCGGGCATTCGTCTGCGGTGAGGTTATCCTGCTGTCCCGGAGATGCCAGTGTTTTCAGCCTCAAAAAGTACTTGCCTGTCCGACGGCGACGTTTCTTCATTCGGCTGAAGTCGGGGAGACGCTATTGCTTGCCGGTGAGCGCAAATGAATGGCGGCCCCGATACTTCGCATAGCGCCTCCTGCTGAGGAAGTCTGCCACCGTTTATTATTCTCTTCTTTTACATTATGTCCATCGGCACTCGCGTGTCCTGGCCGAGTGGCTTGCCAAAAACGAAGAGCATCAGGTCGTTATTGGGGCTGGTACTGTGGCGATTTATGAAATATGTACTGGGATCGGAAAACCAGAACTATATTATCTTCCAGGTATGTGTTTTTTGATGAAACAGTATTTCGGTGATTTTATTTTATGAGATTTTTTTGTCTGTGGCGATGTGGTAAATCGAGTGCTTTAATGCAAACTCTATTTACTACCATTTTTGGTAGTGTGTGATATATTTTCGAAAGTAAAAACTTACGAATGTAAAAAAATATTTTTCATTTATGGTATTCTATTGCCAATCATTTTTATAGCTGGTACGTTTTCTAATGTCAGGACTGACATCCAACTCGTATTGTATAATAAAATATACAGGGATTATCCATGAATAAAATATACGCTCTGAAGTATAGTGTCAGACAAGGTGCTCTTGTGCCTGTTTCAGAACTGGCAACTCATGTAAAAAAATCTTCTCGCACAGGTCTGATAAAAAAACTTATTCCATCAGTTATTATTAACACCCTTCTTTTAGGATATTCAATTACATCGCTGGCCTCAGTCGTCAGGTATGATATCCCCTACCAGACAATAAGAGATTTTGCGGAGAATAAAGGGCAATTTACGCCAGGCAGTATGAATATCCCTATTTACAGCAAAACAGGCGCGGTTATTGGCTATTTGAATAATGTTCCAATGCCCGATTTCAGCAGTGCCAATCATCAGTCAGCGGTTGCCACACTTGTTTCGCCACAGTATATCGTGAGCGTAAAACATAATGGCGGCTATCAGAGTGTCAGTTTTGGTGATGGCGAGAATGGGTATCGTCTTGTTGACAGGAATAATCAGCCTGGACGAGATTTTCATGCCCCACGTTTAAATAAATTAGTCACAGAAGTCGAGCCTTCTTTGATGACACAGTCGGGGATGGTGTCTGGCGCTTATAGTGATAAAAATCGTTATCCCGCATTTTACCGGGTAGGGTCCGGAACCCAGGAAATTAGAGATACAAATGGCCATATCACCTCAATTTCCGGCGCATACAGTTATCTGACCGGCGGAACGGCGGGCTCACTGGGGTCTTATGATCAGGGCAAGATGATCAGTACCAATACCAATAACCAGTTGTATAGCCTGGCGCAGGGGCCGATGGGAACACACCCACGCAGTGGTGATAGTGGTTCACCTTTATTCGCCTATGATTCTGTTTTACAAAAGTGGGTCATTGTCGGGGTGGATAGTTCCGGCGGCGGCGGCGGCACTAACTGGGCAGTGGTTGATGCGAATTTTGTAAATCAGGCCATTCAGGACGATACCGATGCGCCAGTAACTTTTATGGCCGGACAAGGCCCCTTGCGCTGGGCGTTTGACTCGACAGATGGTACAGGAACGCTTACCCAGCAAGAGACTGTCTATCAGATGCATGGCCAGAAAGGCGCCAACCTGAATGCGGGTAAAAATCTGGTATTCAATGGTGTTGACGGTCAGATTGTACTGGAAGACACGGTTAACCAGGGCGCGGGGGCGCTGTCCTTTAACCATAATTATACGGTATTCACCACGAACGGTTCCACCTGGAAGGGCGCAGGTCTGGATATTACCCGGGATGCAGAGGTGAACTGGCAGGTGAACGGGGTTCAGGGCGACAACTTGCATAAGGTCGGCGAGGGCGTGCTAAAGGTCAATGGTACTGGTATTAACCCGGGCGGATTGAAGGTTGGGGATGGTACAGTTATTCTGGCTCAGCGTCCGGATGAGGACGGAAATGTTCAGGCCTTCAGTTCGGTGAATATCGCCAGTGGCCGACCCACGGTGGTTCTTACCGACAGCCGACAGGTGAATCCTGATAACATTAGCTGGGGCTTCAGGGGAGGCCGGCTTGATGTCAATGGCAATGACGTCACTTTTCATAAAGTTAACGCCGCGGATAATGGTGCGGACATCATTAATACCAGCGATACCTTTGCCACAGTTTCAATTAAGCCCCTCACGGACATGACGGTGACTATTAATGACTGGGATAAAAATAAATCTTCCGGCGGTGCTGCCGGGTTATTGTATAAATATAATAACCCTTACGCCCATACAGTGGATTATTTTATCCAGAAGAAAAAAGGATATGGATATTATCCTGTCAATCAGTCAGACAACGACAGTTGGGAGTATGTTGGACACAATGAGACGCAGGCCGTTGAGCGGGTAAAATCACGGCGTCCTGTCGATGATCGAATTTATCACGGTAATATCACTGGCAATATTCATCTTAATATTGATACCTCTCACAGTAACGGCGGCCTTATTTTTGACGGCAATATAGATACGCCAGATGGCAAGTTGATGCAATCTGGTGGTCAACTGACGTTCCAGGGCCATCCAGTTATCCATGCTTACAACGGTAAATGGTTGACTGATAAACTAAAATCCCTTGGTGATGATTCTGTCAGAAATCAACCCACGTCTTTTGATCAGCCTGACTGGGAGAACCGGACATTTCGTCTGAAAACGCTGTTGCTGAACAATACCGATTTCGGCCTGGCCAGAAACGCGTCGCTGAATGGGGATATTGAGGCTGTTCATTCGTCCGTGACGTTGGGTACGCCAAATTTGTATATCGACCTGAATGACGGGAATGGCACAAAAGTGACGCCACAAAAGGGAACCTCGGTTGCCGGACAGGAGGCGGACATGAGCCGCTATGTCGGGAAAGTGACGCTTAGCAAGCAGTCAACTCTGGACGTACGTGAAATTTTCACTGGCAGTATCCAAAGTCAGGATAGCGTCGTCACCGTTTCCTCGCGTCATGCGAAGCTGGATGATTACAGCCGGTTCGGCAACACGTCACTGACTCTTCAGGAGGGGGCTCGATTGACCGCCACCGGGGGGTGGTGGAGTGATTCAGACGTTATTGTCGGACCAGCCGCTACGCTGAGTCTGGCAGGCGCGCCTGCAGGTAGCCAATCCGGACAGATGAGTCCGGCGTTTTATTCCACCAATTATGGCGCGGGTTATCAGTTGGGTGCCGCGAGTGAACTACAGTTCTCTCCTTACACCTTTGTTACCGGCGATATCCGGGCAGAGGGTGATGCAGGTATTACCATTGGCAGTAGTGAAAATGTCGCCCTGGCGGATAATCTGCCCCTGGAAGAGCAGATGATGTACAGTCTGTTCAATGGCTTTCGTAATGTTTATTCGGGTAATGTCAGCGCCCCGCAAGGGCGAATGGCGATGACGGATACGCAGTGGCAGATGCCTGGTGATTCTCGTATAGGGGCACTGAGTATGACCCGGTCGCTGGCCGGCTTTACCGGGCGCGGATTTCACACTCTGACTACCGACACATTACAGGCCAGCCAGTCTGCTTTTGCACTCAGAACGGACCTGAAGGACAGTGACAAGATTGTAGTGAACCAGAAAGCAGAGGGTCGGGACAACACCCTGTTTGTGAACTTCCTGAAAAAACCGTCCGGACAAGAATCCCTGAATATTCCACTGGTCAGCGCCCCGGCGGGGACAAATCCAGCGATGTTTAAGGCCGCAGAGCGGGTGACCGGTTTTAGTCTGGTGACGCCGACCCTGCACACAACAGAGCAGGATGGCAAAATACAGTGGGTACTGGACGGGTTTAAATCCGCGCCGGACAAAGGGTCAGCCACGTCGGCCAACAGCTTTATGGGCATGGGATATAAAAACTTCATGACCGAAGTGAATAATCTGAATAAGCGTATGGGGGATCTGCGTGATACTCAGGGCGAGGATGGGATGTGGGTACGTATCATGAACGGCGCCGGAACCGGTGACGCCGGATATTCTGATCGCTACACCCATTTGCAAACGGGGTTTGATAAAAAACACCGGTTGTCAGAGGCTGACTTATTCACCGGTGTCCTGATGAGTTATACCGATAGCAGCGCCAGCGGTCGGGCCTATAGCGGCGACACGCATTCGCTCGGCGGTGGGTTGTACGCATCTGTGATGTTTGATTCGGGGATATATATGGACGTTATCGGTAAGTATATCCACCATGATAATGACTATAATGCCGGATTTGCTGGTCTGGGCAAACGGAATTACGGTACACACTCATGGTATGCCGGTCTGGAGGGCGGATATCGCTACCACCTGACAGAAAGTTTGTACATTGAGCCACAGGCGGAACTGGTATACGGAACCGTGTCCGGAACGACGCTGAAATGGAATGATAACGGCATGGATGTGTCGATGCGTAGCAAGACCTATAATCCGCTGATAGGGCGTACAGGCGTGGCTCTGGGGAAAACGTTCAGTGGAAAGGACTGGAGCGTTACGGCCCGTACTGGCGTGGATTATCAGTTTGACCTGGTGGCCAATGGCGAGACGGCGCTACGCGATGCATCCGGAGAGAAACGTTTTACCGGTAAAAAGGACAGCAGAATGCTGTACAACGTGGGGTTGAATGCGCAGGTGAAGGACAATGTCCGTTTTGGTCTGGAACTGGAGCAGTCGGCATTTGGCAAATATAATGTTGATCATGCCATAAACGCTAACTTCCGCTATATGTTCTGAGTGGCGGCGTTTGCGTTATATCCTCACAAACAGCGCCTTAGGGCGCTGTTTTTTCCCGGACATACTGTACTTTCGCAGGGGGCGAAAAATAGTTATTCTGCAACCAGCCACATATCGGCCTCTTCAAACATCTCTTCCAGCATACGGTTCAGCCGTTCTTTCTCGGTTTTTGTACAGTCACTGTTTAATGCGTTTGCCTGCATTGGTTTAACTTTCACTTGTGCCGCGGGAAAGAGCCGGTGTACGCGCTTTGTGAGTTCATTAAGGATAATTTCTCGTGCCCCCGGCAGGCCTTCAACGTTTCGCTTGTCATAAACGAGTTCGACGAACATCGCCATTTCCTTTTTACTGGTTAGATAAACAGTATTTAAACTGGGTATATAACCAGTGTCAAGGTCTGGCCACCGTTTTGTCATCCTGATGGTGGTTAACGGTGCGGACATCAAATTAAATTAACAGAACATAAAAGTGAAAGCTGCCAACCTGTTGCTGTGCTATGACGTTAGCCGCTCTGTTTTCACGGAGGTATCCTGTAGGTACCTGCTACCTGATGGTAAATTCCAGGGCGCGGCTGAAATCGCAATCGGCCAATACAACCGGGTCGCCTTTTCTGACAATAATGCTATTCGTGCCCAGGCATTTTCGGCTCTGTTTCCCCTTAATGTTGTTATCATCTGTGAACCAGCGCTGGTTATCATTACCCGTGCATGAATAAAGAATGACTGGCGTGCCTTCTTTCGTACCCTGTCCCGCAGCATCCAGGCATTTCTCACCATGCGTGATTTTGTCGCGGTGAAATGAGAAAAGCTGAGATTGCACATGTTTACACTCCTGCAGCGTCAAATGATTCTGTTGCTCTGAGCCAGCATCAAGGCACAAACCATCTGTTGTCCGAATCTGTTCCGCATCATTTATGTAATAACCGCCGGAATTAATCTGGTTTTGTGTAATGACCGGGAACGATAAATTAATACTATAAGGGGCGGGTAAGCCGTTAGTCGTACACCCACATAAAATAGAGGAGAGGCAGAGAACCAGAGTGGTTTTTCCTGAAAGTAATGCCATTCAATTATTACCCTAAAAATAAATAGCGTTATAACTATATTAAGTGGTTTATACCCACTGGATATCACCTGGTGTCGAGGTGGCAATAGAGAGAATTCTGATAGACTTACATAAATAATTCGGTTAATTGCACGCAGTCAACCAGGAAGCAACTCAGACGACGATAGGTATATAGCATTGGATACTGTTGTAATATTAAATGTTATCACAGCGGAAAACGGTTGTACATTTCTCTGCGTTAAACAACGCGAGAGGATTTGCTGACATCCGATATGCGATAAAAGAGGGGGTGGGATATCACTGATAAAATAAACCCTTTAGATTTTTGTCAATGACGATATCCTGCGGTATTTTTAAGCAAAATTTCATTCCAGACTACGGAGCTATATGTATGTGCTTATGATCAGGCAAAAGTAAAGGTAGTTCATTAATTTCTAACGTATAATATGAACGATTAGCACTATCAGCCAGACACCTTAAATAAACAGCCGAACGCCCGGGCCATAACGACCTTATTCACTTTTTCTGAAAAAATGCAGAATTATGAATTATGAAAGATAAACGTTGGCGGCAGTAGGTCCACGGAGGCCATTAATACGACAGAACTCAACGCGTATACCTGGGATAAGCGCTTCTGCTTCGTGTTGGTTACATGCTGAAATGTGGACCTGAACATCTTTACGGCCATCGGAGGGGGTGATGAGACCTTTACCGCTCTTACAATCAAAAGTTTTGACAATTCCTGTCATTTTACGAGACAAACAAATTCCTTAAAGGGGATAACGAGGCGCACTATACACGTCAGGAAAAATAATACCAGCTATATTTAATAGCAATAAAGATTTCTGGACGGCTAAAAGTAGTCTATTGACACCATCGCAAATAATGGCATTACGTTCTGGAGAAAGTATTCTCTTTTTTAGATCCGTTAATTGGCGTGGGCATCATGGGTTTTGTAGTAGAGCAGGACGGTGAACTGATTTTCCTGGTTTGCTTTTTATCGGTATTTGCAGGTGGTTGCGGGGTCTTACTACCAAAATCGTAGATAAAAATTTCCCATGATGCCTGTTGTAAACTGACGGAACGGTATGAATGGGCCAAAACAGGCAATGAAAAAATAATCAATGACCAAAGCATAAAAGCATGATGTTTCATAACACCTCCTGTTATATGCAATGACTTATGTATTTTATATACTGAATTATGGAACATAACTACCATCTTTTATTAAACGAAGAGTTAATCGTTTTTAATATTAATGTGCTTTATTGTAGGGGTGGAATATTTTATTGAACAATCAATATTTGCATCCGTTATTATTTTTATAGAATGTAAACTCTCTCTCAACACGGGCGATATTTATGTTGGAATTGTGGTGTTGATTCTATTCTTATGACAAGAAATGTTGTAATTGATAGATATATTAAAAATTACATCGGAGAGGCAATGAAGCGTATCGTGAAGTTTTTTCTGGCAAGTGAATATGGTCGCAGCGCCAGCGATGGCATATAACTGTATTTCGTCTGGAGAGTCAAGTGAGGACTGTGAAGCACAATGCAATATGTTATGGTTATATGGAGAGTTTGCTTACTGGACATGTTTTTAGCTGGTCGGCGTCAGATATTTCGGTATGCGAGTGGTGTGGGTGTTTATGTTTGCATATCAATGGGTTATGTTAGTGGTTGGTTTTTCTGTAATGGCCAGACGTTTCATGGGACCTCTTAAATTAGTGTGTGTGAGAAAGATTAGAATGTAAATCTATAAAAAAAAGATGACCTTGGAGAACGGGTTTCCTTAATAGACGGTACGGGTTCTCGTTAGTAAAAATGTCTTTTAAGAAGTAAACGCATCGGGAGCGATAGCGGTGAATTATTCCTGGTTTTGTCGGTTCGGCATAGTGGCGATAACTGAATGTCGGATCGGTACTGCGGGTGTTTAAACGCACCGTAAATAAGAAGTAGTATTAAGGAGTTGTTATGAAAAAGCTTATTTTTTCCACTTTAGTTATTACTACAAGCGTTTTGGTTGTAAATGTTGCACAGGCCGATACTAACGCGTTTTCCGTGGGATATGCACAAAGTAAAGTTCAGGATTTCAAAAATATCCGTGGGGTAAATATGAAATACCGCTATGAGGATGACTCTCCGGTAAGTTTCATTACTTCGCTAAGTTATTTATATGGAGATAGCCAGGCTTCCGGCTCTATTGAGCCCGAAGGCATTCATTACCATGACAAGTTTGAGGTGAAGTACGGCTCTTTAATGGTTGGGCCGGCTTATCGATTGACCGACAATTTCTCGTTATACGCGCTGGCAGGTGTCGGTACAATGAAGGCGACGTTAAAAGAGCATTCCACTCAGGGTGGTGACACGGACTCTGCCAAAATATCCTCAAGGAAAACGGGCTTTGCGTGGGGCGCGGGTGTACAGATGAATCCGCTGGAGAATATTGTTATCGATGTTGGGTATGAAGGAAGCAATATTTCCTCTACAAAAATAAACGGCTTCAACGTTGGGGTTGGATACCGTTTCTGAAAAGCATGATCTATGCGGAAGGTTCGCCTTCCGCACAGCCAGTTAATAAAATAAAGAGGATTTTTTTACTGTAAACAAGTATCTTCTTGTCTCTTCTCGTTTCGTGATATCGCTCTGAACATAACATTCCACAGCATGAGCGCAGGTAGGTGATTGTTGCAAGGAATCAAGGTAGTTCAGGTATGTGGTAAGCATGAAGGCCTGGTGTAAATAACGACAGATCTAACAAGATTCACCCTGAAAAATTTTCTCTGAATTAATCACAATGTCATCAAGATTTTGTGATCCCCTTCGCATATTGTACCCGCCGTTGACAGACTTCTGAAAAGTAGCAAGGGATGTATTTTATATCCAATAGAGTACCATTTTTGCTCCTGGCAGGAGTCTCCAGCCGCCACTAGCTCAGCTGGATAGAGCATCAACCTCCTAAGTTGATGGTGCGAGGTTCGAGACCTCGGTGGCGGTCCAATGTGGTTGTCGTATAATGTTATTACCTCAGTGTCTGGCTGATGATGTGGGTTCGATTCCCACTGACCACTTCAGTTTTGAATAAGTTATGTCTTGCAACTCTGTTACAGAATAATTTCATTTATTACGTGACAAGATAGTCATTTATAAAAAATGCACAAAAATGTTATTGTCTTTTATTCCCGGTGAGTTGTAGATTTTTCTTATGCGGTGAATCCCCCTTTGCGGCGGGGCGTCCAGTCGAAATAGTTAATGTTCCTCGCGAACCATATTGACTGTGGTATGGTTCACCGGGAGGCACCCGGCACCGCTATTTTTTATAAAACAAAATTTACCCTCTACGGTTCAGTAGGGTGGGCTTTTTTACATCAGGCAGGTCAGAATAATACTGGTTAGCTTGAAAGGTATGATCAATAGCAGAAATAAATGGTTCCGTTCGCGGTCTGAAGGTTTAACCGCGCCAGAGCGTATGCAAGACCCTGGCGCGGTTGGCTGGTGATCGTTCGATAGTGCGAATATGAATGGTTACCAGCCGCTGCGAATTCTACCTATGCCACCTAATAAAGCAAAACATTTAGACGCTAAACAACGACAATTCAGATAGTTCGAACTTTTCTTTAAAAATGGGACTAACCATGATTAAAAATGGCTATTAATTAGCCATGATAACACCGTAGTGATTCACGTATTCTGTCAGGAAAGGTTGAAGAGGAAATGCCTGATGACAAGACTTCAGGCATTTCTAAAGATTAGTTAGCTAAGGAACAGTTGCTGAGAACAGGTTTATCATCACCTTCTACCAGTTCAGCCGTTTTGCCTTTTGTATAAAGCTTATATGTATAATTTTTGTCCATAGCTTCATAGTTTGCTCCTGAGGCCATTTTCATTATCCGCATCGGGATCATCTCGTTTACCTGATTGATAATCGCATAGGCATTTCCAGCCTCGGTGTTGATGTAAATCACCTCCATCACCTGGTTATCATTACAGGTGTATATAGATTTAGAAATTTCCTGCGAAGCTGCCATAGATGCGGTACTGACGCTAAGCGCCGCAAGAAAGAGGGTAAATGGGATCAATTTACGTTTCATCATTAGTATCCTTTGTTCATATTGTTGTAGTTAATTCCCTGAAGAGCGGGAGATAAGACAGCATCAATATCATTAATGCTGTAGTATTCCTGTTTACTGGCGAAAAGTAGCGCCAGAAAAGCGAGTTATAATTTATCCGTCATTGACATATGCGATGAGCAGATAAATCTTAAAATCATAAACTATAGGCTGCAAATCATTATGACACGATGGAAAACGATCTTCGCCGCTGCTCAATACTATGGCATAGAAACCGAAGAAAGCAGTGCTGTTCACTATCTTGCTTCATACAGAATCTATCAGTGAAACTATTTCTTCAAATGGTGGTCTTTTTATTATCGATCAGGTAATGGAATCAACAGGGATTATTCAGGAGTATATGTGAAAAAGTGGCTTATAGGAGGGATTTTGATCGCAAGTTTTCTGACAGGTTGTCTGATGTGGCACAATATTGATAAATGGTTTAACAAAGATATCGAAGTTTTTTACGCCGGAGACGATAACTAAATCTCCTGTCGGTTGGTAACGGGTAGCATATCTTCAGGTGTTGCGCCCAAGAGTTGCCGGGCGCAAATGGTAGATGCATGAATACCATTTCATTAAAGTCTTAGTATCACGTGAACAGTAGTTATCGCGTATCCACTGAAGTCACAAGATGTATAAGCCAGGTTTTTGTTTCAGAAGTGACTGAAACATATTTTGTTCCGGTTGGGTTTACCGCCAGTTGCTGAAAAAAACAATGTTTGTGTAACCGTTGTAGAGGTTGACACATGCGCCGACCGTGAATTTTATTTTTGGCGACCATATTTCCTCCCAAAAGGCCGCCCGAAGGCGGCGCTGGGTCTGATAATGGAGAAGGGCGTTGGTCACTGCCATAACCAACCTCCATACACTAATACAAATGATAATCATTATCAATTGTGTCGATGATGAAAAAATTGTAAAGATGAAAAGATGTCAGAAATTACGATGAACGGAGGGGCATTTTTCGTTAACCGCTTAAATTCATAACTAAAAAGATGCTTTTATAGGCTTGAAAATGGTTTATCCGTCCTTATGTAGTCAGTGGACAAGCAATGCTTGCCGTGATGTTGAACTTTTGAATAGTGATTCAGGAGGTTAATGATGGCACTCAGTACCTTGTCAGCACTTCCCGGGTTTGCTGATTCTCTTTTCTCGGACCGTTTCAACCGTATTGATAGACTTTTCAGTCAATTAACAGGAGATACGCCAGTCGCTGCGACGCCAGCTTACGATCTGAAAAAGCGCGATGCGAATAACTATCTACTTATCGTGAGCGTTCCTGGCTGGAAGGAGGAAGAGTTTGAAATTGAAACGGTTGGCAGCAACCTGAATATTACGGGTAAACACACTGAAGATACTGTAGAGGATCAGACGCACTGGATTTATCGTGGTATTCGTAAGTCGGATTTCCAGTTGAGTTTTTCTTTGCCTGAACATGCTAAGGTGAATAATGCGAAACTGGAGCAGGGGCTCTTGTTGGTAGAGATTTACCAGGAGATTCCTGAAAGCGAGAAACCGAAAAAAATTGCCATAGAAAGCAAACCAAAGGCGATTGAACACAAATCATAATCGCGTTAATGAAGGCCCGTTTAGACGGGTCTTCATTGTCTGTAGCAAAAAGGGTTTCGCCTTGCTTGTAGGCACAGATCGCTAAATATTATAACCCTGACCTCTATATTATCCCGTGCCACTGACCTCGTCGCCATTGGACGGCGGTAGGTTGGAATTATCCGCGAGGTCAGTCCAATTTTTGTCCATTCTCTATATCCTGCCTGTTATGGTGCGGTGTCTGAACGTAACTTCGTATAACGATGCATCGTTTTAATTTTGTTGATGCTATTTCTGCTATGACTGCTGTCATACGTGAAAAAAGCTGATGCCTTTCTACATCATTTATCAGAGGCAGATATGAAATTAGAGCTCGTTAATCGGCAGGTCATTATACCTGAAAGCGAAACCGAGCCTTTCCAGTGCCATGCCTCTACGCTTGCGCGCTTACCGTGCGGTACGCTCGTGGCCGCATGGTTCGCGGGGCTGTGCGAAGGAAGCAAAGATACAGCCATCTGGTTATCTCGCTATGAACATAATATCTGGACAAAACCGCAGCGAGTGGCGGCACGCGAGGGGGAAGCACACTGGAATCCGGTGTTATTTTACCCGTCGGATAAATTGTGGTTATTTTATAAAGTAGGCAGCGACGTACACGTGTGGAAAACCTGGTTTATCACCTCCAGCGATCGAGGATTTACCTGGAGTACGCCAGCTGAGTTGGTCAACGGTGATATTCTGCCGCGAGGTCCCGTAAAAAATAAACTCCTGCTGGCATCAAATGGCGCCTGGATTGCGCCAGGGTCGATTGAAAATGCTGAACGTTGGGAAGCATTTGTGGATCGCTCCTGTGACGAAGGAAAACATTGGAATATCTCTTTTGTGCCGTTGGAACCCTATGGCGCTATTTCCGGGAAAAACGTAGCGTTGTGGGATGGTGTAAAAAAGGGCATGCTGTGGGAGTGTTGTCTGGAAAACCTCCTGCGCTGGGATGGCGTTATTCAGCCTACGCTGTGGGAATCTTCTCCGGGGCATATCCATATGTTGTTACGAAGTACACGTGGGGCAATTTTTCGCAGTGATTCAATCGATTATGGCGTTAGCTGGTCTATTGCCCGCGCCACATCTTTACCGAATAATAATAGTGGTATCGATCTGGTTAGTATGCAGGACGGTACGCTGATTCTTGCTTTAAATCCTGTCAGTGGCAACTGGGGAAAGCGTTATCCGCTTTCACTTATTGCCTCCCATGATAATGGCACATCATGGCTACCGTTACTGGACCTGGAAAGTGACCGTGGTGAGTATTCTTATCCCGCTATTATTAGCGAGGGGGGAGTCATACATATCACCTACACGTGGAACCGGAAAAATATCGTATATTGTCGATTACAAACTGTGTAAGGCGCTATAAGTCGAGACCGATAGCGCCGGAATAATAACGCCTTGCCAGGCGTGGTCTGTCACGCCGAGATGGCCGAATAATTACGATTTACCGGGCAACATTCTTGAAAATGTATCGTCTTTTTGTATGTAATGGTGAAACAATGCCGCTGCTGCATGCATTGCAATCAGGAAATAACCGATATTGGCCAGCATTTCATGAATGCGCTTTATATCCGATTTTAGCGTGCTATCTGGCGTCAAAAATACCGGTACAGTAAAACCAAAAAAGCTCCAGTTTTTTCCGCCTAACGTCATCATCGCGACGCCCAGCAGCGGTAAAGCGAGAAAAGTGAGATAAAGCGCGATATGCATTAATTGGGCGGCCACATGCTGCCAGCGAGGAGGGGGAGGCGTAATGACCGGGGTTGGGTATTTGTGTTTAAGATATAACCGTAAAAACATCAGCGCCCAGACCAGAGCGCCCATATCATAGTGCATGTCTTTCATAAACAGGTAAACGCTGGAGCCTTTTGGCGCCCACCCCCGTAACTCGATGGCGGCATAAGCGATACCTATCAGGAACAATGTTAACCAGTGGAGCGTTATTTGCAGTCTTGAGAAATGTGCCATTATTATTATCCTTTATTAACAACCGCTTGTAGGGTATGCGTAAAATCTTAACAGAACCTTAAAACGGGGCTCTTAATCGCGAGGAACGGGCATAGATAGCGGCACGTAAAATGGGATAAAAAGCCGGCGGCATCGCCGGCTTACTGTTGTTATTGTCCTCTTACGACAACACAGGTTTTACCATAAAACGGATATGAGCCTGTAGTTTCATAATCAACACTCGAAACTAAAGAAATATCCCCCGATTTTTTCGCTGAATCAATAGATGCATCCCCGGTATTCACAATACCCAATACCGTTTGCGCACACGCTTTACCGGTTTTGGTCGCCGGGAGACTGGTGGCCGTAATAGGCCCTTTAACATCCGTATATAATCCAATCCCTGTCGGTGATGGTCCTGTAGCACAACCAGTTAAAAGAGAACTAATAAAGATAATTGAAAAAATGTGTTTTTTATTTTTCATGGAAATAGTCCATTATAAATTAATAGAAAGCCTACCGTCCGAAATCGTCCGGACAGCCATTTAAAAGATAATGTATATTAAATATGCGATATTACTCTTTGCATCCTCCTGTTGATGTCGTACCTGATGGACAAATATCTGTAGAGGCCGGATATATTCCCCACGCAGAGTTTTTATAACTTGCACATCCTGTTAGCAATGAGAATAGTACGGCTAAAAAAATCATTATGAGCCTTGTCGGCATTAACATTTTCGGCTGGACTCCATAGCATGTCATTTCATTGAGTTGCCATATGACCGGCATTCTGATGGTAAGTTTCATTAATGCCCGGCTCGTTTAATAATGGTTTAGGTTTAAAGCCAGGAGGCGCTAATTACGATAGGTTCTTACGCTTCAGTACTGACTAATGATGATGATAAAATGTACAGCACAGGATGAGAAGGCTTAGTACGGAATATTGATGAAATAAGATAGCGTTAATTAACCCGGTGTTGCTGGCGCTATTTTTCTTTCGTTTTATACCTGCCAAAAGCGACCTTTCATCCACGTGACGCTTCCTGCATTGATACCCTGTGGGTGTCAACATTTTGCGTATGATGTTTTTAGGAGATCATCATACTTTCTGTTCTGCATCATTTTTTTCATCATAAAAGCTCGCCATAATGCCGTCCTCAGGAGGCCTCCCGATGTTTACGCTTCGCCGGGAGGAACAAAAACAACGTATAATCTGGGGTAAACTGATGATTAAAGGCAAACTGGCGCTCATAACGTGCGCGATGGCTCTGGCATTCACCTCGCCGCTTTTCGCTGCGTCGGACACGGCAGATGGCCATACCTTAAAGCTGGCCATTGGCCCTGAGCCAACGGAAGGATTTGATCCTATGCTGGGCTGGAGCCACGGCAGTTACTTATTGCTTCATGCGCCGTTGCTCAAGCAAAACGCCGATATGAGTTGGGGTAATTTACTGACGGAAAAAGTGGATACCAGCCCCGATGGTAAAACCTGGATACTGACCTTAAAACCCGATCTGAAATTCTCCGATGGCTCGCCATTAACTGCCGAAGATGTCGTATTTACATATAACAAAGCGGCGAAGAGCGGTGGTAAAATTGACATGGGCAACTTTAGTCATGCGCGAGCGCTGGATGCGCGCCGAATTGAGATGACGCTGAGCCATCCGCAGAGCACCTTTGTGAATGTATTAGGGTCGTTAGGGATTGTTCCTGCCAGCCGTTATGATGAAAAAACGTTCGCCCGCGAACCGATAGGCGCCGGTCCGTACCGACTGGTCAGTTTCCAGCCTGGTCAGCAACTGATTGTTGAAGCCAACCCCTGGTATGCAGGTAAAAAGAATGATTTTAACCGGCTAGTTTTTGTCTTCCTGGATGAAGATAATGCCTATGCCGCCGCGCGTAGCGGACAGTTGGGGCTGGTGCGCATTGCCCCTTCTATGGCGGTGGCCCCGCAGCAGGATAATCTTAAACTCTGGGTACGCGATAGCGTTGAAAACCGAGGCATTGTCTTCCCGATGGTTCCAGCCGGTAAAAAGGATGCTAACGGCTATCCTGTCGGTAACGATGTGACTGCTGATGTCGCTATCAGGCGCGCAATTAACTATGCCATTAATCGTAAGCAACTGGCGGAACAGGTGATGGAAGGCCATGCGATACCCGCCTATAGCGCGGTACAGGGATTGCCGTGGCAAAATCCTTCGGTGGTATTCAGCGACGGCGATATTGCAAAAGCGCGCGCCATCCTGGAAGAGGCTGGCTGGAAGATAAACAGTGCGGGCGTGCGTGAAAAAGCAGGTAAAGAAGCGCGTCTGACCTTATGGTATGCCAGTGGCGACAGTACCCGGCGGGATCTGGCCGAGGCGGTGCGCGCCATGTTGCAGCCTTTAGGCATTGTCGTCTCGTTGCAATCAGGAAGCTGGGAAACTGTAGAGCGCCATATGCACGCTAACCCTACTCTGTTTGGCTGGGGAAGTCTGGACCCGATGGAACTTTTCCATCACTACAGCGGGAAAGCCGCTGGGGTGGAATATTATAACCCAGGCTATTACAGCAACCCTGCGGTAGAAGCACATCTGAAACAGGCTATAGATGCGCCTGACTGGCAAAAGGCGATTCCTTTCTGGCAGCAGGTTGAGTGGGACGGGAAGCAGGGCGCGGGCGTCCAGGGCGATGCGGCATGGGCATGGCTACTTAATATTCAGCATACCTATCTGGCAAACCCCTGTATTGATCTGGGGAAAGGCGCGCCAGAAATCCACGGTAGTTGGTCGGTGTTAAACAATCTTGATGACTGGACCTGGACCTGCCGGTAATGAAATTGTTCTTCAGTCATTTTTTGCGGCTGATTATCCTGTTGGTGCTGGTGGCTGCCGGCACCTTCATTCTGCTCAGCTTTTCGCCCGTTGATCCTATTCGCGCTTATATCGGCAACGATCTGCTCCATGTGCCGCCAGAACAATATGCGCGAATAGCGGCGCGTTGGGGACTTGACCAGCCGCTGTGGCAGCGTTTCGGTCACTGGTTTTGGCGTCTGCTCCAGGGCGACATGGGCTATTCCATGCTGTTCAATGCGCCTGTCGCCAGCGTGATCCGGGAACGTTTTGCGACGTCATTCGCGCTGCTGGCAGGCGCCTGGCTATTGTCTGGTGTCCTGGGCGTGGCACTGGGTTTTCTGGCCGGACGTTTTCTCCACCGCTGGCCGGATAAGATGATTTGCCGTATCAGCTATTTATTATCATCGTTGCCCACCTTCTGGATAGCAATGCTGTTGCTGGCGCTATTTGCCGTCCGCTGGCCGGTATTGCCTGTCTGTTGCGCCTGGGAACCCGGAAATAATGCAGTAACAGCTCTGTTATCGGAACGTTTACGCCATCTTGTGCTGCCGGTATGTGCGTTGAGTCTGTTGGGCATGGGGCAAATCGCGTTGCATACGCGGGAAAAAATAGCCAGTGTGATGAAGAGCGAATTTATTCGTTTTGCGCGTGCTCAGGGAGATAAAGGATGGTCGCTATTACGCCATCAGGTGTTACGTCATGCGATCACCCCAGCGATCTGTTTACAGTTTGCTTCTCTGGGCGAGCTGCTGGGAGGGGCGTTACTGGCGGAAAAAGTCTTTGCGTATCCGGGGCTGGGGCAGGCCACTATCGATGCCGGCCTGCGCGGCGATGTTCCGTTGCTCATGGGGATCGTCCTATTCAGTACGCTATTAGTGTTTGCCGGAAATACGATTTCAGCCTGGCTTGTGGTGGTACTTAATCGATCGCTGGAGCGTCCCTATGCTCTATAATCCTGCCCCGACGTTGCTGCGTTTGATTCTCTCCGTCGCCTGCCTGCTGTTTATTGCCGGATACGGTTATGCCACATTGAGCCAGCCGCCAGAGGTTAATTTGCTTGCCCGGCATCTGTCGCCTGATATCCAGCACTGGTTTGGCACCGATAATCTGGGGCGCGATGTATGGCTTCGTTGCTTTCAGGGCGCCTTCACCAGTTTACAAATTGGCATTGGCGCCGCGCTGTGCAGCGGCGTTATCGCGCTAGTGATGGCGGCAGCGGCGCGTATTCATACCCGACTGGATCTCCTGATGCGGCTGATAACGGATGCCATGCTCGCCATGCCGCATTTACTTTTGCTGATCCTTATCTGTTTTACGCTTGGCGGTGGTAAAAGCGGCGTCATTGCGGCCGTGGCGTTAACGCACTGGCCCCGTCTGGCGCTGATTCTGCGCGCCGACGCGGAGCGGGTAGCGCAGAGTGACTACCTGACATTGACGTATCGTCTGGGGCATGGACACCTTTATTGCTGGCGATACCACTATCTTCCGGCGCTGTTGCCGCAATGGCTGACGGGGACGTTATTGATGTTTCCTCATGCGGTATTGCACAGCGCGGCGTTAAGTTTTTTGGGGTTTGGGCTGGCGCCGCATGAACCTTCACTGGGGCTGTTGCTGGCGGATGCGCTACGGTTTATTAGCCATGGTAACTGGTGGCTGGTGCTGTTTCCGGGGCTAATGTTATTCACGCTGGTGATGCTCTTCGACCAGTTTGCGCGCGCCGTTCAGCGGTTGTGGCTAAGGAGTGACGTATGCTGAGCTTACGACAGGTCACGCTGGAGAGCGCGCGTTATCGCTGGTATGGCGCGAGACGCTGGTCAGCGTTGTTACAGAATGTCTCTTTTGATATCGCGCCCGGCGAAATGGTGGCATTGGTTGGCGGCAGCGGGGAGGGCAAAAGTCTGCTGCTGCAATGCCTGCTCGATCTGTTGCCGGAAAACTTACGCTTTCGTGGTGAGATTATGCTTGATGGCAACCAACTGGACAGACATACCATCAGGCAGCTTAGAGGGAATACTTTTAGCTACGTGCCGCAGGGAGTACAGGCGCTTAATCCCATGCTGAATATCAAAAAACATTTGAGCAGAGCATGTCATCTGACCGGACGCACCTGGGATGAGGCACAGATGGTACAGCTATTACAGCAAAGCGATCTTGAACCGACGGTCCTGGAACGCTTTCCCCGCCAGCTCTCCGGCGGGATGGCTAAACGTATTCTGGCCTGCCATGCCTCGCTCAGCCAGGCACGTTATATCCTCGCGGATGAGATCACCGCCTGGCTTGATACGGCACTGGCAAACCAGTTGCTTGAGCACTTGCGAGGTCTCTGCAAGCGGGGATGCGGCGTGCTGTGGGTGACTCATGACCTGCTGCTGGCGGCGCGGTATGCCGATCGCATTGTGGCGCTGCATCAGGGCCATATTACGGACAATATTCGCCGCGAACGATTACAGCCGGAAGAGATGAGTGAGCCGTTAAAACGGCAATGGCAAGCATTGCCTGAAATCAACTCGTTATTTATGCAGACCGGAGAGAACGTAGAATGCTGAGCTGCCGCGACCTCGTTATTCGTCAGGGCGGGAAAGTCTTATGGCAGAACCTGACGTTTGCGATTTCTGCCGGTGAACGGGTAGGAATTCATGCGCCAAGCGGAACGGGGAAAACGACGTTGGGGCGCGTCCTGGCCGGATGGCAGAAGCCGACGGCAGGCGACATTCTGCTGGACGGCAGCCCGTTACCCCTGCATCAGTATTGTCCGGTGCAGCTTGTCCCCCAGCATCCTGAACTAACGTTTAATCCCTGGCGAAGCGCCGGAGACGCTGTACGTGATGCCTGGCGCCCCGACCCGGAAACGTTGAAGCGTCTGTGCGTGCAACCCGAGTGGCTGACGCGTCGGCCAATGCAGCTCTCAGGCGGGGAGTTGGCGCGTATTGCGATATTGCGCGCGCTTGACCCGCGTACGCGTTTTCTGATTGCTGACGAAATGACGGCGCAACTCGATCCGTCTATTCAAAAAGCAATATGGGCATACGTGCTTGAGGTGTGCCGCAGCCGTTCATTAGGGATGTTGGTGATTAGTCATCAGTCCGCGCTGCTTGATCAGGTCTGTACCCGCCATTTACGGGTGGAATAGTAGCAAGTCGTTTCCCCGCATAGCAGAGTCGCCGTTAAGGCACCGGGAACCCATTGGTTCCCGGTATTGTTGGCATAATTTTTACTGGATGACGCGTTTATCTGCGTCTTTTGCATCAGCGGTATTACTGTAGTCCGTGGTCTCTTCAACCTGTACGGGGGCTCTGACGACCAGACTTGGCAGCGCCAGTTCGATGTCATTCTCAATTAATTTTTCAATAATACGGATATTTATCTCTTGCTGAATATCCATGTATTTATTGTAATCCGCGGTATTGACGATATGCACCACCTCATAGGTCAGCCGATCCTGATCAAAGGCCAACAAATGGGCGCGGTCGAATTGTGTTTCGCCAACATCGGTAATAATCTTTTTCACCATATCACCGATGAGGCGTAACTTTTCCGGCGGTGTCGCAGTGGCGACGCCAAAAGTAAATACGATACGACGCGTTTGCATCCGTTTATAGTTGTGTATGGTTTGCTGCAACAACTGCGCGTTCGCACAAACGATCTGTTCGCCGCTGAGGCTACGGATGCGAGTGGTTTTCAGACCGATATGTTCAATCGTACCGGCTACATCATTAAAGACGACGAAATCGCCGATTTCGAAGGGTTTGTCGAAACCAATCGACAGCGAAGCGAAGACATCGCTCAGAACCGTCTGCACCGCCAGGGCAATAGCAATACCGCCAACGCCAAGGCTTGCGACCAGCGCGGTAATATCCACGCCGACGTTCGCCAGGATGGAGAGCAGCATCATAGACCAGACGAGCACGCGCAAAATCATACCAAGAATGACCAGCGTCACCGGGTTTTTATTGGAGCCTGGGGCATACAGTAGATGACGCATCCATGACTGTACGCCCTGATCAAGCCAAATCGCCATTTGAATCGCAACCACTAAAAACCAGGCGTGTGAAAGGGTAGAGAATAACCGGTCGGGCAGGGCGACAAAACGCAGGCTAAAGAGAAATGCGGCAAAAAAGATCAGCATTTTACTGGTCTTTTTCAACATCTCGAAAATAATGGAGCGCAGCCGCCCATGAGCATCATCCTTTTTATCCGGGCGTTGTAGCGTTTTATAGACCACATTGAGTAGCCAGTTAATAAGCCAGTATGTGATGAGGGTGACGAAAAAAACGACCGCCAGGTTGATCCAGAATGTCGTCGACATCAGCATCGTAACGATATTTAGTCGTGCCAGATACTCCATTTTACCTCCGATGAAAAGCAGATGAACATTACAGTATAGACGTCACATCACGGAGGCCGATTTCCAGCTTTATTATTGCTGTTTTATTCAGCGATTTTGTTCAAAAAGTATGAAAAAGAGGGTTAGCCGTTTGGCTATCCCTGCGTTTCTGTGCAGACTTATCTACTCCTCTTAATAAAATAAGGAGTGACTTATGCAACAAGAGCATCGTGGGTGTATTGAACAGTGTTATGAATGCGCCGCAGCGTGTGATATCTGCGCTTCTTCTTGTCTGCGTGAAGATAACGTCGAAATGATGAAGCATTGCATTCAGTTAGATATGCAATGTGCGGCCATTTGTCGCCTGGCGGCGCAATTTATGGCGCTGGAAAGCGAGTACTCACAAAAATTATGCCGCCTTTGCGCAGATATCTGCAAAGCCTGCGCCGAAGAGTGTGCAAGGCACGACCACGATCATTGCCAGAACTGTGCGCGGGCGTGCAGCCAGTGCGCAGACGCCTGCCTTAAAATGGCCGCGTAATTTTTCTCCCGCCATTAGCTCAACCGGATAGAGCATAGAGCTTCTACCTCTAAGGTTCGGGGTTCAATTCCTCGATGGCGGACCAGTTGACGTCAAAAAGGCCACCTGCGCGGTGGCCGCTTAGTTTGTGTTGAAATAAAGGTAATGTTATAATATAACAAACATCTTTCTAAGAAAGATGAGGGTAACGTTTTGGTGATTCATTTAAAAAAACTGACAATAGTTCTGGGAATGCTGTTTGTGAATAGTCCTGCCTTCGCGCATGGCCATCATGAGCATGGCGCGCCGATGACGGAGGATGAGCAAAAAGCGGCAGCGGGTGTGTTTGATGACGCTAATGTACGCGATCGCGCACTCACAGACTGGGATGGTATGTGGCAATCCGTCTATCCCTATCTGGTCAGCGGCGAACTGGAGCCTGTATTCAGACAAAAGGCGAAGAAAGACCCGGGAAAAACGTTTGAGGATATTAAAGCATATTATCGCAAAGGATACGCGACGAATGTTGAAACTATCGGCATTGAAAATGGCGTTATAGAATTTCATCGCGACAATAACGTTGCGTCCTGTAAATATGATTATGCTGGCTATAAAATTCTGACTTACGTCTCGGGTAAAAAAGGTGTGCGCTATCTGTTCGAATGTAAAGATGCGAACAGCAAAGCGCCTAAATATGTTCAGTTTAGCGATCATATTATTGCGCCGCGCAAATCTGGTCACTTCCATATCTTTATGGGAAATACTTCACAGCAGGCATTGTTGCAAGAAATGGAAAACTGGCCTACCTATTATCCTTATCAGTTAAAGGCGAATGAGGTCGTTGACGAAATGCTGCATCATTAAGCCTGATTGCAACGTTAAAAGCTCGCCATGAATAGCGAGCTTTTTTTCTGCCGTTATGCCATATTTCTGGCAACCAAAATAAAAAGATATCTGCAATCCGGAGTAACGATGATCCTGTCCATACCGCCCTCTATTCAATGCCAGACGGATGCGGCGTGTCGCCTGATTACTCGTGTAACAGGCGACACGTTGCGTGCTATTCATTTATATGGTTCCGCTGTCGCGGGCGGTCTGAAGCCAAACAGCGATATTGATCTGCTGGTGACAATATGCCAGCCGCTGACGGAGGTCCAACGCGCAACGCTGATGCGTGAATTGCTGGCGCTTTCATCGCCGTCGGGGCTGTCGGCAGAAAAACGCGCTCTGGAGGTCACTGTCGTGCTCTATTCGCAACTGGTTCCCTGGCGTTTTCCACCGTCCCGGGAAATGCAATTTGGCGAATGGCTAAGAGAGGACATTTGTCAGGGGATTTATGAGCCAGCGCAGCAGGACTGGGATATTGTGCTACTGATAACCCAGATTCTGGAAGCCAGTATACCGCTAAAGGGGGAACACGCAGAACGGCTGTTCACGCCGGCTCCCGCGGCGCAGTTGGTGAAGGCCTTGCGTTATCCCCTCGACCTTTGGCAATCTGCGGCAGATGTGCAGGGAGATGAGTACCATATCGTTTTAACCCTGGCGCGCATCTGGTACACCCTTTCTACCGGGAGATTTACCTCTAAGAATGCTGCTGCCGACTGGCTGTTACCTCAGTTGCCAGAAGATTATGCCGCTACGTTGCGTGCGGCGCAGCGTGAATATTTAGGTCTGGAGAAAAAGGACTGGCGTATTTTGCTGCCTGCGGTCGTACGCTTTGTGGATTTTGCGAAAGCGCACATCCCCACGCAGTTCACATAAGATGCCCCAGGACGTCTGCCGGGTTGCGCAAACGGCGTTCCTCAACTACTACTTAATAAGTTATCATCGCTGAATAAAGCAGATGATCTTATGTGAGCCATGGAATGGACATTCCCACATGGCTCTCGTTTTGTTGAGGTGGTTATGACTGGTTCCGCATCATCTGTTTTAAAGACAGATACAAGACTATTGAGCGAAAACCTGTTTCTTAATTATGGTCTGGAATCCATATTTAAGGACGCCGCAATAATAGTTGGCAACGTAAATTATATTATCTTTGATATCGACGATTACTACACCGTACAGCAATATATTACAAGCGCATTTAAAACAGTGCTCATCGGGATTGTTACCCATAATGAATATAACTTTATTGATGAACACCATACTATTTATCGAATAAAAATAGATGCATCAATTTCCGAGTGGCGCGAATTACTGATTCAGGCAAGTTCTGGTCAATTTTTTCCCAGACCAGAGAAAGTCCGATTAACGGCGAATGAAAAAAATGTTCTGGCGATGTTAGTCAAAGGAATGGATATCCGACAAATAAGCCGTGAGCTAAATGTGCATTTAAAAACTATTTACTCAGTACGCTACCATGTTTTAGCTAAATTAGGTTGTAGAACGGTCCTGGACTATCAAATACTATCGGTATCTAAAGCCTTTACGCACTGGATTACAATAAGTAATGTCAGTAATCTAATTTCTCATGTAAATAGTAAGGCTATTGCTTAATAATGATTTGCTTCTGATGACGTTTAGGTTCACTATGCTTTCTTACATCATCATGAGGCCAGACAGACATGGCTACTTTTAGTATTAGCGCAATGGCTGCGCAGTGTGGCGTCACAACAGCGAATATCAGATCCTGGGAACGCTATGGTCTGCTTGAGCCCGTCAAGGATGAAGCTGGCAATCGTTTTTATTGCATAGAAGATGTTATCAGAATACAGCATATTATCGACGCATTAAGCAAAGGTTTCTCATTAAAAGAGATCAAGCCCGCCCTCTATGGTGAAGAGACGCATTGCCGCTCTGGATGGTTATTCTACCAGGAGGAGATTTTAGCGCAGTGTAGAAAATTCGAACCTGCCAAACTGCGAAAATTACTCTGGCGTTATGGTCGGGAAATCCCGCCGGTCATCGTGATTGAGTCAATACTGCGTCCTTTACGGCTGTGGCTGTCAGTTGGCGATGATGATGCGCGTCGATTTGAAAAGGCATTACTGGATACAGCGATTATTGAATACGCCACCTTCCAGCTAAGTAGCGTACGGAAGGCGCCGGCGGGCACAATGCTGATTGCCGCGTTTTCGCTAAACGATCCTATTGAGCTATGGCTGGAAACGATTAAATATTGTAGTGAAGGTATGCGGGTTGAAGTCATCCCCTGGCAGGCGCCGATGCCCGATCTTTTATCAACCGCTTTCGAGCATATTGTTCTGTGGCATGATGAGACATTAACACCCGCTCAGGAAAACCTTATTCAGTCTTTAAAAGAATCGGGTAAATTTAGTCTTCAGATAAAAAACGGCCCGGGCTTAACATTATTGTCAGCCGTATACCAGCAGCACGACATGCCAGATAAAATGCAGCATGTCGCGCCACAAAATTATTCAAACGGTTACGTAAAATCAGGCGCAGCACGTTGAAGCATCCATATTATTAACGAACAAGGGAGGAGTAAACTCTCCCTTGTTTATATTAGATGTCGTCAGGTGTCTGAAACAAAACGGCTTCTAAGGCGTTACGGTAAATATCAAGCTGGACTACGTCTTTTTCTGTTTCCAGTTTTTCAATAAGTTTTGCGATAATATCCTTATTTGAGACATGCTGCTGTGATTGCAATAGTTCGTAAGTAATTTCCTGAATAGCTCGCTGTTCACATAACATATGTGCAGAAAAAGGGTTGCCAGTACTATTTTGTTCATTGACTAGTGTAATGGTAGTCATATTTCACCATATTCGATGTAAATTGAAGCCGATCTCCCTGAGCGGGGGAGAGAAATTAGTGACCTATTAAAGTTAGACCTATATCATAAAACTGTAATAAAAAATCATAAAAATGTGACTTGCATCACATATATGTGGTTTGTTGTATATTTTATGCACGTTAAATGCAGGTAAAGATTTAGCAGAATCAACGGCCTGTTCTTTTTGTAACCCAAATTTAAACGAACAATCATTAATACCTATATGTAATAATTACTTAATGTTATCTTAATATAGGTAAATTACTGTCAGGTCTCTGTAAAAGGAGATTGATTAATGATTCGCTATATCGCCATTTTTCTTTGTTCTTTATTGATGTGTAGTTCCACTTTTGCTGATGCGGTAACGTCGGTATCGCTCGGCGCGCTCTCTACGGCGCTCAATGAACGCATGTTATTAATGAAAGAAGTGGCTGCTTATAAAATGAAACACCATCTACCGATAGAGGATTTCGCGCGTGAACAAAATGTTTTTGCCGAGGCTGAAGAAGAAGCGAAAAATAACGGGCTGGACCCGCATTCGATAGCCCCTTTTATTCGTTCGCTAATGGATGCCAGTAAAGCGATACAGTACCGCTATTTAGCGCAGTGGCAAAGCGGGTCGGAACCCTCCTTTCCGATACAAACATTGTCGACCTCCCGGCAACGAATTCGACAAATTGATAATCAACTGTTGATCATTATCAGCCAGCGCTTGATGGTCGGCGCTTTCAGCCACGAGGATATGGTGTGGCTGAGAGCGCAGTTTAATGCGCCGAATCTGAATGAGAGCGATATCAGTGATATGTTGGCAGCATTGTCTCTGGTGCGACGCGCGCGTTAATCCCACATAACGAGAAGTGGTAATGCCCCGAAAAGCGAGTGTACTGATCATGTCAGGCTTATTCATGCTGGCAACCGCAGGACACGCGGAACCAAAACTTCTGCGTGTTGGGGTGGATTTAACCAATCCTCCGCTCCAGGTCAGAGATCAACATGGCAATCCGACGGGATTTGTGATTGATATAACAAACGCGCTGTGTCAGGCCATAAATGCAAAATGTCATTATGTCGTGAACAGCTTTGATGCGCAGATCCCGGAACTGCTGGCGCGAAAAGTCGATTTCATCATGCCGCTTGGCGTTACGCCAAAAAGAAGGGCGTCAATTGCTTTTAGCCGCTATGTATACCATGACCCCACGGTACTGGTTGCCAGAAAAGCGGTGAATTTACTGCCGCAGGTTACGCGGTTACAGGGCAAAAATATCGCGGTGGAGCAAGGAAGTATTCAGGAAACGTGGGCCAATACCTGGTGGCTGCCTGCCGGGGTAGTGATAAAAAGTTATCCTGATATGGCGTCGATTTATCTGGACTTAGTGGCCGGACGCCTGGATGGCGCGCTGTGTCCGGCCATTGCGCTGAAATTTGGGTTTTTACACACTGTGCAAGGCGAGGCGTTTGAAGTAAAAGGTTCAGCAGTGACGAATACGCATTTATTCAGCATTGGTTCGGCTTACGGTATCCGTAAAGAGGATGAGGCGACACAACGATTAATCAATCAGGGACTGGAGCAAATTAAGCGTAACGGCGTCTGGTTAGCGATAAAAGAACGTTATTTTGGTGATTTGGATATAAGCGTGGCGGAATAGCGGCCTGGAGAGGCGTGGTTTCGCTTCCCATCTTCCGGTGCATTCGTTAGCATATTGTTTCGCAGTTAAGCGTAAATCTTTTCAGGAAGAGGTTAATGTGTTCGCGGAGTATGGAGTTCTGAATTATTGGACGTACCTGGTCGGGGCGATTTTTATCGTTCTGGTACCCGGGCCGAATACGCTTTTTGTGCTTAAAAATAGCGTGGGACGCGGGGTTAAAGGAGGATATCTTGCCGCATGCGGCGTATTTATCGGCGATGCGGTATTAATGTTTCTGGCGTATGCGGGCGTGGCGACGCTGATCAAAACAACGCCGGTTCTGTTTAACATTGTTCGTTATCTCGGCGCGTTTTATCTGCTTTACCTTGGCGCAAAAATTCTTTACGCCACTCTGACCTCGAAAGGGCGTGCGGCAGCGGAAACGGTGGTTCCTTTTGGCGCTATTTTTAAACGTGCGTTAATTCTTAGCCTGACTAATCCTAAAGCCATACTTTTTTATGTCTCCTTTTTTGTGCAATTTATTGATGTCAATGCGCCGCATACCGGGGCGTCATTTTTTATTTTGGCGATCACCCTTGAAATCGTCAGTTTCTGCTATCTGAGTTTTTTAATTCTTTCTGGCGCTTTTGTAACCCACTATATTGGTACCAAAAAGAAACTGGCAAAAGTGGGCAATTCCTTGATTGGTCTTCTTTTTGTCGGGTTCGCCGCCCGGCTGGCAACGCTTCAGTCTTAACCCCATCGACCCGCTGACAACGGCGGGTCATTGCTCTCCTTTCCGTTTTATCGCGTGGAAAACAGCAAAAGAGTAACCAATAAATGGTATTTAAGATGCTGTTTTTTGGGCGTAACCTTCTTACGACAGCGATGAGACTATCGTTGAGTGACCTGCGGGAAGAGGGAAGAAAATGCTGCAAATTCCACAAAACCATATCCATACCCGTTCCACGCCATTCTGGAACAAAGAGACGGCGCCTGCCGGAATTTTCGAACGCCACCTTGATAAGGGAACGCGACCCGGCGTTTATCCTCGCCTCTCGGTGATGCAGGGGGCGGTCAAATATCTCGGATACGCTGATGAATACTGCTCTGAGCCGGAAGAAATCATGGTAATCAATGCCGGCGAGTTTGGCGTTTTTCCTCCGGAAAAGTGGCACAATATTGAGGTCATGACAGACGACACCTATTTTAACATCGACTTTTTTGTCGCGCCGGAAGTGCTGATGGAAGGGGCAAACTCACGAAAAGTCGTTCATACCGGGAGAGAATAATGATGGGAAAAGCCACTTATACCGTCACGGTCACGAATAATAGCAACGGCGTCTCCGTGGACTATGAAACGGAAGCGCCAATGACATTGCTGGTGCCTGAAGTTGCTGCAGACATTGTAAAGAATTTGGTCAATACCGTGCGCTCTTACGATACCGAAAACGAACACGACGTTTGCGGTTGGTAAGAATAGCGAAATATATCATTGACATAAATTGATTTTTTAAAACAAAAACCGCATCGCACGTGGCCAGTGTGATGCGGTTTTTGCTTATCGGGAAGCGCTGTTTATTTACACCAGACATCGGTTGAAAAGAAACATTAAGAAAACATTAAGAATATCGCATTGTTTGCTAATGAGAGCGTATTCATAAAATTTATGATTGGGTATTAAAAACCAGAAGAGTCTTATGATCATGAAACTCGATACCCGATTAACTTCGTCAGCACTTATTCTTGCGCTTGCCGCTGTGGTTATTCCGTTTACGGCGGACTGGCAATTGCCTTTGCTTAATGGCGTGGTGGTCAGATGGATTGAAAACGGACAAGCGTTATGGTTGCTGTTTGGGGCACTCTTTACCGCCTGGTATATACGACCATTTTCCCGTCCCGAAGGGGCAAAGCAGTTTTGGCTATGGGCTGTTGTCTGGTGGGTGGTACTGCTGGGTAGAAGCACCAGTTGGGGGCGTGACTATTTCCCTGACGAGCCGCGTATACTGTTCAGAACGATTTCAGTGCTATTAATTGCTGCGTTGGTATTGCCAGTCCTGTTTTCTGCCGGGTTACGTAAAGAGATTGTTCGTCGGTTGCGGGACGTTCCTCTGCCGTTGTGGCTGTTTGCCGTGACGGCGTGTTCATACCTGATTTCCGGCACTGTTGAGCATCATCGATTGTTGTCGCCAGTATTCCTACATAACGCCCATTACACCGATTTAATTGAAGAATTGTACGAAGTGCCATTTATGATCGGTTTGTTTATGGTGACCGTTGGGTTTATGCAGCAGGACAAGCAGGATGAATATACTGCGCTGGAGATGGCCTCGTACCACGCAAAATAGATCGGTTGACAAAGACCACGGATTCAACATGGGATACATAGCGGTTAGCAAAAAAAAAGCCCGCGCTCGGCGAGGCGGGCAAACAATACTGGAAGCAATGTGAGCAATGTCGTACCGAACAGGTGGGTTATAAACTCAACCACTCGGTATTGATAAAGATAATCGTTATCATTAAAGGATGCAACCCTGATGTTTATGTGTCTTTATTTACGACGCTAAAAGGTGATGGTCATCACAAACTTCATTTTCCTGACGATGTGCTATTCTTTTTAACGGCAAATAAACCGCTAACGTTAAGACATAAGTGAGGAAAAAATGGGCATTCTTTCATGGATTATTTTTGGACTTATTGCGGGTATTTTGGCTAAGTGGATCATGCCAGGTAAAGATGGCGGCGGATTCTTTATGACGATCATTCTGGGGATCGTTGGTGCGGTAGTCGGAGGGTGGATCAGTACGCTCTTTGGCTTCGGCAAAGTGGATGGTTTCAACTTCGGCAGCTTTGCAGTCGCGGTGATCGGCGCGATTGTCGTGCTGTTAATCTACAGAAAAATCAAAAGTTAAACGCAAAACCTCCAGAGATAATAAAGGCTACGACAGGTAGCCTTTATTATTTAAAATGGATTTACCACCAGCCCAGTTCTGTACCCAGCACCGCAATTAGCGCGATGCCCATCAACACCATCGTTGTTTTCCTCATTGTTATGCACCCGGCGCGGCGTAACCGCCAATAAAAAACCATGCCAAAAATAGTATTGCCGTAATGAAAATGACGACAGGGAAGAGGATACCCACTCTCATGCTATTACCTTCACTGTTCAGGGGGGGCCAGAATAGCAGGGTTCCCTCAGCGACAAAAGGTCGGTTGCTTTGTGACAGGAGGGGGCTGTGACTTACTTAACCTGGGATAAATACCCGCTAAAGCGCAGACAGAAAGTATGGAAATAGCGTACCCGTCAGGTTATCCTGGACAAAATATCTCTTTAAGGAGCCGTTATGAAATTTACGTGGCTTGCGTTGCCAGGCGTATTGCTGCTGAGCGCTTGTTCATCGTCGCAACCCGATGTCTCAAGGCCGCCGCGTATCGGAATGCCTAATCCGGCAGCCGTCTACTGCGAGCAACAAGGCGGTACGCTGATGCCGGTGCAGACCCCGCAAGGCGTGCGTTCCGATTGCAAATTGCCCAATGGCGAGATCATTGATGAGTGGACGTTGTGGCGCAGAGATCACCCTGATACGAAAAAGTGACAACCTGTGGTCCGACGCGATATGATTAAGAATAATCTGATAATGAGTTTCATGCGGCGCAAGAAAATATGTTTCAGTTAAAGCCGGGCGCTCTGGCAATAGTTATTGGCGCTAAAACGCCCGCCGGACGGCGGAATATTGGTAAGTCGGTTGAGCTATTTTGCCTGTGTCAACCCGGCGATGAATTCATTAATCCGCTAAATGGGCACGTCACCATACTGCCGAAAGAAGCGCCTCGGGCGCTGTGGCTAGTGACGGGCGACGTAGCCTCCGCCGATGGTCAGCACGGCCTGGCTTGGGTACGCGCAGAACATTTGATGCCGTTGTCCCCGGACAGACAACCAGGCCTGGCGGCGGTCCGACAATCACAGTTCTCGTAGCCACTCCGCCAGCACAATGGCATGGTTCTGGCGAGTATCTTTGGCGGCGTATAGCAACGTCAGCGGTTGGTGTCGGGCAATATCCGCCAGCCGTTTGCCTTCTTGTCGTTGTTGCGCGAGTTCTGCCCGGTATTGCTGCGCGAAGTGGTTAAAATCAATCACTTCGCTATGAAAGGCTTTGCGCAATTCAGTGGAAGGCGTAATGGCCTTATTCCATTCATCATAGACCAGCGCCGCTTTTTTAATGCCTCGCGGCCATAGTCTGTCAACCAACACCCGATAACCATCGTCTTTTTCCGCCGGGAAATAGACGCGCTTACACTGGATTAGCATTTTTCCCTCCTGTGATAGTGCCGCTTACGGTACTTTTGCCGCTAAATATATACCACGCTGACCGGCGTTTAAGGGACGCATTTTGCCGGATAGCGGTAATAATTTTAATGGGTCAGGCCTGACCATCAGGCATCCAGGGGTTGGTATCAGGTTTATTTATGACGCTATCTCCCGATCGCGCCCGGCGTAGAGGCCGAAAATCGCCATGACGATAGCCAGAACCGTCACGCCTGATAGTGGCAGATACCAGCTACCGCTGGCATCATGAAGTTTTCCCATGACTGGTGGCCCACATGCCGCCAGTAAATACCCGACCGACTGCGCCATGCCGGAAAGCGCCGCCGCCTGATGCGCCGAACTGGCGCGCAGACCGATAAACGTCAGGCCGAGGATCATCGTCGCGCCTGAACCGAAGCCGAACAGTAGCGTCCAGATGACCGCCTGGCCCGGCACAAACCAAAGTCCCGCCGCGCCAGCCGCGCACAATAGTGAGACCAGCGCGGCAATCCAGCGTTGATCGTTAAAGCGATGCAAAATAAGCGGAATGGCTAACCCAGGCGCGGCGGTCGCCAGTTGCAGCAGGCCATGTAGCGATCCTGCCTGCGCTTCGCTATAACCGTGGCTGATAAGTATTGTCGGTAACCAGCCGATAATCACATAATAGATCAGTGAGTTAAGTCCCAGAAACAGCGTAACTTGCCAGGCTAAAGGTGAACGCCAGATACCGCGTTCATGTAATGCCCGGGAACTACTCAGGTTAGCTGAGCGGGTAGTGCGCCACTGCGGCAACCAGATAAGAAACGCCAATAGCGGAAACAGCATCAGCATTAACAGTGCGCCGCGCCAGCCAAAACCGTGTAATGCCAGCGGAACCACCAGCGCGGACCCCAACGCGGCGGCAGCGCCCATCGTTAATGAATACGCGCCCGTCAGTCTGGCGACATGTTGTGAAAAATCGCGCTTAATCAAGCCTGGTAGCAGCACATTACCCAGCGCGATCCCGCAACCAATAATCGCGGTTCCGGCAAACAACAGCGCGGCGGAGGGGAGGGAGCGGAGGGCAATACCCGCGCAAATTAGCAGCATTGCAGCGAACAGACTGCGTTCCATCCCAAGCCGACGGGCAATACCGGCCGCCAGCGGCGAAACCAGCGCAAACGCCAGGAGCGGCAAGGTTGTTAGCAGGCCTGTCTGGGCGGTGGAAAGACCATAGTCCGCACGGATTGTCTCCAGCAACGGCGCAGCGCCGGTAAATGTAACGCGCAGCGTAGTGGCTATCATCAAAATACCGGCAATCAGGAAAGCGCCCTGTTTGCCGCGTGGTGAAAGAGCAGTCGTCATCATTTTCTCATTTCGTCAGGCGAGACGATACCTTACAGTTTTTACTGTTGTGATGAATCAAGCTAAAATGACAATTTATCGCTAAAATCGGACAATATAATGATTGGCCTGAGACTGGACGGTTACGATCCCGACCTTCACCACGACGCCGCAGTGGCCTTTTGTATTCGCGCCAGGGACGATGAACTGTTTAGTCCTCGCCATCAACATCGGAAGGGACAGTTGATCCTCGCTCTGCACGGCGCGATTACCTGCGAGGTGGAAAATGCAATGTGGATGGTTCCCCCACAGTATGCTGTCTGGCTCCCCGGCTCGCTGCCGCACAGTAATCATGTGACCGCAGGAGCGGAGCTGTGCTTTTTATTTATTGAACCTGCGGCGGTCGTCATGCCGGAGCGTTGCTGTACGTTAAAAATTTCGCCTTTATGCCGGGAGTTGATTTTGTCGCTGGCGCGTAGAACCGATCTCGAAAGAACGCAAATGCCAACGCAGCGCCTTATTCGGGTGTTGTTTGATGAACTGCCGCAGCAGCCGCAGGAACAATTGCAATTACCGGTATCGGCGCATCCGAAAATTCGCCAAATGGTGGAGACAATGGCGCAGGAGCCTGCGCGATGGAATACGTTAGGGCAGTGGGCCAGCGTATTCGCGATGAGCGAGCGTAATCTTGCCCGGCTGGTCGTCAAAGAGACGGGGCTAAGCTTTCGTCGCTGGCGTCATCAGTTGCAATTAATTCTGGCGCTACAAGCGCTGATAGCGGGATGTAATGTACAGCAGACCGCGCACATGCTGGGTTATGATTCCACCACGGCATTCATTACGATGTTTAAAAAAGGCCTGGGACAAACTCCAGGCCAGTATCTGACGGGCGAGTTACTGTTTTCCCACAATTAAAGAGACCAGCCCCGCCGCAATCAGTGGGCCGACCGGCACGCCGCGAAACAGCGCAACGCCAAGAACCGTACCGACCAGCAGCCCGGCGACGAGCTGCGGTTGGTTTCCCATCAGCGTAACGCCGCGACCGCCCAGCCAGGAGACGAAAACGCCGACGGCAATCGCGACCAGCGATTTCCAGTTTACAAAAGAGTGGATCAATGTGGAGGGCGGCAGGGTTCCGCTGGCGATGGGGGCCATCACACCGATGGTTAGAATGATAATCCCGACGGTGAGTCCCTGTTTTTCAATCCAGGGAAAAAAGGTATTCAACGGGGTTACGCGGACAATAATCAGCACCAGAATTGAGACGGCGACAGTAGTGTTGTGGCTGATAAATCCCAGAGCTGCCAGTCCGAGCAGGATCAGCAGAGTGACATCAAACATTATGGTTTCCTTGCCAAAAAGTAAGCCCGACGACTTTACGCCCAAACGGGAAAGCGCACAGGCGTTTTTAACGATTGATACGGTTTTCAGGCAACTGCCTGAAAGATAATCTCTATGCGAAAAACGGCGTTTGTCATTAAATTGCCATCAACGCAGCGTACTGATAACAGGTGAACCGTCATTGTTGTCTTCCGGAGGATACAATTATGTACGATCCACCGTTTCTTGAAGCGTTGATGATTACGGCGTCGTTTTTCGCCATTTTTATCATTATCGTTGTGTCTGTCTTGCTCCTTGAACGGGGAGGGGGCTAAGCCGTTGGCGATGACTGCGAGCGGCGGAAGATTGCCAGTTCCGGTCGGGCGATGCGCAGATAGTCCTGTGTATTCATAATGACTGATTTTTCCAGCAGACCGGCATTAAAGGCAATTTCATCGAAACGCTCAAACAGGAGCGGATCGGCGACCAGTTTCAGGTTTGGGTGAAAACTGAAAGGCGGGATTGCGCCAAAAACGCAGCCGGTCAGCGTATCGACTTCCGCCGGGCTGGCAAGGGAGGCGCGTAAGCCGCCCAGATGCGAAGCAAGCTGAGAGAGGTCTGCTTGCTGATCGGCCGCTAAAATAGCAAGAACATGCTGGTTGACGCCGTTGCCTTTGACTTTACAGACCAGCGCTTTTGCGCCCTGGCCCAGCGCGGTACCACGTATTTCAGAAACTGCCTCGCATTTTCCTACCGCATCATGGCTAACCACGCGATAGCGCGCGTTCTCCTGCGTTAATAAGGCCACTAAACGCTGGTGCGTAGCGACGCCCTTCGCGACTTCAGTCATTTCGGTCATTTCTCACTCCTGGTGCAATATGAAAATTTACTGCGAAACACTATTATGAACGATGCTGTTTTTGTTGTTTGTTCAGATAGAGCTGCGCATCGGAAGCCTGGTAGGCATCATTAATCGTGTCATTGGGCTGCATATTATAAATCCCGGCGGAAAAATGGACTGTCTTATCCGGTGCGATAATTTGCAGGTTACGAATAATACGCTCTGGCAGATGGATAGCCAAATCCGCCGCGTAATCGACAAGAATAATACAGAACTCATCGCCGCCGAGGCGAATAGCGTAATCGCTTTTACGAATCGATGTTTTAATCGCTTTTGCCAATAGGGTAATGATCCGGTCGCCTTCCTGGTGTCCCTGGGTATCGTTGATCAGTTTTAACTTATCGCAATCAATGGCGACAAATGTCACTGGCGTACCGGCATTGACCAGTCGTTGTAGTCGCTGTTCCAGTACCGGTGTTAATATTTTACGGTTGTAAAGCCCGGTCATAGCATCGCTAATATTTTCGCGCGTGACGTTGCGATAAAGCCGAAAGTGCATCCGTACCATATTAAGCAGGAGTGCCGTTGCCAGTAAGTAAAAGGCCAGCGCTTTCCAGGACGAGACAAGGAAATAGGTTAAATCAAGGGACAAAGAAACGCGCAGTCCGCCAGGGATATCATGGTTATAATTCACATATTGAAACAGATTATTTTTGCTTTGGTTAATAATGATCTCTTTTCCGGAGTCCAGATCTTTTAAGGTAACGTTAAGATAACGCCAAACCAGCGGACGGTCCTGGGTATAAAAAATATTTTTTAAATTATCCTGGTTAACGTCCACCATCACGATACCTTTTAATGTCCCCGCCAGATAGACAGGCGTTAAAAAGCTCATGACGTTTTCCTGGGTAATATCATCCATGTAAATACTTGAAATAACCGTGCGGCCTGTAAAAAGTTTATCTATATCTTTTCTGTTAATACCCATTGTACCTTTTTGTAAAAAAGTCCAACGATGCATGGCGAAGCGCCGCGAGTTGATTAAATCATAGAAATAGACATAATGTTTATTTAAATCAACATAATAGCGGAATTTAAGCTCCAGTGTGCCCAATCCGTGACTGTGGTCGTCCTGCGCACGGTTGATGCTTACCGCCTGATCAAACGCAGGCAGCAAAAAGACGTCATCAAGATTATCGGTACACCGTGTGGCGGCGGTTTGCAGAGTGCCATGCAGCGCTGGATAATTATGCCGAGTCAGGTTGACGCCGTGCGTACCGTTAATGGTTTCAAAGGCGGCGCAGAACGCGTGGCGTTTTTCTGCGGTGACAGGCTCTCCCGGCGCTTCAAAGGTTCGCATCAAATGTGCGGCGATACTTTGATTCTGGTACTTATCGTACAGAAACGACGAATCGGCTCTCTCCATGATATAACGCATATAGGCATTCATTGCCCTGTCGCTGGCAATAAGTTCGTAAATCAGGAAGGACGATGTCAAAACGATGACGCTTGCCGAGATAAAGTGCCTGAGCGCTTTATGATGCAAATTCATGATGAACTACAGCCCTGAAAGTCGGATGCGTTAGTTTACCATAGTGATGAGAATTCCTCTAATAGACTGTTTAAAAATAAAACGTGTTGATGTTCTGGAATAAAAATCATTCTCGATTTAATAAATCCAATAATACGCGGCGTTGATGTTTTCAGTCGTGACTATTGTCGCAAAAAGTAAGTTGTTAATTAACGGCATCGCTTTAACACTAACGAAAATAAAATAGCCACTATTATTACGGTGAAAAGGAATGTGACGTGGTAAGGATAATAATGTACTTCCGCAGGAGGCACGATGAAACGGCTCAAGCAAATGTTTTTTATCTGTTTTTTATATTAATAGCGGCAGGTTTTTCAGTATCGGTAATGACAGATGCGCAACCTCCTGAACACATGCCCGCTGCTCATATTCAGAAGGGGTACTATACTTGGTCAGGGTGAAGAGGAGCCTGAGCTACCTTTTGGCTGGGAATGGCCTTGGTGTTAGTGATATTAGCGTGATAGCATTGCGTTAAGGGATTAATTTCCCCAATATGGCAGAGCATCTTCATCCAGGCTATTTACGGAAAATTATTTCAGCCGAATAATGTGAACGTTGAGTTTGTAATAAATCAGCCCGTGACGCATTACGGGCTGATTTATGGTTATGCACTTTGATTGGCGCTCTGTTTCTGAAACAATTCGCGGAATACCGGATAAATATCTTCCTGATCGCGAATATGCTGCATGGCGAAGTTATCGAACGTCGCCTGCAGATGTTCATACTCTCGCCATAAGGTCTGGTGGGCGCGGCGGGTAATCTCGATATAGCTGTAATAGCGCACTACCGGCAGCAGTTTTTTCGCCAGAATCTCATGGCACAGCGGTGAGTCGTCGGCCCAGTTATCACCGTCTGACGCTTGCGCCGCATAGATATTCCACTGTCCGGGGTCGTAGCGCTCTTTAACCACTTCATCCATGAGTTTAAGCGCGCTGGAGACAATCGTCCCCCCGGTCTCTTGCGAATAAAAGAACTCATGTTCGTCCACTTCCTTCGCCTGGGTATGGTGGCGGATATAAACCACTTCTACGTTCTTATACGTTCGGCTTAAAAACAGATAGAGCAGAATGTAAAAACGCTTGGCCATATCTTTGGTTGCCTGATCCATCGAACCTGAGACGTCCATCAGACAGAACATTACCGCCTGGCTGGAGGGCTCAGGCCGTTTTTCATAATTTTTATAGCGTAAATCAAAGGTGTCGATAAACGGTACTCGCTCGATTTTAGCCCGCAGTTCGGCAATCTCCCGGCGTAATCGTTCCTCTTCAAGCAGTTGCGCTGGTTCGCTGTTGCTGATGGTCTCCAGTTCCGCTTCCAGTGCGTGCAGTTCGCGGCGTTTTCCGGCCGTCATCGCGGTGCGGCGCGCCAAAGAGTTTTGTAGCGAACGAACTACGCTGATATTGGCCGGCACGCCGTTTGAGGTGAAACCAGCGCGGTGAGTTTTATACTCGTTAAGCTGTCGATGCTGGTTTTTTTTCAGATTAGGCAGCGCTAAATCTTCAAAGAGCAGATCCAGATACTCATCTTTTGAAATCTGAAAAACAAACTCATCCTGGCCTTCGCCGTCCTGGCTGGCCTGACCCTGACCACTCCCGGAACCGCCGCCGCCACCGCTTTGCGGACGCTCAATGCGATCATTCTGGATAAAGTGATCGTTACCCGGATGAACGCGATGGCGCAGACCGCCGCGCCCCTGATGAAACATCGGTTCGCTAATATCATCGGTTGGAATAGAGACGGATTCTCCGCTGTCGACATCGGTCACTGAGCGTTTGTTAATCGCTTCGGAGATCGACTGCTTAATTTGTGCTTTATAACGGCGCAAAAAGCGCTGGCGATTCACCGTGCTTTTATTTTTGCCGTTAAGACGTCGGTCTATGAACCAGGTCATATGCCCCCCGTACTGCCAACTATGCGCCTATTCTGTCAGTGCCGGATAGCGCTAACGCTTAGCCAGTCTACAGAACATTACTTTGTAGGCCCGGTAAGCGAAAGCGCCACCGGGCATTAACATCATGACGATTTACGCACGCGCAGGTACCACTCGCACAGCAAACGAACCTGCTTACGGGTATACCCTTTCTCCATCATCCTATCGACAAAGTCGTCGTGCTTTTTCTGCTCGTCAGTTGATGTTTTGGCGTTAAAGGAAATGACTGGCAACAACTCTTCGGTATTAGAGAACATTTTTTTCTCAATCACCGTGCGCAGCTTCTCGTAACTGGTCCAGTTTGGATTACGGCCGCTATTGTTGGCTCTGGCGCGCAGAACAAAGTTTACTATCTCATTACGGAAATCTTTCGGGTTACTGATACCCGCTGGTTTTTCAATTTTTTCCAGCTCGGCGTTTAGCGACTCGCGATCGAACAGTTGACCGGTATCCGGGTCGCGATACTCCTGATCCTGAATCCAGAAATCCGCATAAGTCACGTAACGATCAAAAATGTTCTGTCCGTACTCAGAGTAAGATTCGAGATAGGCCGTCTGGATCTCCTTGCCGATAAATTCGGCGTATTTCGGGATCAGGTAGCCTTTCAGGAACTCCAGGTAACGCTCAGCTTGCTCCTGCGGGAACTGCTCACGCTCAATTTGTTGCTCCAGAACGTAGAACAGATGTACCGGGTTGGCCGCCACTTCCGCATGGTCAAAGTTGAACACGCGGGAGAGGATCTTAAACGCGAATCGGGTGGAGAGACCGTTCATCCCTTCGTCCACGCCCGCGTAGTCGCGATACTCCTGGTACGATTTGGCTTTTGGGTCGGTATCTTTCAGGCTTTCACCGTCATAAACGCGCATTTTCGAGTAGATGCTGGAATTTTCCGGCTCTTTCAGGCGAGAAAGAATCGAGAAACGCGAAAGTGTTTCCAACGTGCCCGGCGCGCAGGGCGCATGAGTCAGCTCGCTATGATTAAGTAATTTCTCGTAGATTTTGATCTCTTCGGAGATTCGCAGGCAATAAGGCACCTTCACGATATAGACACGGTCGAGGAAGGCTTCATTATTTTTATTGTTACGGAAAGTCACCCATTCAGATTCGTTTGAGTGGGCAAGTATGATGCCATTAAAGGGCAGGGCGGAAATACCTTCCGTGCCGTTGTAGTTACCTTCCTGGGTTGCGGTCAGCAATGGGTGCAGCACCTTGATAGGCGCTTTAAACATCTCGACGAACTCCATGATCCCTTGGTTAGCGCGGCACAGCGCGCCGGAGTAACCATACGCATCCGGATCGTTCTGGGCGTGGTGTTCGAGTTTACGAATATCCACCTTGCCGACCAGCGCCGAAATATCCTGATTGTTTTCATCGCCGGGTTCCGTTTTGGCGATGGCAATCTGTTCCAGAATAGAGGGCCAGACTTTCACCACGCGGAATTTAGTAATATCGCCGCCAAACTCATGCAGCCGTTTGGCCGCCCACGGGGACATAATCGTACCGAGATAGCGGCGCGGAATACCGTACTCTTTTTCCAGAATCTGCGCGTCTTCCTGTGGATTAAACAGGCATAACGGATGATCGTTGACCGGACTACGTTCGCCGTTGGCGCTTAAAACATAAATTGGGACGCGCTGCATTAGCGATTTCAGCCGTTCAGCGAGCGATGATTTGCCACCCCCCACAGGCCCCAGCAAATAGAGAATTTGCTTCTTCTCTTCCAGCCCTTGCGCCGCATGTTTCAGATAAGAGACAATCTGTTCAATCGCGTCTTCCATGCCGTAAAACTCTTCAAACGCAGGATAGCGAGCAATCACCCGGTTGGAGAAGAGTCGAGAAAGTCGGGGTTCCTGGGCAGTGTCGACCATATTAGGCTCGCCAATAGCCATTAATAGCCGCTCTGCCGCGTTGGCATAAGCACTGCGATCTTGCCGGCAAATGGTAAGAAAATCCTGCAGTGTGAACTCTTCGTCCTTGGCAGCTTCGTAGCGCTGGCGATAGTGATCGAATATATTCATGATATGCCATCCTTTCGTTTTTTCGCACATGTTAAGAGCCGTTCATATGAATAGTAGAGGCTCCCGGAAGAGGTAGACTGAACGCCGTCTCTGCTAAGGAAAAGCAACTCTCATGCCATTTTATTGGTCAGGAGATCAACGTGCCCGGTGATACACCTTCTTAACATTAAGCGTAGATGGCATTTGCAAAACTTGCCTGTACGCGCCAGTAGATTTCGATGACATATCAATAACTCATCGGGTGGAAAAGCCTGGTTAATGTCAGAAAAAGCGTTTCCGGTCACATAACGATCATCAGCCGATCATCTGAAAATAATCTGTGATGGTGATATTAAACGGTTACATTGTGTAAAATAGTTGGGCTTATAAGTATTGGCGGTTACACTTTTGCCGCAGAACATTTGAATAAGGAATTATGGATTGTGACCAAACTTAAACTTCTGGCTCTTGGCATGCTTATCGCAACGTCCGCCAGCGTCGCGCACGCTGAAAGCAACCTGACGCTGGGCGCAGGCGTTGGTGTGGTTGAACACCCTTATAAAGATTACGATAGTGATGTTTACCCGATACCGGTCATCGCTTATGAAAGCGAAAATTTCTGGTTCCGCGGTCTGGGCGGCGGTTATTACCTGTGGAATGACAATACCGATAAGTTGTCAATCATGGCGTACTGGTCCCCGATGTACTTCAAGCCGGGCGACAGCGACGACCATCAGTTGCGTCGTCTGGACAGGCGTAAAAGTACTATGATGGCGGGCGTCTCTTACGCGCATCACACCCAATATGGTTTCCTGCGTACCTCTCTGGCAGGGGATACGTTGGATAACAGTAACGGTATCGTCTGGGATCTGGCCTGGCTGTATCGGTATACCAATGGCGGGCTGACCTTAACGCCAGGTATCGGGGTAGAATGGAATAGCGAGAACCAGAACGACTATTATTACGGCGTATCACGTAAAGAGTCTTCGCGTAGCGGCCTGCGCGGCTATAACCCAAATGATAGCTGGAACCCGTATCTTGAGCTTAGCGCTAACTATAATTTCGCGGGTAACTGGAGCGTATACGGTACTGCGCGCTACACCCGTCTGTCGGATGAAATTACCGATAGCCCGATGGTGGATAAATCCTGGACCGGTATCCTTTCTACTGGCGTAACCTATAGATTCTGATTGATTGAATTTGTCGGAAAACCGCTACAAAGCCTGCGTTATGCAGGCTTTGTGCTGACTGATACGCGAATATTGTGGCGTATATCAATGCGCTGTTAACCGGGTATGGTACAGGCTTACGTGGTTCACGCTTTGTTACATCCGTTTAAAAAACGAGTCGTTTATATGAAAAATCCAGGTGATTACAATTGCGCTAACAATTAGTGTAGTAATTGTTGCAATGCTGGTGACTATCTCCCTATAACGTCCCGTTTATGCTATACCCATTCTTCACCGCGAGTAAGACGAATGAGCATAGTATTCAACACAGTAGCCAAGCCTGGCGGCAGTCTGTGTAACTTATCCTGCAAATATTGTTTCTATCTTGATAAACCCCGGGGGCAGCGCGTCATGTCTGATGATGTGCTGGAGACGTATATCCGCCGGGTAATTGATGATACGCCATCCTCAGAAGTCTCGTTTTGCTGGCAGGGGGGAGAGCCGACGCTATGCGGCCTCTCTTTTTACCAAAAAGTGGTGCGCTTGCAGCAACGCTATGCCAACGGCAAAACTATCTACAACAGTCTGCAAACCAATGGCGTATTAATCAATGAAGAGTGGGCTGCTTTCTTTGCGCAGCACCAGTTCCTGATCGGTATATCGATTGATGGGCCGCAAGTCGTTCATGATCATTACCGGAAAACGCCGTCAGGGCGGGCGTCTTTTTCCCGAGTCGTTAATGCTATCCGCCTTCTGCAGGCAAATGATGCCGAGTTCAACACACTCACTGTCGTGAATGATGCGTCATGCCGTCATGGCAACGCTATTTATCATTTTTTGACGCAGGAACTGGAAAGTAAGCACCTGCAATTTATTCCCATTGTTGAGCCGCTCGCGCAAAAAGCGCAGCGTTCTTTGACGTTATCTGGCAATGATGATTCGCCTTCGCTGATGCCCTTTTCCGTCACGCCTGAAGGGTGGGGCGCATTTATGTGCGATGTTTTTGATCAATGGATACGTCACGATGTCGGACGCATATTTGTACAGCTTTTTGACAACTTACTTGGCGTCTGGATGGGGGAGCCCGCCACGCTTTGTACGATGCAGCCGACCTGCGGACAAAGTTTGCTGGTGGAGCAGAATGGCGACGTGTTTAGCTGCGACCATTTTGTTTTTCCCGCCTATAAACTGGGCAGTCTACGGCAACACTCTTTAGAAGAAATGGCGGCCTCTCCTTTTCAGCAGCAGTTTGGCGCGGCTAAAGCAAACCTTTCCTCACGCTGCCAGAACTGTACATGGCGCTTTGCCTGTTACGGCGGCTGTCCGAAACACCGAATTTGTATGGACGGCGGCGAACGACAAAATTATCTCTGTAAAGGATATCTGGAGTTCTTTCAACATGTGACGCCCTATATGAATGTGATGCGTCAATTATTATTGAATCATCGACCCGCCGCGCATATTACCCGCATCGTCGACATGATTGCGGATGACATTCGTCAGTGACAAGAAAATCGCCCCCTACGCGGTATGATGCCGAACATTACCTGGGGTATAAGCGTCCTGTATTGTTTTACCGTCGAGTGACATTGAAAAGGAAATGAAGACAGTGAAAAACGTAACGTTTTGCGGGCAGGAGACGCTTCCTGCTATAGGACAGGGAACATGGTATATGGGCGAGCGCGCAGATCATCGTCAGCGCGAGGTTTCGGCGCTGCGCGCGGGGCTGGATTTGGGGTTACGCCTTATTGATACGGCTGAAATGTATGCCGACGGCGGGGCAGAAAAGGTCGTGGGCGAGGCGCTGGTGGGGCGACGTGATGAGGCATTTCTGGTGTCAAAAGTGTACCCGTGGAACGCTGGTGGCCAGAAGATAGTTGCCGCCTGTGAGGGAAGCCTGCGTCGTCTGAAAACAGATTATCTCGATCTCTATCTGTTGCACTGGACCGGAAGCTTTTCATTCGAAGAGATCGTTGAGGGTATGGAGCGGCTAATAGCGCAGGGGAAAATTCGCCGTTGGGGGGTCTCTAATCTTGATTATGACGAAATGCAGGCGCTGTGGCGCATCCCGGGGGGACAGCAATGTGCGACAAATCAGGTACTCTATCATCTGGCGTCACGCGGTATTGAGTATGATTTATTGCCGTGGTGTCAACAACAGCGGATGCCAGTAATGGCCTATAGTCCGCTTGCGCAGGCCGGCCGATTACGTAGCGGTTTACTGAATCATCCGGTGGTGAATGAAATTGCGTGCGCGCATAACGCTACGGCGGCGCAAATCTTACTGGCGTGGGTGATTGCGAATCCGGGCGTGGTGGCGATCCCGAAAGCCGGCAGTACAGAACACGTGAAGCAAAATGCGGCGGCGCTCGAGATCGCCTTGTCAGCAAACGAACTTGCCTTACTGGACAACGCCTGGCCTGCGCCAAAAGGGAAAACCGCGTTGGATATGGTGTGACGCCGAATAAAATGCGTAAGCACCGCCATTCGGCAAGTAATGCCTGATGGCGGCTGGCACCTTCCAGGGCCTACAGAAACGCTGGTATCAATTCACTTTTAGCGTTTAGCGACGCAGATAGTCTGCGCCAGACGAGATGGCTTTTCTTCTGTGGCTTGTTGCGGCGCAGTAGCGTAAGCCGTTTCAACGCACACAAATGTTTTATAGCCGTCATCCGGCATGTCGCCCATGCTGACGGACAACGCCGGGCCAGGGTTCCAGCCTACGACGTTAAGATGATGATGGTGAACCACATCAATCGTGCGGTTTAATGTCGCATCGTGGATCACGCTACATGCTTCAGGATTGAGGTAAACGCGATCGGTACGGTCCGGAAAGGTTTGCACGCCGTCGGTCAGGACTCCTTCTTTGGCGTCGTTAACTTTATCAATAAACCGGTCGCCGAGTCCGCTGACCTGAACGTTGGCGATGTCGCCAACGTTAAAATAGCTGTGGAGAGCGGATGTGGTTGCAAACTCGCCATGCGCTTCCAGTTCAATTTCACAGGTTTTGCCTACTTTAAAACGTGCCAGCAGCGTGAAATCGTGCGGCCAGTATTTTCGGGTGGCCTCACTGCTTTGCAGCTCAAATGTCAACATTACGCCGTTATCATCTTCATTATGCGCTTTTAGCGCCCACGGCAGATTACGCGCAAAGCCGTGTGACGGCAGACCTTGTTGAGCCGCAGGTCCAAACCAGGGCCAGCAGATCGGTACGCCGCCGCGTAGCGCCACGCCGGTTTTGAAAGGCGTATTATTACTGAGCCACAATACCTCTTCCTCACCGACGGGTTTCCAGGAGAGAAGGTGCGCGCCCTGTAATGCAAAAGAGGCTTTAACCTGCGGGTGGTCAACGACGATCAGATCAAGGTCATCAAGCTGGCGGCGGGAAAGGACAGGGGTAAACTGTTCGATAGCCGGAAGAGCAAAAATTTTATTAATCATTACGCAATCCTCTTTACCCTAAATAATTCGAGTTGCAGGACAAGGCGCTTGTGCCTTGACCAGTGCTTGCGCTGGCCCCGAAGGGGCGAGGTCGCAGACCGGGTAACGCGGCAAGTGAACGACAAATTCGTCAGGAACGAATTTGAGCAACCGGAGGTTACCTTCGGCCAGGGACATGGATATCCCTGATTCATCCCGATGAGCTTGACTTCCGTCAGTGATTCGGGTGAAAGAGCGTAGCCAACACACCTGTAACTTGAAGTATGACGGGTATATTTTCAGGAAAAAAAAAGAGCGACCTGAGTCGCTCTTACCAATGACTGTTTCATCTCAACTTATTTGGAGATGTGAGCAATCAGGTCCAGTACTTTGTTGGAGTAACCGGTTTCGTTATCGTACCAGGAGACCAGTTTCACGAAGTTGTCGTTCAGCGCGATGCCTGCTTTAGCATCGAACACGGAAGTGCATACTTCGCCGTTGAAATCGGTAGATACAACGTCGTCTTCGGTGTAACCCAGAACGCCTTTCATTTCGCCTTCGGCAGCAGCTTTAACAGCAGCTTTGATCTGCTCGTAGGTAGCAGCTTTTTCCAGACGAACGGTCAGGTCAACAACGGATACGTTCGGAGTCGGAACGCGGAACGCCATACCAGTCAGTTTGCCATTCAGTTCCGGCAGTACTTTACCTACCGCTTTAGCAGCGCCGGTAGAGGACGGGATGATGTTCTGAGATGCGCCACGGCCACCGCGCCAGTCTTTGTGAGACGGGCCGTCAACGGTTTTCTGGGTTGCGGTAGTCGCGTGAACAGTGGTCATCAGACCTTCGATGATGCCGAAGTTGTCGTTGATAACTTTAGCCAGCGGCGCCAGGCAGTTGGTGGTGCAGGAAGCGTTGGAAACGATGTCCTGGCCTTCGTATTTGTCAAAGTTAGCGCCTTTAACAAACATTGGGGTGTTGTCTTTAGACGGACCAGTCAGAACCACTTTTTTCGCGCCAGCGGTGATGTGTTTACGCGCGGTTTCGTCAGTCAGGAAGATACCGGTAGCTTCAGCCACTACGTCAACACCAACTTCGTCCCATTTCAGGTTAGCCGGATCGCGTTCAGCGGTAACACGGATTTTTTTACCGTTAACGATCAGATGACCGTCTTTCACTTCAACAGTACCGTCGAAACGGCCGTGAGTGGAGTCATATTTCAGCATGTATGCCATGTACTCTGCGTCTAACAGGTCGTTGATTGCAACGATCTCGATGTCAGAACGTTTCTGAGCAGCACGGAAAACAATGCGACCGATACGGCCAAAACCGTTGATACCTACTTTGATAGTCATATATTCCACCAGCTATTTGTTAGTGAATAAAAGGTTGCCTGTAAAATTACAAAAACCTTACGCAGCGTCAAGCGGAATCGTGTCAATCATTGCGACAAATCAATCCTCTGCACAACCTTTGCGCGGCTGATTCGCCTCACTCTTCCTTTCGGCTGGAAACCACATGGGGGCGCCGCCCCGAATTTTAAAGGGCAACCGAGATAATAATGTGACATCAGTCACGATTCGTAAGCCGCCATTTCGCAATGATCAAGTTTAGAACAAAAGTTGGTACTGAGGTGTTAATGTTTTGTTAGAATCGGTCAGGCAATGTGAGCACGTTTAAAGTGAGATGTGAGCAAATGGCTAACCAATCTTCAGCAGAAGAACTCAAGAAAAAATTGTCCGAAATGCAATTCTATGTGACGCAGGATCGTGGCACAGAACCGCCATTTACTGGACGCCTACTGCATAATAAACGCGATGGGGTTTATCACTGCCTGGTCTGTGATACGCCGCTTTTTCACTCCCACACCAAATACGATTCAGGCTGCGGCTGGCCCAGCTTTTACGAGCCTGTCAGCGAAGAGGCGATTCGTTACATAGACGATTTTTCTCATGGAATGCAGCGTGTCGAAATTCGTTGCGGAAACTGCGATGCGCATCTCGGACACGTTTTCCCGGATGGTCCGCAGCCGACCGGTGAACGCTATTGCGTTAACTCGGCCTCGCTCGCCTTTTCTGACGAAAAAAACGGCGATCAGTTGAAAGGCTGAAAAAACGATTCAGCAAATTATTCCACAGGAGCGGATACATCATGAATCTTGATGAGATCATTAACAGCATGACGCCGGAAGTGTATCAACGTTTATCCACCGCTGTTGAGTTGGGTAAATGGCCGGACGGTGTGGCGTTAACGCCGGAACAGAAAGAAAACAGCCTGCAATTGGTGATGCTATGGCAGGCGCGGCACAATACCGAAGCGCAACATATGACGATCGATACTCATGGTCAGATGGTGATGAAAAGTAAGCAGCAGCTCAAAGCGGATTTCGGTATTACGTCAAAGCCGATTACGACATTGAAAATGCAGTAATTGGTAGGCCGGAGAGGGCGTAGCCGCCATCCGGCTCTTTCATTGCCGATGAGTTGTGCTGTATATGATGTTGCGTTTTGTTTTGGCATTGAAACGAGAAGAGTTTCGTTAGAAACGCTCTCCTGCCTGCGTTGAGCTTTGTCTGGCAGCGATGCTAACGCGACGTATCCGGTCCCTGCGTCTCTTTCCAGTCTGCCAGCGTATACAGCGTCGCGCCTGCCGCTGCCATCTCCATAAACGCGTGCGCGCTATCCTGCGGGTGAATATTCACGCCGCGACAGCCATCGGTGATCACGTTAACGGCATAGCCCAACTGTAATGCATCCAGCACCGTAAATTTTACGCAGTAATCGGTCGCCAGCCCCATCACGATAAGCTCGGTAACGTCACGCTCATGAAGCCAGGTATCAAGGGTAGTTTTCTGCCGATGTTCGTTGTCAAAAAACGCGCTGTAGCTGTCAATCAGCGGGTTTTCACCCTTATAAATGGTGGCGTCGAGCGCATGTTGGTTAAGCAGGGGATGTAACGCCGCGCCGTCGGTATGTTGAACGCAGTGATCCGGCCAGAGCGTTTGCGGCAGACCGTCCAGCTCTCCCTGACTATAGGGTTCCGCCTGATGCTGGCTGGCGAAGCTGCCATGCTTCGCGGGATGCCAGTCCTGGCTGGCGAGCACCGGAACCTGGCGGGGCTGGCACCAGTCAATAAGAGAGTTGGCGATATCGATAGTGCTGTCGCCTTCCGGCACAGCCAGCGCGCCGCCGGCGCAAAAGTCATTTTGCAAGTCGACCAGTAATAAGGCCCGCTTTGTCATTATATCCTCCTTGTCGTCGGGATTTTTAATCATCCGACGTCAATTCACCACGCAAGTTTTGCGCCATCGCGCTACGAATCGCCTGAGTGTCCAGACCCTGGCTTAACAAATAATGCAGTTTGGTTAAGGTGGCTTCGACGGTCATATCGGCACCACCAATCACGCCAGCGTGCGCCAGCGCATTACCGGTAGCGTACCCGCCCATATTGACTCGCCCTGACATGCATTGCGTCAGGTTAACGACCACGATGCCGCGTGAACTGGCCTCTTTCAGCTCCTGTAAAAACGCTTTATTTTGTGGCGCGTTGCCTACGCCATAAGAGCGCAGAATCAGCGCTTTTACCGGCTGACGCAGAAAGTTACGTACTACCTCGGCGGAAATCCCCGGATAAATAGTCACTACGCCTATCGGCTGCGGCGTAATAGGATGAACGATTAATTCACCAGAGCCGTGGGGCGCGGGAGGCGTATTTAAACGGCGAATGTGAATTCCCGCTTCCAGCAAGGGCGGCAGATTAGGAGAGGCAAAAGCGTCGAAACCATCCGCATGTGCTTTGGTCGTGCGATTGCCGCGGAACAGACGATTATTAAAAAACAGCGTTACTTCATTAATAGGGTAGTTGGCGGCGACATAAAGCGCATTCAGCAAATTAATTTGCCCGTCGGAGCGCAGCTCAGCCAGCGGAATTTGTGACCCTGTCACAATAACCGGTTTGCCCAGATTTTCCAGCATGAAAGAGAGCGCCGATGCGGTAAACGCCATCGTGTCGGTGCCGTGCAGAATAACAAAACCGTCATACTCATCGTAGTGCGCTTTGATATCTTCAGCGATATGCTGCCAGTCTTCCGGCGTCATATCTGATGAATCCATCAGCGGGGCATATTCATGGATGGTAAAATCCGGCATCTCCGGGCGGTGGAATTCCGGCATCAGCGCCAACTGACGTTGAAGGTGCCCGGACACCGGGATATACCCCTGATCTGAGCGCTGCATACCGATAGTACCGCCGGTATAGGCAACGTAAATTGATTTCTTTTGCATGATAATGTTTAGTCGTGTCGCAAAGGACGTATTAATGATTATCGGATGGCAGCTATAAGTAACCGCCATCCGGCATGGCTATTGATGAAGCATTAGCGAACGTTCGCGCAAGTCAAACAGAACGCATAACGGTTTTGCGGATCGTTAAATGCCGCCAGTTTATCCCCCTCGGCCTTCACCGTGTTGGCGGCGGAAACGAGCGGCGCCGGGAGTATCGCCTGAATAGCCTCCGGCAGCATGGCGCGTACAGATCCGGTCATACTGTCCATTACCATATCAAGGACTGTTGGTTCGTCCTGATAGTAATCAAGATGCCACTGTTTCAGTTTCGCCAGCTCTGCCGCTTTGGCGACGGCATCGTCAAAGTCGCCGAGACTGTCCACCAGACCATTGGCTTTCGCGTCCTCTCCTGTCCAGACATGGCCCTGAGCGATTTGATTAATCTGTTCCGTCGTACGCTTACGCGCTTCTGCCACCAGCGTGATAAAGTGTTTGTAGCCGTACTCAATACTGAGTTGCATCATCTGCTGCACTTCCGGCGACAGCGCTTTGGTCATCGAAATCTCCGCCAGCGGCGAGGTGGAGACGCCGTCGCTGTGTACGCCAATCGACGACAGGCTGTTTTCTACCGTATTGATGATGCCGAAGATGCCAATTGAACCCGTCAGCGTGCTGGGGCTGGCCACGATATAGTTTGCCGGCGTAGAGATCCAGTAACCGCCGGAGGCCGCCATGCCGCCCATTGAGACCACCACCGGTTTGCCAGCCGCTTTTGCCGCCGCCAGTTCGGCGCGGATAACTTCGGAGGCGTTGACGCTACCGCCTGGGCTATTGACGCGCAGCACAATTGCTTTCACTTTAGGATCAAGGCGTGCGTCGCGGATCTGCGATGCTGTAGTGTCGCCGCCGACATTCCCTGGCGTTTCTTCGCCATCCATAATCGCGCCATTGGCGAAAATAACCGCAATAGTACCGCCGTTATCCGCGGGCTTTTTCAGCGAATAATCGTAATAGCTGATCGCGCGATAGTTATTTTCGGTTTTGCTCCAGCCAAACTGCTTCGTCAGCGCTTTTTCAACATCTGCGCTGGAGGCGAGGGCGTCCACCAGTTTATGGTCGAGTGCATATTTGGCGGTGTCGCCGCCTACGCTGGTTAACCCGTCGATAATAGCCTGCGCGCCAGGGAAGAGCTGTTGTGGCGAAATCTGGCGATTGGCGGAAACGGTATGCAGGTAGTTCTGCCACAGTTCGCCTATCCAGCGGCTGTCGGCCTCGCGGGCGGCGGGCGACATATCGTCGCGGATAAACGGCTCGACGGCGGATTTATAGGTGCCGACCCGGAAAACGTGGGTAGAAACTTTCAGTTTATCCAACAGCGTTTTGTAGTACAGGCCATTCGTAGCGAAGCCGTGAAGATCTACCTGACCCTGTGGGGAAAGCCAAATTTTATTGGCGAAACTGGCGAGGTAATACTGACCCTGGCTGTAGTTTTCACCCACGGCAAAAACCGGTTTGCCGCTGTCGCGGAATTCGCGCAGCGCTTTACCGATATAGCGCATTGACGGCTGATCGGCGCCGGTGAAGTTTTTCAGATCCAGAACGATACCGGTGATGTTACGGTCATCTTTCGCCTGACGAATAGCGTTGACGATGTCAAACAGGGAGTTTTCCTGCAGACGGTCGGAGCTGGCGCCAAACAACTGGCGACCCAGCGCGCCCAGACGATGATTGGTGGACGGTTTATCCACAATGACGCCGGAAATATCCAGCAGCAGAGCGCCGTGCGCCGTTTGTTCACTGTTGCTGCCGTTACCGATCTGCATCCAGATCCCAACGCCCACCAGGACCAGAAAAATAAAGAACAGGTTGAGTACCATTTCACGGACGAAATTCAACAATCGCCACGTCCATTTAAAAAATCCGGCAATAAATCGCCACAGGGTTCGCATGTATTCTCCCTATCTGAGTAACAACGCTTATACCTCGATGAGGATAAAGCATTAAGATGTGGCTATCGTAATGACCCATCAGGCAGTTGTCAGCAGGAATCACTGCCTGTGCTGTAACAAAATCCGCTCCCGTGTTAATTTTGTGAATAAATATCATTGCTGGAGTTAATCAAATGGATGCACTAGAACTGCTGATCAACCGTCGTAGCGCCTCTCGTCTCGCAGAACCGGCGCCTGTCGGAGAGCAATTACAGAACATTCTGCGGGCAGGAATGCGTGTTCCCGATCATAAGTCTCTACAGCCGTGGCGTTTTTTTGTGATTGAAGGAGAGGGGCGCGACCGTTTCAGCGCCGTGCTTGAACAAGGCGCTGCCGCTGCCGGGGAGGATGAGAAAGCGATCGAAAAAGCGCGTAATGCGCCGTTTCGCGCGCCGCTGATCATTACCGTGGTGGCGAGATGCGAAGAAAACCATAAGGTTCCCGTGTGGGAACAGGAGATGTCCGCCGGATGCGCGGTGATGGCAATGCAAATGGCGGCGATTGCGCAAGGGTTTAATGGTATCTGGCGTAGCGGCGCGTTAACTGAGAGCGCTATCGTGCGGGAAGCCTTTGAGTGCCGCCCTCAGGATAAAATTGTTGGTTTTCTCTATCTCGGCACGCCGCAGCTCAAAGCGTCAACGACGATCAGTACCCCCGACCCCACGCCGTTTGTGCGTTATTTCTGACGCTGAGGGATAAAACTGTCTGGATTCTGAGCAAAGGCGCGGTAATTCAGACAGTGATACTTACCACATCAGGGAATGAGCGCTACCATAGCGCGAATGCAATGACAGGAGATGTCCATGAGCGAGCAAGCCATTCGTTTAACGCAATACAGCCACGGCGCTGGTTGCGGTTGTAAAATTTCCCCTAAAGTGCTGGAGACTATCCTGCATAGCGAGCAGGCGAAGTTCGTCGACCCGAATCTGCTGGTGGGTAATGAAACCCGCGATGATGCGGCGGTTTACGATCTGGGTAATGGCACCAGTATTATCAGCACCACCGACTTCTTTATGCCGATAGTTGATAATCCGTTTGATTTTGGCCGCATTGCGGCAACAAATGCCATCAGCGATATTTTTGCGATGGGCGGTAAACCGATTATGGCGATCGCGATCCTTGGCTGGCCGATTAATACCCTGTCGCCCGATATTGCGCGTGAAGTGACCGAGGGGGGGCGTTTTGCCTGCCGTCAGGCCGGTATTGCGCTGGCGGGTGGGCACTCTATTGATGCCCCGGAGCCGATCTTTGGTCTCGCGGTCACTGGCGTGGTGCCGACCGAACGGGTGAAGAAAAACAGTACCGCGCAGGCTGGATGCAAACTCTTTCTGACCAAACCGTTGGGGATTGGCGTGTTGACCACCGCCGAGAAAAAATCGCTGCTTAAACCTGAACATCAGGGGCTGGCGACGGAAGTCATGTGTCGGATGAACGTTGCTGGCGCGGCGTTTGCCAATATCGACGGCGTAAAAGCCATGACTGACGTTACCGGTTTTGGTCTGCTGGGGCACCTGAGCGAGATGTGCCAGGGCGCAGGCGTGCAGGCGCTGCTTTGCTATCAGGACATCCCTAAACTGCCGGGCGTGGAAGAGTATATTGCTCTGGGTGCCGTACCAGGCGGCACAGAGCGCAACTTCGCCAGCTACGGTCATCTGATGGGCGACATGCCGCGTGAAGTTCGTAGCCTGCTGTGCGATCCGCAAACGTCAGGCGGTTTGCTGCTGGCGGTAACGCCGGACGCCGAAGACGACGTTAAAGCCACCGCGGCGGAATTTGGTATCGATCTGACCGCGATTGGCGAGCTGGTCGACGCCCGCGGCGGTCGTGCTATGGTTGAGATTCGTTAACCTGATGCGGTTGTTTATTGCCGAAAAACCGAGTCTGGGGCGCGCCATTGCGGATGTGCTGCCAAAGCCGCACCGTAAAGGCGATGGTTTTATTGAATGCGGAAACGGGCAGGTCGTCACCTGGTGTATTGGTCATTTGCTGGAACAGGCGCAGCCCGATGCGTATGACAGCCGTTATGCGCGCTGGAATCTGGCTGACCTGCCTATCGTGCCGGAAAAATGGCAGCTTCAGCCTCGACCTTCCGTCACCAAACAACTCAACGTGATTAAGCGCTTTTTGCATCAAGCCGGTGAAATTATTCACGCCGGCGACCCGGATCGTGAAGGGCAGCTTCTGGTTGATGAAGTGCTGGATTATCTCCAGCTTTCTGCCGAAAAGCGCCAGCGGGTGCAGCGTTGTCTGATAAACGACCTTAACCCGCAGGCGGTCGAGCGTGCTATCGACAGGCTACGGGCGAACAGCGACTTCGTGCCGCTGTGCGTCTCCGCGCTGGCGCGAGCGCGAGCGGACTGGCTGTATGGCATTAATATGACCCGCGCTTACACGATCCTGGGCCGTAATGCGGGCTATCAGGGCGTGTTATCCGTGGGACGCGTGCAGACGCCGGTACTGGGGCTGGTGGTGCGGCGAGATGAAGAGATTGAGAACTTCGTCGCCAAAGACTTCTTTGAAGTGAAGGCGCACATCGTTACGCCTGCCGACGAGCGTTTTACCGCTATCTGGCAGCCGAGCGAGGCGTGCGAACCTTATCAGGATGAAGAGGGGCGTTTGCTTCATCGTCCGCTGGCGGAGCATGTGGTGAACCGGATCAACGGTCAGCCCGCTCTGGTAACCAGTTATAATGATAAACGGGAATCAGAATCCGCGCCGCTGCCGTTTTCGCTCTCGACGCTGCAGATTGAAGCCGCCAAACGCTTTGGCCTGAGCGCGCAAAACGTGCTTGATATTTGTCAGAAGCTATATGAAACCCACAAGCTGATTACCTATCCGCGTTCCGACTGCCGTTATCTGCCGGAAGAACACTTTGCCGGACGGCACGCGGTAATGAACGCGATTAGCGTCCACGCCCCGGATTTACTGCCGCAGCCTGTGGTTAATCCTGATACGCGCAATCGCTGCTGGGATGACAAAAAAGTGGATGCGCACCACGCGATTATTCCGACGGCGCGCAGTTCTTCTGTCCATCTGACGGAAAATGAAGCGAAAGTTTATACCCTGATTGCGCGTCAGTACCTGATGCAGTTCTGCCCGGACGCGGTGTTTCGTAAATGCGTTATTGAACTGGAAATCGCCAAAGGGAAATTTGTCGCCAAAGCGCGTTTTCTGGCGGAGGCCGGTTGGCGGACGTTACTGGGCAGTAAAGAGCGCGACGAGGAGAACGACGGTACGCCGCTGCCGGTTGTCGCGAAAGGTGATGAGTTGCTGTGTGAAAAGGGGGAAGTGGTCGAACGCCAAACCCAGCCCCCGCGTCATTTCACTGATGCGACATTGCTTTCCGCGATGACCGGAATTGCCCGCTTCGTGCAGGATAAAGATCTGAAAAAGATCCTGCGTGCGACCGATGGGCTGGGGACGGAAGCCACGCGCGCCGGGATTATCGAGCTGCTGTTCAAGCGTAGCTTTCTGACTAAAAAAGGGCGCTACATTCATTCTACCGATGCTGGAAAAGCGTTAATACATTCGCTGCCGGAAATGGCGGCCCGTCCGGATATGACCGCGCACTGGGAATCTGTTCTGACGCAAATCAGCGAAAAGCAGTGCCGTTACCAGGATTTTATGCAACCGTTGGTCGGCACGTTGTATCAGCTGATCGATCAGGCTAAGCGCACGCCGGTGAAGCGCTTCAGAGGGATTGTAGCGCCAGGCGGCGGAGAAAAGAAAAAGAGCGCGCCGCGCAAGCGAGCGGGCAAAAAAAGCCCGCCTGCTGAGGAGACAGGTCGTCAGGCCGAATAAGCGCAAAGCCATCTGGCCTGACGACGGGATTAAATGACGCCCTGCGCCAGCATGGCGTCGGCGACTTTCACGAAACCGGCGATGTTGGCGCCCTGAACGTAGTTGGTATGCTTATTGTCGCCGCCGTACTCCACACAGGCGTGGTGGATATCCAGCATAATGTGATGCAGACGGGCGTCCACTTTCTCGGCTTTCCAGCTCAACCGCGCGGCGTTTTGCGCCATTTCCAGCCCCGATGTCGCCACGCCGCCCGCGTTGGCGGCTTTACCCGGCGCAAACAGTACGCCCGCCTCAAGGAACAGATCGGTCGCTTCAATCGTGGTCGGCATATTTGCCCCTTCCGCCACGGCTTTTACGCCATTGGCAATCAGTACGCGCGCGGCGTCAACGTCCAGTTCATTCTGCGTCGCGCATGGCAGGGCGATATCCACCGGTACGTTCCAGGGCTGCTGGCCTTCCAGATAGGTTAAACCAAACTCACGGGCGTAGTCAGCGACGCGACCATCACGGCTGGCTTTAATTTCACACAGACGCGCCAGCTTCTCTTGCGTGAAGCCACTTTCATCGACCACCGTCCCGCTCGAATCCGACGCGGTAACCACGCGCGCGCCAAAGGCCATCGCTTTCTCAATGGCATATTGCGCTACGTTGCCGGAGCCGGACACGGCGACGCGCATCCCTTCAAAACCGAGACCATGACGTTTAAGCATCGCTTCGGTGAAGTAGACCAGTCCATAGCCCGTCGCCTCCGGACGAATCAGGCTACCGCCGAAGGAAAGCCCTTTGCCAGTGAAGACGCAGGCGCTGTTATTGGAAAGCTTGCGCATCATTCCCGCCATAAAGCCCACTTCGCGCCCGCCCACGCCGATATCACCGGCAGGCACGTCGGTATCCGGCCCTAAATGGCGATACAGTTCAGTCATCAGCGCCTGGCAGAAACGCATCACTTCGCCTTCGCTTTTCCCTTTCGGATCGAAATCGCTGCCGCCCTTACCGCCGCCCATCGGCAACGTGGTGAGGGCATTTTTAAAGGTTTGTTCAAAGCCGAGGAACTTAAGGATGGAAAGATTTACCGAAGGATGGAAGCGCATACCGCCTTTATAGGGGCCGATAGCAGAGTTGAACTGCACGCGCCAGGCGCGATTCACCTGCACCTGGTTTTTGTCGTCCAGCCACACCACGCGAAACTGGATCACGCGCTCTGGTTCAACCAAACGTTCCAGTAAAGACATGTGGCGGTAACGGGGGTTTTGTTCAAGAAACGGCCACAGGGTGGTCATGACTTCACGGACGGCTTGCGCGAACTCGGTTTGATGCGGGTCGCGCTTTTGTACATGGTTGAGGAACGATTCCAGAGAACATGTCTGATCCATAGATATAAAAACCTCTTATATATTAATGTGGTTGTATTTGCGTGTTATCAGAATAAGCGTTTGCAGTTTTCGACTATACCATCAGCAATGTGACGGTAAGCAAGAAAAAAATAACGCCGCTAAGTAAATTCATAACGGGGCGAGGGTCATAACTAAAAGCGATGACGAAAGAGGATTAAAGTTTTCGCGGCGGCTTACCGTTATACTGAGAATATGCCCAGAAAAATAAGGAAATCCTATGCGCCGAAGCCTTGTGATCGCCGTGATGTCGGTAATGCCAATGGTCGCGCTGGCAAACCAGAACAGTCGTCCTGATATCCAGGTGAATGTCCCGCCGGAAGTTTTCAGCACGCACGGTCAGTCGTCCCAGCCCTGCATTCAGTGCTGCGTTTACCAGGATCAGAATTACTCCGAAGGCGCGGTAATAAAAGTGGAAGGGGTAGTGCTCCAGTGCCAGCGAGACGAAAAAACCATCAGCACGAATCCGTTAGTCTGGCGTCGCGTAAAGCTATAAACGCCTGCAGTAGCGGAATATCCGCCGGGGCGAGGGGGTACTCCAGCGCCTCTTCCGGCGTACACCAGACTAATGCCTGATGTTCCAGCGCACGTATCAGACCGTTAAACGCAGGCACATGCCAGGCGTGCAAATGAATCCGTCGGCCAGACACGTCGCGTTGATGGCTGGCGATATAGACGCCGGGCGTGGCGTCAATTCCTAACTCTTCGCGTAGCTCGCGGATAAGCGCCTGCGGCTGGGTTTCCCCGGGTTCGACTTTACCCCCGGCAAACTCCCATAAGCCGGCTTGATCCGCATGACTTGGGCGCTGGGCCAGCAGAATTTTGCCGTCGCGTTCAATGATGGCGGCAACAACATCGAGTTTTTTTATCATTGTCGTTAAGGTCGTTATTCCTGCCGGGAAGCGTTGCGCTATCCCGGCCTTACGGTTAATCAGATAGCGGAATCAAACACGAAACGTCGCCCAGACCGGCGCATGGTCGGAGGGTTTTTCCATACTGCGAATGTCATAGTCAATACCGGTTTCTGCGCAACGTTCCGCCAGCGGAGCGCTTGCCAGCAAGAGATCGATGCGCAGTCCGCGATTATCCACGAAACCTTTTGAGCGGTAATCAAACCACGAAAATTTATCCGTCGTTTCTGGATTCGCCAGACGGAACGTGTCCACTAATCCCCACTTCAGTAACCGCGACATCCATTCACGCTCCTCCGGCAGGAAGGAGCATTTACCGGTACGCAGCCAGCGTTTGCGGTTCTCTTCGCCGATGCCAATATCCAGATCGGTCGGGCTGATATTCATGTCGCCCATAATTAATACCGGATTATCGCATTTGAGTTCCGTTTCAAGATAGTTTTGCAAGTTCTGGTAAAACTGCGCTTTCGCGGGGAACTTCAGCGGATGATCCCGGCTTTCCCCCTGCGGGAAATAGCCGTTAATGACGGTGATATTACCCAGCGGCGAGGGGATTTCCGCCATGATAATGCGGCGTTGCGCCTCTTCGCCATCATCCGGGAAACCGCGTCTGACGGAAATTGGCGTGGCTTTTGTTAGCAGCGCGACGCCGTAATGGCCCTTTTGTCCATGATAGAAAACGTTATAGCCCAGCTTCGCAACCTCTTCGAGCGGGAACATTTCGTCGTGGACTTTTGTCTCCTGTAGACCGATCACATCGGGCTGGTGTTTTTCGACAATCGCTTCAAGCTGATGGGGACGGGCGCGCAGGCCGTTGATATTAAAAGAGACAAATTTCATAGTCACTGCCACTTTGCAAGGTGAATCGTGTTGGGATGGTAGCAGAAATTTTGCCGGGTGACTGCCACTCATCGTCAGATTCGGCCAATGGAAGCGTATGGTGTTTTCTATAGAGCAAAAATGGCGCTGTTTGAGTGCAGATGCGCCAGAACGGGGCGGTAATTTCCAGTAAATTTCGTATAAGATCACAATTCCAGAATTATATTTGGCAACTGAATAATATTTCGCTTTTTCCTCTTTTTAGTCAGCGACTATGCGGAAATATTCACTTTTCATGCAGTAAAAGTGAATATCGTTACGCTGTAAGCTATTGATTTACCGTCCATCACTTCCGTTTATGCAATTTTAACGCTGGCTGGCACGAACGCTGCAATCTACATTTACAGCGCAAACACTCATATTATTTAACATATAAATAACTTTATTTTTACCGAAAGGGGTCGCTATGTCTCTGTCAGTTACGCGTGAAAACTTTGAGGAATGGATGGTGCCGGTGTATGTTCCTGCGCCTTTTATTCCCGTACGCGGAGAAGGCTCACGTCTGTGGGATCAGCAGGGGAAAGAGTATATTGATTTTGCTGGCGGAATCGCGGTCAACGCATTGGGACATGCGCATCCGGCGCTGCGCGAGGCGTTAAATGAACAGGCGAATCGCTTCTGGCATACCGGAAACGGTTACACCAATGAACCGGCGCTGCGACTGGCGAAAAAACTGATCGACGCTACCTTCGCCGAACGCGTTTTCTTTTGTAATTCAGGCGCTGAAGCAAATGAAGCAGCATTAAAACTGGCGCGCAAATATGCCCACGATCGTGTCGGCAATCATAAAAGCGGCATTGTGGCCTTTAAAAACGCGTTCCATGGTCGCACGCTCTTTACCGTCAGCGCTGGCGGTCAACCCACCTATTCACAGGACTTTGCGCCGCTGCCGCCGGATATTCGTCATGCAGCCTATAACGATCTGAACTCCGCCAGCGCGCTCATTGATGACAATACCTGCGCCGTGATCGTAGAGCCTGTGCAGGGCGAGGGCGGCGTGATCCCCGCCACGAAAGCTTTTTTGCAGGGGCTGCGTGAATTGTGCGACCGGCATCAGGCGTTACTGATTTTTGATGAGGTGCAGACGGGCGTCGGACGTACCGGCGAACTGTATGCATATATGCATTATGGCGTTACGCCCGATATCCTGACGACCGCTAAAGCGTTGGGCGGCGGCTTCCCGATCGGCGCGATGCTGACCACGCAAGACTATGCCAGCGTCATGACGCCAGGTACGCATGGCACCACCTATGGCGGTAATCCGCTGGCGACGGCAGTCGCCGGAAAAGTGCTGGATATCATCAATACGCCGGAGATGCAAAACGGCGTCAGGCATCGCCACGATGTGTTTATTGAACGGTTAAATACCATTAATGAACGTTTTGGCATGTTCAGTGAAATTCGCGGGCTGGGACTACTGCTTGGCTGTGCATTACAGGCGGAGTTTGCCGGAAAAGCCAAACTCATCGCCCAGGAAGCGGCAAAAGCAGGCGTCATGGTGCTTATCGCCGGCGGCGACGTGGTGCGTTTTGCGCCAGCGTTAAATGTGAGCGACGAAGAGATAGCCACCGGGCTTGATCGTTTTGCCCTGGCGTGCGAACGCCTTCAGACGGGAGGCGCATCATGCGGGTGATTCGTCCTGTCGAACATGCGGATATCGCCGCGCTGATGCAGCTTGCAGGCAAAACGGGCGGCGGCTTAACCTCGCTACCGGCAAATGAAGCGACGCTGGCGGCCCGCATTGAACGCGCGCTAAAAACCTGGTCCGGCGAGCAGCCAAAAAGCGAGCAAGGGTATGTATTCGTTCTCGAGGACAGTGAAACGGGAGAGGTTGGCGGGATCTGCGCCATTGAGGTCGCGGTCGGCCTTAACGACCCCTGGTATAACTATCGTGTCGGTACGTTGGTTCATGCCTCCAAAGAGCTGAATGTATATAACGCGTTGCCAACATTATTCCTGAGTAATGATCACACCGGCAGCAGTGAACTTTGCACGCTGTTTCTCGATCCCGAATGGCGTAAAGAGGGTAACGGCTACTTGTTGTCAAAATCGCGCTTTATGTTTATGGCCGCGTTTCGCGATAAATTCAATGAGAAAGTCGTGGCGGAAATGCGCGGCGTCATTGACGAGCACGGTTATTCTCCCTTCTGGCAAAGTCTCGGCAAACGTTTTTTTTCTATGGATTTCAGCCGGGCGGACTTTTTATGCGGTACCGGGCAAAAAGCGTTTATCGCCGAGCTGATGCCCAAACATCCTATTTATACCCATTTCTTATCTGAAGAGGCTCAGGCCGTGATTGGCGAAGTCCACCCGCAAACAGCACCAGCCCGCGCGGTGCTGGAAAAGGAAGGCTTTCGCTATCGCCACTATATCGACATCTTCGACGGCGGGCCGACGCTGGAGTGTGATATTGACCGCGTACGGGCCATTCGTAAAAGCCGACTGGTGGAAGTCGTGGAAGGGCAACCCGCGCCTGGCGACTATCCGGCATGTCTGGTTGCCAATGAAAACTATCACCACTTTCGGGCCGCACTGGTGCGCGCCGATCCGCAGACTTCACGACTTGTATTTACCGCCGCGCAGTTGGATGCGCTGAAATGTCGCGCGGGCGACCACGTTCGGCTGGTACGTCTTTGCGCAGAGGAGAAAACCGTATGACGCTATGGATAAACGGCGACTGGATAACCGGTCAGGGCGAACGCCGCCGCAAAACGAACCCGGTGAGCGCGGAGATACTTTGGCAGGGGAATGACGCGGCTGCGGCGCAGGTCGCCGAGGCCTGCCAGGCAGCGCGCGCGGCGTTTCCTCGCTGGGCCAGACAGCCTTTTGCGGCGCGACAGGCTATCGTAGAGAAATTTGCCGTCCTGCTGGAGGCGCATAAAACCGCTCTCACGGCAGTCATCGCCCGTGAAACCGGTAAACCGCGCTGGGAGGCGGCGACGGAAGTTACGGCGATGATCAATAAGATTGCCATCTCGATTAAGGCTTACCATGCCAGAACAGGCGAACAAAAAAACGAACTTGCCGATGGCGCCGCGACGTTGCGCCATCGTCCTCACGGTGTGCTGGCGGTATTCGGCCCTTATAACTTTCCCGGCCATTTACCGAATGGTCATATTGTGCCCGCGTTGCTGGCAGGCAATACGCTGATCTTCAAGCCTAGCGAGTTAACGCCATGGACCGGGGAAACGGTAATAAAACTCTGGGAACGGGCGGGGCTACCGACAGGGGTTCTTAATCTGGTGCAGGGCGGCCGGGAGACCGGACAAGCGCTAAGTTCGCTCGACGATCTCGACGGACTGCTGTTTACCGGCAGCGCCAGTACCGGATATCAGCTTCATCGCCAGCTATCCGGCCAGCCGGAAAAAATCCTGGCCCTTGAAATGGGCGGAAACAACCCGCTCATTATTGAGGATGCGGCAAATATGGATGCGGCGGTACATCTGACGCTGCAATCGGCGTTTATTACCGCCGGACAGCGCTGTACCTGTGCGCGACGCCTTCTGGTAAAACAGGGTGCGCAGGGAGATGCATTTCTGGCGCGTCTGGTTGACGTCGCCGGACGTCTGCAGCCCGGCAGATGGGACGACGATCCGCAGCCGTTTATCGGCGGACTGATTTCAGCGCAGGCGGCGCAACAGGTCATTGAAGCCTGGCGTCAACGAGAGGCATTAGGCGGACGCACGCTACTGGCGCCGCGGAAGGTCAAAGAGGGAACCTCCCTGCTGACGCCTGGTATCATTGAACTGACGGGCGTCGTGGATGTGCCGGATGAAGAGGTGTTTGGTCCGCTGCTGAGCGTCTGGCGTTATGATCATTTCGATGAGGCGATTCGTCTGGCGAATAATACCCGTTTTGGTCTGTCGTGTGGGCTGGTGTCGACGGATCGCGCGCAGTTCGAACAGCTCTTGCTGGAGGCGCGGGCAGGGATCGTTAACTGGAATAAACCGCTCACCGGGGCGGCGAGTACTGCGCCGTTTGGCGGTGTCGGCGCGTCTGGCAACCATCGGCCCAGCGCCTGGTATGCCGCCGATTATTGCGCCTGGCCGATGGCCAGTCTGGAATCTCCCGAACTGACGTTGCCTGCGACATTAAGCCCCGGCCTCGACTTTTCTCGCAGGGAGGCGGTATGACGGCGTATGAGGTTAATTTTGACGGACTGGTGGGGCTTACGCACCATTATGCTGGGCTATCCTTCGGCAATGAGGCATCGACCCGCCACCGTTTTCAGGTGTCGAACCCGCGTCTGGCGGTAAAGCAGGGGCTGCTAAAGATGAAAGCCCTGGCGGATGCCGGTTTTCCCCAGGCCGTGATCCCGCCGCATGAGCGGCCTTTTATTCCGGCGTTGCGTCAGCTCGGCTTCACGGGTAGCGATGAGCAGATTCTGGATAAGGTTGCGCGTCAGGCACCACGCTGGCTTTCCAGCGTGAGTTCAGCGTCGTCAATGTGGGTTGCGAATGCGGCGACGGTTTGCCCATCGGCAGACGCGCTGGACGGGAAAGTTCACCTGACGGTGGCGAATTTAAACAATAAATTTCATCGCTCTATTGAGGCACCAGTTACCGAAGCACTGCTACGCGCCATATTTCGCGATGAAAGCCAGTTTTCAGTGCATAGCGCGTTACCGCAGGTCGCATTATTGGGAGATGAAGGCGCGGCGAATCATAACCGTCTTGGCGGCGAATATGGTTCGGCAGGCGTGCAGCTTTTTGTCTATGGGCGCGAAGAAGAGAATGAAATGCGACCCGCTCGTTACCCGGCACGCCAGACCCGCGAAGCCAGCGAGGCCGTGGCGCGTCTTAATCAGGTGAATCCGCAACAGGTTATCTTCGCTCAGCAAAACCCGGAGGTCATCGATCGAGGCGTATTCCATAATGATGTCATCGCCGTCTCGAATCGACAGGTATTGTTTTGCCACGAAACGGCGTTTGCCCGGCAGGAAATGCTCATTAATCAGTTGTGTACGCGCGTTGACGGTTTTATGGCGATAGAGGTACCCGCCGGCGAGGTTTCTGTATCAGATGCTGTGGCGACCTACCTGTTTAATAGTCAGTTGCTAAGTCGTGACGACGGCTCAATGCTGCTGGTGTTGCCGCAGGAATGTCAGGACCATGTCGGCGTCTGGCGCTATCTGAATAAGCTGGTGGCGGAGGATAACCCCATCAGCGCGATGCAGGTATTTGATTTACGAGAAAGTATGGCCAACGGCGGTGGTCCGGCCTGTCTGCGATTACGCGTGGTGTTAACAGAAGAAGAACGACGGGCGGTGAATCCAGCGGTAATGATGAATGACGCCCTGTTTACGGCCCTCAACGCGTGGGCGGATCGTTATTATCGCGATCGCCTGACCGGCGCCGATCTTGCCGATCCGTTATTACTGCGAGAAGGCCGGGAGGCGCTGGATGTGTTAACGCGACTGCTGGATTTGGGGTCGGTTTATCCTTTCCAGCAAACGGGGGCGGCTGATGGATAACTTTCTGGCGTTGACGCTAAGCGGAACGACGCCACGGGTGACGCAGGGGCAGGGCGCGGGTTTTCGCTGGCGCTGGTTAGGCCATGGTCTGCTTGAACTCACGCCCGATGCGCCGGTCGACCGCGCGTTAATTCTTTCTGCGGGTATACACGGCAATGAAACCGCGCCGGTAGAGATGCTGGATAAGCTGCTGTCGGCACTGTATGCCGGCAGCTTGACTTTAACGTGGCGAGTGCTGGTGGTACTCGGCAATCCGCAGGCGCTGGCCGCGGGAACACGCTATTGCCACAGTGATATGAACCGTATGTTCGGCGGGCGCTGGCAGTCCTTTGCCGAAAGCGATGAAACGCGGCGAGCGCGTGAGCTGGAGCTAAGTCTGGAGACCTTCTTTTCATATGGCCAGGCGCGGGTACGCTGGCATCTGGATCTGCATACCGCCATTCGTGGCTCGCATCATTTGCGTTTTGGTGTACTGCCGCAGCGCGACCGCCCGTGGGAGGCGGATTTTCTGGCGTGGCTGGGCGCGGCAGGGCTGGAGGCGTTGGTATTTCATCAGACGCCCGGTGGTACATTTACGCACTTTAGCTCTGAACATTTCGGCGCGCTTTCCTGTACGCTGGAGTTGGGGAAGGCGCTGCCGTTTGGGCAAAACGATCTGACGCAGTTCAGCGTAACCTCGCAGGCGTTGTCGGCGCTGCTGAGCGGTCTCGAAACGTCAACCTCGTCTTCGCCGCCGCTACGCTATCGGGTGGTGTCGCAAATCACGCGTCACAGCGACAATTTCGCGCTTTATATGGATGCGCAAACGCTGAATTTTACTGCCTTTACAAAGGGAACGTTGCTGGCCGAGGAGGGGGATAAGCGCGTGACGGTGACGCATGACGTTGAATATGTTCTCTTTCCTAACCCCTCCGTCGCCTGCGGATTGCGGGCCGGATTAATGCTGGAAAGGCTTCCCTGATAAATGTCCCTGTAAGCTCACGTTAGGGTTACAGGGATGATTTGGGACACAGTTTCATGCTATTACGGATTATTCCTGGAGAATTGCTTTATTAATAAGCGTTGCTGCGTTATAGTTCTGCATAATTTCTGCTATATCATGCTGTTGTATATTTCTCTTTCAACTCTGCGCAATTTATTCTTTTTTTCTTCACAATTGGCGAAAAGGTGTTTTTTATACTTTCATTGTTTTACCGTTGTTATGACTAATTGACGCTAAGACGGTTAAAGTTAATCACGACAACACGGCGCTGTTTTAAATATGCCGTAAAAATAACTGAAAGGAAGGATGGAAATATGCGTAAACTGACTGCTCTGTTTGTTGCCTCTACCCTGGCGATGGGTGCTGCGAATCTGGCTCATGCCGCTGAGACTACCACCGCCGCGCCAGCGGATGCGAAGCCAATGATGCAGCATAAAGGTAAGTTTGGCCCACATCACGATATGATGTTTAAAAACCTGAACCTGACGGACGCGCAGAAGCAACAAATTCGCGACATTATGAAAGCGCAGCGCGAGCAAATGAAACGTCCACCGCTGGAAGAGCGTCGCGCCATGCATGATATTATTGCCAGCGATACCTTCGATAAAGCCAAAGCCGAAGCGCAAATTACGAAAATGGAAGCGCAGCGCAAGGCTAATATGCTGGCGCATATGGAAACCCAGAATAAAATTTATAACGTTCTGACGCCGGAGCAGAAAAAGCAATATAACGCTAATTTTGAGAAGCGTCTGACAGAACGCCCGGCGCAAGAAGGTAAAATGCCTGCTGCGGCAGAATAACTTTCCGCATAATTTAAGACCGCCGGTCTTGTCGACAACACAGTCGTTGAGGTGGACAGGATCGGCGGTTTTCTTTATGACAGGCGATAGCCGGTGTTCAGTTCAATGATCTCATATTGACCTGACATTAATGGCTTACAGAGAATTTTATAGCCGTCCTGATCAAAGCCCGCAGGTGCGCGCACTAGTGTGGCGGCCTCATCCAGCGAGGGTACCGCCCCCAGCCATAACCAGTTGTTGATAATGTGGAACTGGGTCATTTGTGGGCGACTCTCTTTTAACGCGATAGCGCCTTTCCAGGGCCAGCAAACCACACGTAACCGTTCCAGTGATGCCTGCAGACGAAGAAAATGCGTCTGCGGGCTTTCTTGTCCGCAACACGCGCCAGCGCAGCGCTTCAGAGCGAAACGAAAACAGGCGCGCCCACGGCTTACCGGTTCAAGCCCCAGCAGGCCGTAACACAATTTTTGTTCATCGGCGAGGTTCTGTAATCTTTGCAGCGCCGCCCGACGGTTGGCGAAGAGGCCAAACAGGTTTGGCTCATGGGAAAAATCGACGCTGCGGGCGGAAACGACCTCAATCTTTTGTTCGCTCAACTGTAGAGAGCAAAGCTGGCGATTACGACGTAACCGCTTGTTAAACAGCGGCTGTTGCTCTTTGATCAGCCGTGCCTCCAGCAGCAAAGCGCCCATTTCCCCAGCGGTGCAGATCCAACTTATCCGCCGCGACTGTCGCAGCATAGCGGCCTCGTCAGGCGTTCGCAGATGTGAAAGTACCCGGCTGCGAATATTCACGCTTTTACCGATATAAAGTGGTAGCGTATCGCTTTCGCTATGAAATACATAGACGCCTGGTAAGGCTGGCAACTCGCTGAGGAAAGGACGTAAATGTTCTGGATATTCGTAAATGGCCGCCGCTTCAAACTCAAGACGGGGGGCTGATTGACGCCGTACCACAGTGCTCTCCGTTAACTGGTTATTCATCCAGTATAACAGCGGATGTGTGATTAAAAAAGAGGCTGGGAAGAGAGGAGGCCGGATAGACGAGCGATATCCGGCACAACAGTAGAAGTACGCTTACTTTTTCCAGAAGTCGTCGAATACCGTAATCGGTAAACGGCGCTTATGTTCAGTTTTTACATACCAGCCTTCGATAATTTTAGCGATGGCGGAGTCCAGCGTTTTACCTTCCAGATAATCGTCAATATTGTCATACGTTACGCCCAGCGCGGCTTCATCAGGCAGTGAGGGGCGGTCATCTTCCAAATCGGCGGTGGGGACTTTTTTATACAGATGCTCAGGACAGCCCAGCGCTGCGAGAAGCTGTTTGCCCTGGCGTTTGTTAAGGCGATGAAGTGGGTTAATATCGGTACCGCCATCGCCATATTTGGTGAAGAACCCGGTTACCGCTTCCGCCGCATGGTCGGTGCCCACCACGACGCCGTGAGTCATACCGGCGATGCTATATTGCGCTTTCATTCGCTCACGGGCTTTTTCATTGCCGCGAACAAAATCGCTCAGCTCAATTCCCGCTTCGCGCAGCGCCTGCTCGCTGGCGAGGACGGCGCCTTTAATATTGACGGTGAGTACTCTGTCCGGCTGAATAAAAGCAATGGCGTCCTGGCAATCCTGCTCATCGGCCTGTACGCCATAAGGCAGACGAACGGCGATAAACTGCAGCGCGTTATCGCCGGTCTCTTCCCGCAATTCGGCGATAGCCATCTGGCTGAGTTTACCGGCCAGCGTCGAATCCTGCCCGCCGCTGATGCCTAACACCAGCGATTTCAAAAAGGGATAGGTTTTCAGGTACGCTTTAAGAAAATCCACGCTGCGGCGAATTTCTTCTTCAGGGTTGATATGCGGTTTCGCGCCAAGCGCCTGGATTATCTCTTGCTGCAGAGTCATTTAACCCCCTTCGACATTAAAAAATGAATCATTACTCTGTTAAAGCTAACCCTTTGCCGCTGAAACGACAAGGTTTGACGGGCTAAGCGGTGTTTAAACCAACATGTATCTGCGTAGAGAATTTTCCGAAAGACTTTTTGTGGCGAGCCGCGGCTTGAAAAATGTTCTGATGTATTCCAGGCTTACATAACACGCTGATAAACAAGAGGACGGAAAATGAACAAGAACGTAGCAGGAATTTTAAGCGCAGCGGCGGTAATGACTATGCTGGCAGGCTGTACGGCGTATGATCGTACAAAAGACCAATTTGTTGAGCCTGTCGTTAAAGACGTTAAAAAAGGCATGAGCAGGGCGCAGGTTGCGCAGATTGCGGGCAAACCGTCATCTGAAGTGAGCATGATTCATGCGCGCGGTACCTGTCAGACCTACATCCTGGGTCAACGTGATGGTAAAGCGGAAACCTACTTTGTTGCGCTGGATGATACTGGGCACGTGATTAACTCCGGCTATCAGACCTGTGCGGAGTACGATACTGACCCACAGGCGCCGAAGCAGTAACAACTGTACATTGCCTGAACATTCAAGGAAACCGGCCAACGAGCCGGTTTTTTTGTGTCGGCAATAACCTTATTTATTATCGCGAATTATTTGCCCGAAATGTGAGGGGGGTCATAACGCCAGGTCAATGAGAGACAATTTAGTGGGTTAAGGAAATACCATCCGGCGGTCCGATCCCGTATACTCATTTCAGCCACCTAAAAAAGTAAATCCGGTTACGCAAGTCGCCCAGAGTATGGATGCAGGTTGAGGCTTGCGGAGTATCTGGTTGACAGATAATCGCACATGAGGAAGGTTTTTATGGAAAAGAAACACATTTATCTGTTTTGTTCTGCGGGCATGTCAACGTCATTACTGGTATCGAAAATGCGCGCCCAGGCTGAAAAATATGAAGTGCCGGTTATTATTGAAGCATTCCCTGAAACCCTGGCCGGTGAAAAAGGCCCGGCAGCGGATGTTGTGTTATTAGGCCCGCAAATTGCTTATATGCTCCCCGAAATTCAGCGTTTATTACCCGGTAAACCGGTAGAAGTCATTGATTCAATGTTGTACGGCAAGGTAGATGGTTTAGGCGTGCTTAAAGCTGCGGTAGCGGCAATTAAAAAAGCCGCCGCGAATTAATTATTTTTTAATTTTTCCCGTCAAAGAGTTATTTCATACACTAACCGCAATATTTTATTGCGGTATTTAAGGGTATTTTTCTATGAGTAACGTCATTGCTTCACTTGAAAAGGTACTCCTTCCTTTTGCTGTAAAAATAGGAAAGCAGCCACACGTTAATGCAATCAAGAACGGCTTTATTCGTTTAATGCCATTAACCCTTGCGGGGGCGATGTTTGTATTAATTAATAACGTTTTCCTGAGCTTTGGGGAGGGGTCGTTTTTTTATTCCATGGGCATTCGGCTTGATGCCTCAACCATTGAAACGCTGAATGGGTTGAAAGGCATCGGCGGGAACGTCTATAACGGCACATTGGGCATTATGTCGCTCATGGCGCCATTTTTTATCGGCATGGCGCTGGCGGAAGAGCGTAAGGTTGACGCACTGGCCGCCGGGTTGCTCTCCGTGGCGGCATTTATGACCGTAACGCCGTATAGCGTAGGCGAGGCCTATGCCGTAGGCGCTAACTGGCTGGGCGGCGCGAATATTATCTCCGGTATTATTATTGGTCTGGTGGTCGCGGAGATGTTTACGTTTGTTGTCCGGCGCAACTGGGTGATTAAACTACCGGACAGCGTACCGGCTTCGGTGTCTCGTTCATTCTCAGCATTAATTCCCGGCTTTATTATTCTCTCTATTATGGGGATTATTTCCTGGGCGCTGGCTAATTACGGTTCTAACTTCCATCAGATTATTATGGACACTATCTCTACGCCGCTGGCATCGCTGGGTAGCGTGGTAGGGTGGGCATATGTCATTTTTGTACCGCTGCTGTGGTTCTTTGGTATTCATGGTTCGCTGGCGCTGACCGCGCTGGACAGCGGCATCATGACACCCTGGGCGCTGGAAAACATCTCTATTTACCAGCAGTTTGGCTCCGTCGATGCGGCGTTGGAAGCGGGTAAAACGTTCCATGTGTGGGCGAAGCCGATGCTGGATTCTTATATCTTCCTCGGTGGTAGCGGCGCAACGCTGGGTCTGATCATCGCTATCTTCCTCGCATCTCGTCGCGCGGACTATCGCCAGGTGGCAAAACTGGCGCTGCCGTCGGGTATCTTCCAGATTAACGAACCCATCCTGTTTGGCCTGCCGATTATTATGAACCCGGTGATGTTTATCCCCTTTATTCTGGTACAGCCGATTCTGGCGGCGATTACGCTGATGGCTTACTATTTGGGTATTATTCCGCCGATTACCAATATTGCGCCGTGGACCATGCCAACCGGGCTGGGGGCGTTCTTTAACACCAACGGCAGCGTCGCCGCATTACTGGTCGCGCTATTTAACCTGGCGATCGCAACCCTGATTTATCTCCCCTTCGTGGTGGTTGCCAACAAAGCGCAGAACGCCATCGAGCAGGAAGAAAGCGAAGAAGATATCGCTAACGCACTGAAATTCTAAACTCCGCGCCGGCATGGGATGCCATGCCGGGCTAAATCAGAGGAAAGACTATGTTTGATCTTGAAAATGTTGTAGATAGCCAGACAGCGGCTGAGGAACTCGAAGAAGTCGTTATGGGGCTTATCATCAATTCTGGCCAGGCGCGCAGCCTCGCATATGGCGCGCTCAGAAAAGCGAAAGAAGGCGATTTTGAGGCGGCGAAAGCGATGATGGACCAGTCGCGTATGGCGCTCAATGAAGCGCATCTTGTGCAGACAAAACTCATTGAAGGCGATCAGGGCGAAGGTAAAATGAAAGTCAGTCTGGTCCTGGTTCACGCTCAGGATCATTTGATGACATCAATGCTGGCTCGTGAACTGATTGCCGAGTTGATTGAGCTCCATGAGAAACTGAAATAACAGGGGGCGGATGATGCAGTTACAGGTTAACGCGACGGAAATCAAAACGGTTTATGAGCAGCAGCTCTTCAATGGCAAAAATTTCCATGTGTTTATCTATAACAAGACGGAAAGCGTCACCGGGCTGCATCAGCACGACTACTATGAATTTACCCTGGTATTAACCGGACGCTATTACCAGGAAATCAACGGAAAGCGTGTGCTGCTGGAACGTGGAGATTTTGTTTTTATCCCGGTGGGATCGAATCACCAAAGTTTCTATGAGTTTGGCGCAACGCGTATCCTGAACGTAGGAATTAGTAAACGTTTTTTTGAACAGCATTATCTTCCGTTACTGCCGTTTTGTTTTGTGGCATCGCAGGTATATAGGGTGAATAGTACCTTCCTAACCTATATTGAAACGGTGATTGCATCGCTGAATTTTCGCGGCAATGGGCTCGACGAATTTATCGAAGTGGTGACATTTTATATTATAAACCGCTTACGCCATTACCGCGAAGAGCAGGTTTATGATGATATTCCACAATGGCTGAAAGCAACCGTTGAGATAATGCATGATAAAACGCAGTTTGGCGAAAATGCGCTGGAAAATATGGTACGCCTGTCGGCAAAATCCCAGGAGTATCTGACGCGCGCCACCCGACGTTATTACAGCAAAACGCCGATGCAAATCATTAATGAGATTCGCATTAATTTTGCCAAGAAACAGTTGGAAATGACCAACTATTCGGTTACGGATATTGCTTATGAGGCTGGGTATAGTAGTCCAAGCCTGTTTATTAAAACGTTTAAGAAAATGACCTCATTCACGCCGAATAGTTATCGGAAACGATTGACGGAAATTAATGAATAACGGTTTGCATTGCTCGATTAACCACATTTCACGCTTGCCCCAATAGCGCGAGGAACGTCACGCTATTTCTTATGAGCGGGCATAGCGTAATACATATCAGTGCCATGCACTGAAGGGAGATATTATGAGCCAGAAATTAAAAGTCGTCACTATTGGTGGCGGGAGCAGCTACACCCCTGAATTACTTGAAGGCTTTATTAAACGCTACCATGAATTACCTGTCACTGAATTATGGCTGGTTGACGTTGAAGATGGGAAAGAGAAGCTGGACATTATTTATGACCTCTGCCAGCGAATGATTGATAAAGCAGGCGTTCCGCTAAAACTGTATAAAACGCTGGATCGCCGGGAAGCGCTGAAAGACGCTAATTTTGTCACTACCCAGCTACGCGTTGGTCAACTTAAAGCCCGTGAGCTGGACGAGCGTATCCCGCTTAGCCACGGCTATCTGGGGCAGGAAACCAACGGCGCTGGTGGTTTATTTAAAGGGCTGCGTACCATTCCGGTTATTTTTGGCATCATTAAAGATGTTGAAGAGTTATGTCCGAATGCGTGGGTCATTAACTTTACTAATCCGGCGGGGATGGTGACGGAAGCGGTTTATCGCCATACCAACTTTAAAAAATTCATCGGCGTATGTAATATTCCTGTCGGCATGAAAATGTTTATTCATGACGTGCTGGCGCTGAATGAGAATGACGATCTTTCCATTGACCTGTTTGGTTTAAACCATATGGTCTTTATTAAAGATGTGCTGGTAAATGGCACCTCACGGTTCGCAGAATTACTGGATGGCGTGGCGTCCGGTCAGTTGAAAGCGTCAACCGTAAAAAATATCTTTGATCTGCCGTTTAGTGAAGGATTGATTCGCTCGCTGAACATGCTGCCGTGCTCTTATTTGCTGTATTACTTCAAGCAAAAAGAGATGTTGGCTATTGAAATGGGCGAATACTACAAAGGTGGTGCGCGCGCTCAGGTAGTGCAAAAAGTGGAGAAACAACTCTTCGATTTGTACAAAAATCCTGAGCTAAACGTGAAACCGAAAGAGCTTGAGCAGCGCGGCGGCGCTTATTATTCCGATGCTGCTTGTGAAGTCATTAACGCTATTTATAATGACAAGCAGACGGAGCATTACGTTAATATTCCACATCATGGGCATGTAGAGAATATCCCGGCGGACTGGGCGGTGGAAATGACCTGCATTCTGGGACGCAATGGCGCGGCGCCGCACCCGCGTATCACCCGTTTTGACGAAAAAGTGCTGGGGCTTATCCATACCATTAAAGGGTTTGAGATCGCAGCCAGTAATGCGGCGCTGAGCGGAAACTTCAATGATGTGCTGCTGGCGCTTAACCTGAGTCCGCTGGTGCATTCCGACCGCGACGCAGAAGTCCTGGCGCGTGAGCTCATTCTGGCGCATGAAAAATGGTTGCCTAATTTTGCTGCTTGCATCGAAGCGCTTAAAGATAAGCAACTCTGACAGAGGTAGGCTATGGAACGCGTGTTGATTGTGAATGCAGATGATTTTGGCCTGAGTAAAGGGCAAAATTACGGCATTGTTGAAGCATATCGCAACGGCGTTGTGACCTCCACGACTGCGCTGGTCAATGGCGAGGCTATTGACCATGCGGCGCAGCTTAGCCGCGAGCTGCCCGCGCTGGGGGTGGGAATGCATTTTGTTTTGACGTTAGGCAAACCGGTTTCAGAGATGCCGGGCCTGACGCGAGATGGCCTGTTGGGGAAATGGATCTGGCAAATGGCGGAGGAGGATACGCTTCCGCTGGATGAAATTGCGCATGAACTGGCGTGTCAGTATCAGCGTTTCATCGAAGTATTTGGCCGCGAGCCAACGCATCTCGACAGCCACCATCATGTGCATATGTTCCCGCAAATTTTCCCCATCGTCGCCCGCTTTGCGGCGCAGCGCGGGATTGCGTTGCGTATCGACCGCCAGACGGTGTTGAACGCAGACGATCTGCCGTCGGATTTGCGCAGTACTCAAGGATTTAGTAGTGAGTTTTACGGCGAGGAGATCGCCGAAGCGTGCTTTTTACGCATTCTGGATGCTTCGGCGCACCGAGGAGAAACCTCTCTGGAGGTGATGTGTCATCCGGCGTTTGTTGACAACATTATTCGCCAGAGTGCCTATTGTTACCCCCGCTTAACTGAACTGGATGTATTGACGTCTGCGTCACTCAAGGCAGCGATTGCGGAACGTGGATATCGTCCTGGCAGTTTTCTTGATATTTAGCTCCTGAGTTTGCGGCGCAAGAATGCGCCGCATTTTTTGCCGTTTATGCAGGAATCGCGTTAATTTTCCCGGCACGCGACCAGACTCGGTGTGCCGCCATCAGCGTTAGCAGGGTGTCCATAAAGTGGTGGTCAACGTTATCTGCCTCAATAAGTCCTTCTTCTCCCTGATTATCAATGTCTAATAGCGCCTTAAACCGTCGGGCATCGCCTGCCAGTGCGATGGGCTTCAGATGTTTGTAGGCTTCCAGAAGGTAGTATCGGGCATCGCCGCAACTCTCGATATCGGCAATATTGCCGCACGGTACTATTACCGCATCGACCGTTAGCGACGGCGCGCCGGCAAAGGTTGCTGCAATGGTTAAGGTTGAACCGTCATCAGCCGTTACTTCACCCATCCGTGAATAGAGCAGTTTTGCGTGGACGCCTTTGGCTTTTAAGGCCTGCAAAATGGTAAGCAGATCGGCGGCGTTAACCTTGTCGTTCAGCAGAATAGCGACCACGCGGCCTTTAACATCGCCGTCTGGCACCGCATACAGGCTGAGCGCCGGATCTTTTTTCAGACCGTTGACATCAGGAGGCGGGGCAATTTGCGTTTGCTCATGGGTGAGCTCAAAACCGAGATTATGCGCGACGCCCTGAGCCAGCGTGACATCAATATGCGCTAACTGATCGACCACCCGCTCCCGAATATACGCGCGGGCGACTTTACCCAGTTCAAAGCTGAACGCGTCAATAATATGCTGCTGCTCTATCGGCGTCTGACTGAGCCAGAACAGGCGTGGGTGCGCGTAATATTCACCGAAAGAGGGGCTGCGCTCGCGGATTTTATTGCCATCCACGCGTTCCTGGTATGATTCGAAGCCGCCGCGTTTTGGCGCCGGTGGCGTTTCGCGCGGCCAGTTGTCATTAATGGAGTTCGGTTCATAGTTCGCCGGATTGGTGTCGATATCCATCCGGTGCATACCGTCACGCTGGAAGTTATGGTAGGGGCAGGTGGGGCGGTTAATCGGAATTTCGTGGAAGTTTGGCCCGCCCAGGCGGCTGATTTGCGTGTCGGTATAAGAGAACAGACGCCCCTGTAACAGCGGGTCGTTGGTAAAATCAATGCCGGGAACGATATGTCCCGGATGAAATGCCGCCTGTTCGTTTTCAGCGAAAAAGTTATCCGGATTACGGTTTAACACCATTTTGCCGACGCGTTGTACTGGCACCAACTCTTCCGGGATCAGTTTGGTCGGATCGAGCAGATCAAAATCGAATTTAAATTCATCCTCTTCTGCAATAAGTTGTAGGCCCAGCTCGTATTCCGGGAAATCGCCCGCTTCGATGGCCTCCCACAGATCCCGGCGGTGAAAATCCGGATCTCGACCGGTCAGTTTTTGTGACTCATCCCACACCAGCGAGGCTTTACCTGCCAACGGTTTCCAGTGGAAACGGACAAAGGTCGCTTTCCCTTGCGCATTGATCAGGCGGAAGGTGTGAATGCCGAACCCTTCCATCGTTCGATAACTGCGTGGAATGCCGCGATCCGACATTGCCCACATGACGTTGTGCAGCGTCTCAGGCTGTAAGGAAACATAGTCCCAGAAGGTGTCATGCGCGCTCTGCCCTTGCGGAATAGCCCAATGTGGTTCGGGCTTAACGGCGTGCACAAAATCCGGAAACTTATGCGCATCCTGGATAAAAAAGATCGGAGTGTTATTGCCGACGAGATCGAAAATTCCCTCTTCGGTATAAAATTTGGTCGCAAAACCGCGGATATCACGTACGGTATCAGCAGACCCTGCACCGCCCTGTACTGTCGAAAAGCGAACAAAGACCGGGGTAATTTTCTGTGGATCGCACAGAAACGCGGCTTTCGTGATGTCGCTCAGGTCTTTATATGGCTGAAAATAGCCGTGTGCTGCAGAGCCGCGGGCGTGAACGATCCTCTCCGGGATACGCTCATGGTCAAAATGGGTAATTTTCTCGCGCAGGATAAAATCTTCCAGCAGCGTAGGGCCACGGCTGCCGGCGCGAAGAGAATTTTGATCGTCGGCGATGCGCACGCCCTGATTGGTGGTTAGCGCATAATTTTCGCTGCCTTTACGAAAGGTGTCGAGGGCGGTGAGCTTATCATTCGCGGTCTCGGGCGCTTTTAAGCTGCCGGGGGCCGTTGGTTGTGCGCCCGGCGGCGTCGGTTCTGGCGTGGGGCGATGTGAACCGTCTGATGGCGCCAGGGAATCCAGACCAGGCTGTGATTCACGGGTATCATGCACGGGGGACTGATGGGAGGATTTCTCATTATGCGACATTGAACTCGTCTCCTGCTTTCATCACTGAAATGGGCGTGGTAGTAGTCAAAATCACTCTAACTATAGAACATTTCAGCAATTATGCCGGGGGAGAGCGGAACGGCAGAAAAAGGCGCAACGGGGAAATCGCACGCGTGGGACAGGACGTCGGGGGCGAAGATCGGCTAAAATAGTGTTTTTCTGATTTTTAGCCTTAGCCTCTTTTAGTGAAGCATTAATGATGAAACCTCTTCGCCAGCAAAATCGCCAGATTATTAGCTATATTCCGCGTGTTGAACCCGCGCCGCCGGAACATGCGATAAAAATGGATACGTTTCGCGACGTCTGGATACTGCGCGGTAAGTATGTTGCCTTTGTTCTGATGGGGGAGTCATTTCAACGGTCGCCCGCCTTTAGTGTGCCAGAATCGGCGCAGCGTTGGGCGAATCAGGTTCGCCAGGAAAACGAAATCGCTGACTAAGAAAAAACAAAAACGCCGGTACTGGAGACCGGCGTTTTTAGTGACAGACATTTTGAGTTGTTGAGCGTCGTGTCTCAAACGATGTGAACTGCCGATAATGTATTATCGATGCGCCAGTTCGGCGTCTTCTTCGCTATCGAGGATGGTTTTATCGGTCTGCTTCAGCCACTGGCTGGTCAGCGTACCAGCGGTCATTGAGCCGCTCACGTTCAGTGCGGTACGGCCCATATCAATCAACGGTTCGACGGAGATTAACAGCGCGACCAGCGTGACCGGTAAGCCCATGGCAGGCAGCACAATCAGCGCGGCGAAGGTCGCGCCGCCGCCAACGCCGGCAACACCCGCCGAACTTACGGTAACGATACCCACCAGCGTGGCTATCCATACGGGGTCTAAGGGGTTGATGCCGACCGTCGGCGCAACCATTACCGCCAGCATCGCAGGATAAAGACCGGCGCAACCGTTTTGACCGATGGTTGCGCCAAAAGAGGCAGCAAAGCTGGCGATGGACTCCGGCACGCCCAGGCGGCGGGTTTGCGCTTCGACATTTAGGGGAATGGAGGCGGCGCTGGAGCGGCTGGTAAAGGCAAATGTCAGCACCGGCCATACCTTGCGGAAATATTTCAGCGGGCTAATCCCGTTCACGCCCAATAGTATGCCGTGAACCACAAACATTATCGCCAGACCAAGATATGACGCTACCACGAAGCTTCCAAGCTTAATGATGTCCTGCAGGTTAGAGCCGGCAACCACTTTAGTCATCAGCGCCAGTACGCCGTAAGGCGTAAGTTGCATCACCAGACGCACCAGCTTCATCACCCAGCTTTGCAGGGTATCGATAGCAACAAGCACGCGCTCGCCTTTTGGCGCATCATCTTTCAGCAGTTTGAGCGCGGCAACGCCCAGAAACGCGGCGAAAATCACCACGCTGATAATAGACGTAGGGTTTGCGCCAGTCAGATCCGCAAACGGGTTTTTCGGCACAAAAGAGAGCACCAGTTGCGGCATGCTGAGATCGGCCACTTTGCCGACATAACTCGTCTCAATGGCATTCAGACGCGCGGTTTCCGCGCCGCCCTGAACCAGTCCTTCCGCCGTCAATCCGAACAGGTTGGTTACCAGCACGCCCACCAGCGCCGCGATAAGGGTAGTAAATAGCAGCGTGCCAATAGTCAGAAAACTGATTTTTCCCAATTGAGAGGCATTATGCAGTCGTGCCACGGCGCTTAAAATAGAGGCGAATACCAGCGGCATCACAATCATTTGCAGCAATTGCACATAACCGTTGCCGACAATATTGAACCACTGAATGGAGTCTTTTAACACCTGACTGTCAGCGCCATAAATGGTGTGCAGGGCCAGACCAAAGATCACGCCCATCACAAGGCCGACAAGTACTTTTTTAGCCAGACTCCACTGTTTATGACGGGCCTGCGCCAGTACAAACAGCAGAATGACGAACACCGCAATGTTCGCGATTAATGGAAAATTCATCCCCGTTCTCCTGATTTTTTTATTATGAAGCGCTGTGTTTTAGCGATTCTGTTGGCGCAAGATTAGCAGAACTGTGAGCTGGCTCTTATATTCAAATGGAATGGTTTATGCCAAAAATGACTTTGGCGTTGATTTACTAATCAATCTGGTGATTTATAAAACGATTGAACTGCATTTGCAGGATAGTGATCATCTGCGAAGACCAGCGTATGGCACTATTTTCCGGAATCGACTGCGGCATCCACACCGCCCAGGCAAACAACGCCATACATAAAAATCGCTCCAGTTGATTGCCTTTGCGCGGCGCCAGAATAGGCAGGCGGAAACGCCAGCGGCACGGCCACAGTAAGGGAACGCCCGCGGGCGTGAGCATATCCGCGACGATATGGCTTAAATAGCCGAGTACCATGCCTTGCAGCGCATCCGCCGGGATAATCCACGTATCCGGTACCTTGAGATAAAAGGTCGCCAGTAGGGCAAAGACCGCCAGCAGGCTATGGGTAAACCCCCGGTGACCGAATGCTCGGGCGATCGGTTTCGATACCCATTTCAGGCGCTGACCCAGAAAAGATTTGGGGTGGTCGATATCCGGCAGCAGGCAGGTCAAAATAGCCGAAGGAATAATATGCCACCAGTCGCCCTGCGCAAGGACAGGCGTTAACTCGGCATTCTTGGCGAAAACCGCGCTGGCTATAGAAAAAAGAAGATGTCCTTCCGCCGTCATGATAAAACCCACCAAACTGTCAATTCATACAGTATAGGGTTTTTATACAGTAGGCGGAAGTGGTGACGTTGTAACTCTTTGTCTCTGTCAAAGCCGCTTGCCACCTGGCTCAGCGGCTAATCGACGGTTGACTTCGTTTCGGAAACATCTTAACCGAGTAGATGCGTCGCCGTCAGCCCCGTCAGCGAGTTAAGTTTGACATTCGCCAGCGCAAAGCGCGGATCGTGCTGGCTCTCTTCTGCCGGCACTACAATAGCGCGCATTCGTGCCGCCTTTGCCGCGATTAAACCATTCACCGAGTCCTCCAGCGCCACGCAGGTTAATGGATCAACGCCTAATTTGGCCGCACAATCCAGATAGACCTGTGGGTGCGGTTTGCTGTAGGGCAATTTTTCCGCAGAAGCCAGTGCGTCAAAACTGTCGCGTAGTTCAAACATGGTGAGCACTTTTTCCAGCATATGTAGCGGCGATGCCGAGGCCAGCCCTACTAATAGCCCCTGCGCTTTGCACAGCGCCACGGCCTCACGCACGCCCGGCAAAAGAGGGCGTGTCTCTTCGATAAGCGTAATCGCGCGGGCAATAACACGGTTTGTCACTTCCTGGCGATCGGGGCCGTTCCACGGTTGCTGCGCAAACCAGAGGTCCACAACCATATCAATGCGTAGCCCAAGCGTGTCGGGCATCTCATGGCGTCGAGTAATATCTACGCCTAAACTTGCTATCACATCCAGTTCAGCGCGATCCCAGAGCGGTTCGGAATCGATCAGTAGTCCATCCATATCGAAAATTGCCGCAAGAATTTGACGCGGGGTTGACATCACAACCTCTCCTGTTGAGATTAAAAAATAACGGATTAAGCGTTCATTATGACTATGTTCTTAGTATATCGCCCTTAAAGATCAGGCGAAAATGGGAATCAACAGGTAGACTTAGGCCAAAACGACGCGTCTTTATCAAGGGGAACTCATGACGTATCAACAAGCTGGACGCATTGCAATCCTAAAAAGAGTTGTAGGGTGGGTTATTTTTATTCCAGCGCTGCTTTCTACTCTCATTTCAGTCCTTAAATTTATGTATGCGCACAGTGAAAAGCAGGAGGGGATAAATGCGGTAATGCTGGATTTTACCCACGTAATGATAGACATGATGCGCGTGAATACACCGTTTCTGAATGTTTTTTGGTACAACTCGCCGACGCCAAATTTTCAGGGAAGCCTGAATATCGGTTTCTGGCTGATTTTTATCCTGATTTTTGTCGGGCTGGCGATGCAGGATTCCGGCGCCAGAATGAGCCGCCAGTCGCGTTTTTTACGTGAAGGCGTGGAAGATCAGTTGATTCTGGAAAAAGCAAAAGGCGCGGAAGGGTTAACGCGTGAGCAGATAGAGTCACGTATCGTGGTGCCGCACCATACCATCTTTTTACAGTTTTTCCCGCTCTATATTTTGCCAGTCATTATTATCGTGCTCGGCTACTTTTTCTTTTCTTTATTAGGTTTCATGTAATCTGAAAAATGCCGGATAGCGTGTGGTATGCGAAGCGTATCCGGCATAGATCCGTACCTATACCGCAAGCAACCGATCCATCGCTTTTTGCGCAATGACCAGTTGTTGACCGCCAAACAGCCTTGCCCGATTAAGCAGGGTGTAGAGCTGGTAAATCGGCTGCCTGTCGAGAAAATCCAGCGGTAACGGCGAAACGGACTGATAGCCGTCATAAATCTGCGGTGGCTGATCGGTATGCAGCGGCAGCATTGCCAGATCACATTCTCTGTCGCCCCAATAGCAGGCTGGATCAAAGATATAGGGGCCGTCAGGGCCAAGCGCGCAGTTCGCTGACCATAGATCGCCATGCAAAAGAGAAGGCTGTGGTTGATGCGACGCCAGACGTTGCTGAACATGTTCAACAATGGCGTCAATATTACCAAAGGTAATGCCTTTTTCCGCGGCGAGTTCAAGCTGCCAGCCAATGCGCTGTTCGGCGAAAAAAGTCGACCAACGGCGCTGCCAGGTATTCGGCTGCGGCGTGGTAGAGAGCGCGTTGTCAAAATCGAGACCGAATTGTGGTTGATCGCTCCATTGGTGCAGGCGGGCTAGCTGTTGCCCAAGAATAAACGCATTATGGGCATCCAGCGGGCGGGGCGGGAGATAGTCCATGACTAAAAAGCTGTAATCCCGATCCGAACCTACCGCCCATACCTTAGGCACAACAACGGTTTTACTGCGGGAGAGTAGCTCCAGCTGATCGGCTTCAGCGGTAAAACCGCGAAGCATTTCTCGTTCATCGCACTTCACGAAAAAATCATGGCCTGCATAACGTAAATGCCATGCGGCATGAACTTCTCCGCCAGGCAGTTCATTACGCAGTTCGATTTCGCCTTCACCGACTTGCTCGCTTAAAAGACGACTGATAGCTTGCCACATAATGTCTCTCCCCACGTTGTCAGCCAGATCATAAGGTTAGCGCAAAAATGCGGTTAAAAAATACGAACTAACGCACATCGCGGACGTGCCGCGGCGGGAATGGCACTTATTGTGCGTTTTTACTCCACTCCTCCCAGGTCGCTACGGTAATGTCGACATCCTTATCTAACGCGCTTTTCGCCAGTCCGGCGACAAGCGCTTTGATTTCATCAGCGCTCTGAGTGCTAATAAAGCCGAATGTATTGGTGCCGAGTTCATGCACATTTCCTTCATCGTCCGTTAACGTCAGCAAAAAACCGCTGCGCGTCAGATGGTTATTGAGTTCGTTAATCTCGGTCAGGGAATCTTCATGGAAGGTTACGGTAATCACATAACGGGTAATATCGCCACTGGCCATCGTTCACCTCGTTGGAAGTAAATGTGTTTTTAACAGAGGCGGATACGCCGCCCGTCAACCGATTTTCCGATTTCCCCCTCGGCGAGGGGGAGGCGATTATTGCGCGGAAAGATAGGCGTATATTTTTTGGGTATCGTCACGAGAACACAGACGCGTACCCTGATTGAGCGTAGCGGCGCTGCCTGCCGCCACGCCAAAGCGCACCATCTCTTCCAGCGACGCGTCTTGCGCCAGTTTTAACGTCATAGCACCCACCATACTATCACCTGCGCCGACGGTACTTTGACTTTTCACCGGGGGAGGAACAACCTGGATGCAATTCTCGCTGTCTACACCCAGCGCCCCTTGCGGCCCCAGAGAAACAACTACCCGGCGCGCTTTGCCGCTTTGCACTAATTCCCTGGCCGCTTTACGCACATCATCAGGCTGCGTCAGATCACGATTGACCAACGCGCTCAATTCTTTCAGGTTAGGTTTCACCAGTTCGATATCGCCAAGCGCCAGCGCGGCAGTGAGCGCGTCGCCAGAGCTATCAATAATGCAGCGAATACCTTGCTTTTGCGCGGCGGAAATCAGTTGTGTGAGTTTCTCGACCTTAACGCCGGGCGGAAGGCTGCCGCTGATAACCAGGATTGCCCCGGATTCAATTTCCAGCACCTGTTCTTCAAGCTGGCGAAATTCGTCATCGTCCAGCGTGGCGCCGGGCATAACAAAACGATATTGCTCGCCGCTGGACTCGACGTGGACGTGCAGGTTCTGACGCGTCCAGTCTTTCGCATCGACGGTAACAACGGGGACATTTTCGTCAGCCAGTAGTGCGACCAGGTGTTCGCCGGTAGCGCCACCGGCCGGAAAAATCGCGGTCGCGGTGCCGCCAAGATGCGCAATGGCGCGAGCGACATTAATACCGCCGCCGCCGGGTTCGAATACCGGCGCGGAGCACCGCAGTTTACCTTCGGGATAAATTTGCGGCGTGATTGTTGCGCTATCGAGAGAGGGCGCAAGCGTCAACGTATAGATACGTACCATCGTTACCTCCTGTTAGGCTGATTTCAGTCTGGCACTTAATCCCCGGAAAGTGAAGGAATTAACGATATGATTTTCCGAATCTTTATTTAAAAAAGTACGGTATAAAGATATATAAATAAATTAATGCTTTGGGAGGGTTCTTATTCAAAAAATGAAATAGTAATTGATTGCTATGTTATTCGGGGCTTCTTATAATTCGCTACCTTTCCAGGGGCGTTTGTCATTGATCCCTATGAAAGTTTCCGGGACCGTCGTGGTCTCTTTTTTAGTTGTACGGACTCTTTATAAATGAAGCTTTTGAAGACAGTACCCGCTGCAGTTATGCTGGCGGGTGGCGTGTTCGCGTCTCTGTATGCTGCCGCCGATGATTCCGTTTTTACTGTCATGGATGATCCCTCTACCGCGAAGAAACCTTTTGAAGGTAATCTGAATGCGGGTTACCTTGCCCAGTCAGGCAATACCAAAAGTTCTTCCTTAACGGCTGACACAGCGATGACCTGGTACGGACAACGTACCGCCTGGTCATTATGGGGCAATGCCAGCAATACCTCCTCTAATGATGAACGCTCTTCAGAAAAATATGCGGTAGGCGCGCGTAACCGTTTTAATATGACGGATTATGATTATGCCTTTGGCCAGGCCAGTTGGCTGACAGACCGTTTCAACGGTTATCGTCAGCGCGACGTACTGACCGCCGGTTACGGGCGGCAGTTCCTTAATGGTCCAGTGCACAGCTTTCGTTTTGAATTCGGTCCGGGGGTTCGCTATGACGAACATACGGACGATACCACTGAAACGCAGCCGCTGGGTTATGCTTCCGGCAGCTATGCCTGGCAGTTAACTGACAATGCTAAGTTTACGCAGGGGGTGTCAGTATTTGGCGCAGAAGACACCACACTAAATTCGGAAACGGCCCTCAATGTCGCCATTAACGAACATTTTGGCTTAAAGGTGGGGTATAATTTGACGTGGAACTCGCAGCCGCCTGAATCAGCGCCTGAACATACCGATCGTCGCACTACGGTAACGCTGGGCTATAAGATGTAATCTTGCTCCGGGTTACGTTGCGTAACCCGGTTATTCCGTAGCGACGTCTCAGAAGAAGAAGGTGATGTCGCCGTTTATATAAGAATAGTCGTCTCCGGTGCGAAATTCCGACGTGACTTTGTTTAAAGAAAGAGAAAATGCGACGGGAGAATAGCCGATGGTAGCACCGACGCGATATTCATCCACGGTTTTATTAATGTCCACCGTTTCCATTTTTGTTTGCAGCGTTTTCCCCTGTAACGTGTAGTTTTTATCAACTTCCCTGCGCTCAACGCCAGCAAATACCTTATATATCAATCCCTCTTTTTGACTATGCATTAACCCTCGGCGGGACAGTAACCCAAACCCATTATCAGAGTTGAAGGTCTTATCATTTCCCAGCGCAACGGTTGCGCCGTAACCCAAATACTGGAAGAGATTGCCGCCGACAGCAGATATCTCTGGATAGAGGCCCACATTGACGCCAAGAATATCAATACTTGGTGTAAGGGACACCATTCCTTTTGCCGTATAACCATAACGGTTTTCAATTTGATCCTGCCAGGCGGGATATTTTTCTGCGCCTATTATTCGGTGCGCTCGATTCTGAACTTCCTGACCGCCTGCGTCAGGACCAATAACACCGATATCGGTACCAAAACGATAACGTAGCCAATTCGTGGCTAATGAATTCCACTCCAGTCCGGTATGAAGAAATGCGCTGAAGGCACGGTCGCCTTTGACGGCTTCGGGTTTTCTCTTGTTAGCGCCTGACGGAGAATAAATATCTTGGGCGATATGAAAAGAGAGCTGACTGGCGTCTGTGAGATCGTGGCTGTAACCTAAAAATAGCCCGACGGTATAATCACCCCGGTCTGCAGCCTGGCGCCCATAAAGGGCATTTAAGGATGGTTGAAATATACCTGCATCATCATTCGCCACTGAAATAGCAAGGCTACTGGCATTAGCCATTGTGGTCGTACTGAGTATGGCGGCAAGCATCGTTGCGCAATAGCTGTATTTGTTCACTTTTTACCCCTGAATATGAAAGTGAATAATCTTATTTTCACAAAGCAATAAGCACAGCGGCATGATGCGCAGTGCTTATTAAACCGCTAATATAACTAAACTCCTGCCAGCAGCGAGTCATTGAGAGGATACGTTGTCTTAATGTTGAAAAATGGTGTTAAAAAATCTGCGCCAGATGTTATTGAATACCCATTTTCTCATTCACTATCTGAGTGCGAACAACGGTTGGTTTCACGATTATGCATATAATATGATGCCCTTCGGTATCAACATGAATATCATGTTGTATTCTTTTAAGCTCATTTTCTTTTATGATTTTAATGTTTACCTGTTATTAATTTTTGCTGTGGTAGAGTTGTCCTTAATGATGAGGTCACTTAACGACTGGTAGGTTAATATAACCAAATTCTTACCTCCTTAATTATTAGGGTGGTTATTATTAAGGAATGCAGAGTGTATAAAACCATTAACCTATTAAAATTACTGCCCGTAATTTTATTAAGCGCATGTGCAACATCGTATCACCCCCAGGATACAACATCGGCACCCGAGTTACCCCATCGTAAAATACTCGCTCAGCAACCTGATAACTGTAGCGTTGGTTGCCCTCAAGGAGGAAGTCAACAAACAATCTACCGCTATGCGTATACGCTCAATAATAATAGCGCCACGAAATTTGCCAACTGGGTTGCCTATAGCGTGACAAAAACCAGCCAGGCAAGCGGTCGCCCGCGAAACTGGGCGCAAGATCCCGATTTATCGCCCTCGGATACGTTGGCACCTTCCGCCTATAAAAATGCCCATGCACTATTAAAAGTCGATAGGGGACATCAGGCGCCGTTGGCGGGATTGGGCGGCGTATCTGACTGGCCGTCGTTAAATTATTTATCGAATATTACGCCGCAGAAATCCGCCCTGAACCAGGGGGCATGGGCTTCACTGGAAAACCGGGTGCGCGAACTTGCCAAACAGGGTGATATATCCGTAGTACATGTGGTGACCGGTCCTCTTTTTGAACGGCATATCGCTACATTGCCAGAAGATGCTACGGTAGAAATTCCCAGCGGGTACTGGAAGGTTCTATTTACCGGAACGGCGCCGTCAAAAAGTGAAGGAAATTATGCCGCGTTTATCATGGATCAGAATACGCCCCGTTCAGCAAGTTTTTGCGACTATCAGGTTACCGTGGACACTATCGAACGTAAAACGAAGCCAGTGCTGACGTTGTGGTCTGCCTTGCCTGAAGCGGTAGCCAGCGAGGTGAAAACAACAAAGGGGAACCTGGCGCAGAAGTTAGGTTGTCGATGAGAAGCGCTATGCGGAACGTAGAAAGATAACGGGGAAATCCTGTCAAAGACCTTGATTTGATACAGAGTGATGCAATCTCCCTTTTATTAATGTTACCATCGTCATGCCGGACGAAAATATCGATTTTCGTCTGTGCCGAAGGTTGTGCGCCAATTTAGCAATTGTTGGTTAGATGGATACACAACTCACTGTCAATAAATTAATTTTCTCTTTGTATGTGATCTTGCGTATGGGTCACCACTGCAAATAAGGATATAACATGCCTGTTATTACTCTTCCTGATGGCAGCCAACGCCATTATGACCGCCCTGTAAGCCCGATGGATGTTGCGCTGGACATTGGTCCTGGCCTGGCGAAAGCCACCATTGCGGGCCGTGTGAACGGCGAGCTGGCTGATGCTTCCGATTTGATTGAAAATGATGCGACGCTTTCCATCATCACCGCAAAAGATGAAGAGGGTCTTGAGATCATTCGTCACTCTTGCGCGCATCTGTTAGGTCATGCCATCAAGCAACTCTGGCCGCACACGAAAATGGCGATCGGCCCGGTTGTTGACAACGGTTTTTACTATGACGTTGATCTTGACCGCACGCTAACCCAGGAAGATGTCGAAGCGCTCGAAAAGCGGATGCATGAGCTCGCCGAGAAAAATTACGACGTTATCAAGAAAAAGGTGAGCTGGCACGACGCGCGCGAAACCTTCGTGAAGCGCGGCGAGACTTACAAAGTGGCTATTCTTGATGAAAATATCGCCCATGATGATAAGCCTGGCTTGTACCATCATGAAGAATATGTCGACATGTGTCGTGGTCCGCACGTGCCGAATATGCGTTTCTGCCATCACTTTAAACTGATGAAAACCGCCGGCGCATACTGGCGTGGCGACAGCAATAATAAGATGTTGCAACGTATTTACGGTACGGCATGGGCAGATAAAAAAGCCCTGAACGCCTATCTGCAGCGCCTGGAAGAGGCCGCAAAACGCGACCACCGTAAAATTGGTAAGCAGCTCGACCTGTATCATATGCAGGAAGAAGCGCCGGGCATGGTGTTCTGGCATAACGACGGCTGGACTATCTTCCGCGAGCTGGAGGTCTTTGTTCGTTCTAAACTCAAAGAGTACCAGTATCAGGAAGTTAAAGGCCCGTTCATGATGGACCGTGTGTTGTGGGAAAAAACCGGGCACTGGGACAACTATAAAGATGCGATGTTCACCACGTCTTCAGAAAACCGCGAATATTGCATCAAGCCGATGAACTGCCCGGGCCATGTTCAGATCTTTAACCAGGGTCTGAAATCCTATCGTGATTTGCCGCTGCGTATGGCGGAATTCGGTAGCTGTCACCGTAACGAGCCATCAGGCGCTCTGCATGGTCTGATGCGCGTGCGCGGCTTTACGCAGGATGATGCGCATATCTTCTGTACAGAAGAGCAGATCCGCGATGAAGTTAACGCTTGTATTCGTATGGTCTACGATATGTACAGTACTTTTGGCTTCGAGAAGATCGTCGTCAAGCTTTCCACTCGTCCTGATAAACGTATTGGCAGCGATGAGATGTGGGATCGTGCTGAGGCGGATCTGGCGGTTGCGCTGGAAGAAAATAATATCCCGTTTGAGTATCAACTGGGTGAAGGTGCATTCTACGGTCCGAAAATTGAATTTACCCTATATGACTGCCTCGATCGTGCATGGCAGTGCGGTACAGTACAACTGGACTTCTCCTTACCGTCTCGTCTGAGCGCTTCCTATGTAGGCGAAGACAACGAGCGTAAGGTGCCGGTAATGATTCACCGTGCGATTCTTGGGTCGATGGAACGCTTCATCGGTATCCTGACCGAAGAGTTCGCTGGTTTCTTCCCGACCTGGCTTGCGCCGGTTCAGGTAGTGGTGATGAATATTACCGATTCGCAGTCTGAATATGTTAACGAATTGACGCAGAAACTACAAAATGCAGGCATTCGTGTAAAAGCAGACTTGAGAAATGAGAAGATTGGCTTTAAAATCCGCGAGCACACTTTACGTCGTGTCCCTTATATGTTGGTCTGTGGTGATAAAGAGGTGGAAGCAGGCAAAGTTGCCGTTCGCACCCGCCGCGGTAAAGACCTGGGCAGTCTGGACGTAAATGACGTGATTGAGAAGCTGCAACAAGAGATTCGCAGCCGCAGTCTTCAACAACTGGAGGAATAAAGTATTAAAGGCGGAAAACGAGTTCAAACGGCGCGTCCGAATCGTATTAATAGCGAAATTCGCGCGCAAGAAGTTCGCTTAACAGGTCTGGAAGGCGAGCAGCTTGGTATTGTGAGTCTGAGAGAAGCTCTGGAAAAAGCTGAAGAAGCCGGAGTAGACTTAGTCGAAATCAGCCCTAACGCCGAGCCGCCGGTTTGTCGTATAATGGATTACGGCAAATTCCTCTATGAAAAGAGTAAGTCTTCTAAGGAACAGAAGAAAAAGCAAAAAGTTATCCAGGTGAAGGAAATTAAATTCCGTCCTGGGACAGATGAAGGCGACTATCAGGTAAAACTCCGCAGCCTGATTCGCTTTCTCGAAGAGGGCGATAAGGCCAAAATCACGCTGCGTTTCCGCGGTCGTGAGATGGCCCACCAGCAAATCGGTATGGAAGTGCTTAATCGCGTGAAAGACGATTTGCAAGAACTGGCAGTGGTCGAATCCTTCCCGACGAAGATCGAAGGCCGCCAGATGATCATGGTGCTTGCTCCTAAGAAGAAACAGTAAGGCCTTCAAGTAACAATTCTGTGAAGCCTTCGGGCTTCACAGGTTTTGTTCGCCTATGTTTCGTTTATTAACAATGCGAAGTGGAAGTTATTAAAATGCCAAAAATTAAGACCGTACGCGGTGCTGCTAAGCGCTTCAAAAAAACCGGTAAAGGTGGTTTTAAGCACAAGCACGCTAACCTGCGTCACATTCTGACCAAAAAAGCGACTAAACGTAAACGTCACCTGCGTCCGAAAGCCATGGTTTCTAAAGGCGATCTGGGCCTGGTTATCGCGTGCCTGCCGTACGCATAAGCCGTTAACGTTTTTAACTTTTTAATTAGAATAGATACAGGAGAGCACATATGGCTCGCGTAAAACGTGGTGTAATTGCACGCGCACGTCACAAGAAAATTTTGAAACAAGCCAAAGGCTACTACGGTGCGCGTTCTCGCGTATACCGCGTTGCCTTCCAGGCAGTTATCAAAGCTGGTCAGTATGCTTACCGTGACCGTCGTCAACGTAAGCGTCAGTTCCGTCAACTGTGGATTGCGCGTATCAACGCAGCAGCACGTCAGAACGGTATTTCTTACAGCAAATTCATCAACGGCCTGAAAAAAGCCTCTGTTGAAATCGACCGTAAGATCCTGGCTGATATCGCCGTATTCGACAAAGTCGCGTTCACCGCGCTGGTTGAAAAAGCGAAAGCAGCTCTGGCATAAGCCAGTGAAAAGAGGGAGCCTGGCTCCCTCTCTTTTATTTACTGTTCAGTGAGTTGACAATTGACCTGTAACCCTTTTCAATAAAGGATATCCGGTTTTACCACATAAGGTAACGCAAGCATGAACGCTGCTATTTTCCGTTTCTTTTTTTACTTTAGCACCTGATCTCAGGAGGCTAGCGCGTGAAAAACGAAACGAAAAACAGCGCAAAAAAAGCCTCCTGATGGAGGCTTTTTTTGTACCTGAAATTGAGAGATTACGTCCAATGAACCGGTGTCTTCACCGACACAATGAGGAAAACCATGTCACATCTCGCAGAGCTGGTTGCCAATGCAGCGGCCGCCATTAACCAGGCGTCAGATGTTGCCGCGTTAGACAATGTACGCGTCGAATATTTGGGTAAGAAAGGGCATTTAACCCTTCAGATGACGACCCTACGCGATCTGCCGCCGGAAGAACGTCCGGCAGCCGGGGCAGTCATTAACGCAGCGAAAGAGCAGGTACAACAGGCTCTTAACGCGCGTAAAGCCGAGCTGGAAAGCGCAGCGCTTAATGCCCGTCTGGCCGCTGAAACCATCGATATCTCCCTGCCGGGGCGCCGTATTGAGAACGGCGGTCTGCATCCGGTCACGCGTACCATTGACCGTATTGAAAGCTTCTTCGGCGAGCTTGGTTTTACCGTGGCGACGGGCCCGGAAATCGAAGATGACTACCATAACTTCGATGCGTTAAACATTCCGGGTCATCATCCGGCCCGCGCCGATCATGATACTTTCTGGTTTGACGCGACCCGTCTGCTGCGGACCCAGACATCCGGCGTCCAGATCCGGACGATGAAAGCGCAGCAACCGCCGATCCGTATTATTGCGCCGGGCCGCGTATACCGTAATGACTACGACCAGACGCATACTCCGATGTTCCATCAGATGGAAGGCCTGATTGTTGATACCAACATCAGCTTCACCAACCTCAAAGGTACGCTGCACGACTTCCTGCGTAATTTCTTTGAGGAAGATCTGCAGATTCGCTTCCGCCCCTCTTATTTTCCGTTTACCGAACCTTCTGCAGAAGTGGATGTGATGGGTAAAAACGGCAAATGGCTGGAAGTGCTGGGGTGCGGGATGGTGCATCCGAATGTGCTGCGTAATGTCGGTATCGATCCGGAAATCTATTCCGGCTTCGCTTTTGGTATGGGGATGGAGCGCCTGACTATGTTGCGTTACGGCGTCACCGACCTGCGTTCATTCTTCGAAAACGATCTGCGTTTCCTCAAACAGTTTAAATAAAGGCAGGATAAAACAATGAAATTCAGCGAACTGTGGTTACGCGAGTGGGTTAACCCGGCAATTGATAGCGATGCGCTGGCCAACCAGATTACGATGGCTGGCCTGGAAGTAGACGGCGTTGAGCCGGTCGCGGGAAGCTTCAATGGCGTTGTGGTTGGGGAAGTGGTTGAGTGCGCCCAGCACCCGAACGCTGACAAATTGCGTGTAACGAAAGTCAACGTCGGCGGCGAACGCCTGTTGGATATCGTCTGCGGCGCGCCAAACTGTCGTCAGGGGCTGAAAGTAGCGGTGGCCACCATTGGCGCCATCCTGCCGGGCGATTTCAAAATTAAAGCGGCGAAACTGCGCGGCGAACCGTCTGAAGGGATGCTGTGCTCCTTCTCCGAACTGGGGATTTCCGACGATCACAGCGGCATTATCGAACTGCCGGCGGATGCGCCGCCAGGTACCGATATTCGTGAATACCTGAAGCTTGACGACAATACCATCGAAATTAGCGTCACGCCGAACCGTGCGGATTGCTTAGGCATCATCGGCGTCGCGCGCGATGTGGCTGTACTGAACAAAGCGCCGCTCCAGGAGCCGGAAATGGCGCCGGTTACGGCAACCATCAGCGATACGCTGCCGATTATGGTAGAGGCCGCTGATGCGTGTCCACGCTATCTTGGCCGGGTGGTAAAAGGCATCAATGTTAACGCGCCGACGCCGCTGTGGATGAAAGAGAAACTGCGTCGCTGCGGTATTCGCTCCATCGATGCGGTGGTTGACGTCACGAACTATGTGCTGCTCGAACTGGGTCAGCCAATGCATGCTTTCGATAAAGATCGCATTGATGGCGGTATTGTCGTGCGGATGGCAAAAGAGGGTGAAACCGTCGTCCTGCTGGACGGTAGCGAAGCGACATTAAATGCGGACACGCTGGTGATCGCCGATCACCATAAAGCGCTGGGGATAGCCGGTATTTTTGGCGGCGAACATTCCGGCGTGAACGGCGAAACGCAAAATGTGCTGCTGGAGTGCGCGTACTTTAATCCGCTGTCTATCACCGGTCGCGCTCGCCGCCACGGTCTGCATACCGATGCGTCTCATCGCTACGAGCGCGGGGTGGACCCGGCGCTGCAATATAAAGCGATAGAGCGCGCCACTCGTCTGCTCCTTGATATCTGCGGCGGTGATGCGGGTCCGATAATTGATGTGAGCAACGAAGCAACGTTGCCGAAACGCGCCACCATTACGCTGCGTCGCAGTAAACTGGATCGCCTGATCGGACATCATATTGCGGATGAGCAGGTCAGTGATATTCTGCGTCGTTTGGGCTGTGAAGTGACCGAAGGTCAGGACGAGTGGAAAGCCGTGGCGCCGAGCTGGCGTTTCGATATGGAGATTGAAGAAGATCTGGTGGAAGAGGTCGCCCGCGTCTACGGCTATAACAATATTCCGGACGAGCCAATCCAGGCGGGTTTAATCATGGGTACGCACCGTGAAGCCTCTCTGTCGTTGAAGCGGGTTAAAACGATGCTGAACGACAAAGGCTATCAGGAAGTGATTACCTATAGCTTTGTCGATCCTAAAGTACAACAGCTCATCCACCCAGGTGCAGAAGCGCTGCTGTTGCCAAACCCTATCTCCGTTGAGATGTCGGCGATGCGTCTGTCTCTGTGGAGTGGATTGCTGGCGACGGTGGTTTATAACCAGAACCGTCAGCAGAATCGCGTGCGTATTTTCGAAACCGGTTTACGTTTCGTTCCGGATACACAAGCCAATCTGGGTATTCGGCAGGATCTGATGCTGGCTGGCGTGATTTGTGGCAACCGCTATGATGAGCACTGGAACCTGGCAAAAGAGACCGTTGATTTCTATGATTTGAAAGGCGATCTGGAGGCTGTATTGGATTTAACCGGCAAACTGGGTGAGATCCAGTTCAAGGCGGAGATGAATCCGGCGCTGCATCCGGGACAGTCTGCGGCGATTTATCTGAAAGATGAACGTATTGGTTTTATTGGGGTTGTTCACCCTGAACTGGAACGTAAACTGGATCTGAATGGTCGTACGCTGGTGTTTGAACTGGAATGGAATAAGCTGGCAGACCGTATCGTGCCTCAGGCGCGGGAGATTTCACGCTTCCCGGCTAACCGTCGCGACATAGCGGTTGTTGTTGCAGAAAACGTTCCCGCAGCGGATATTTTATCCGAATGTAAGAAAGTTGGCGTAAATCAGGTAGTTGGCGTAAACTTGTTTGACGTGTACCGCGGTAAGGGTGTTGCGGAGGGTTATAAGAGCCTCGCTATCAGCCTGATCCTTCAGGATACCAACCGTACACTCGAAGAAGAGGAGATTGCCGCTACCGTCGCCAAATGTGTAGAGGCATTAAAAGAGCGATTCCAGGCATCATTGAGGGATTGAACCTATGGCGCTTACAAAAGCTGAAATGTCAGAATATCTGTTTGATAAGCTTGGGCTTAGCAAGCGGGATGCCAAAGAACTGGTTGAACTGTTTTTCGAAGAGATCCGTCGTGCTCTGGAAAACGGTGAGCAGGTGAAACTCTCTGGTTTTGGTAACTTCGATCTGCGTGATAAAAATCAACGTCCGGGGCGTAACCCGAAAACGGGTGAAGATATTCCTATTACAGCACGGCGCGTGGTGACCTTCAGACCCGGACAGAAGTTAAAGAGCCGGGTCGAAAACGCTTCGCCCAAAGAAGAGTAATCAGATCCAGGCATAACATCCATCAGGGTGCATTGCGGCAGATACGCTGCCATTCCGAAAGTAGATCAGCGGGATGACAGCGTATCTGTCAGCCTGAAAGATGACGCGTATAACTAAAAAGGCCGCATTGCGGCCTTTTTTCTTCATGTAACTTATTGATTCTTAATTGTTTTTGCGCTTGAACAATCCTCAAGGTGACCACGTTTTTAAATTCAGAATGCAAAAAAAGCCCACGGTTTGACGTCGTGGGCTTCGACTTTTTGACTTCGTACATACCCGGTAGAGAAAGGGTGCCTTACGATTGTCACCTTAAACAACCGAATGACGAGGGATTGCACCCCCGTCGCGGTTTCCTTACTGCTTACATTGTAAGAACGCCGCAAACTCCGCTCCCCAAAACTTCATACGCACTTCACATAACGATCCATGCAGCATGGAGAATGTGAGGACTATCACCACAAAAATTGTGATGACCAGTAACGGTTTTTGCAGCATGGTGCTTGCTCGTTTTTCGGAGAGGCACTAACCTATCACTTGCTTAGGGTAGACGGTTAGGGCCTCGGTTAACAGTAATGTTTCCGGGGCCTTTCCAGTGGACCTCCGACCAGCATCGAAGGCACCCGCGACTTGGTACACTGAATCCGGTAGGGATGTTTATGCCTTCCGGTGCGGGGAGGTCTGCCACATCATTAATCCCGATATCAGTCAGGAGATCTACGGAATGCTTGAATATATCGGGGCGTTGCTGTCGGCCAGTCTCTCACGTTCTGCGGATCAGTTTCGCAAATACTACTATGACAACGGCTCACACGCGGGCTGCATTATCCACATCGGAACAGCCGCCGTTAACCGCGAGAGCATGGAAGCGCTGAAAAAAACGTTAACGGAATCGCGGGGCGGCGGCGCGTTTAAAAACCTGCTGATCCCGAACACTGGCGGGGGCAAAGACGGGGTGTAGATCCTGCCATTCCAGCAAATCACCGCCAAAGATGAGTTTATGAATATCAAAGCGTCTTCGCGTGATGATGTGCCGACCTTTCATCGCGTACCGCCGCAATTGCTGGGTGCTATGCCGGGCGAGAAGGGATGTTTGGCGACATTGAAAAAGCAGTGCGCGTCTTCGCTATCAATGAACTTAATCCGGCAATGGAAGCCCTCAAATATATCAATGACTGGCCTGGCGAAGAGGTGGTACGGTTTAACCCTTACGCACTACTGGAACAGAACAGCGTCTGATACCTCTGGTAGGTTATCGCTGACCATGACCTGCCACACTATACAGCATCAATTTTTTTCACTATCCCTGCCTGCTTTCTGCTTATTAACCTGCCGGATCTCTGCACGTTAGCGGCCACGCCTTCACTTAATCTCTCTTTAAAAATAACGCCTCAGCATCACGCAGACAGGTGCACGCCTTAGCAATCGAATGCGAGCCAGTTCGTCGTACACAAAGGCGCTCACACGGCGATTTAGCTATGTTTTCGACGGGTTGCCTTCCAGCCGCCGTTGCGTGGGCTGTTCCCCCGTCACCTGCGCGCGGCAAACGCTTTTATTCAGGTTGCGGCGCGTAAATGTTCAGGTCATCAGTAATTCCGCTTCCTCGCCCTGGCAGACTCACCGCTGCGCGGTTCGCTAATCTGGGCTTGCGGCGAGCGGATCAGTGAACCGATCCTGTGTATTCATAAAGAGGAACCATTGACGAACGAAAAAATAAAAGTTGGTGGTAGTATTATTTGAATTATTATTTTCATTGTCAATGGCTTCCTTTCTGATATTTATCATATTACTTCTGATTGCTAATTTATTGTTTTTACGTGGTTTCTCCGTCTGCTTAGGTCGATAGCGGGAAGCATGGTTTGGCTTGAATAAAATCATCTGAAATGGGGGTTTCACCTGAGGAAGAAATTGTGGGGTAGATATTGTTGTTTTTTAAAAAATTACTATCAAATAAATTATTTGTATTTATTAGTTCTACTAACGGGACAGAAAAAATGCAGAGTAAATTAAAACTCTTACAAACATTCGTAGTTACAGTGTTTCCGATGCTAATAGCCATTTCAATCTCCTTAGTCATTTCGTAGTGTTTTCTGTATCAATTATACGTTCTATTAAATTCATATTAGAAGAATTTAAAATTGAATTCGCTAATGCAATGTTTCCTGAAGATGATATTTCAACAGTTATAGAGTTATTGTTGATATTTGGGCAGTCGACTAACTCATCCAATAGTTGACTATTAGTTATATTCAAGACTGGAACGTGGTTTGAAGAGTTTTGTGTTATTACATTGGCGCTGTTTTCTACAGTGATTGATATAGGGTTATTATCACTAATATTATTGGAACAGTCGATAATCTCATCGATCAACTCACCATTTGTTAAGGTAAAAGTGTGACCTGCGTTATTTCCAATATATGATGCACAGCCACTAGTGGTTAATTTTATTTCAATTTTTGAATTTGTTATCTCATTAGTGTCTATTATCTCATCTATTAATTCCCCTCCTGTAATAGTCATTGTCGCTGAGTAGAAAGCATTTGCGGAATTAGTGATTGTTGCATCAATTTTACTGTTTCTGATATGGTTTTTAACGTCCATTGTTTCATCGAGCAACTCCCCTTCTGTAATAGAAATTGTATTTGCAGATGTTGATACAGATGATGATATTTTGATTTTAACAGAGCTATCTGCAATGGATAAACAATCTATTAACTCATCCACTAACTCTCCTTCAACTATATTTATAGAGTTGACATGTGCGTTTGCACTGTCTTTTATTTTGATATTTATATTACTCTTGTTTTTTATTTCCCCACAATCAAGTATTTCGTCTATTAACTGACCATCATTTATAGAAATAACTCCACACTCCTTATTATCTTCTGGACAATGAATGTTAGCGCAATTTATTAATTCTACATCTAGTTTAAAATTATCAAGAGGGTTGTCCCCATCATCTATATTAATTATTTCTTTAATTAGATCGGCGTCATTAATAATTAAGCTGCTATCTTGCGCATTGAGTATGATATTGGCCGAGTCTACAATTAATATTTTTAAAGTTACATTACGTCCTATGGTTCCAGTAATGACTGAATCAATAAGGGCAGCTTGTGACTTGCTTCCATTTTGATTAATGGAGGAACCTAACGATAATCTTTTGTTAATGATGACATTTGAACATTGTGTTATTTCTATTTTAACTTTTGCATTATTTCCTATACTTGTTATAAGCGAGGGGAGTAAAGTTTTTTCGTGAGAACTCCACCGCTCTTCGTCAACAAGGGTAGTGTCATTGCCGGCAACCTTGATAAGAATGTCCTGGTTTGCAGGAATTGTTACTGGAAAAGTAACGTCGGGTTGCAATTCATATTTACAATTATTTTTTATGAAATATTCTTTTATATTGTTATTAAGTGTTGTTGTCATTTTATACCTCCTGAGTGAACGCGTTAAAACACATGGTTAATCATCTTACAAAATTTTGAGTTGCCATCATGAAACCTTGTCTTGATTGAGCGAGTACAGCATTTGAAAACTTCAATGATCAAACAAACTATTACGATTATGAGCTAATTGGTATTATCATCTGGATTAACTAAATAATGCTTAAATAACATATAAAAAGAGATGTTTAATAATATCGAGGCATTATTGTTACCTGCCACGATTTGCAGGATTGAAATTTACTGAAGATTTTTATGCTGCGAATTTTCTCCTGAAAGCTGGATACTGACTGTAGTAGGGTCAGTCCACAAATGGACAAGCGCTGCGAGCGGATTGCGGAGGACGTGAACAGGCGGTTCGATAGAGTTGATGACAATACAAAATGGAAATGGAGTGCGATTATTATTCCTGTAGGTTCCGTCATTGTGACCGCTGTTGTTGCTTTTCTGATAGCAAAATATGTTTCGCATTGATCCACAAAGTGACCGCTTCTATAGTACAATCCGTGTTTATGTGTGGTTTGTTGTTTAAGTAAGTGGTTGTTTTAAATGTAAATTATTGATTTTACCGGGACTAATATGGCAGCATTACGGCCTTTTTTCTTTCAAGTAGGGAATACCCACCGTAAAATCACGCTACCTCTTTTCAGCTAAATGGATAACATGCTGACTTTTGCCCGCCAACAACAGCGACGAAACCTTCGCTGGCTTCTGAGCCTGTCACTGCTGGTGCTACTGGCTACACTGCTGAGCTTATGCGCAGGCGAACAGTGGATTGCTCCAGGTGACTGGTTAAGCGCCCGGGGAGAACTGTTTGTCTGGCAAATTCGTCTTCCCCGTACGCTTGCGGTACTACTGGTTGGCGCTGCGCTGGCGCTATCTGGCGCCGTGATGCAGGCGCTGTTTGAAAACCCGCTTGCCGAACCGGGCCTGCTCGGCGTTTCGAATGGGGCTGGTGTTGGGCTTATTGCCGCCGTCTTGTTGGGGCAGGGGCAACTGCCAGGATGGTCGCTGGGGCTGTGCGCCATAGCCGGCGCGCTCACTATTACGTTAATTCTGCTGCGTTTTGCGCGCCGCCATCTCTCTACCAGCCGCTTGCTGTTGGCGGGCGTCGCGCTGGGCATTATCTGTAGCGCTCTGATGACATGGGCTATCTATTTTTCCACCTCTTTCGATCTGCGGCAATTAATGTACTGGATGATGGGAGGATTTGGCGGCGTTGACTGGCAGCAGAGCTGGCTGATGATTGCGCTCATCCCGGTGCTGATCTGGATATGTTGCCAGTCGCAACCGATGAATATGCTGGTGCTAGGGGAAACCTCGGCCCGTCAGCTCGGCCTGCCGCTGTGGTTCTGGCGCAATCTGTTGGTCGTCGCTACCGGCTGGATGGTGGGCGTTAGCGTGGCGATGGCGGGGGCGATTGGATTTATTGGCCTGGTTATTCCGCATATCCTGCGTTTATGCGGTTTAACCGATCATCGGGTTTTACTTCCCGGCTGTGCGCTGGCCGGGGCTATCGCCCTGCTATTAGCTGATGTGGTCGCCCGGCTGGCGCTGGCGTCGGCTGAACTGCCTATCGGAGTTGTCACCGCCACGTTGGGCGCGCCGGTGTTTATCTGGCTGTTGCTCAAATCCGCGCGTTAGCGCATTGGTAAACAACTGTTTTCATCATTCGCAGTCTATGATTAAAGGCTAACGATGAAACCCACTATTTTACCGACATCAGGGAGACACCATGCAAAACTCGCTTCTTAATACTCACGTTACGACGATTGATGGAGAGGCCACTACGCTTGAAAAATACGCCGGAAAAGTGCTGCTCATTGTGAATGTCGCCTCCAGATGCGGTTTGACGCCACAATATGAACAGTTGGAAAATATCCAGAAAGCGTGGGCAGATCAGGGGTTTGTTGTGTTGGGCTTCCCCTGCAACCAGTTTATGGGGCAGGAGCCAGGCAGCGAAGAAGAGATTAAAACCTACTGCGCCAGCACCTGGGGCGTAACATTCCCGATGTTCAGCAAAATCGATGTGAATGGCGAAACACGCCATCCTCTGTATCAAAAACTGATAGCCGCTGCGCCAACGGCCGTTGCGCCGGAGAAGAGTGGTTTTTACGAACGGATGGTGAGCAAAGGGCGTACGCCACTCTATCCGGATGATATTCTGTGGAATTTTGAAAAATTTTTGGTAGGCCGGGATGGTCAGGTGGTACAGCGTTTCTCACCGGATATGACGCCTGAAGATCCCATTGTGATGGAAAGTATAAAAATCGCGTTGGCAAAATAATGTCTCAATTGATGCAATTAAAGGATGTCGCCGAGAGCACCCGCCTGGGGCCGCTTTCCGGCGAAGTAAGTGCAGGAGAGATTCTTCACCTTGTTGGGCCGAACGGTGCCGGGAAAAGTACTCTGCTGGCGCGTATGGCGGGGTTAACCTCCGGTGAGGGGAGTATTAGATTTGGCGGAGCGTTGCTGGATACATGGGCGGCGGCAAAGCTTGCCCAACACCGTGCTTATCTTGCGCAACAGCAAAATCCGCCGTTCGCCATGCCAGTCTGGCATTACCTGACATTGCATCAACCTGACAAAATGCGAACCGGGCAGCTTAACGAGGTGGCCGATATGCTTGGATTGGGCGACAAACTGGGGCGAAGCGTCAATCAGCTTTCCGGCGGCGAGTGGCAGCGTGTTCGCCTTGCTGCTGTCGTACTACAAATTCATCCCGACGCTAATCCGGTCGGTCAGTTATTGTTACTTGATGAGCCGATGAATAGCCTTGATGTTGCGCAACAAAACGCTCTGGACCGGGTATTGCATCAATTGTGTCAGGCTGGAATCGCGATTGTAATGAGCAGTCATGATCTGAACCACACGCTGCGCCATGCGCATAAAGCCTGGTTACTAAAGCGCGGTAAACTCATTGCCTGCGGCCGCCGGGAGGAGGTGCTCACCCCCTCTTATCTGGCGCAAGCTTACGGAATGTGCTTTCGACGACTCGACGTCGAGGGGCATCAAATGCTCATATCGGCCACTTAAGTGAAATCGTTTCTTGAAAAGCAGGTAATTTCGACGCTAAATTAATACCAGAATAAAAACAGAGGATTGTTGCGGCATGCGTTTTTGGCTTCTTGTTATCACAGCATTATTCCTGGCAGGATGCAGTACTCATCAGGCACCGGCACCAAATGCCAGGTTATCAGACTCGATTACCGTCATTGCAGGTCTTAACGATCAGTTGCAGTCCTGGCGCGGCACGCCATATCGCTATGGTGGTATGAGTCGCAGAGGCGTGGACTGTTCCGGTTTTGTGGTCGTCACTATGCGCGACAAGTTTGATTTGCAGTTGCCGCGCGATACGCGTGAACAATCAAAAATTGGCACCAGAATCGATAAAGATGAATTGCTTCCCGGAGATTTGGTTTTCTTTAAAACCGGTTCGGGCGAAAGTGGTTTACACGTTGGTATTTACGATACAAATAATGAGTTTATTCATGCCTCTACCAGCCGTGGCGTGATGCGTTCATCGCTGGATAATGTGTACTGGCGGAAAAGCTTCTGGCAGGCACGACGAATTTAATCTCGCAGGCGACATAATTTTTATGGTCTATTTTTAGCATATCGCTGGTTGAACTTATGACGTCTGCTGTCATCCTATATAATGATATAACCGTAGCATTTACAAACATACTTCTATTAAAAATGGGCATGTTCACGCCCTGTTAAAAGTACAACGTTGGATATTGGTTTATAATCAGAGTAAGTTAAAAAAGGAACCGGTTTACCGGTAAAAAGAAAAATGATGACGCTTCAATTAGTATCTGAAGTTACGTCTGTTTCCGTCCGTAGTGACTGGATGGCGAATAACGCCCTAACTATGGGACTGGCGTAATGATTGCTTCACTTGATGAGCTTTACCATTCCGAACTCTTTTTCCTTCCTGCAATGGATAAAAACGCTCGGCTTGCTGGCTTAGAAATTATTGCGACGTTTGCTACTGAAGACGGTGCTGTGCGGATGCCGACTGAGTTGGTAGTGCCACGCCTTTCGGTGGAGGAACAATACTGTCTGTTTGTTGAAAAACTTGCACTGTTAGAAACGTGCCAACACTTTTTTATTCAGCATAAACTTATTGCATGGCTTAATTTACCCCCCGCAATTAGTGGCTTATTATTATTAGATAGCGAACTTTTTTCCAGGGCGGCGCGTTTTCCGTTTCTTGAATTGGCTATAAATGAGAATTATCCTGGATTAAACCAGGGTAAAGAGAATGAAACGTTAGCCAATCTGGCAATGCATTTCCCATTAATGCTGGCAAATTTTGGGGCAGGAGAAGCGTCAACTAAAGCTATTTTCGATGGGCTTTTCAAGCGAGTCATGTTGGATAAAAATTTTATTCAGCAGCGTGCTGAAATGATCTCATTCGAACCGTTCATGCACGCTATAGTTGCACAGATCTCCTCTAGCTGCGAATCTCTGATGATTGCCGGCATTGATAATGAGGCGATGTTTGCACGCGCTGCGCCATTGGGATTTAGCGCATTTCAGGGAGGACTATGGCCTCCGGTGCCGGTAAGCCAGCTAATTAAACTCGTTCAGTGATAACCTTTCTGTTTGCCGGTGTTTAACCGGTGATTAACCGTCTACACTGGAGACAGGAGGCCCTATGACCCTGTCTTTTACTGCCCGTTGGCGCGATGAACTGCCAGCAACGTATACCGCGCTTTTACCCACACCGTTAAAAAATGCGCGTCTGATTTGGTATAATGACAAACTGGCGCAGCAGTTAGCCATTCCCGCTTCGCTATTTGACGTTACAAACGGCGCTGGCGTTTGGGGCGGTGAAATCTTATTGCCCGGCATGTCGCCTGTCGCGCAGGTATATAGCGGGCATCAGTTCGGCGTCTGGGCCGGGCAACTCGGTGATGGACGCGGTATTTTGCTGGGCGAACAGCTCCTGGCGGATGGCTCGGTCCTCGACTGGCATCTGAAAGGCGCCGGATTAACACCCTATTCGCGAATGGGGGATGGACGCGCCGTCCTGCGTTCAACTATACGAGAAAGCCTTGCCAGCGAAGCCATGCATTATCTGGGTATCCCCACTACACGCGCGTTATCTATCGTAACCAGCGATACGCCTGTTCAGCGAGAGACGCAGGAAGCGGGCGCGATGTTAATGCGACTGGCGCAAAGTCATATGCGTTTTGGTCATTTCGAACATTTCTACTACCGCCGTGAGCCGGAAAAAGTTCAGCAACTGGCCGATTTCGCTCTTCGTCATTACTGGCCGCAATGGCAGGATGCGCCGGAAAAGTATGATTTGTGGTTTGAAGAGGTGGCGGCGCGTACCGGAAGACTCATCGCCGAGTGGCAAACCGTCGGTTTTGCGCACGGCGTTATGAATACGGATAACATGTCGATTCTGGGGCTGACCATCGACTATGGTCCCTTTGGTTTTCTCGACGACTACGATCCTGGCTTCATTGGTAACCATTCCGATCATCAGGGACGTTACCGCTTCGATAATCAACCGGCGGTGGCGCTGTGGAATTTACAACGTCTGGCGCAGACATTAACCCCTTTTATTGAGATCGACGCTTTAAACAGAGCGCTGGATCGCTACCAGGATGCGTTGTTAACGCACTACGGGCAGCGAATGCGACAGAAGCTGGGCTTCTTTACCGGGCAAAAAGACGATAACGTTTTACTGAATGAATTGTTTAGCCTGATGGCGCGCGAAGGGAGTGATTATACCCGTACATTTCGGATGTTAAGCCATACGGAGCAACAGAGCGCCTCATCGCCGTTGCGGGATACGTTTATCGATCGCGCGGCGTTCGATGCCTGGTTCGACCGCTACCGGGCGCGATTGCGCACAGAGGCGGTGGATGACGCGCTGCGTCAACAGCAGATGCAAAGCGTGAATCCCGCGGTAGTATTGCGCAACTGGCTGGCGCAACGCGCGATAGATGCGGCTGAACAGGGAGACATGGCGGAACTGCATCGGTTGCATGAAGTTTTACGACAGCCTTTTACCGATCGAGATGATGACTATGCCAGCCGACCGCCGGAGTGGGGAAAGCGGCTGGAGGTCAGTTGTTCAAGTTAGCCTGACGCCAGCAGAATAGTCTGCTGGCGGGAGCGTTATTTGGTTAACAGTAGCTTGCCGGCCTGAGTTTTGCGCAACAGATACTCCTGACCGTTGTGATCGATAATGACTTTGCCGTCCGGACCTAATAGCGCCTGACTGTTGACGCGCCGTTCAGCGGCAGGGAGAAGCGTTTCATTGGCTATTTCCTTAGGGTGGGGCAATTCGGTGTTATCCATACGCGGCATGATGTTTATCAATAATCAAACTCACAATGATTATTATTATCAATAATTAATGCGGTAACAGCAAGTGCTAATTCTGTGAGGGAAGCGTACGCGCGTAGAGAAAAGGGCAGGCAAAGCGTCGAAGAAATGCCCATCCCGGCAGGATGGGCGGGGTATTAAAAGCGGCTGTCTACCGCAGCGGCGAGTTTTTCCAACAGAACTTCCGTATCTTCCCAGTTCAGGCAGGGATCGGTAATGGACTGACCATACACTAATGGTTGGCCGCTGATAATTTTTTGCGTGCCTTCCCGCAAAAAACTCTCTGCCATAATCCCGGCAATCCCCGTGGAACCATTACGAATCTGCTGGCAAATATCATCACATACGTCCAACTGGCGGCGATGCTGTTTTTGACAGTTGCCGTGGCTGAAGTCGACGACCAGATGTTCCGGCAGATCAAATTCATGCAACGTATCGCAGGCGGCGGCAATATCTTCAGCGTGGTAGTTCGGTTTTTTACCGCCGCGCATGATGATGTGCCCATACGGATTTCCACTCGTCTGGTAGATAGTCATCTGTCCGTCTTTATCCGGCGAGAGAAACATATGGCTGGCGCGGGAGGCGCGAATGGCGTCAACGGCAATGCGAGTGTTGCCATCCGTACCATTTTTAAAGCCGACCGGGCAAGAGAGCGCAGAGGCCATTTCCCGATGGATCTGGCTTTCGGTGGTACGCGCGCCAATCGCTCCCCAACTGATCAGATCGGCAATAAACTGGCCGGTGACCATATCAAGAAATTCTGTGGCGGTCGGTACTCCCAGTTCGTTCACCTGCAATAGCAAGCGACGCGCCAGTTCAAGCCCATGATTGACGCGGTAACTTCCATTCAAGTCGGGATCGGAAATCAGGCCTTTCCATCCCACTACGGTGCGCGGTTTTTCAAAATAGGTGCGCATTACGATCTCCAGACGTGCCTGATGCTTTTGGCGTTGCGCCTGGAGCTGCGTTGCGTATTCCATGGCAGCATTCAGATCGTGAATCGAACAGGGGCCAATAATGACCAGTAGCCGTGGATCTTCACCATTTAAAATTTTTTCTATCCGGCGTCGGGAGTCGGTGACGTGACTGGCGACGGAGGTAGATACAGGATACCGCTGCGCGAGTTCGGTCGGTGTCACCAGGCTGTCGATACGCGCAGTACGGAGTTCGTCGGTTCTGTTCATTACAAGTCTCAGAAATTTGTTGCTTCAACGGCAGGACTACCGGGAAGTGATGGGCATCACGATAAACCAATCCCTGCTGATTTCAAGTGCGAGGCGTGTCACACCCCGCAGGCAGAACGGCATGATAACAAAAAACAATCCATTGAACTAGTTTATTAGTACATTCTGCGATTAAGCCCCATAATGTCGAGAATTTTGGTGGCTATCTCTTCAACGGAATAATTGGTACTGTTCAGGCAGGGGATCTGATTTTTGCGATACAGCGCTTCGACTTCCGCCACTTCCATGCGGCACTGACGCAACGAGGCGTAGCGACTGTTTTCACGGCGTTCTTCGCGAATAGCCGCCAGGCGTTCAGGGTTAATCGTCAGTCCGAACAGTTTATGTTGCAAAGGTTTTAACGATGTCGGCAGCGTCAGATTATCCATGTCATCGGCGATAAAAGGGTAGTTAGCCGCGCGAATACCAAATTGCATCGCCAGATAGAGGCTGGTGGGCGTTTTTCCACAGCGCGAAACGCCAAGTAAAATCACCTGGGCTTGATCGAGGTTGCGCAACGAAATGCCATCATCATGCGCCAGGGTATAATCGATAGCGGCAATACGGGCGTCATACTTGTTCAGATTACCCGGATTAAGCCCATGAGTACGATGAGCGATCGGCGTCGGGTCCAGTTTCATCTCCTGCTGAAGCGGCGCCACCAGCGCCTGGACGATATCCTGGCAGAACCCTTCGCTCTGTAAGATGATGGCGCGAATTTCAGGTAAAACAATCGAGTAAAACACCAGCGGGCGAACGCCGGTTTGTTGATAAATGGCGTCAATTTGGTCTTTGACGGCGCGGGCGCGACTTTCGTTTTCCACGAATGGCAGCGTGATGCTGCTGATCGTCACCGGAAACTGCGACATAACCGCGTGACCCAGAACCTCGGCGGTGATGGCGGTACCATCAGAAATATAGAAAACATGGCGATCAACAACATTATCCATTCTGTTCATCCTGAAGAGTAAACATAATTATCTGAAAGCATAAATTAAAAGTAACGGGAAACGTATAAATTGTCGCTTATTTTATAAAATGACATATGCTTTTTATAATTAATGAAAAGTGCGTTTCATTTCCTGGAAACGCAGTTTATACCGAGGGTTATTAAGGGAATGCCGCGCCATGCGTGGGTTTGCGCAAATACGTAAACAATCTGAAAAAATGAAAAAATAAATTTGCTTGAACGATTCACCGTTTTTTTCGCGGGTTTAAGTATGCCAGGATAAATACGCAATTATGTGTTTCTTAAACTCGTTCATTTATCACAAAAGGATTGTTCGATGTCCAACAATGGCTCGTCACCGCTGGTGCTTTGGTATAACCAACTCGGCATGAATGATGTAGACAGAGTTGGGGGCAAAAATGCCTCCCTGGGTGAAATGATTACTAACCTTTCCGGCATGGGCGTATCCGTACCGAATGGTTTTGCAACTACTGCTGATGCGTTTAACCAGTTTTTGGATCAAAGCGGCGTAAACCAGCGCATTTATGAACTGCTGGATAAGACGGATATTGATGATGTCTCCCAGTTGGCGAAAGCGGGCGCGCAGATCCGCCAGTGGATTATCGACACTCCTTTCCAGCCGACGCTGGAAAACGCTATCCGCGATGCCTATGCGCAGCTTTCGTCGGATGATGAAAATGCCTCTTTTGCCGTACGCTCCTCCGCTACGGCGGAAGATATGCCAGATGCTTCGTTTGCGGGTCAGCAAGAAACGTTTCTTAACGTTCAGGGCTTCGATGCGGTACTGGTAGCAGTGAAACACGTATTTGCTTCTCTGTTTAACGATCGTGCCATCTCTTATCGCGTTCACCAGGGATATGATCATCGCGGCGTAGCGCTTTCCGCTGGCGTGCAGCGAATGGTTCGCTCCGATCTCGCCTCGTCAGGGGTGATGTTCTCTATCGATACCGAATCCGGCTTTGACCAGGTGGTCTTTATCACCTCGGCATGGGGTTTGGGTGAAATGGTGGTGCAGGGCGCGGTTAACCCGGATGAATTTTATGTGCATAAGCCAACCCTGGCGGCAGGCCGTCCGGCCATCGTGCGGCGCACCATGGGGTCAAAAAAAATCCGCATGGTTTACGCCGCCACTCAGGAACACGGCAAGCAAGTGAAGATTGAAGATGTGCCGCAGGAACAGCGCGACATTTTCTCGCTCACCAACGGAGAAGTGCAGGAACTGGCGAAACAGGCGGTGCAGATTGAGCAGCACTATGGTCGTCCGATGGATATCGAATGGGCGAAAGACGGTCATACCGGTAAGCTCTTTATTGTGCAGGCACGTCCGGAAACCGTGCGCTCTCGCGGCCAGGTGATGGAGCGTTATACGCTACATGCGCAGGGGAAAATCATTGCCGAAGGTCGCGCCATTGGTCATCGTATCGGCGCGGGTACGGTGAAAGTTATTCATGATATCGGCGAAATGAACCGTATTGAGCCTGGTGATGTCCTTGTCACCGACATGACCGACCCGGACTGGGAACCGATCATGAAAAAAGCGGCGGCGATTGTCACTAACCGTGGCGGGCGAACCTGTCACGCGGCGATTATCGCCCGCGAATTGGGCATTCCGGCGGTAGTCGGCTGTGGCGACGCCACCGAACGCATGAAAGATGGCGAAAAAGTGACCGTCTCCTGCGCGGAAGGTGATACCGGTTATGTTTATGCTGACATGTTGGATTTCAGCGTAAAAAGCTCCAGCGTAGATACCATGCCAGAGCTACCGCTGAAGGTAATGATGAACGTTGGCAACCCGGACAGGGCATTTGACTTTGCCTGCCTGCCGAATGAAGGTGTAGGTCTGGCGCGACTGGAATTCATCATTAACCGTATGATTGGCGTTCACCCGCGCGCGCTGCTGGAGTTTGACGACCAGGATGCCGCGCTGCAAAACGACATTCGTGAGATGATGAAGGGGTTTGACTCGCCGCGTGAATTTTACGTTGGTCGACTGACGGAAGGGATCGCGACGTTAGGCGCGGCCTTCTACCCGAAACGCGTCATCGTTCGCCTGTCTGACTTTAAGTCCAACGAATACGCCAACCTGGTCGGCGGCGAACGCTATGAGCCGCATGAAGAAAACCCGATGCTGGGCTTCCGCGGCGCGGGTCGTTACGTCGCAGAAAGTTTCCGCGATTGTTTTGCGCTGGAATGTGAAGCGGTGAAACGCGTGCGCAACGATATGGGCCTTACCAACGTCGAAATCATGATCCCGTTCGTGCGGACGGTCGACCAGGCGAAAGCGGTCGTCGAAGAGCTGGCGCGTCAGGGGCTCAAACGCGGCGAGAATGGGTTGAAGATCATCATGATGTGCGAGATTCCGTCCAATGCCTTGCTGGCTGAACAGTTCCTCGAATATTTTGATGGATTCTCGATTGGTTCTAACGACATGACACAACTGGCGCTGGGGTTGGATCGCGATTCCGGCGTGGTTTCCGAACTGTTTGACGAGCGTAATGACGCGGTGAAAGCGCTGCTGTCGATGGCGATTCGCGCGGCAAAAAAACAGGGCAAATATGTTGGAATTTGCGGTCAGGGGCCGTCTGACCATGAAGACTTTGCTGCCTGGCTGATGGAAGAGGGGATCGACAGCCTGTCGCTGAACCCGGATACCGTGGTTCAGACCTGGCTGAGTCTGGCGGAACTGAAGAAGTAAACCGCGGCCAGATAACGCTATGCTTATCCGGCCTGCACAAGAAACATGTTGTGTAGGCCGGATAGGGCGTATGCCGCTCGACGCCGGCATTATGCCGGGTCAGGCGTTGTGCAGAATCATTAATACGCTGCGTAGATCATTAACGGCGATTTGCCCCGGCGCCGAAGCCTGCTTCACCGCGCCAAACGTGGCGGCAGAGCCAAACACTTCCCCTGCCAGACGTGAAATGACACCCTCTTTCGCCATCGACATAGTAATTACCGGACGGTCGGCGTAGCGTTGCTGCATCTCCAGCGTGGCAGTGAGTAACGTTAATACATCATGCTTGCTTTGCGGCATAACGGCAATCTTGGGAATATCCGCGCCGAGCGCTTGCATTTTACGTAGCCGCCGAACCATTTCCTCTGCGGACGGCGTCTGGTGAAAATCGTGGTTAGACATCACGACATAAACATTATGCGCGTGGGCATAATCGACAGTGGCTTTAACGTCAGCATCACCGGTAAATAGCTCAAGATCGATCATATCGACCAGGCCGCTGTCGATTGCGGCACGATTAAGCGCGAGATAATGCTGAGTGGTTATCGTCTGCTCGCCGCCTTCTTTGGCGCTGCGGAAAGTAAACAGTAACGGAATGTCAGGCATCGCATCGCGGATAGCACGCGCAGCGGTAAGAACGGATTGAGTCGATGCGATATCCATAAAGTGATCCACGCGCCACTCCAGAATATCGAATGTGGCTTCGCGGTAGGCCAGCGCTTCCGCTTTCACGCTGTTGATGTCTCTCCCCATCAACGACACGATAATTTTGGGCATCCCTTCGCCAATGATAAGATTTTTTACGGTGACGGTTTTCATGCGTGTCCTGTCGGTTTTTTTTCTTCTCGCCATTATGAACGGTGAGGCTGGCCGCTTGAAGTAAAAAAAAAGCCCATCGTGGGAGACGGGCAAAGACTACACACAGCAATTCGTTGTTTCACTCAGGGGATTTCCATGCTTATAAATCAATGCGTTGATTTATAACCGTGTGCTAATAGTAGGCATGAGCACTTTTTGCGTCGATCAGATTCGTCTCAATAGTTTAAAAACTGTAACGAATTTGAGACAGAAATGAGATGTGGTGGGGAGCAGACAGGCGAATCAAAATGGGGAGTGCGTTGAATTGATAAACGTCGCTAAAGCATCGGGCGGCGATGCCGCCCGACTGGATTATGACTGTTTGTTGGCTTCCTCGATTTCATCCAGCTCTTCAAGGATCTCCTCTGGTTCATTCGTTGGCGCCGGAATTTCATTTACCCACGCGGAGAACAAACGCCAGGTCACGGCCAGAAGCACCGGTCCAATAAACAGACCAATCATGCCGAATGCAATCAGGCCACCGATCACTCCGGAAAGGATCAGAAGCAGCGGTAAATCGGCGCCCATGCGGATGAGTACCGGGCGAATCACGTTATCCAGAGTGCCGACGACGGCGCTCCATACCAGCAGTACGGTGCCCCAGGTGGTGTCGCCTGTCCAGTAAAGCCAGATAATGGCTGGAATCAGTACCGGCAACGGCCCTAATTGAACCAGACACGAAAGGATCATCACTACCGTCAACAGGGTAGCGTAAGGCACGCCGGAAATCGCCAGCCCGACGCCGCCAAGTACTGCCTGTACCAGCGCGGTGACAACCACGCCAAGCGCCACGGCACGGATCGCCTGGGCAGCCAGCAGAACCGCCGCATCGCCGCGTTTAGCCGCGAGACGACAGGCAAAATGGCGTATTCCCATCGCCACTTGTTCGCCGCGCCAGTAAAGCAGGGCGCTAAACAACAGCATCAGGGCGCAGTGCATCATAAAGCGTCCTATATGCGCCGCCTGACCGACAAACCAGGTCGTGGTTGTGCCAATATAAGGCCGCACTTTCGCCATAATAGCGCTACCGCCCATATCCAGCAGACTATGCCATCCGGCATACAGTTTGGCGCCAACCAACGGAATATTATTTAACCATGCAAGATCGGGTAGCGTCATATCGCCGCCAGTCACTGCATGGATGAGCGGGCCGCTACCATCGACAATGCTGTTAACCAGCAAGGCGACGGGAATAACGAAGAGCAGCACTAACAGCAACGTCATGACCAGTACGGCAAGCGAGCGGCGGCCCCACAATATTTTTTGTAATTTCAGCAAAACGGGCCAGGTCGCGATAACAATCGTACCTGCCCATGCAAACCCTAAAATAAAAGGCTGTACTATCCACAAACAGGCCACAATCATGATGGCTAAAAACAGCACCGATAGCAGCACTTGCGCAATATCCCTGGGCTGACGAACATTTACCATAAATACTTTTCACCTTTGTCTTTGCGCCAGAACGTTGGCGCGACGTGAACATGCAAACCACACCCTATAATGATGAGCAATTTCAGCGGTTTTTAACAGGCCGATTCTGCATGTAATTCTGTTGGGCGCACAGGAAAAAAATGTGATACAACAAATAACGCAACACGCAAACGATTAAGCATCCCTTCCTGTGCGTAGACCGCTCGCGCTCGCCGGGTTGGGCGCCACCGTTCACAACATAGACCGCAGGAAAGGGTCAATATAATGATTCCACAAATTTCTCAGGCACCCGGCGTCGTTCAGCTGGTGCTCAATTTTTTGCAGGCGCTGGAGCAGCAAGGGTTTACGGGCGATACGGCAACCAGCTATGCCGACCGTCTGACAATGTCGACCGATAACAGTATCTACCAGCTTCTTCCCGATGCTGTTGTGTTTCCTCGTTCTACGGCGGATGTCGCGCTTCTTGCCCGTCTGGCGGCGGAGCCGCGCTTTACGTCGCTGATATTTACCCCGCGAGGCGGCGGTACTGGCACTAATGGCCAGGCGCTAAACCAGGGCATTATTGTTGATATGTCCCGCTATATGAACCGCATTATTGAAATTAATCCTGAAGAGGGATGGGTGCGGGTAGAGGCGGGAGTTATAAAAGATCAGCTTAATCAGGCGCTAAAGCCGTATGGCTATTTTTTTGCGCCGGAGCTTTCCACCAGTAATCGCGCAACGCTGGGCGGTATGATTAATACCGATGCTTCCGGTCAGGGCTCGCTGGTCTATGGAAAAACGTCAGATCACGTCTTAGGCATACGGGCCGTATTGTTGGGGGGCGATATCCTTGACACGCAATCGATGCCCGTAGAGCTTGCCCAGACGCTGGGTGAAAACACGACGACGCCAGGCCGCATCTATCAGACCGTCTATCAGTCCTGCCTGGAAAATCGTCAACTTATCCTCGATAGCTTTCCAAAGCTCAATCGCTTCCTGACAGGCTACGATTTACGCCACGTCTTTAACGATGACATGACCCGCTTCGATCTCACCCGCATCTTAACAGGGTCGGAAGGGACGCTGGCGTTTATTACTGAAGCCCGGCTGGATATTACCCCGATACCCAAAGTCCGCCGTCTGGTGAATGTAAAATACGACTCCTTTGATTCCGCGCTGCGTAATGCCCCTTTTATGGTTGACGCGCGCGCCTTATCCGTCGAGACGGTCGATTCTAAAGTCCTTAACCTCGCGCGGGAAGATATTGTCTGGCACTCCGTTAGCGAATTGATTACCGATGTGCCGGATAAAGAGATGCTTGGCCTGAATATCGTGGAATTCGCGGGTGACGATGAAGCGCTTATTGACGGACAGATCGAGGCGCTGTGCCACCGGCTGGATGGCCTGATGGCGCGTGCGGAAGCGGGTGTGATCGGCTGGCAACTTTGTACCGATTTGACGGGTATTGAGCGTATTTACGCGATGCGTAAAAAAGCGGTAGGGCTGCTGGGTAATGCGAAAGGTGCTGCTAAACCGATTCCTTTTGCGGAAGATACCTGCGTGCCGCCTGAACATCTGGCCGATTACATCGCCGAATTTCGCGCCCTGCTGGATGGTCATGGATTAAGCTACGGCATGTTCGGTCACGTGGATGCCGGGGTGCTGCATGTGCGTCCGGCGCTGGATATGTGCGATCCGCAGCAGGAACTGTTGATGAAACAGATCTCCGATGAGGTCGTCGCGCTGACCGCCAGATACGGCGGGCTGTTGTGGGGCGAGCATGGAAAAGGCTTCCGTGCGGAATACAGCCCGGCCTTTTTCGGGGAAGTCCTGTATGGCGAGCTGCGCAAAATAAAAGCGGCTTTTGATCCGCACAATCGACTTAACCCGGGTAAAATTTGTCCACCGCAGGGGATAGAGGCGCCGATGATGAAGGTGGATGCGGTAAAACGCGGCACCTGGGATCGTCAAATCCCGCTGGCGGTACGGCAGACCTGGCGCGGCGCTATGGAGTGTAATGGTAACGGCCTGTGTTTTAATTTCGATGCGAAAAGCCCGATGTGCCCGTCGATGAAAATTAGCCTTAACCGAATCCACTCGCCGAAAGGGCGGGCGACGCTGGTGCGGGAATGGCTCCGTCTATTGGCCGATCGCGGCGTCGATCCGTTGAAGCTGGAAAAGGATCTGCCGGAAAAACGCGCCAGCTTGCGCACGCTGATTGCCCGTACCCGGAATAGTTGGCACAGACGCAAAGGCGAGTATGACTTTTCCCATGAAGTTAAAGAGGCCATGTCCGGCTGTCTGGCGTGTAAAGCCTGCTCGACCCAGTGTCCGATTAAAATCGATGTTCCGGAGTTTCGTTCACGTTTCTTACAGCTTTACCATACGCGTTATCTGCGTCCGGTTCGCGATCATCTGGTGGCGACGGTCGAGACCTATGCGCCGCTGATGGCGCGTGCGCCAAAGACCTTTAACTTTTTTATTAACCAACCGATGGTTCGTAATCTGGCGAAAAAACATATCGGTATGGTGGACTTACCGCTGCTTTCCGCCCCCTCGTTGCAACAGCAACTGGTGGGCCATCCGTCCGCCAATATGACGCTTGAACAACTGGAGCGCATGAGCGCTGAGCAAAAAGCGAAAACGGTACTGGTGGTTCAGGACCCGTTTACCAGCTACTACGATGCTCGGGTCGTGGCGGATTTTATCCGCCTGGCGGAAAAACTGGGCAGGAGACCGGTATTGTTGCCGTTCTCGCCGAATGGTAAGGCGCAGCATATTAAAGGTTTTCTTAATCGCTTTGCGAAAACGGCGAAAAAAACCTCTGAATTTCTTAATCGGATCGCCGCGTTGGGGATGCCGATGGTGGGCGTCGATCCGGCGCTGGTGCTATGTTATCGCGACGAATACAAACTGGCGCTGGGCGAACAGCGCGGCGATTTTCATGTGTTGCTGGTGAATGAATGGTTGGCGCAGGAAATAAATGCAAGACTGTCCGTCAAGGTGAGCGGCGAACCGTGGTACTTTTTTGGCCATTGTACGGAAGTCACGGCTTTACCCGGCGCGCCTGCGCAGTGGGCCGCCATCTTCGCCCATTTTGGCGCGAAGCTGGAAAATGTCAGCGTAGGCTGTTGCGGTATGGCGGGTACTTATGGACATGAAGTAACCAATCATCAAAATTCGCTGGGAATTTATGAGCTATCCTGGCATCAGGCGATGCAACGTCTACCGCGAAACCGTTGCCTGGCAACCGGTTATTCCTGCCGAAGCCAGGTCAAACGCATTGAAGGTACGGGCGTGCGTCACCCGTTGCAGGCATTACTGGAGATTATGGGATGATCTGGAAACGCGAAGTGACCCTCGATGCGCTAAATGCGATGGGGGAAGGGAATATGGTTGGCCTGCTTGATATCCACTTTGAGCATATTGGGGATGATACGCTGGAAGCGACAATGCCCGTCGATCATCGCACCAAACAACCGTTCGGCTTGCTGCATGGCGGAGCGTCTGTGGTACTGGCGGAAAGTATCGGTTCGGTCGCAGGCTATCTGTGTACGCAGGGGGAGCAAAAGGTGGTGGGTCTGGAGGTGAATGCCAACCATGTACGGTCGGCACGTCAGGGGCGCGTGCGGGGCGTCTGTAAAGCGTTGCATATCGGGGCTCGCCATCAGGTCTGGCAGATAGACATCTTTGATGAACAGGGACGTCTGTGCTGTTCTTCGCGTCTTACTACAGCGATTGTGTGACGTTGTCACCGTAAAAGTGTGATGCATATTGCTTTTGGTCAAAATATGCGCAGAAAAAGGTGATATACTGTGCACGTTTACACATAAGCGAGGATGATATGTCTACTGATTTAGACCCAACCCAACTGGCGATTGAATTCTTACGCCGTGATAAAACCGAACTTTCTCCCGCGCAGTATCTGAAACGTTTAAAACAGCTGGAGTTAGAGTTTGCCGATCTCCTCACCCTCTCTGCAACCGAACTGAAAGAAGAGATCTATTTCGCCTGGCGGTTGGGCGTGCATTAATAAAGTCTGTGTAGGCCGGATAAGGCGTTCGCCGCCATCCGGCTATGTTGCCAGGCAATCTCACCAGACAATTTCATCTGGTAATATGCAATCCCCTTGATTTTGTTTAAAAAAACACAGATCGCCATTTGTGCTAAAAAGGCGTGCTCTCTTTATGAGATTATTCTTATGCCCCTTCAAGAGCTAAGCCATTAAGAGTGCCGGAGATAAGCGCCGGATGGGGCCGGAACCCTTAAGCCTGTATTGAACAGACTTAAGGGTTTTTCTTTTCCCGGGCGCGCAAAAAACTAAGGTCTATCAATAACCGCTGGCATGTCGTCAGCCGTGTTATTGTTCAAAATACGGTTAGCCAGCACACCTGACATCATCGATCCGTTAACGTTCAGTGCCGTGCGGGCCATATCAACGATAGGTTCGATGGCAATAAAAATACCGACCAGCGCAACGGGAAAATTCAACGTCGACAGGACAATCAGCGCCGCGAACGTACCGCCGCCGCCGACGCCGGCTACGCCAATGGACCCCAGCGCAATAGCGGGCAACATCGCGACCAGAAAATGCAGCGAGAGCGGATCAATTCCGATGGTGGGCGCAATCATCGCCACCATAATAGCCGGATAAATCCCGGCACAGCCATTTTGTCCCATACTGGAGCCAAACGAAGCGGAAATATTGGCAATGGTGCTTTGTACGCCAAATTTTTCCTGAGCGGAAATGGCCAGCGGAATAGAGGCTGCGCTGCTGCGGGAAACAAACGCAAAGGTTAAGACAGGCCAGACCATTCTGAAATAACGTGCTGGATTATTACCGCTGAGGACCAGCAAAATGGCGTGCACGATAAACATCATTAAAATCGCAATATAACAGGCGCCGATAAAACCAAGTAAGCTGGCGAATTGTTCAAGGCGGTATGATGAAAATACGGTAGTCATTAATGCCATGACGCCATAGGGCGTTAATGCAATAACGATACGTACCATCTTCATCACCCAGATCTGAATAGCGTTAATGCCTGCGCTTAATTTCTGACCTTCTTGCGGCGCCTCTTTTTTGACTTTTAACAGGGCGATCCCCGCTATTAGCGTGAAGATAACGATTCCGATAACGGAAACACTTCTGGCCCCCGTAAGATCAAGAAAAATATTCGTCGGGATCAGCGATGTTATCAACTGGGGAATCGACACGGCGGCAGTTTTGTTGACTTCTTCGGTGGTCAATGTTGACGGCATGTGCACAAAAGCGCTGGCGTCAAGTCCCAGTATATGAGCGGTCAGTAATCCGATAAAACCGGCAATCATCACCAGGCATAACATGCACCCGACGATCGTCAGCGACATTTTTCCGATGCCGGCGCTATTTTCCAGTTTATTGATGGCAGAAATAATAGAAATAAAAATTAGCGGTATAGCGACCAGTTTTAACAGGTTGACGTAACCATTGCCGACGATGCTGTACCATTCGATAATAGTTTTAGTGTGATTTGCTGAAATAAAATGCAGGGATAAACCAATAACAGCCCCTAAAAAGATAGCGATAAAAACGCTTTTCGACAGGGAGTCGCTTTTTTGATTAATTCTGAAGATGACCCACGAGAAAACCAAAAAAAGTGCGATATACGCGAGCGTGACAACCATATTTTAAGCCTCTTGCCTCATTCAGCACCTGAAATGCCGGAAAGAGTTAACATAAACCTATAGCCCAAACTGAGTTATAGAACCGTTGCGGATTATAAAGAGTGGAACGCCAGGTATCCATACAAAAAATGGGGTTCTGACCTCGCAGCCCAACAACGTCGACAGCCTATTAATTAAATAGTCATTTTCTATACATCTTTTCGTTTTTGACCTGTCAGAACGGTCAATATCTTTTAACTCATTAAATATCAACATATTAAATGAATTTTTGTCTGTCTTATGGCCTGGCGGACAGGGTCTATGCTTAATAAAAGGCGCTCAATCTGACCGTTTGTCGGAAAGCCCCTGTGGTTAAGGGGTTGAAGTGATAATCATTATCACTAACATGCTGTTATATCCTGGTGATTAAGAACGCGAGGTAACCCTATGGAATTGCATTCAGGAACGTTTAACCCGGAGGACTTCCCCTGGCAAGGGCTGACGTTAACGCCAGCGGCGGCGACGCACATACGTGAACTGGCGGCAAAGCAGCCGGGCATGTTGGGCGTGCGGTTAAGCGTAAAACAGACGGGATGTGCCGGATTCGGCTATGTTCTGGATACCGTTCGGGAACCGGATAAAGACGATCTGGTTTTTGAAGTCGAAGGTGCAAAGCTCTTCGCGCCGTTACAGGCGATGCCTTTTATTGACGGAACAGAAGTGGATTACGTACAGGAAGGGCTGAACCAGTTATTTAAATTTCATAACCCCAAAGCCCAGAATGAATGCGGCTGCGGCGAAAGTTTTGGGGTATAGGCGGTACTATGTCTCGTAATACTGAAGCAACGGAAGAGGTCGGCATCTGGACAGGCGGACGCCTTAATTACAAAGAAGGATTTTTCACGCAATTACCCACTGATGAACTGGCAAAAGGCATCAGCGAAGAGGTGGTGCGTGCGATTTCCGCAAAGCGTAACGAACCTGAGTGGATGCTGGAATTTCGTCTCAATGCCTATAGAGCCTGGCTGGAAATGGATGAACCGCACTGGCTGAAGGCGCACTACGATAAACTGAACTATCAGGACTACAGCTATTACTCTGCGCCATCATGCGGAAACTGCGACGATAGCTGCGTTTCCCAGCCGGGAGCCGTACAGCAAACAGGCGCGAATACTTTTCTGAGTAAAGAGGTTGAAGACGCCTTCGAGCAGCTTGGCGTTCCCGTTCGCGAAGGGAAAGAGGTCGCCGTAGATGCGATTTTTGACTCTGTCTCCGTGGCGACCACATACCGTGAAAAACTGGCGGAGCAGGGCATTATTTTCTGTTCTTTTGGTGAAGCGATACACGATCACCCTGACCTGGTCAGGAAATATCTTGGCACCGTCGTTCCGGGGAACGATAACTTTTTTGCCGCGCTGAATGCGGCGGTCGCTTCCGATGGGACGTTTATCTATGTTCCCAAAGGCGTGCGTTGCCCAATGGAGCTATCCACTTATTTTCGCATTAACGCCGAGAAAACCGGTCAGTTTGAGCGCACGATTCTGGTGGCAGATGAAGGCAGCTATGTGAGTTATATCGAAGGATGCTCCGCGCCCGTACGCGACAGTTATCAACTCCACGCCGCGGTAGTGGAAGTCATCATCCATAAAGACGCTGAAGTAAAATACTCCACCGTACAAAACTGGTTCCCGGGCGACAACAACACGGGCGGCATTCTGAACTTTGTGACCAAGCGTGCGTTGTGCGAAGGGGAAAACAGCAAGATGTCCTGGACTCAGTCGGAAACCGGTTCGGCGATTACCTGGAAATACCCGAGCTGTATTCTGCGCGGTGATAATTCTATCGGCGAGTTCTATTCCGTGGCGCTGACCAGCGGACATCAGCAGGCTGACACCGGCACCAAAATGATCCATATCGGTAAAAACACGCGCTCGACCATTATCTCAAAAGGCATTTCCGCCGGGCACAGCCAGAACAGCTACCGTGGGCTGGTAAAAATTATGCCGACGGCGACCAACGCCCGAAATTTCACACAATGCGACTCCATGTTGATTGGCGCGGACTGCGGCGCGCATACGTTCCCGTATGTTGAATGCCGTAATAACAGCGCGCAGCTAGAGCACGAGGCGACAACATCACGCATCGGTGAAGATCAGCTTTTCTATTGCCTGCAACGCGGCATCAGCGAAGAAGACGCTATTTCGATGATCGTCAACGGTTTCTGTAAAGACGTTTTCTCGGAACTGCCGCTGGAGTTTGCCGTTGAAGCGCAAAAACTGCTGGCGATTAGTCTTGAGCACAGCGTCGGTTAATGATTAAGGAAAACCCATGTTAAGCATCAAAGAGTTACAGGTCAGTGTGGAAGAAAAAGCAATTTTGCGTGGCCTGAATCTGGAGATTCGCCCCGGCGAAGTTCACGCCATTATGGGGCCGAACGGTTCCGGAAAAAGCACGCTCTCCGCTACTCTGGCGGGACGTGAAGATTATGAGGTCACTGGCGGCTCGGTTACGTTCAAAGGTAAAGATCTGCTTGAACTGTCGCCGGAAGAACGGGCGGGCGAAGGGATTTTTATGGCCTTCCAGTACCCGGTAGAAATCCCCGGCGTCAGTAACCAGTTTTTCCTGCAAACCGCGCTGAATGCCGTGCGCGCCTACCGAGGGCAGGCGTCGTTGGATCGCTTTGATTTTCAGGATCTGATGGAAGAAAAGATCGCATTGCTGAAAATGCCGGAAGATTTACTGACCCGTTCGGTAAACGTCGGTTTTTCCGGCGGGGAGAAAAAGCGCAATGATATTTTGCAAATGGCGGTGCTGGAGCCGGAACTGTGCATCCTTGATGAGTCTGACTCCGGACTGGACATCGATGCGTTGAAAATTGTGGCGGAAGGCGTCAACGCGCTACGCGACGATAAACGCGCTTTTATTATCGTGACCCACTATCAGCGCATACTGGACTACATCAAGCCCGATTACGTCCATGTCCTCTATCAGGGGCGAATTGTCCGATCCGGCGATTTTACTCTGGTCAAACAACTGGAGGAGCAGGGTTATGGCTGGCTTACCGAACAGCAGTAAAGCGCTACAACAATGGCAGCATCTCTTTGAAGAGAAAGGAGAAAGTCGAACTGAGCAGGCAAGACAACATTTACAACAGATGTTGCGTCTGGGATTGCCAACGCGTAAACATGAAGACTGGAAATACACACCGCTGGAGGGCTTAACTCATAGCCAGTTTATCCAGCAGTTTGCGACTATCAGCGCCGTACAGCGTGATGCGTTGGCGTTGCAAATCGATGCCGTGCGGCTGGTGTTTGTCGACGGGCGGTTTATGCCAGAGCTCAGTGATAGCACGCAAAACAGCGGATTTGACGTTAGCGTCATGGATGAGCGCCAGACGCTTGCCGCGCCGGTACAGCCCGAGGTTTTTCTGCATCTGACGGAAAGCCTGGCGCAATGTGTTACGTATATACAGGTACGGCAAAATCAGCGTCCGACCAGACCGCTACTGTTAATGCATATCACCCAGGGCGTGGCTGGCGACGAGCTAAACACTGCGCATTATCGCCACCATCTGGCGCTGGCGGAGGGCGCGGAGGCGACGGTTATTGAGCATTATGTCAGCCTTACAGAGGCAAAACATTTTACCGGCGCGCGTCTGACGATGAAGGTTGCAGGGAATGCGCAACTGCGCCATATCAAACTGGCGTTTGAAAATGCGTCCAGCTATCACTTTGCGCATAACGATCTTCTGCTGGCGACAGACGCCTCGGCGTTTAGCCACAGTTTTCTGCTGGGCGCCGCAGTACTACGTCACCACACCAGCACACAACTGAATGGCGAAAACGCGACGCTTCGACTTAATAGCCTGGCGATGCCGGTAAAAAATGAAGTCTGCGATACGCGGACATGGCTGGAACATAACAAAGGCTACTGTAACAGCCGCCAGTTGCACAAGACCATCGTCAGCGACAAAGGACGCGCGGTCTTTAATGGTCTGATCAACGTGGCACAACACGCCATTAAAACCGATGGTCAGATGACCAATAATAACCTGCTATTAGGGAAACTGGCCGAAGTCGATACCAAACCGCAATTAGAGATCTATGCCGATGACGTGAAGTGCAGCCACGGCGCGACGATCGGGCGTATTGACGATGAGCAGATGTTTTATCTGCAATCACGCGGCATCAGGCAGCAGGAGGCGCGGCACATGATTCTTTACGCGTTTGCCGCAGAGTTAACGGAAGCTATCCATGATAGCGCCCTTAAACAGCAGGTACTGGCGCGAATTGGCCAGCGACTGCCCGGAGGCTTAGCATGACATTTTCTGTTGAAAAGGTACGGGCGGATTTTCCCATATTGCAACGTGAAATTAACGGCCTGCCGCTGGCTTACCTGGACAGCGCAGCCAGCGCCCAAAAACCCAATCAGGTGATTGACGCTGAATCTGCCTTCTACCGTCACGGCTACGCTGCGGTACATCGTGGTATCCATACGTTAAGCGCGCAGGCGACCGAAAGCATGGAGAATGTGCGTAAGCAGGCGTCGCGGTTTATTAACGCCCGCTCCGCAGAAGAACTGGTTTTCGTGCGCGGTACGACGGAGGGCATTAACCTTGTCGCCAACAGTTGGGGAACGGAAAATATTCGCGCCGGGGATAACATTATTATCAGCGAGATGGAGCATCACGCTAACATCGTTCCCTGGCAGATGCTGTGCGAGCGCAAAGGCGCTGAACTGCGCGTGATCCCATTGAATCCTGACGGTACGCTACGGCTGGAGATTTTAGCAACGCTGTTCGATGACCGAACCCGACTGTTGGCCATTACCCATGTTTCCAACGTGCTGGGGACGGAAAACCCGCTGCCGGACATGATTGCGCTGGCGCGCCAGCATGGGGCGAAAGTGCTGGTGGATGGCGCACAGGCTGTGATGCATCATGCTGTTGACGTCCAGGCGTTGGACTGCGATTTTTACGTTTTTTCCGGCCATAAACTCTACGGGCCGACCGGCATCGGTATTCTGTATGTTAAAGAGGCGTTGCTGCAAGAGATGCCGCCGTGGGAAGGGGGCGGGTCGATGATCGCGACTGTTAGCCTGACGCAGGGAACGACATGGGCGAAGGCGCCCTGGCGTTTTGAAGCGGGAACGCCGAATACTGGCGGTATCATCGGTCTCGGCGCGGCAATTGACTATGTGACGTCGCTGGGCCTGGATAAGATTGGCGATTATGAGCAGATACTGATGCACTATGCGCTGGAGCAACTGGCGCAGGTGCCTGATATTACGCTATATGGTCCGGCGCAGCGGTTGGGCGTCGTCGCTTTTAACCTGGGTAAACACCATGCTTATGACGTTGGCAGCTTCCTTGATAATTACGGTATCGCGGTACGAACGGGGCATCACTGCGCGATGCCGCTCATGGCCTGGTATGGCGTGCCGGCAATGTGCCGGGCTTCGCTGGCGATGTATAACACCCATGAAGAAGTGGACCGACTGGTGGCAGGATTAACGCGTATCCACCGTTTATTAGGATAACAGTGAGGTTTTATGGCTGCGCTACCGGATAAAGAAAAATTGCTGCGTAACTTTATGCGTTGCGCTAATTGGGAAGAGAAATATTTATATATTATTGAGTTGGGGCAGCGCCTGGCGGAATTAAATACGCAGGATCGTAATCCGCAAAATACGATTCAGGGCTGTCAGAGCCAGGTGTGGATCGTGATGCGGCGAAACGCTGGCGGCATTATCGAATTGCAGGGCGACAGCGACGCGGCGATCGTCAAAGGCCTTATGGCGGTGGTGTTTATTTTGTACCACCAAATGACGGCGCAGGATATTGTGCATTTTGATGTACGGCCATGGTTTGAAAAAATGGCGCTTGCACAGCACCTCACGCCTTCCCGTTCTCAGGGGCTGGAAGCAATGATTCGCGCAATTCGCGCTAAGGCCGCCACTCTTAGCTAAACTATACAGACAGCGTTCTACCTGATGTCAAATCCTTTGCCGGACGGCGACGTCGCTTTATCCAGAGTGGACAGAGCGTGTATTTTGTTGTTCTGATAAGCGAAGCGCTATCAGTCGTCGCAGGGGGCATCACCAGGAATACAGGAGGTTTGGTATGAAACGTGCGTCTTTCGTTACTCTTACATTTATCAGCGCGTATAGCGCGTTACAGGCGGCCTGGGCGGTTGATTATCCATTGCCGCCCGAAGGCAGCCGTCTTATTGGTCAGAATCAAACCTATACCGTACAGGAAGGTGATAAAAACCTGCAGGCTATCGCCCGGCGTTTTGATACGGCGGCGATGCTCATTCTTGAAGCGAACAATACGATTGCGCCGGTGCCTAAGCCTGGTACGTTAATTACCATTCCCTCGCAGATGCTATTGCCGGATGCGCCCAGGGAAGGCGTTATCGTCAATCTCGCGGAGCTACGGTTGTATTATTACCCGCCGGGAGAAAATCGCGTTCAGGTGTATCCCATCGGCATCGGTTTGCAGGGACTGGAGACTCCCGTCATGGACACCCGGATAGGGCAAAAGATCCCCAACCCGACGTGGACGCCGACGGCGGGCATACGCCAACGTTCGCTTGAGCGGGGGATCACGCTACCGCCGGTGATCCCTGCCGGGCCAAATAACCCGCTGGGACGCTATGCGCTGCGTCTGGCGCACGGTAATGGAGAATATCTTATTCATGGCACCAGCGCGCCGGATAGCGTTGGCCTGCGCGTGAGCTCCGGTTGCATTCGCATGAATGCGCCTGACATTAAAGCGTTATTTGCGCAGGTCAGAACGGGGACGCCGGTAAAAGTGATTAACCAGCCGGTGAAATTCTCTGTCGAGCCGAATGGCATTCGTTATGTAGAGGTGCACAGGCCGCTATCACCGGAAGAAGAGCAAAACGTGCAGACGATGCCTTACGCGCTGCCTACGGAGTTTACCTCGTTCAGAAACGCGGAAGGGGTGGATAGTCGCCTGGTCGATAAGGCGCTATACCGGAGAGCCGGGTATCCTGTCAGCGTGAGCGCCAGGCAGACGTCGGGGGCAAATACGACAGCAGTCGAATCCGCTCAGAACGGTTTTGTCGGGGAAGAGGGGCAAACGCGCGCGACGCAGTAGCTTTCGCGGCAAACAGACGGACAAAAAAATGGCGCACAATGTGCGCCATTTTTATTACGCAGGTACTATTACTTACGGTATTTAGTAGCCTGGTTGTCCAGACGCTGGTTAGCGCGAGCTGCGTCGTCTTTAGCAGCCTGAACGTCGGAACGCATTGCGTTCACGTCGTTGCTCAGCTGGTCAACTTTAGCGTTCAGAGTCTGAACGTCAGAAGACAGCTGATCGATTTTAGCGTTGCTGGAGCAACCAGCCAGCAGAGTAGAACCCAGGATTACCGCGCCCAGTACCAGTTTAGTACGATTCATTATTAATACCCTCTAGATTGAGTTAATCTCCATGTAGCGTTACAAGTATTACACAAACTTTTTTAGGTTGAGAATATTTTTTTGATGGGAATGCACTTATTTTTGATCGTTCGCTCAAAGAAGCATCGAAAAGCATGAAAGTCCCTAAAAACCGAAATAAAACAGGGGGCTTCCATCGGATTCTTCTTAGATAATCTGCAATTAGATAGTAAAATCCGATTTGATTTTTTATTAATAGCAGCTATCGATTAAATAAAAAAAGCGCCGCGAGGGCGCTTTTTTAAACAACTTAATTCACATAACAATTATTACAGTACGTGAACAGAGGCGGTGTTAGTGGTGCCGCTTGGAACCAGCGCGCCGGAGACCATCACTACAACGTCGCCTTTCTGGGCGAGGCCGCTTTGCAGGGCGACATCTTTGCCCAGACGGTAGAAATCATCAGTAGAATTAATTTCTTTCACCAGCTGCGACACCACGCCTTTGCTCAGCACTAACTGACGGGCGGTCACTTCATTGGTAGTCAACGCCAGGATGGTGGCGTCCGGGAAGTATTTACGCACGGCGCGAGCGGATTTACCGCCCTGGGTCGCTACCACGATCAGCGGCGCTTCCAGTTTCTCGGCGGTTTCTACCGCGCCGCGGCATACCGCTTCCGTAATGCGCAGTTTACGGCTGTCGTTGTTGTAATCCAGACGGCTGCTCATGACGCGGTCGGTACGTTCGCAGATGGTCGCCATGATAGAAACGGCTTCCAGCGGGTATTTTCCTTTTGCAGATTCGCCGGACAGCATAACTGCATCCGTACCGTCGAGGATGGCGTTCGCAACGTCGCCTGCTTCCGCGCGGGTCGGACGCGGATTTTTGATCATGGAATCCAGCATCTGAGTCGCCGTGATCACGACTTTACGTGCGCGGATACATTTTTCGATCATCATCTTCTGCGCGAAGATCACTTCTTCAACCGGGATTTCTACACCCAGGTCGCCACGCGCAACCATGATGCCGTCGGAAGCTTCGAGAATTTCATCGAAGTTGTTCAGGCCTTCCTGGTTTTCGATCTTGGAGATAATCTGGATGTTTTCGCCGCCGTGGGTTTTCAGATGCTCGCGAATTTCGACAACATCAGAACGTTTACGGATAAAGGAAGCCGCAACAAAGTCAACGCCCTGTTCGCAACCAAAGATCAGGTCCTGTTTGTCTTTTTCAGCCAGTGCGGGCAGAGCGATAGAAACGCCCGGCAGGTTAACGCCTTTGTTTTCGCCCAGATCGCCGTTGTTCAGCACCTTACAAATCACTTTATTGCCTTCGATGGCGGTTACTTCCATACCGATCAGACCATCGTCAACCAGTACGGTGTTGCCAACTGACAGATCGGAGGTGAAGCCTTCATAGGTGACGGCAACGATTTCATTATTACCGATCACGGATTTGTCGGTGGTAAAAGTAAAGGTCTGACCCGCTTTCAGAGAAACGTCGTTGCCGCCCTCCAGTTTAATGGTGCGGATTTCTGGTCCTTTAGTATCAAGCAGAATAGCGGCTTTTTTACCGGTCTTGCTCATCACGTTGCGCAAGTTCTGGATACGCTGACCGTGTTCTGCATAATCGCCATGAGAGAAGTTCAGACGCATCACGTTCATGCCCGCGTCCAGCATTTTGGTTAACATCTCTTCGGATTCGGTTTTCGGACCGATAGTACAAACAATTTTCGTCTTTTTCATGACAGTCTTAGTCTTTAAGTTGAGGAGGATATGAAAATCTGGCTTCAGGCGCGCATGGCCCGGAAGCTAAGCCTGTGTTGCTAAAGTGATGATGCCTCGCTCTAAGGATAGGTGACATCGAAAGAGCGTGCAGAGGAATGTGTGCTCGCGTTTCAGCCCAACGGAAAGGGGATAGTTTTAGTCGTTGAGTTTTACAGTCCAATGCGCTGAAACCATTCAAGAGACAATTGGCGCGCATTATACGCTGAAATTTACATAAAAGGAAAATGAAAACCCTGTTTCACAGGACATCTGTGCAGATCCACAACGGTTTGTTATTACAATGTTTACAATGTATCTGGCGATGACGCCGCCCGATCATGGTCGGCGTTGCGCAACAGGGAGTATTGTTGCGTATGATGTCAATCAAGCAACTTTTTGCCTTCCAGGTCGATGGCGATGTTTTGGTTGTGCGCTTTTCGATAGCACAGAATCGCTATCCCGATCGCCGCCCAGCTAATTCCGAGTATCAAAGCGTGAATGTTCATGTTTAAACAGACGTAGCCGATGACGATCATCCCCATGATTGGCGAAATAACATGGGCAAAAATGCGCCGCTGGGCTTTCATCCGGAAATTAAACAGAATAAACACACACAGGTTCACGACAAAAAAAGCGAAAAGTGCGCCAAAGTTCACCAGCGTGGAGATAGATTCAATCTTGCCGGAAAACAGGTAGCTGAGCAGCAGGGTGACGCCGCCGGTAAACAGAATGGCATAATCCGGCGTTTTACGCGTGGTATGGATGTGAGCGAGGAAGGCGGGCAACATTCGGTCGCGCCCCATTGAAAATAGCACTCTGGACACCGCCGTTTGCGCAGTAATAATGTTGCCGACGGCGCACACAAACGCCACGATGATGGAAAACGCCACTTTAAGCCAGATACCGCCAACGTTGCCGGCAATGGTGAAAAATGCTTCATTCGTCGCATTACCTTCCGCGAAGCGGTCGACGTTACCGGTGGCGAAAGCCGCAAACGCCACAACGATAATAAACAGTACCGTCGCTAAAACTAACGCTAACAGCGTTGCTTTACTGACGGCGCGCCCCCCGCCTTCGCTTTCTTCACTTAATGTACTGATAGCGTCAAAGCCGAGAAAATTCAGCGCAGCTACCGAAATCGCCGTCGCGATTAGTCCGGGGGTGAACCACTGTGAATCGAAAAAAGGCCGGAAGGAAAGCGTTATCTGACTACTGTCCAGCATCATCAGACGTACAATCAGTAGAACGAAAATCGCCAGAATACTGAGTTGAATAACGACCAGTAACTTATCGAATTTCGCCGTTTGCTGTATACCGAGATAGTTGATTCCGGTGCCGATAGCCACATAAATCAACGGCCAGACCCAGACCGGGATTTGCGGTAAAATAGCGTGGACCGCGACGCCGCCCAGCACTGCCACGAGTGTAGGGAACAAAAGATAATCCAGCAATAATATCCATCCGGTAAGAAACCCTGCGGCGGGATTAATGCATACGCCGGCATACGCATAGGCTGAACCCGACGATGAAATATGCTGCGATAAGGTAGAGTAGCTGTATGCAGTAAAAAACATCGCAATAGCGCCAATAATATAAACCAGTGCAACCATACCGTGCGAAAGATTATAAACGACGCCATAAAGAGAGACTGGCGCGATAGGCACCATAAACACCAGACCATAAAGCACTAAATCAGTGAGAGACAATTTTTTGACTTTTTTCATGATAAATACCTTAATGGCTTTTTATGCCAGGTCGCGTAAAAACGCGCTTACCGCTGCGAGGCAGGGCGCGATATTTTCTTCATGCGGGTTATGGCTGCTGTGGGGAATAGTGACCGCGCGGCAGTCTGAAATGTGAGAGAGAAGCGGAGAGACGACGCGCTCGGTTGCCTGATCGTTTTCGCCGCGTAGCACCAGAACAGGGCAACGTATCTGGCGCAAATGGGGCGTAATATCCCAGTTGGCAAGCTTGCCATTTACCGCCAGTTCATTGGTTCCCCATAAAATGTGATAACCCGTAGGGTCGGCGGCGAACTGCGCATTAGAGATCTGAACATGAACGGTTTCTTCCGCGAGGGTATAAACGTGTCTGGCATAGTAAGCGACGAGCTGTTCTGGTGGGTTTTGATAAATGACGGCGGGCATAATGACGTCTTTGATATTGTCATCGGACATCGGCGCCAGGGCGTTAAAGAGCCGCATGGCTTCCTGTTGCCACAGGGCGATACTGGCCGGTGAACTGGCCAGTATCGCCCCGCGAAGCCCGGCAGGCTGTAAGCAGGCGTGCTCTGCGGCAAGCATTCCACCCCAGGAATGTCCCAGTATAGAATACCCGAGCCCAATACCCAGGTGATCAATTAATTGGGTTAATTGACGGAGGTAACGCGCAATAGTCCAGAAAGACGCATCGGCATGAGGAAAATGTGTTGAACGACCGCAACCATATTGATCGTAAAATATTACCATGCGCCCGTCATCAGCCAGACGACGATAATTTAATAAATAATCAAAGCCGCCAGAAGGGCCGCCATGAAGGATAATTAGCGGCGTGAGTAATGATTTTCTGTTGCCATAAATTCGATAGCTCGTCAATATGCTTTCAGAAAACATTTCGCCATAGAGATAAGTATTATTCATATTTTTAACTACTCAGTGTGTGGCAGGGAAGGCGAAATCCATGTTCGCCTGGGTAATATTATTTTTTTATCGCGAGTAGAACGTTACACCAGAATGTGGCGTAGTGTTCCCATTGCAGAAATTGTGGGCTTCCCCAGTGCGGCGAACAATCACTGGCAAAGCAACATACTTTCCCTTTATTATAGGTGCCCATAACTAACAGCGGATCGCCATTAATTTTAGCAAGGGTATGACTTTTTTCTTTGGCGATAAGCTTGTTATAGCCTAACAGCGGCGGCCATTCGCTAAACGGCTGGGTAATAACGTGTTCTACCGCTGTATTTACTGCTTTACATCCTTGCGGTAATTCTACGCGGTCATCTACGTCCAGCATATCAACCGGCAATACCTCCGCCAGAATTGTATTTTTATAATTGGCTTTCGCTTCTATTCCGGTAAAGGATAAATACCCGCCGATCATCAACAGGCCGCCGCCCTCAGCAACATAATCTGCGATAAGTTGTAACGCATCAGGAATAATATTCATAGTATAAAACGTTCTGTTTTGTAACAGGAAGGTATTGCTACCAATATCACTGATGACGATCGCATCATAGCAGGCTAACGCTTCGGCGGTTTGTGGAAAACGAGTTTGCACAATATGGGCAGGCATATAGTCCACATCGATATTACCCTGGCGTAAGCAGGATAATAAATAGTCTGCGCCTTCTTCATATTTGTTCGATGTAAAGCTATCAAAACCTTTAGAGTGAATCATATGAATGTGCCATGACTCGCCAATAAATAAAATTTTCATTATGTCACCTGTTAATTAATGTTAATTACTTTATTAGATTGGGTACGCATTCGATGTAAAACCTGCAAGTGCTGAGGCATACTCGACGCACCGACTTGTTCCACCGCCAGAGAAGCGAAAGCGGAGGCATATTGAATGGCAGCGACCAGGTCTGCTTGTCGCGCCAGCGCGGCGGCTAAAGCGCCATTAAAAGCGTCGCCGGCCCCAGCGGCATCTTTTACCACGGCGCTCCACGCAGGAATATACAACGTGCGGGCGTGCTCACAGAGCAGAGAACCACGGGCGCCAAGGGTAATGATGACTTTTTTCACCCCGGATTGCAGAATAATATTTCCGGCTTTTTTCCCATCATTAATATCAGTAATGGTTACGCCGGATAAAAAAGAGGCTTCAGTTTCATTCGGCGTGATGATGTCAATATCAGATAATAAATGCGTCACCTGTTTTGTATAGGGGGCAGGATTCAGGAGAATTGTTTTATTTTCTTGTTTTCCCAACCGAATAAACTCAGTCAGTGCTTCAATGTTTGTTTCGAGCTGCATTAACATAACGTCAGACTCGGCGATATAACGGTATTGTTCGTTAATCTCTTGCGTGGTGAGCATCATATTGGCGCCAGGATAGATGGCGATAATATTATCGCCATCAACGGAGGAGACATAGATCAATGCGCTGCCGGTTGGCGCTTTATCTGTTTGATATGCGCTGTATGAGGCGATGCCTGATTGAATAATATGATTCATCGCAAATGCGCTGAACTGATCCTTGCCCACTTTAAAAATAAAATGTGCCGCAGCACCGGCATTGTTTGCCGCCAACGCCTGGTTGGCTCCTTTACCGCCAGGATAGAATCCAAAATGACTGGCCAGAATGGATTCTCCGCTTTGCGGAAACCACGGCACGGTTGCTGAGACATCAATATTAAATGAACCTAAGACACATACCTTGCCTGCTTTTTTGTGCTTTCCCGGCGCAGTTTTGCATCCTGATGGATTGGCGTGGCGATAGTGCTGGAGATATCAATCTTATTTTCAGTGATAAGCTTACTAAGCGCGTCATGGTTTAAAATCCCTCCGCCATAGCAACGCTGAAGCATACCGGATTTCTGAAAAAAGCGCAGATCGGAACGAATAGTCTCCTGGCTGACCTTATAAAGGCCTGAAAGTTTACTGACGCTAACACTATTATCTTTTATCAGTAAATTAATGATGGCATGACGTCTTTCTTCTTTAAAAATATTGCCTCCGGGTAGTGAGTTGAATTGTATTTATGGCAATGTTGTCATGCGGTGAATTCAATCACAGATTATGCGCTGAACCGGAAGTAACCCCAAATAAGTGTAAATAACCAGAAGCGCAGGCAATGTGTTAAATATTAATTGCTTACAGAAGGGGGGAATAGTTTTATGAGTGTTGTCATATATTTTCTATGTAATATGACGGCATGAACTTAAAATAGTTGGGCTTGCACGATTCAGTGAGTATACGAAGCCGGACAGCGTTCGCTTATCAGTCGATGAAATAAACGATGTCGCTCTCCGGCCCCGGGGTTATATACGCTCGATTTTTGCCGGCAGCCCCTGACGTACCGCTGCGCCGGAAACCCAGTCGAGCCACGTATTGTTGACGGTTCTTGTCGGATCGGCAAAACCCAGATCGTTAAGGTTTATGCCTGCCCTGATTTGCGGATCATACGGCATGGGCGCGCCGTCCAGAGAGTGCTGCGCTGCGCCCATCTCGCGGTGGCCATATCCGTGTTCGATGGCGATGACGCCAGGCATCACGCCATTTAACAAACTGATTTGCGCCACGACCTGACCGCCCGGCGTAATGATCCGTACCCGATCGCCATGTTGCAGTCCATAACGCTCGCCGTCTTGTGGATTCAGCGCCACCAGGTTTGCTGGCTTCACATGGTGTAAGCGCGGGATGACGGCAGTTGAGCTGGACATGGTATTGGATTTAAATGAAATCAGTTTCAGCGGCCACTGCCCAACGGGAAACTGGTCGTCAATCGCTCGTCCATCCGACAAACGTGCCGGATACCAGACCGGGCAACCGCTGAAGCGCTCCCCGGTGATGGCGTGACGATGGGCGGCGACATCCGCATTCCAGACCTGTAAGGGTTTTTCCCAGGCGTTACCCAATCGTTGATCCGTATAGCCGCTACCCTCTGGCGCAAACCGGCCACCACGGGAGTAGATAAACGCTACGCGACTGACCTCATCAGGTTTAAGCGTGTGCTGAATCGCTGGCAGAATGCGGGTGACGCCGGTAAGCGTAATATCTTCCTGATTTGCCGGCGCAACTGGCGTCTTGCCCATAAAGGCGATATTAGCGGCTACGCGCAGATAGAAGTCTTCCGCCCGGTTCAGTGGAAAAGCGTTGCCCTGCGAATCGGTTATCGCCCGGTCGCCGAAGCCGGGCAGACGGAGCCGTTTTGCTACCGCAATACAAAATGCTTCCATTGAGACAGGTTGCCCGTCCGCCGTTCGGCGGGTGGCGGGGGCGACAACCGGCCAGCGGGCGGTAGTGGCTTTACTGGCTACGCCGCCCCAGGGCGCCGTAAAGCCCCAGCTCTCAAAATTATGCGTATCCGGCACAATGTAGTCCGCCAGCGCCGTCGTTTCATTCATAAAGGCGTCAATCGCGATAAAGAGCGGCAGTCGACGAGGGTCTTTTAGTTTTTCTTCCGCGACGGCGCGTAGACCGGGAACACCGTAAAACGGGTTACTCATATTGGAAATCCAGGCCTTAAGCGGATAAGGATAGCCTTCGAGCGCAGAGGTCAACAGTTCGGTAAGCTGGCCTGCCACAAAGGGATACCATGGCGCTTTGGCTGGATAAGGGGATTGCCCGGCGGCAATTTTGTCGCGGTACTCTTCCGATGTTTCATAAGCGGTTTTGCTACGGGCAATACTTAACCCGGACGGTTTCACTTTTCCGGCAAAACTGTTCATGTTGTAGCGGGGGCCGTCGCTTACGCCGTTGAATTTGCCACCGCCGACAAAGACGCCGCCGGACAGGCTGAGGTTGCCGATCAGCGCGTTAAGCATCATGACCGACCAGGCGTTATAAAACCCATTGCCGGCCATCATGCCGCCGTGACTGATGACCGCGGCTTTACGTCCGTGACCGGTAAAGGTTTCCGCCAGCGCGATAATTTGCGCTTCCGGCACGCCGCACTGTTCGCTGTATTGCGCCAGCGAGAGTTTTTCTGCCGCCTCTTTCAGGCGTTGCAACCCGCTCTTCACCGTGACCCGTTGGCCATCAGCGAGCGTAACGTACTGCGTCACGAAAAGCCGCGCCTGTTGACAGGTGGACGCAGCGACCAACTCGCCGTCGGTATTAAGCACGACGGGGGTCTCTTCGCCATCGGGCGTAAGATGCCGCAGCGTCAGGTGTTGTCCGGCAAGCGTCGGAAGTTCATCCGCAATGACCAGGTGCGTGGCGTTGGTCCAACTTTGCTCTCCGGCCTGCTGCATCGCCTGTACGCCGGGAATCGCCAGATAATCAGCATTATAACGTTGATTATCCATGATCCAGCGGATCATCCCCATTGCCAGCGCCGAATCGCTGCCGGGCAGGACCGGTTGCCAGCGACCGCGAGGATCGGCCTGCACAGTTGATAACGGTAGCGCGGGGGCGACCACGACGTATTGAAAATTCTCACGCAGCCGGGCGCTCGCCAACTGGCGCGCCTGGCGTTTAAATGGATTGCCGGACTGTGCCGGGGAGGTGCCCATAAATAGCGCAAACTCTACGTTTTCCCAGTCGGGTTTGACATGCGGGTTTTTATCCAGATCACCCATCAGCGCCCCGGAGCCAGCCCGGTAAGCCAGTCCACAGTAGGCGCCATGCGCGCCGAAATTTTTGCTGCCGAAGCTATTTAGCGCAAAACGACGCAGAAACGCATCGCGGCCTTCGTCGCTGGTATTCGTGACCAATAACTGATTGGTTTTTGGCCCGAAACTGGGGTGCTTTGCGTCGATTGGCGTATCCGGCGCATGAATAGCGCGCAGTCCGTCCACATGACCTTCGCCAAACAGATCGCCGCCTTCCACAACTTCTTCAATAAGCTGCTCAAAGCTGATGCGCTGCCATTTCCCTTCGCCGCGTTTACCCACGCGTTTCATTGGTTCAAGCAGTCGTAGCGGACTGTACAGGCTTTCCAGCAGCGTGGCGCCGCGCGCGCAGGCGGTTGAGCGGGCGTCAAGACCGCTTTCTCCCGCCAGTTGCTCCATGGCTTTGCTAAAAGGGACGGACGGATCAATCGGGTGTTCCTGCGACAAGGGGTGATATGGATTGCCGGCGATGCGAATCACTTTGCCATCTGCATCAACCCGGGCGCGGATACCGCACTGTGTCCAACAGCCGAAGCATTGCGTCATGGCGATGGTTTGTTGTGGGTTTTGCTGCCAGTGCGTTTGCGCCTGCGCCTCCGGAATTAACGCATTGCCAAAGATGCGGTCGCGCGTTACCTTGCCGGACGTCCCGTTTAACAGGCCATCAATTGCGCGTTTCGCCACATCACGGTAGCTCAAACCAAAAGTGACCATCCCACCGACGGCGAGACCGACTTTTAGCCACTGACGACGGGTTAAATTAGCCATGTTGTAATCTCCTGGTGAGTCCGTTCAGCGTTTCACGAATAATAATCAGTAGCGCGATCCACAGGCCGAAGGTGCCGAGAATAGCCAGCCAGCCATCCGTTCCGCCTGGTAACGAGTAAGGGTTAAATTGCGCGTTGAACTTGGGTACGGTTTGTACCTGAATCAACAATGTCCAGCGCATCAGCCAACATAACGCCAGTGCACTCAGAACCAGCAGGACGCGTCTTAGCTGCGATAAGGGATGACGTAGCGCCAGGCTACAGAACAGCAGTGTTAATACCCACAGCGCTATCCAGCCGACAGCGTAATATTTGGCTGACAGGGCGACGGTAATCCACTGACGGATTGCCGTGCCGGAAAGGGTATCGCCGCTGACCCACATGGCCACAAGCAGCCCCAGCGCCGCCAGCGTCCAGATTTGTCCCCACAGTATTTTTGGCAGCCTTACCGAGTCGCGTCGGGCGGCGACAATCATCAGGGCGAAGAATGCCTGTAAGGCGCTAAGAAACATCGCCACGGGGAAGGCGTAGCTAAACCAGATCGGGCGCGCCAGCACAACGGAGACTTCGCGGCCGGTATAAATCAGCAGACCCACCGCGCAAAGCGCGCTGGCTAACGCCAACCATTTAGTGACGTTGTAACTTTTATTCAATAATCGTTTCATCTGCTGCGCCAGGAACCACAGGGCGAGAAATCCGGTAAACAGCGGCAGGAATAATGCTCCCCAGGGCATCCACGACCAGGGGGTCGGCCAGGCATAGAAATGCCAGACGCGCGCGGTCTGGTGCAGATCCGCCGTCAGCGCCAGCGGTGCGGTAATCGCACAGGTAATGGCAATCAGTAATGCCCGATTTTCTTCTGTCGCGGCGTCTTTTTTCCGCCAGTGAAGATAACAGGCAAACAGTGCGGCGCAGGCGGCAATGCCAATAAAAAAGAAATATTGTACTGCCCACGGTAGCCAGCTAATGTCCTGCGGGTGAGCCAGCACTTCTTCAATGATGAGTGAATGCGTCATTCAAACCTCCTGCCAAAGCGCGGGCTGCGCACGGCCCATTAAGGGGGTGACAAAGGCGTTGTCCAGACCCAGGTAGAAAACATGGGGCGACGTGCCGTTTTCCGGCTTTAATACCTTGATAGCGTCGCGATGTTGATGAAGCATGGTGGCGATGCGGCTATGGGGATCTTTGATATCGCCAATAATACGCGCGCCGCCGACGCAGGACTCTACGCAAGCGGGTAGCAGCCCGGCTTCCAGACGATGGACGCAAAACGTGCATTTATCGGCAGTTTGCGTTTCATGATTGATAAATCGGGCGTCGTAAGGACACGCTTGTACACAGTAGGCGCAGCCGACGCAGCGTTTGTTATCCACCACCACAATGCCGTCTTCCCGCTGAAAGGTGGCTTGTACCGGGCAGACCGGCACACAGGGAGGGTTATCGCAATGGTTGCACAGACGCGGTAATAGCACATTCGTGACCTCCTGGCTGCCTTCACGCTGGACCTGGTATTGGTTCACTGTCGTACGAAACGCGCCCTGCGGCGTTTGATTTTCAATAGTGCAACTTACGGTACAGGACTGGCAGCCGATACAGCGTCGCAGGTCGATAAGCATGGCGTAGCGGTGTTGGGGAGAGCCTTCATGTCGCTCCGGCGAAAAAGGAAATTTCGCTTCAGCCAGCGGAACCAGTGAGGCGCCAGCGGTCAGGACGCCAAGTTGCTGGAGAAATTGCCGTTTACTGCTGTCCATATTGACTCCCGTCCACATTGCCAACAATGAAACATTTGTCACGATGTTGGTTCATGTGTAATGAATAAAGAATGTCGATGATTTACAGTGTAAAAATCGAGACGGGGAGAGCTCTATTGTGGTTAACCACATACCCGGCTTGTTGTTGATCTAAAACAACATAATTGACAGGGATATTGGGGTGAGAGGTAAAACCGTAAGTCGCCTGGCGGTGTTGGCGGCAGTAGGGCTAATTTGTCATGGCGCATGGGCAGGGACGTGGAACATCGGTATTTTGGCCATGCGCGGCGAGGCGTCTACGCGCAGCCACTGGCAGCCGTTGGCAAAGACATTAAATCAACAGCTTCCCGGCGAAACCTTTCACATCCAGCCGCTGGATCTGCATCAAATGCAGGAGGCCGTTAACCGGGGAACCGTGCAGTTTGTGATAACCAACCCGGCGCAATTTGTCCAACTGAACAGCCATGCGCCGCTCCGCTGGTTGGCTTCCCTGCGCTCTACGCGCGATGGGAAAACGATTGGCAATGTCATTGGTAGCGTGATCCTTACCCGGCGCGATAGCGGGATCACCACGGCGCACGATCTGATCGGTAAGACAGTCGGCGCGATTGATGCTCAGGCATTTGGCGGTTATTTATTAGGCTATAAAGCGCTCAGCGACGTGGGCTTACGCCCGGAGCGCGATTTCCATCTCCGTTTTACCGGGTTTCCTGGCGATGCCTTAGTCTATATGCTGCGCGAAAAAGCGGTGCAGGTGGCAATTGTGCCGGTGTGCCTATTAGAAAATATGGATCAGGAAGGATTGATTAATAAAAAGGATTTTATCGCGCTGCTTTCCCGACCGACGACCCTTCCTTGTTTAACCAGTACGCCGTTATATCCTGACTGGTCGTTCGCGGCGCTACCCGCGGTAAGTGATGCGCTGGCGGATCGCGTAACGCGGGCGCTATTCAACGCGCCCGCCGCCGCGTCATTTCACTGGGGCGCGCCTGCGTCAACCAGTCAGGTGGAAGCGTTGCTGCGTGATGTTCGTCAGCACCCTCAGCAGCGTCGACTGTGGCTGGATGTCAAAAGTTGGTTAATTCAACATCAGTTGATGGTTGGCGGCATGACGCTGGCATTTCTGTTGCTCACGCTCAATTATATTTGGGTCATGCTGCTGGTGCGTCGACGCGGAAAACAACTGGAACGTAATAGCGTGGTACTCCATCAGCATGAGCGGGCGCTGGAGACCGCCCGGCAAATGAGCGTGTTAGGTGAAATGACCTCCGGATTTGCCCATGAACTTAATCAACCGCTTTCCGCGATTCGACATTACGCCCAGGGGTGCCTGATTCGGTTGCGCGTTGCAGATGAACAGCATCCCTTGCTGCCGGCGCTGGAACAAATTGACCAGCAGGCGCAACGCGGTGCGGACACTTTGCGTAACCTGCGTCACTGGGTCAGCCAGGCGCAGGGCAACCCGGTGCTGACCGAAGAGTGGAAGGTGATAGCCATTCGCGAGGCGATTGATCACGTCTGGCAACTGTTGCGTATGGCGCAGCAGTTTCCGTCAGTGACTCTGCATACCGAGGTTAGCGCCGCGCTGCGCGTAACGCTGCCGTCAGTGCTGCTGGAACAGGTGCTGGCGAATATCATTCTTAATGCGGCTCAGGCAGGCGCCACCCATTTATGGGTCGTGGCTGAACGCACTGAAAATGGCGTCAGCATTGTTTTACAGGATAACGCCGGGGGAATCGATCAGGCGCTATTACGTCAGGCTTTTCAGCCGTTTATGACCACTCGCAAAGAGGGGATGGGCTTAGGGCTGGCGATTTGCCAGCGGCTGGTGCGGTATGGTCGTGGCGATATCAGCATCAGGAACCAGACCGCACCGGACGGCCTGGCGGGAACGGTAGTCACGATACATTTCTTACATGAAAATGGAGGCAGGGATGGCGATAATTCATCTATTGGATGATGATACGGCGGTTACTAACGCGTGCGCGTTTTTACTGGAAAGTCTGGGATATGACGTAAAATGCTGGAGGCAGGGGGCGGATTTTTTGGCGCAGGCCAGTCTCTATCAGACCGGTGTAGTATTACTGGATATGCGAATGCCGGTCCTGGATGGACAGGGCGTTCATGATGCGTTGCGCCAGTGCGGAAGTACCCTGGCGGTTGTTTTTCTTACTGGACATGGCGATGTACCGATGGCCGTGGAGCAGATGAAACGCGGCGCTGTCGATTTTCTGCAAAAACCGGTATCGGTAAAACCGCTACAGGCGGCGTTGGAGCGTGCGCTGACGGTTTCATCGGCAGCGGTGGTGCGTCGTGAGATTATGCTTTGTTACCAGCAATTGACGCCGAAAGAGCGTGAACTGGCCAGCCTGGTGGCAAAAGGATTTATGAACCGTGAAATTGCGGAAGCGATGAATATCGCGGTGCGTACCGTAGAGGTGCACCGCGCCAGAGTAATGGAAAAAATGCAGGCCGGTAGCCTGGCGGAACTGATTAGGCGTTTCGAAAAACTGGCCTCGCCAGAGACCAGAATACGAACAACGTATGATTCATGAATAATAAACTGCGTCATTTCTTTGATTTGCATCAAATTTTGTTTAATAGCGAAGACTGTTATATTCTGTTGGTTTGAGCTGGCGACGAGTAAAACGTATGGCAAAACCGACAAAAGATGACGAACTGTACCGCGAGATGTGCAGAGTGGTGGGCAAAGTCGTGCTGGAAATGCGCGATCTGGGGCAGGAGCCGAAGCATATAGTTATTGCGGGTATGTTACGAACCGCGCTGGCGAATCAACGTATCCAACGTAGCGCGTTAGAAAAACAGGCTATGGAAGCGGTGATTAACGCTCTGGCGGGGTCATAGCCAGTATCATGGTGGAAACGGCCTGTTGGCAATAACGAAATGATAGTAGTATCGCCTTTGAGCATTCGCGATATTGTCATCACGGCGGGCTATTTGCCCGCCGTTAGCGATGCGTAGGGTTATCAGGTGATGGCTAAACGCAACCCTAACGTACCAGGGTACGGCTCAAAATAATTCTGCGTGCGCAGATAGTCATCCGGATGTTCCGCCAGGTAGTGCTTCAGTAGCGTTAACGGCGCGAGGATCGGTAGCTGGCCCGCGCGATAGCCGAGAATCACCTCGCGCAATTCCACGCGTTGCCTGCTGTTCAGCGCGCGGTGAAAATAGCCCTGGATATGCATCAGCACATTGGTGTGATTTTTACGTGAAGCGGGATGGCGCAAGATAGCCATTAGTTTTTCCCGGTAGCAGACAAAGAAGGCATCCAGATCGTCCCACTCATGCAGATGCGCAACAAAAGGGCCAATTTCGCGGTAGCCAGCCTGGTGGTGCGCGAGAAGCTGTAGTTTGTATCGGCTATGAAATGCGAGCAAACTGTGACGACTCAGGCCCTGCGCGCGTAGCGCATTTAATTCATGTAGCGCGAAGATGCGTGCGATGAAATTTTCGCGTAATACCGGATCGTGCAGACGACCATCTTCTTCTACCGGCAGCCAGGGATATTTGGCCATTATTGCGGCGGTAAACAGTCCGGTACCAGTTTTGCGGCCCCGATTACCCTTTTCATCATACAGGCGAACGCGCTCCATTCCGCAACTGGGCGATTTTGCACACACAATAAACCCCGTCAGTTCGCCCATCGTTGGTAAAAACCGATCGGCAAAGGCGTTCATCCGATCGGTGACGTCATCGTGCGGGACATGACTATAGCGCATCCGAATGTCGCCGCAGGTCATCTGGATAAGACGCAGCGCAGGGCGAGGAACGGGCAGGCCGATCGCAACCTCCGGACAGATCGGTTTGTAGGTCACCCACGGCGCCAGAGAGTTCATGAGGAAATCCATACGTTTATGTCCGCCATCAAAGCGTACCGCGGCGCCAGTCAGACATCCGCTAATGCCGACTACGGGTTTATTATTCATGATTTCCCCCTCATTGAAAGCACGACGACTGACGCCGAATGGCGCAAGATGTTATCTTGCATTGATTTAAAACTTACACAATTTTGTTTTTTTGTCTAAGTTTTCGTGAGGATTATTTTTTATGTATTGGAATATCAATGAGATAGAATGAAGGTGGAAAGTGCATTTAAGGGCTTATAGCGTGATAACCTCAAGCGAAACGACAACGTTGCGCCATTGGGCAAGCTGCTTTTTCTGCCCGGCAGTGAGCTTTCCGGTAGTCACCAGAAACCATTTTCTCTGGGCGAAAAGTTCGGGCGCCAGTACGGCTGGTGGGGAAGGAAGAACATCGATCCGCAACCCTTGTCCGGTACGTGTCAACGCTTCCAGCCAGATTTCGCACTGATCTGAGAGATGCCAGCCGCTAATAAATGCATTGTAGCCTGGCGCTTTTCTATCGCCTTCAAGACAAAAAGAGGTGTAAGAAATAATGATGCCATCCAGTACTTCGCGCAGCGTCATCACGGCGGGAAGATGCGCTGACACTTTGCTGCGCAACGGACGTAATAAGTAGGTCACCAGTTCCGCTCGGGGATATTCGCGGCCGCAGTCATAAATCAACTGCCGTAGCGCGTCAATTCGCCCTTCGTGGAGATGTTGAAGCATCGTTTCCTGGATCGTTATCCAGTTATCGCCCAGGCGAATGATTGGACGCGACAGCAAAGGTTTGACCTGGCTTATCGGCACGCCTTTTCTCATCCAGTCGAGGATACTAAGCGCTTGTCGAACATCGTCATCGCTGTACAAGCGATGTCCGCCGTCAGTACGCTGCGGTTTCAACAAACCATAGCGTCGCTGCCATGCCCTGAGCGTAGTGGCATTGATACCGCATAGTCTGGCAAATTCGCCGATAGAATACGACATGATGAAGCCCATTAAATAAAGGGATTTTACTATATCACGACTAACCGGAGATTAAGGTAGTGATAAATTGTGTGGCATAGTAGGGCATCCGCATGGCTTCTGTAGATGATGAGCAATACTGAATGGCGTAAGGCTCATCAAAATATGACAAAATGCTCAATACCATAGGATACCCCTGGCTAATTCTCTATTAAATTCATTCTTCGGGCGCAGTTAAGTAATTCTGTCACTTTATGAACTTGTAGCTTTCTCATCATATTCATTCGATGCGTTTCGACGGTTTTTATACTGATATGTAACTTTTCGCTGATCCCTTGATTGGTATACCCCTCGTCAATAAGTTTCAGAACCTGTCGCTCGCGTAAAGTGAGTAGTTGATGACTGGTGGTGTCAGCGTTTAATTCAGCCAGGATAGCTTCCCGATTCAACGTCGGATCAAGGTAACGCTTGTTTACTGCTACCGTTTGTAACGCCGCTAACAGAACCTGCTGGCTACTGCTTTTTAAAACATAACCATTAGCACCTGCGGCCAACGTTTTAATGGTCATATGCTCTTGTTGATATGCAGTGTAAACCAGAATATTCATTGCTGGCCAACGCTGGTGTAATTGGGGAATGATATCCAGACCATTGATTCCCGGTAAGCTAAGATCAAGGATAAGTATGTCAGGCTCATATGCACAACAAGCATTATAAACCTCAAGACCATTTTTAACATGTTCTACAATTTTAAAATGAGGCCAGGGTAATAAGGCATTTATAATACCGTTAACGATGATTTCATGATCGTCCACTAATAAGATTTTATACTCTTTCATTTTGCTGCCTCCGCGAAAATTAAGATAAACATTAAGTGATGGTTTAGTTTTTGAAGATCATACGTACTTTCTGACGTAAGTCGGTTAGTTCCTCTATAGTGATGATTTTCCCCATATTTACGCGATTCTCAATGTCTGCTACATAGGATGCCAATTCAGTCTGCCCTGCTTGACCTAAACAGCCTTTTAATGTGTGAAGTAACTGATCGATTTTTTTTCCAGTAGACACAGCATTCTCAATATCAGCTAACAAGAGATCCAGTGACTGGAAAACCTTGCTATTAATGACTATATCATCTGTCGCCAGTAGCGCTGAACAGCGGTTCGGATCTTGCTCCTGCAATTCGATATTTCGTAAAAGCTGGTATTCTGCAGCGAGACTGATATAGCGAGCCAGGGTAGCCAGGGTCACAGGTTTTGTAATGTAATGATGTATCCCATTTTTTTTACAACGACTAATATCTTCTGACGCTACGCTAGCTGATAGCGCCACAATCATGCAATAAGGATCTAAATTAGCCGGGTTATCATGCCATAATTGTACACACTCAATGCCATCTATTTCTGGCATTCTAATATCCATCAGTACTAAATCGAATCGCTGCTGTTGCGATAAAGCCAGAGCCTCGTTACTACTGGCTGCAATGGTGACATTTTGGCCCAGACTGACAAGCATTTTGCCGATGATATCCCGATTAATATCGGCATCATCAACCAGAAGAATTTGCAACTGCCAGGGTTGTACCAAAATATTTATGTTTGGTGTATTCGGTATACACAATATTAACTGTTGTGCCAGATTGTAGAGTTTTCCAGGAAAATACAGAAGTTCTGCATTGAAAAGCGCATTTTGCTGGTGGGGTAGTTCACCGCGTATCCCCCAGCAAGCAAGTTGACGATGTAGGCTGATAGGGGCTGGCAATGTCCCTTTTATTGGTTGCGGCGGCTGGTATTTTTGTAAGGATAATACTAGCGATACACAGGTTCCAACTCCGGGAATACTCTTTAGTTTTAGTTTACCGCCCATCAGTTTAGCCAGGCTTGAAGCAATAGTTAGTCCAATGCCCGTACCTTGCGAATTTGTGTCCGCTTGATAAAAAGCAGTAAAGATTTGAGATTGCTGTTGCATTTCAATCCCTTTACCACTATCGCTAACCAGAAATATTAATTGTTCCGCATGACGCTTAACCGTTAGACGTATCCCTCCGGTTTCGGTAAATTTCACTGCGTTTCCGAGTAAATTAACCAGAATTTGACGTAAACGGATACCATCGGTATGGAAATAAAGCGGGACGTGTTGGCCGACAAAGGTACGTAATGATAACTTCTTGCTTTGCGCTGGTCCCTGGATGGTTTGCATTGTCTGGTCCAGTAACGGTAGTAACGCCGTTTCTTCCATATGCAATGTGAAATGACCAGACTCGATGCGTGAAAAATCCAGCAGATTATTAATAATAGTTAGCAAAGACAATGTACAGTACCTGGCTGTATCTGCTAATCCTTGCTGTTTTATGTTTAAAGGGGTGGTTTGTAATAATTCAATCGCACCGAGTACGCCATTCATTGGGGTACGTAACTCATGACTTATTACCGTAAGATGAATACTTTTACGTTTGCTTGCTTGTTCGGCTTGTTTTTTTGCCTTATTTAGAGCCTGGGTGCGTTCTACGATTTTGCTTTCCAGATTGTCGTATTGTACTTGTAGGGTATCAAGTAGTTGGTTAAAAGCGCAGGCAATACTGCCTAATTCATCCTGTCTTTCTTCTGGCAAACGTGTGCTTAGCGGCTCAGTTGCAGTTTTATTGATGACATCGACAAAATGCCATAACGGTTTGGCCAGTGAGCGATGAAGTAACCAACAAAAAGCCGACGTCATCAACACCAACTCTGTTAACGTAAAGGGGATTTGTTGAAGGATAGTTTTTAAGATGCGGCTAAATAAATTATCGTATGGGTATAGAATAACCTGGCTCCATCTGGGGCCATGCAGGGGCGTGCGTAATATTAGAAAACCGGGAATCTGTTGCCATCCGTCATGCAGCGTTACATGTTCTAACAGTGTACGTATTTTTTTAGATGTGTATGAAAACGGTAATAAGTGGTTATTCTGATCTATCCATACTTGAATACTATCATCTAATTGTGGATGGCTATTAGACATGAGATCATGAAGCTCAATAGTCATTCCAAAAAATACTCCCTGCTGAGCGGAAAACGCAACGGAAACACTCCATCCTATGCCGTTTATGTATTCTGGCTTACTCCAGTAGAAGTCTGCATGGGTTGGGTATAAAGGAAAACGTATTAGTCTCATAAGCTGTAGAGTAGAGTATCCTGGAGAGTTATCAGCCGGTAATAATGGGATTTCATTTTTATGGTTAAGAATAAAGCTATCGTAATGATAACTTCTTTTATCGATATTATAGGATGGAAGAAAGACACGATGCTTATCCCGGTTTAGCGTCGGTGTGCAATTTGGGGAATCGACAGACAGGTGCCGACTAAGCCCAGGGAAGGTATCGCTATGGCGATTAATAGTAGCTAATAAGCATTGATACATTAATTTTTTGGCGTCACGCTCAGCTTCTTCAAAACGTTGATTGATTAGTACAATATTCATTCTGGAGATAATGGATAAGTCATCTATTATATGCTGTCGTTTCTGAACCATTGATATATAAGCCGCTGAAAATACAGATAGCATCCAAATAGTTATTATTGTTAATGAAAATAAAAAGGTTAACCTGGTTACTAAAGATGTTTGCAGCGTATTCTTGAGATTCAGCAAATTCATAATGCTTTCCTTAAGTTGCCAGTTGCAAAATCTTTGGCACTTGATCACTATCGCAGTACATATAGTTTCAATAGAAGATTAATCGAGTGTGTTATCATTAGGTAGATAAATTTCTTCATATATAATCCACTCGATGACTACAATTACTTTCTAATACGAGGTAGCGCAAAAACATCGTAACAGTTTATTTGATAAATAATTTTTCTAATTGTAATAAGTCGTGTCAGTGGCAAAAATATAATTGTGAATCTATAGGGAAATCTGAGTGATAGGAGTGCGCCGAACAATGTATATGTAGACAATATCCTGATATTGTATAAGAAGAGTATCGTTGAAATAAATGTGAATCAGGCTTTTTACGGATGTGGTTGTGAGCGAATTTGATAGAAACTCTTTTTTATGTATGAGGAGGGGTTCATGCTGGCTGTTTTAAAAGGCATTCCATTGATCCGGGATATTAAGACTGAAGGTAATAGTCGATTCTGGATAATGACTATTGATGGACATCCTGCCAGGGGAGAACTCTTCTCAGAAGCGTTTTCTATTTCTTTGTTCTTAAATGACCTGGAAAGCTTACCTAAGCCTTGTCTTGCCTATGTGACACTACTGCTTGCAGCACACCCAGACATCCATGATTATGCTATACAGCTCACAACGGATGGAGGATGGTTAAACGGTTATTATACCACAAGTAGTGACGCTGAGCTTATTGCTATCGAGATAGAAAAACATTTGGCTTTAACTTGTGTTTTAAAAAATGTAATACGCAATCGTCATAAACTTTATTCGGGTGGGCTATAAAATGATAGCAAATAGAAGCTTAATCTTAATGTTACTATTTATACTCAGTACGGCAAAGAGTGATGAGCTATCATGGAAAGGTAATGACTTTACCCTCTATGCCAGACAAATGCCATTAGCAGAGGTTTTACATCTTCTTTCAGAGAACTATGATACAGCTATTACTATTAGTCCATCAATAACAGCCACATTTAGTGGGAAGATTTCTCCAGAACCGCCAGTGGATATTCTGAATAACCTGGCAACACAATATGATCTACTTACCTGGTTTGATGGCAATATGCTATATGTATATCCCACATCATTATTAAAACATCAGGTTATCACTTTCAATATCTTACCTACTGGACGGTTCATTCATTACTTACGTAGCCAGAATGTCCTTTCATCACCGGGATGCGTGGTTAAAGAAATTGCCGGTACTAGCGCAGTGGAGGTGAGCGGTGTTCCCAGTTGTCTGACTCGCATTACTCAATTAGCTTCAGTACTGGATAATGCGTTAGTCAAACGAAAAGATAGTGCGGTAAGTGTGAATATATACACACTTAAGTATGCTACTGCGATGGATACTCAATACCAATATCGAGATCAAGCTGTCGTGGTCCCTGGCGTTGTGAGTGTATTACGTGAGATGAGTAAATCTGGCGTACCGGCGGCATCTCCGAGTGATGGTTCACCCGCGACACAGGCATTACCTATGTTTGCTGCCGATCCACGACAAAATGCAGTGATCGTTCGTGATTATGCGGCCAATATGGCGGGGTATCGGAAACTCATCACAGAATTAGATCAACGCCAACAGATGATAGAGATTTCTGTGAAAATTATTGATGTTAATGCTGGAGATATTAACCAGTTAGGAATCGACTGGGGGACGGCAGTGTCGCTGGGTGGGAAGAAGATTGCTTTCAATTCGGGTCTGAATGACGGTGGTACTAGCGGTTTTTCAACGGTAATCAGCGATACTTCAAACTTTATGGTGCGTTTGAATGCACTGGAAAAAAGTTCTCAGGCTTATGTACTTTCCCAACCATCTGTCGTTACTTTAAATAATATCCAGGCTGTACTGGATAAGAATATTACTTTCTATACTAAACTACAGGGGGAAAAAGTGGCTAAGCTTGAATCCATCACGACGGGTTCTTTGCTGCGCGTTACGCCTCGGTTATTAAACGATAATGGCATGCAAAAAATAATGCTGAATCTCAATATTCAGGATGGTCAACAAAGTGATACACAAAGCGAAACAAATCCGCTACCCGAGGTGCAAAATTCTGAAATTGCTTCGCAAGCCACATTATTGGCCGGACAAAGTCTATTGCTGGGAGGATTTAAACAAGGTAAGCAAATCCGTTCGCAAAATAAAATTCCTTTATTAGGCGATATTCCTGTCTTAGGGCATTTGTTTCGCAATGATACGACTCAAGTACATAGTGTAATCAGGCTTTTTTTAATTAAAGCTTCAGTAGTAAATAATGGCATATCTCATGGCTAATCCGACGAGTTCCTGGAAAATACGTTTTTTAGATCGCCTTTTACAAGGCCGGGAAGTATGGCTGAATGAAGGACGCCTGTCACTGGGGGAGAAGGGGTGTGATATTTGTATTCCGCTTACTATAAATGGAAAGATTGTACTGAGAGAACAGGAAGAGAGTTTGTTTGTTGATGCAGGGAAAGCCAGGGTTAGAGTTAATGGACGCAGATTCAATCAAAATAAGCCGCTACCGTCCAGTGGGGTTTTGCAGGTTGCGGGGATTGCTATGGCGTTTGGTAAATCGGATTGTGATCTTGCCAGTTACCAAATACCGATTTCCAGATTACGGCATTGGTGGTTGGCTGGCGTATTCTTGATTTTCATCGGTGGAATGGGGGCCTTGTCAAGTATTGGTGGTCAGCCTGAAACGGTAAATGATTTACCTTTGCGGGTTAAGCTTTTATTAGATAAAAGCAACATTCATTATGTCCGGGCACAATGGAAAGAAGATGGAAGCCTGCAATTGTCAGGTTATTGCTCGTCAAACGAACAGATGCAAAAGGTGAGAGCGACGCTCGAATCATGGGGGGTTATGTACCGGGATAGTGTAATCTGTGATGACTTATTGATACGAGAAGTGCAGGATATTTTGATAAAAATGGATTACCCCCATGCTGAAGTATCCAGCGAAGGGCCTGGTAGTGTGTTAATTCATGATGATATACGGATGGATCAGCGATGGCGTAAGGTTCAACCGTTACTTGCAGATATCCCCGGGCTGTTGCACTGGAAGATTAGTTATTCTCATCAATCTCAGGGGAATGATATTATTGCTGCGATAATAGAGAACGGTTTAGTGGGCCTTGTTAATGTTACGCCAATACGGTGCTCTTTTGTTATCAGTGGCGTACTGGATGAATCTCATCAACGTATTCTGCAAGAAATGCTGGCAGCATTAAAGAAAAAGGACCCTGCTCTTTCTTTAATCTATCAGGATATTGCGCCTTCTCATGATGGAGGAAAATATCTGCCCGCACCAGTAGCTGGCTTTGTGCAGAGCCGTCATGGTGATTATTTATTACTAACCAATAAGGAGCGTTTACGCGTAGGGGCGCTGTTACCCGATGGGGGAGAAATTGTCCATCTGAGTGCCGATGTGGTAACGATTAAAAATGATGATACTTTGATTAACTATCCATTAGATTTTAAGTGAGTGAAATATGACAACTCTGACTCAGTTAGAAGACTTGCTGCTTCATTCGCGTGAAGAGGCCAAAGGAATAATTTTACAATTAAGGGCTGCCCGGCGGCAATTAGAAGAGAACAACAGTAAGATACAGGACCCGCAGCAATATCAGCAAAACACCTTATTGATTGAAGCAATCGATCAGGCTGAAAATATCATCAACACCATTTATTATCGTTACCATAACTGTGCGCTTGTGGGAGGAAGTGAAAAAACGCTTAGTTAGCACGTTAATTTCTCTATCGTTATATAGGAGGATAATGATGATAAAGAAAAAGGCTGCTTTTAGTGAATATCGCGATTTAGAGCAAAGTTTTATGCAGCTAAATCACTATCTTAAAAAATTTAATCAAATCAGGGCTAAGGTGAGTCAACAGCTTTCTGAAAGGGCGCAGTATCCCAAAAAAAACAGTGAGACAGATCCTATCCTTGATAAGTTATTTCCACAAGGCGTGACCGGGGTTAACCAGGAGGCCGAGAGAGACTTAAAGAAAATAGTAACTTTGTTTAAACAACTTGAAGCACGGCTGCAACAACTTAATACTCAATCCCTGGTGGAGATACCGCCAGGCAAAACAAAAAGGTAAAGCCCAATGTCTTCAGGAAATGTCTTTTGGGGAAATCATAACCCTATTGTATTTAATAATGATTTTGGCGTCAGCAATACAGATACCGGGAGTCAGGATGACTTATCCCAGCAAAATCCTTTTGCCGAAGGGTATGGTGTTTTACTTATTCTCCTTATGGTTATTCAGGCTATCGCAAACGATAAGTTTATACAGATCCAGAAGAACGCTGAACGTGCCAGAAATACCCAGGAAAAGTCAAATGAAATGGATGCGGTTATTGCTGAAGCAGCCAAAGGAGATGCCAAAACCACAGAGGAGGTGCCTGAGGATGTAATTAAATACATGCGTGACAATGGTATTCTCGTTAATGGTATGACCATTGATCAATATATAGCTAAATATGGTGTTAAGGGGAAACTGGATAAAGGCGGCCTGCAGGCAGTCAAAGCGGCTCTGGATAATGACGCCAACCGGAATACCGATCTTATGAGTCAGGGACAGTTAACAATTCAAAAAATGTCTCAGCAGCTTAATGCTGTCCTTACCCAACTGACGGGGCTTATCAGTAAGTGGGGGGAGATTTCCAGTATGATAGCGCAGAAAACGTATTCATGAAAAAAGAGCCGACCTTACAGCAAGCCTATGACACGATACGATTTTTCCGGCGTGGCGGCTCGCTGCGTATGTTGTTAGATGAGGATGTGACACAGCCGCTTAATACTCTGTATCGCTATGCCATGCAGCTTATGGATGTAAACGAGTTCGCCGGCGCAGCGCGACTTTTTCAATTGCTGACGATATATGATGCCTGGTCATTTGACTACTGGTTTCGGTTAGGGGAATGCTGCCAGGCTCAAAAACTCTGGGGAGAAGCGATATACGTCTATGGACGCGCGGCACAGATTAAGCTGGATGCGCCGCAGGCGCCCTGGGCCGCAGCGGAATGCTATCTCGCGTGTGATAACGTTCGTTATGCAAGGAAAGCGTTAAGGGCCGTGGTGCGTATTTGCGGCGAGGCCAGTGAACATCAAATCCTCCGACTGCGTGCAGAAAAGATGTTACAGCAACTTTCTGACAGGAGCTAAGAATGAATCGAATCCACAGTAATGGCGATAGCGCCGCGGGAGTAAACGCCTTATTACATCATCATTTAAGCAATGTCAGTTGTGTTTCCTCGGGATCGCTGGGAAAACGCCAGCCGCGTGTAGATTTTACTTGTGACAATGCCAGAGTAGCGTGTGAGGCAGCAGGGAAAATTAGCCTTCCAGAGGCAAACAACGCGTTGAAGCAACTGCTTAATGCCGTCCCCGGAGATCATAATAGCCCATCATCATTGCCTGACTTTATGCAGATGAATCCCACGGTTTTATCAATGATGATGACGACATTAATAATTAGCGTCTTCGGTAGTAGCGCTCAATCGTTATGCCAACAGCTTGATCGAGCAACTGAGGTGCAAAATACAGTACGTGATAAGCAGGTGAAGGAGTATCAGGAGCAGATCCAGAAAGCGATAGAGCAGGAGGATAAAGCACGTAAAGCGGGCATTTTTGGCGCTATTTTTGACTGGATTACCGGCATATTTGAAACCGTGCTTGGCGCCTTAAAAGTGGTGGAAGGTTTTCTGTCCGGTAATCCCGCAGAAATGGCTAGCGGTGTAGCCTATATGGCCGCAGGTTGTGCAGGAATGATTAAAGCCGGAGCCGAAACAGCAATGATGTTCGGTGCTGACCACGATACCTGTCAGGCGATTATTGACGTTACAAGTAAAATTCAGTTTGGCTGTGAAACTGTCGCGCTGGCACTGGATGTTTTCCAGATTGGCCGTGCTTTTATGGCGACGAGAGGCTTGACTGGCGCCGCTGCAAAAGTGCTTGACTCCGGTTTCGGCAAAGAAATCGCTGAACGTATGGTAGGTGCAGGCGAAGCAGAAATGGAGGCGTTGGCTGAAGAGTTTAGCGACGCGGTGAGCGAAAAATTTTCCCAACAATTTGAGCCGCTGGAACGTGAAATGGTGATGACGGATGAGATGGCACAGGAGTCTGCCGAGTTTTCTCATGACGTAGAACAAAATATGACGCGAAGCGCAGGAAAAAGCTTTACCAAAGCAGGGGTGAAAGCCATGGCGAAAGAAGCGGCAAAAGAAGCCATGGAAAAATGTGCGCAAGAAGGGGAAAACTTTCTGTCAAAAAGTTTTCGTAATAAGGTCCTCTTCAATATGTTTAAAAAAATTATGAATGCATTACTGAGGGATTGTTCATTTAAAGGCTTACAGGCTATCAGATGTGTAACCGAGGGAGGTAATCAGATAAATACAGGCGTGGTTAAAGTAGAAAAAGCGAAGCTCGAAAAAAAAATAGAGCAATTAATGGCTCAGCAATGGTTTCTGGATTTCATAATAGAACAAATGGAAGGCCAAAAAAAGATGGAACAAAAACGCTTACAGGCGCTTTATAAAGATAGCGGCATAGCGCTTAAAGATGCATTAGATACCATTGATAATTATGGTAGCGTTCAGTCGAAAATGGCTGGCTGGCGCGCTTAATCCGAGGATAAAAATATGGAAGCGAGTAACATAGCACCAGCATCACCAATGACTTCCTTGTTAGCGCCTTCTTCGGCTCAATCTCAATCCGGGGAGAGAGTGGATACGGAATCATTGCTTCTGTTATTTGATGTAATTTGGACGAAGCTAATAGAGCTTGCCAAAAAGCTGCGCGATATTATGCGTACCTATAATGAAACAAGGCAGAGGTTGACTTGGGAACTGCAGGTCAATGTCTTACAGACGCAAATGAAAACGATTGATCAAGCGTTTACAGCATCAATGATTACTGCGGGTGGCGCAATGTTCTCAGGAGTGCTGACGATAGGACTCGGGGCTGCAGGCGGGGAAACCGGCCTTATATTAGGTCAAGCCATGGGACACACTGCTGGGGGCGTCATGGGCCTGGGGGCTGGTGTAGCGCAACGTCAAAGCGATCAAGATAAAGCGATTGCCGACCTGCAACAAAATGGGGCCAACTCTTATAACAAAAGCTTGATGGATATTATGGATAAAGCGGTTGAAATCATGCAGCAAATCATGGGTATGGGGACGTCAATGGTCGATATTCTTGCTCAAATGCTCCGGGCATTAACGAGGTAAAAATAGTGCAAGAAATAGAGCAATGGTTGCGCCGGCATCAGGTGTTAACTGAGCCTGCATATTTAGGGGAAACCTCTATATTGCTTGGGCAGCAGTTTATATTATCGCCTTACCTGGTGGTATATCGTATTGAGGCAGAGGAAATGATTATTTGTGAGTTAAGGCGCCTGACGTCCGGGCAGCCCCGACCACAGCAATTGTTTCACTTACTGGGGCTTTTACGCGGGATATTTGTTCATCACCCGCAGTTAACATGTTTAAAGATGTTAATAATCACCGATGTTCTGGATGAAAAACAATCATTGTTACGCAGGAAATTATTGCGCATCCTGACAGTAATGGGAGCGACCTTTAGCCTGCTGGATGGCGATAGCTGGACAATTTTATCCGCCGAGCATCTTACCCAGCGGCGTTTTTAAATGACATCCCTGGCGTAAACCTCTATTAAGGGAAAAATAGCAATCAATAGGTATGATGATGAGTGAAAATCAGAAAAACAAAGTACCGGAAGAAATTCTGGAACAGCTCTTATCTGTTGATCCAGAAACCGTCTATGCCAGAGGTTATGCCTCATGGCAGGAGGGGGATTATTCGCGCGCCGTAATCGATTTTAGCTGGCTGGTGATGGCCCAGCCATGGAGTTGGCGTGCCCATATTGCATTAGCTGGCGCCTGGATGATGCTTAAAGAATACTCAACGGCCATCAATTTCTATGGCCATGCATTGATGCTGGATGTCAGTCATCCAGAACCGGTTTACCAAACAGGCGTCTGTCTCAAAATGATGGGGGAATCAGGGCTGGCGAGGGAGGCTTTCCAAACTGCAATCAAGATGAGTTATGCGGATGCCTCATGGAGTGAGATTCGCCAGAATGCTCAAACAATGTTTGACACTCTTATTGCTTAAATAACAGGGCGAAATATGGAGGTTCATATTCCACCAGCGGCAAGCAATATAGCCGGGAATAATAGTATTCCTTCCGATATGCAAGCGGAGGGGACATCGTTTCCTCCCCCTGAAATTCCAGTCCCTGATGCCCCCATAACATCTGTGTTGCTTACGCCTGAACAGGTAAAGCAACAGAGGGATTATGCTATGCATTTTATTCAATACACTATTCGTGCGCTGGGTGCGACAGTCGTGTTCGGATTATCGGTCGCTGCAGCGGTAATTTCTGGCGGGGCAGGGTTACCCATTGTTATTCTTGCGGGTGCTGCGCTAGTGATTGCCACCGGGGATGCTTGCTGTGCGTATCATAATTATCAATTGATATGTCAGCAAAAGGAGCCGTTACAAACTTCCAGTGATAGCGTTGCTCTTGTGGTCAGTAAGCTGGCGTTAAAATGTGGAGCAAACCTTACCTGCGCTAACACCCTTGCCAACTGTCTTTCTTTATTAATACGTTCAGGAATCGCTATTTCTTCCTTGGTTATACCCTTACTATTTCCACTGCCTGCCGCTGAAAATATCGCGGCCTCTTTGGAGATGGGGACTGTCATTACCTCCGCTAGTCTGACAGCGATAGGTGCGGTACTGGATTATTACCTTGCCCGAACCCCAAGTGCCGATCAGGAAAATACTTTTGATGAGTTTCCTGCCGATCCCAGTGTGTTATTGGCGGAAAAAATTATAGAGTCCTGTCAATCAGTTACTCTACCTGCATCAATGGAAAGTATGGGTAATCAATATTGTGGAGTCGGAGAACCATGAAACCTGTTAGCCCAAATGCTCAGGTGGGAGGGCAACTTCCTGTTTATGCGCCTACGGATTCATCTCCATGTCCCTCATTGCCGCATCCGGAAACCACCAGGGATGTAGAAATCGGTAGAATAGATCCTCAACAAGGAAAAGAACGATTATTGACCGGGCTTGCTAAACGAATGATAGCGGTTTTTCCAAAAGAAATTTTTAGTTGGCAAATGGTCATTTTGGGCGGACAGGTTTTATGTTGTTCCGCCGGAATAGCGTTAACAGTGCTAAGCGGTGGAGGCGCACCACTCCTGGCCCTGGCGGGAGTTGGCCTTGCTATTGCCATTGCGGATGTCGCCTGTCTTATCTATCACCATAAACATCACTTGCCTGTGGCTCACGATAGTATAGGAAACGCCGTTTTTTATATTGCTAATTGCTTTGTCAATCAACGAAAAAGTATGGCCATTGCTAAAGCTGTCTCTCTGGGAGGTAGATTAGCCTTAACCGCGACGGTGATGACGCATTCATACTGGAGTAGCACTTTGGGACTACAGTCTCATTTATTAGAGCGTATTAATGATATTACCTACGGACTAATGAGTTTTACTCGCTTTGGTATGGATGGGATGGCAATGACCGGTATGCAGGTCAGTAGCCCATTATATCGTTTGCTGGCTCAGGTGATGCCAGAACAAAGTGCGCCGGAGTGACCATTTTCAGGTATATACCTGATGCTCATCTATTTCTAAATTTTGATATGTTGCCAGTATCCTTACGATGTATTTATTTTAAGGAAAAGTATTATGGATATTGCACAATTAGTGGATATGCTCTCCCACATGGCGCGCCAGGCGGGACAGGCCATTAATGACAAAATGAATGGCAATGATTTGCTCAACCCAGAATCAATGATTAAAGTGCAATTTGCCTTGCAGCAGTACTCTACATTTATTAATTACGAAAGTTCAATGATCAAAATGATCAAGGACATGCTTAGTGGAATTATTGCTAAAATCTGAAATTATTAGCGACGATGTTCGACGGTTGCTACTGGAAATTATGTTTGCTGGCGTTAACCATAGTCTTGTTTCCCAGGTACATGCGATGTTGCCAGCGCTATCTGTTATTGTTCCGGATAAAAAATTACAGTTGGTATGCCTGGCATTATTGCTGGCGGGATTAAATGAACCGCTAAAAGCCGGGGAAATTTTAGCGGGTATTGATTTACCAGAGGCTATGGCGTTACGTTTGTTATTTCCTGCGCCAAATGAGGAGTTTAAAAATTGAATATTTCTGATATCAGCAGAGGAATGCCTGTAAACACTCAATCTTCTGTAATGTCCTCTACGGAGGCAGGTCAGGAGCAAATTAATCTTTTTAAACAATTAATGACAGATGATGTGTCAGTCAATAACGCCAATGTCTTACTACCTCCTGTTATGCTGACCAGGCAAATGGATTATATGGAATTGACCGTGGGTGTAGATTTTCTTGCCAGGATATCAGGCTCAGCATCACAAGCGCTTAATAAGCTGGTAAGTATGACATGAAGGTTCATCGTATAGTATTTCTTATTGCTTTGGCGTTCCTTCTTACGGCATGTGATGTGGATCTTTATCGTTCATTACCGGAAGATGAGGCGAATCAGATGCTGGCATTACTAATGCAGCATCGCATCAATGCGGAAAAAAAGCAGGAGGAGGATGGCATTACCTTACATGTCGAGCAGTCGCAATTTATTAATGCGGTTGAGCTACTTAGACTTCATGGCTACCCGCATCACCAGTTTACGACGGCAGATAAGATGTTTCCAGCTAATCAGTTAGTGGTATCACCCCAGGAAGAACAGCAGAAGATTAATTTTTTAAAAGAGCAAAGAATTGAAGGAATGCTGAGTCAGATGGAGGGAGTGATTAATGCAGAAGTTACCATTGCACTACCGGATTATGATGAGGGAAGTCATTCTTCTCCGAGCTCTGTCGCCGTATTTATAAAATATTCACCTCAGGTCAATATGGAGGCCTTCCGGGTAAAAATCAAAGATTTAATCGAGATGTCAATCCCTGGGTTGCAATACAGTAAGATCAGTATCTTGATGCAACCTGCTGAATTCAGGATGGTACCTGACGTACCAGCGAGACAAGCGTTCTGGATTATGGACGTTATCAATGCCAATAAAGGAAAGGTGGTGAAGTGGTTGATCCAATACCCTTATCAGTTGATGTTATCGATGACAGGACTGCTATTGGGGGGCGGCATCCTGATCGGCTATTTTTTCCTGAGACGCCGTTTCTGAGCCGACCTGACCCGGAGGTTTTGCAACTTTATCGTTATTTCTGGCAGCCTGCTCGCTATGCTGTACCGGAATGGCTGTGTAAACTGGGCTTTCATCCTTCCAGTTGCTGGCGTTATGGCGATCGACCAGAGTTGGATCGCCTGCTTAATAGATCATTGTATAGACTAAGGAGAAGTTCTGTTATCCCAGCCCGGTTGAATGACAGGCAAAAACGTCAGGTTCGTCTTGCGCCGCGTATATCTGCATTTGCATTTGGACTGGGGTTATTCAAACTCAGGTGCAGTGACTATTTTATGCTGCCAGAGTATCGGCAATTGCTTCTACAGTGGTTTAGCGAGGATGAGATCTGGCAACTATATGGTTGGTTGGGGCAAAGAGATGGCAAATTACTTTCTCCGCAAGCGATGCAACAAACAGCGTTGCAAATCGGTACCGCCATTCTTAATCGGGAAGCGTATGACGATGTGGTTTTACATGCGTTATTAGTGTTATTACCCCCCCCACTGCGTGTACTTTGGCCGAAGACTTCTCTTACCGAGATTATCTTTATGGAGCATTTACTATGAGTTTCACTTCACTCCCGTTAATGGAAATTAACCATAAACTGCCGGCTCAAAATATTATTGAATCACACTGGGTAACTTTACAATTAACTTTATTCGCGCAAGAGCAACAGGCCAATAAAGTTTCACAAGCTGTAGTGAATGCTGCTTACCGGAAGGCTGAAAAAATCATCCGGGACGCCTATCGTTACCAGCGTGAACAAAAAATGGAGCTACAGCAGGAAATATCGCGGTTGCGTAAAGATACGCTGGAAAAAATGGAGGTGGAGTGGTTAGAACAATATGTAAAACATCTACAAGAAGATGAAAGTCAATTTCTTTTATTGGTCGATCAAGCTGAGCATCATATTAAAAATAGTATAGAACAGATTCTGATGGCCTGGTTCGACCAACAGTCGGTAGACAGTGTTATGTGTCATCGTCTGGCACGCCAGGCCACGGCTATGGCGGAAGAGGGGGGGCTTTATTTGCGTATTCACCCTGAAAAAGAGGCATTGATGCGTGAAACTTTTGGAAAACGGTTTACGCTGATTATCGAGCCTGGTTTCTCTACCGATCAGGCTGAGCTTTCCTCAACTCGATATTCAGTTGAATTTTCACTCTCTCGCCATTTCAATGCGTTACTGAAATGGCTACGTAACGGTGAAGATAATAGAGGTAGTGATGAATATTAAAGTTAATGAAATAAAAATAACGCCTCCTACAGAGTTTACCCCTGGTCAGCTTATAGAGGAACAAGAGGTTACCTCGCCTTCAATGTTGGCTCTTCAGGAATTACAGGAAACGACGGGGACTGCGCTCTATGAGACGATGGAAGAAATAGGGATGGCGCTGAGTGGTAAACTCCGGGAAAAATATAAATTTATTGATGCTGAGAAACTGGAGCGCAGACAGCAGGCGTTGCTGCGTTTAATAAAACAAATACAGGAGGATAATGGCGTAACATTGCGTCCGCTTACCGAAGAAAATGGCGATCCTAATTTGCAGAATGCGCATCAAATTATCTCTCTTGCAATGGCGCTTACTGCTGGCGGGTTGTCAAAAAAGAAAAAACGAGATTTGCAATCGCAACTGGATACGCTCACAGCGGAGGAGGGATGGGAACTTGCCGTTTTTAGTTTAATGGAACTTGGCGAAGTGGATACTGCTACGCTGGCCTCTCTGAAACGTTTTATGCAACAGTCGATAGACAACGATGAAATGCCCTTATCGCAGTGGTTTAGACGCGTGGCTGACTGGCCGGATCGTTGTGAGCGGGTCCGTATTTTGCTAAGAGCAATAGCATTTGAACTTAGCATATGTATCGAATCCTCGCAGCAAAGTCGTTTGGCTGCAGCATTAGTACGTTTGCGTCGTTTGCTGTTATTCCTTGGCCTTGAAAAAGAGTGCCAACGTGAGGAATGGATTTGCCAGTTGCCGCCTAATACATTACTGCCGTTGCTACTTGATATCATTTGTGAGCGTTGGCTTTTCAGTGATTGGTTGCTTGACAGACTTACCGCTGTAGTTCCTTCATCGCGGATGTTTAATCGGTTACTCCAACAACTTGATGCGCAGTTTATGCTGATACCAGATAATTGTTTTAACGATGAAGATCAACGTGAACAAATCCTCGAAACTCTTCGTGAATTAAAGGTAAATCAGGTTTTATTCTGATACCAGGTTTTCAACATTTCGGTAAATTTGTTTTGTGGCTCATCATTGAGGCGACAGAATGGATTGGGATCTCATTACTGAACGTAATATTCAGCTTTTTATTCGATTATCAGGGTTAACTGAACGGCCTTTATCACCAAATATGTTCTGGCGGCAAGGACAATATGAAACCTATCTAAACTATCAGAATGGTCGTGTTCACTTATGTCAGATACTCCAGCAGACCTTCTTAGACGAAGACCTGCTGTTTAAAGCGTTGACTAACTGGAAACCTGCGGGGTTTATGGGCATTCCTCAACGATTATTTTTGTTGCGCGATGGGCTTGCGATTAGTTGTTCTCCTCCTCTCTCTAGCTCTGCCGAGCTCTGGTTACGATTACATCATCGACAAATAAAATTCCTGGAGTCGCAATGCGTTCACGTTTAGGTGAGGGAATCAGGGCGCAACAGTGGCTCAAAGTATGTGCGGGTCGGCAGGATATGGTTCTGGCGACGGTGTTATTAATCGCTATTGTGATGATGTTGTTACCTTTACCGACCTGGATGGTCGATATCCTGATTACTATCAACCTTATGTTTTCAGTGATCCTGCTATTAATCGCCATTTATATTAGCGACCCACTCGATTTATCTGTATTTCCGTCTTTATTACTTATTACCACGTTATATCGTTTGTCACTCACAATTAGCACGTCACGGTTGGTATTGTTGCAACACAACGCCGGTAATATCGTAGACGCTTTCGGTAGGTTTGTCGTAGGGGGAAATCTCACCGTTGGGTTGGTCGTATTTACTATCATTACTATCGTACAGTTTATTGTCATTACAAAAGGTATCGAGAGGGTAGCGGAGGTCAGCGCACGTTTCTCACTTGATGGTATGCCAGGCAAACAAATGAGTATTGATGGCGATCTGCGTGCCGGAGTCATTGATGCAGACCACGCCCGTAAATTAAGACAGCACGTCCAGCAGGAAAGCCGCTTTCTCGGCGCGATGGATGGTGCGATGAAATTTGTTAAAGGTGATACGATTGCCGGTATTATTGTCGTACTGGTGAATATTATCGGTGGTATCATAATCGCTATCGTACAATATGATATGTCGATGAGTGATGCTGTTCACACTTATAGCGTACTTTCAATCGGGGACGGTTTATGTGGGCAAATTCCATCCCTGCTTATTTCACTTAGCGCGGGGATTATTGTTACCCGTGTTCCTGGCGAGAAACGCCAAAATTTGGCGACAGAGTTGAGTTCTCAGATTGCCAGACAACCTCAGTCACTCATATTAACCGCTGTTGTTTTGATGCTCCTCGCTTTTATTCCAGGCTTCCCTTTTATCATTCTCGCTTTTTTTTCAGCTTTGTTGACGTTGCCAATTATCCTCATTCGCCGCAAAAAAACGGTGGTCTCCGTAAGTGGAGTAGAGCCGCCGGAAAAAGATAGTATGGCTCCCGGTGCATGTCCCCTAATCTTACGTCTTACACCGATGTTACATTCTGCTGACCTGATACGTGATATTGATGCCATGAGATGGTTATTATTTGAGGACACCGGGGTCCCTCTTCCTGAAGTTAATATTGAGGTTTTGCCTGAGCCCACCGAAAAATTGACGGTACTGCTATATCAGGAACCCGTATTTAGTTTATCTATTCCCGCCCAGGCGGATTATTTATTGATGGGCGCGGACGCTAGCGTGGTGGGTAACAGCCAGACGTTACCGAACGGAATGGGGCAGATCTGTTGGCTTTCAAAAGACATGGGCCATAAGGCGCAAGGTTTTGGGCTGGACGTTTTCGCGGGCAGCCAACGTATCACTGCCCTACTAAAATGTGCATTACTTCGTTATATGGGAGAGTTTATTGGTGTTCAGGAAACGCGTTATCTGATGAATGCAATGGAAAAAAACTACTCTGAACTGGTAAAAGAGCTTCAGCGTCAGTTACCCATCAACAAAATCGCTGAAACTTTGCAGCGGCTTGTATCAGAACGGGTTTCTATTAGAGATTTACGCCTTATTTTCGGCACGTTAATTGACTGGGCGCCACGTGAAAAAGATGTCCTGATGTTGACAGAATATGTCCGTATCGCGCTTCGTCGTCATATTCTACGTCGTCTTAATCCGGAAGGAAAACCGTTGCCGATTTTGCGGATCGGCGAGGGTATTGAGAATCTCGTGCGTGAATCCATTCGCCAGACGGCAATGGGGACCTATACTGCGCTGTCGTCTCGTCATAAGTCGCAGATTCTGCAACTGATCGAGCAAGCGCTCAAGCATTCAGCCCAATTGCTCATTGTCACCTCTGTCGACACCCGACGTTTCTTGCGAAAAATTACAGAAGCCACCTTGTTCGACGTACCGATTTTGTCTTGGCAGGAATTAGGAGAGGAGAGCTTTGTACAAGTGGTGGAAAGTATTGACCTTAGCGAAGAGGAGTTGGCGGACAATGAAGAATGAATTGATGCAACGACTGAGGCTGAAATATCCTCCCCCCGATGGTTATCGGCGATGGGGCCGAATTCAGGATATTAGCGCAACGTTGTTAAATGCGTGGTTGCCTGGGGTATTTATGGGAGAACTGTGCTGTATAAAGCCAGGCGGAGAACTTGCTGAAGTCGTGGGGATTAACGGCAGCAAAGCATTGCTATCTCCTTTTACGAGTACTACCGGACTGCACTGTGGGCAGCAAGTGATGGCCTTAAGGCGACGTCATCAGGTTCCTGTGGGAGAAGCGTTATTAGGGCGAGTCATTGATGGTCTTGGTCGTCCCCTTGATGGCCGCGAACTGCCAGAAGTTTGTTGGAAAGACTATGATGCAATGCCTCCTCCCGCGATGGTTCGACGGCCTATCACTCAACCATTAATGACGGGGATTCGCGCTATAGATAGCGTTGCGACCTGTGGCGAAGGGCAACGAGTGGGAATTTTTTCTGCTCCAGGCGTGGGTAAAAGTACGCTTCTGGCGATGTTGTGTAATGCCCCTGGTGCAGATATTAATGTTCTGGTTTTAATTGGTGAACGTGGACGAGAAGTCCGCGAATTCATTGATTTTACACTGGATGAAGAGACGCGAAAACGTTGTGTTATTGTTGTCGCAACCTCTGACAGACCAGCCTTAGAGCGGGTGAGAGCGCTGTTTGTGGCTACCACGATAGCGGAGTTTTTTCGCGATGATGGAAAGCGAGTCGTCTTGCTTGCCGACTCACTGACGCGTTATGCCAGGGCCGCAAGGGAAATTGCTCTGGCCGCCGGGGAGACCGCTGTTTCTGGAGCATATCCACCTGGCGTCTTTAGTACATTGCCACGACTTTTAGAACGTACAGGAATGGGAGAAAAAGGTAGTATTACCGCGTTTTATACGGTACTGGTTGAAGGCGATGATATGAATGAGCCGCTGGCGGATGAAGTCCGTTCACTGCTTGATGGACATATTGTGCTATCCCGGCGGCTTGCAGAAATGGGGCATTATCCTGCAATTGACGTGTTGGCAACGTTAAGTCGCGTTTTTCCAGTCGTTACCAGTCATGGGCATCGTCAATTGGCGATAACGCTGCGGCGACACCTGGCGCTCTACCAGGAAGTTGAGCTGTTAATACGCATTGGGGAATACCAGCGAGGGGTTGATATTGCGGCTGATAAAGCCATTGATACGTATCCGAATATTTGCACATTTTTGCGACAAAATAAGGATGAAGTATGCGGACCCGAGTTACTAATAGAAAAATTACAACAAATACTCACCGAGTGATCCTGGAAACCTTGCTGGGAATAATAGCGCGACGTGAAAAGCAATTACGCGGCAAACTTGCCGTACTTGATCTGCAACAACAGGCGCTTATTTCTGAACAACAGATTTGCCAGACGCGTACTTTAGCCGTGAATGCCAGATTGAAAGAGTTAATGGATTGGCAAGGAACGTTATCTTGTCATTTACTGTTGGATAAGAAACAACAAATGGCCGGGCTATTCACTCAGGCACAGAGCTTTTTGACCCAGCGGCAGCAGTTAGAGAATCAATATCAACTGCTTGTCTCCCAGAGAAGCAAATTACAGGAGAATTTCAATGCGCTTATGAAAAAAAAAGAAAAAATCACTATGGTATTAAACGATGCGTATTACCAAAGTTGAAGGAAGTCTTGGGGTGCCACGTAAATCTTATCAGGATGATAACGAGGCGGAAGCGGGACGTACGGACTTTGAGCAACTCATTTACCAGGCGTTACCCGTTAGTGAGAATAACCTTACCTTGTTGAATAAGAATGTAGTTTTCACGCAACGCTTTCGCGTTATTGGCGGTTATCTTGACGGTGTAGAATGTGAAGTATGTGAATCAGGAGAGCAAATTCAACTTAAAATTAATGTTCCTCATCATGAGATTTATCGTTCGATGAAAATGCTAAAGCAGTGGCTGGAATCTCAGTTGCTGAATATGGGGTATGTAATCTGCCTGGAGATATTCTATGTTAAGAATAGCGAATGAAGAGCGTCCGTGGATGGATATACTCCCAACGGAAGGTGCTACCATTGGTGCGCTGACATTGAGTATGCAACAATATCCGGTACAGGAAGGGACGTTATTTACCATAAATTATAATAATGAGCTGGGTAGGGTATGGATTGCAGAACAATGCTGGCAGCGCTGGTGTGAAGAGTTAATTGGCACAGCTAATCGATCAGCTATCGATCCTGAATTGCTATATGGAATAGCTGAATGGGGGCTGGCGCCATTATTACAAGCCAGTGATGCGACCCTCTGCCAGAACGAGCCTCCGACATCTTGCAGTAATGTACCACATCAGCTAACGTTGCATATCAAATGGATAGTTGAGGAACATGAGTTTCATGGCATTATTTTTAAGTGGCCAACTGCGTTTTTGCGAAATATAGTCGGAGAGTTTTCTGCTGACCGTCAACAGATTTATCCAGCTCCTCCCATAGTGGTTGCCGTATATTTGGGTTGGTGCCAGCTTACGTTAACTGAACTTGAGTCTATCGAAATCGGAATGGGCATTCGGATTCATTGCTTTGGTGATATCAGGCTCGGTTTTTTTGTTATTCAATTACCTGGGGGTATATATGCCAGGGTTTTGCTGACAGCGGATAATATGATGAAATTTGATGAATTAGTACAAGATATCGAAACGCTGCTTGCGCAAGGGAGTCCATTGTTAAAGAGTGATGGAGAGTCTTCTATCGAACTCGAGCAGATACCGCAAAGTGTGCTCTTTGAGATCGGTCGTGCGAGTGTAGAAATCGGACAATTACGAAAACTTAAAACGGGGGACGTTTTGCCTGTAGGGGGATGCTTTGCACCAGAAGTGACGATAAGGGTAAATGGTCGTGTTATTGGACAAGGTGAGTTGATTGCCTGTGGGAATGAATTCATGGTGCGTATTACACGTTGGTATCTATCCCAAAATACAGTATAAACCTGATAAAAAAACAATATGCAAACGGTATAATTAATTTCCGGTCGTGTCATGAGATTAATATATGTCCTTACCCGATTCGCCTTTGCAACTGATTGGTATATTGTTTCTGCTTTCAATACTGCCTCTCGCTATCGTAATGGGAACCTCTTTTCTGAAACTGGCGGTGGTATTTTCGATTTTACGAAATGCTCTGGGTATTCAACAAGTCCCCCCCAATATTGCACTTTATGGCCTTGCGCTTGTACTTTCCTTATTCATTATGGGACCGACGCTATTAGCTGTAAAAGAGCGCTGGCATCCCGTTCAGGTCGCTGGCGCTCCATTCTGGATGTCTGAATGGGACAGCAAAGCATTAGCGCCTTATCGACAATTTTTGCAAAAAAACTCTGAAGAAAAGGAAGCAAATTATTTTCGGAATTTGATAAAACGAACCTGGCCTGAAGACATACAAAGAAAAATAAATCCTGATTCTTTGCTGATATTAATTCCGGCATTTACTGTGAGTCAATTAACGCAGGCATTTCGGATTGGATTACTTATTTATCTTCCTTTTCTGGCTATTGATCTACTTATTTCAAATATATTGCTGGCTATGGGAATGATGATGGTATCGCCTATGACCATTTCATTACCGTTTAAGCTGCTGATATTTTTACTGGCTGGTGGCTGGGATCTGACACTGGCGCAATTAGTACAGAGCTTTTCATGAACGATTCTGAGCTGACGCAATTTGTAATACAACTTTTATGGATCGTTCTTTTTACTTCTATGCCCGTGGTGTTAGTGGCATCGCTAGTTGGTGTCATCGTAAGCCTTGTTCAGGCCCTGACTCAAATACAGGACCAAACGCTACAATTCATGATTAAATTATTGGCAATTGCAATAACCTTAATGGTCAGCTATCCATGGCTTAGCGGCATTCTGCTAAATTATACTCGTCAAATAATGCTACGAATTGGAGAGCATGGTTGAATGACGCACCAGCTCAATGAATGGCTTATTGTATTGGCTGTGGCTTTTATTAGACCATTAGGCCTTTCTTTATTACTTCCACTGCTAAAAACTGGTAGTTTGGGGACCGCGCTTTTACGTAATGGCGTTCTTATATCTCTTACCTTTCCCGTATTGCCGATTATTTATCAACAACATATTTTTATACATGTTGGTAAAGACTACAGTTGGTTGGGGTTAATTACAGGAGAGGTAATTATTGGCTTTTTGATTGGATTTTGTGCAGCGGTACCCTTTTGGGCAGTTGATATGGCTGGGTTTCTGCTTGATACTTTACGGGGGGCGACAATGGGTACAATATTCAACTCCACAATGGAAGCTGAAACCTCACTCTTTGGCTTGCTTTTCAGTCAGTTTCTGTGTGTGATTTTTTTTATAAGTGGTGGTATGGAATTTATATTAAACATTTTGTATGAATCCTACCAATATTTACCTCCGGGGCATGATTTATTATTCGGCCGCGAATTCCTTAAATATATACAGATAGAGTGGAGAACACTTTATCAACTATGTATCAGCTTCTCTCTTCCTGCCATAATATGTATGGTATTAGCTGACCTGGCGTTAGGTCTTTTAAACCGCTCAGCGCAACAATTGAATGTGTTTTTCTTCTCAATGCCGCTCAAAAGTATATTGGTTCTACTAATGCTCTTGATATCATTCCCTTATGCTCTTCATCACTATTTGATTGAGAGCGATAAATTTTATATTTATCTGAAAAATTGGTTTCCAGCAGTATGAGCGAAAAAACAGAGCAACCCACAGAAAAGAAATTACGTGACGGCCGTAAGGAAGGGCAGGTAGTCAAAAGCATTGAGCTAACGTCATTGTTCCAGCTTATTGCGCTTTTTTTATATTTTCATTTCTTTACTGAATATATTATCTTGAGGTTTATTGAGTCAGTGACTTTTACATTACAATTAATAAATAAACCATTTGCTTATGCATTAACGCAATTGAGTTATTCTTTAGTGGATTCATTGACTTCTGCAATTCTGTTTCTGGGAGCAGGGATAATAATTGCCACTATTGGTAGCGTGTTTCTTCAGGTGGGGTTGGTGATTGCCAGTAAAGCCATTGGTTTTAAAAGCGATCATATAAATCCTGTAAGTAACTTTAAGCAGATATTCTCTTTACATAGCGTAGTGGAATTATGTAAATCCAGCTTGAAAGTTATCATATTATCTCTTATTGTTGTCTTTTTCTTTTATTATTATGCCAGTACTTTTCGGGCGCTACCGTACTGTGGGTTAGCCTGTACCCTGCCTGTGGTTTCGTGTTTAATAAAATGGTTATGGGTAGGGGTGATGGCTTTTTATATAGTCGTTGGCATACTGGACTATTCTTTCCAATATTATAAGATTAGAAAAGATCTAAAAATGAGTAAAGATGATGTAAAACAGGAGCATAAAGATCTGGAGGGCGACCCTCAAATGAAAACACGGCGTCGGGAAATGCAGAGTGAAATACAAAGTGGTAGTTTAGCTCAATCTGTTAAACAATCTGTTGCGGTAGTTCGTAATCCAACGCATATTGCAGTTTGTCTTGGCTATCATCCCACCGATATGCCAATACCACGCGTTCTGGAAAAAGGTAGTGATACTCAAGCTAACTATATTGTTAACATCGCAGAACGCAACTGCATTCCTGTTGTTGAAAATGTTGATCTGGCCCGCTCATTATTTTTTGAAGTGGAACGTGGAGATAAAATTCCTGAAACTTTATTTGAACCCGTTGCAGCTTTGTTACGTATGGTGATGAAGATAGATTATGCGCATTCTACTGAAACATAATAAATGCCTTCGGTATACCTCTTCAAACCACTGCGAATATTAAGATAGGCAATAGAGTGTAGAACAGATAATTGATTTGTTTGGCGATAAAGGTGAGATACTGAATATAATATTTTTTAACCTGGAATAAACACCAGATAGCGCCTTATAAAATCAAACAATCGCGAAAGATAATGGATTGGTGCGTCTGAATGGACTCGAACCATCGACCCCCACCATGTCAAGGTGGTGCTCTAACCAACTGAGCTACAGACGCATTAAAATGATGGTGCGTTCAATTGGACTCGAACCAACGACCCCCACCATGTCAAGGTGGTGCTCTAACCAACTGAGCTATGAACGCAACGTTGTAGGTGACAACGGGGACGAATATTAGCGTCACAACCGCAATGAGGCAAGAGGGAAATCGCAATTTTCTTCCTGAAATCACCTGATTGCGGTGGAAATATGCAACATGTCGAGAAAATAGCCGCCATGCGACGGCTATTGCCGTATTATCGCGCAGCGCGCTGCAAAATAATGGAGGACGGCTGACGTTGTAGATAGCGCATCCGTAGCATCATTAACACCGCCGCCGAGGTCAGGCCGATGATGAACCCCATCCAGAACCCTGCCGGTCCCATGCGATCAACCACCAGATCCGTTAACGCAAGGATATAACCGCTGGGTAAGCCTAACACCCAGTAGGCGGTAAAAGTGATAAAAAAGATGGAACGCGTATCTTTATAACCGCGCAGAATACCGCTGCCGATAACCTGAATAGAGTCGGAAATCTGGTAAACCGCAGCGAGCAGCATTAATTGCGCGGCAAGCGCCACGACCTCGGGGTTGTCATTGTAGAGCAAAGCAATATGCTTACGCAGAGTGACGGTAAAGATCGCAGTAACCACAGCCATACAAACGCCGACGCCTAAACCGGTGCGTGCTGCGGTTTGCGCACCCAACGTCGAGCCCTGGCCCAGACGATAGCCCACTCGAATCGTTACCGCCGCAGCCAGCGACATCGGCAGTACGAACATCAGCGAGCTAAAGTTAAGCGCAATCTGATGACCTGCGACATCCACAATACCTAACGGCGAAACCAGCAGCGCGACAACCGCAAACAACGTGACTTCAAAGAACAGCGCCAGCGCAATCGGCAGCCCCAGTTGAATCAGGCGTTTCATGACGACGCTATCGGGTTTGCCAAAGCCTTTTTCATTACGAATATCACGCATTGAACGCGCGTGTTTAATGTAAGAAAGCATGGCGATAAACATCACCCAATAGACTGCCGCAGTGGCAACGCCGCAGCCGATGCCGCCGAGTTCCGGCATACCAAAATGCCCATAGATGAATATATAGTTCACCGGAATATTGACCAGCAGGCCCAGAAATCCCATCACCATACCCGGTTTGGTTTTGGCCAGACCTTCGCATTGGTTTCGCGCTACCTGAAAGAAAAGGTATCCCGGCGCGCCCCACAGTAGCGCGCGAAGATAGCCCACGGCTTTATCGGCCAGCGCCGGATCAATATTATGCATGGAGCGGATAATGTATCCGGCGTTCCACAGGACGATCATCACCAGCACAGAGACAAAGCCCGCCAGCCAGAATCCTTGTCGAACCTGATGCGCGATACGCTCACGACGGCCGGAGCCATTGAGCTGTGCAATCACAGGCGTCAAGGCCAGCAGTAAGCCGTGTCCAAACAGAATGGCGGGAAGCCAGATAGAGGTGCCGATAGCGACGGCCGCCATGTCCGTAGCGCTATAGCCTCCTGCCATGACGGTATCGACGAATCCCATTGCGGTCTGAGCCACTTGCGCAAGGATCACCGGTATAGCTAACGCTAATAACTGACGCGCTTCACTGGTATACTTCTGCACGTATTCACCTTTTATTTTGTTGTTATATGAAAGACTAAAAAGCCGCCGTAGTGGCAGCCAAAAGAAATAGCAGGGGAAATTTCAGTCTATTGTAGCGGGGTATTACTATTTCTCCAGTGAAAAAACAGTTGTTGACGGGGCATTGCTGGCAAGCTGTTTTTCCACCTGCTATTGTGCTGAGCAGTTCTGCTTTTATTTATTTCAGGAGTTGAAGATATGTTTACGGGGATCGTACAAGGTACCGCGAAACTGGTATCGATTGATGAAAAACCCAACTTTCGCACCCATGTGGTGACGTTACCGGACTACATGCTGGAGGGGCTGGAGACGGGGGCATCCGTGGCGCATAATGGATGCTGTTTGACCGTGACTGAAATAAACGGCAATCAGATAAGTTTTGATCTGATGAAAGAAACTCTGCGCATCACCAATCTGGGCGCGTTGAAGGTGGGTGACGAGGTCAACGTAGAGCGCGCCGCTAAATTCAGCGACGAAATCGGCGGACATCTGATGTCGGGGCATATTATTACGACGGCGGAGATCGCGAAAATCCTGACATCCGAAAATAACCATCAGGTATGGTTTAAGGTGCAGGATGCGTCACTGATGAAGTATATCCTGTACAAAGGCTTTATCGGCGTCGACGGTATTAGTTTGACCGTCGGCGAGGTAACGCCAACGCGCTTCTGCGTGCATCTGATTCCGGAGACGCTGGAGCGTACTACGCTTGGCAGAAAAAAACTGGGTGAACGTGTGAATATCGAGATCGATCCGCAAACGCAGGCGATTGTCGATACCGTAGAACGCGTACTGGCTGCACGAGAAAATGCGGTCAGAAATCAGGCCGACATTGGCTAACGGAAAATAAAAACCCCCGCATGAAATGCGGGGGCGGTGATTAGCGAGGAACGCGCAGACCGTTTTCAACGCCGCGTGTAAATACGACCTGCCAAAGCTGGATATCACGGGCGCGAAACGCACCGGCGCAGGCGTTGAGATAATAACTGAACATACGTTTGAAGCGCTCGTTATAATTGCCCGCAATTTCCGGCCAGGCATTGATAAAGCGCTCATGCCACGCCATCAGAGTCGTGTCGTAGTCGGCGCCAAAGTTATGCCAGTCTTCCATTACAAAGTGTGATTCGCTGGCCTCGGCGATTTGACGAACAGACGGCAAGCAACCGTTGGGGAAAATATACTTATTGATCCACGGATCGACATTATGATCGGTTTTTTTAGAACCAATAGTATGGAGCAGGAAAAGACCATCCGGTTTTAAATTCCTGTCGACAACCTCAAAATAGGTGTTGTAGTTTTTCGGCCCGACATGTTCGAACATGCCGACGGAGACGATTCGGTCAAACTGATCGTTAAGGTCACGATAATCTTGCAGGAGAATGGAAACATCCAGACCCTCACAACGCGTCTGCGCCATTTTTTGCTGTTCAGCGGAGATTGTTACGCCCACCACGCTAACGCCATAATGGGTCGCCATATATTGCGACAGGCCGCCCCAGCCGCAGCCGATATCCAGCACACGCATCCCTGGCTGTAGCTGTAGCTTTTCGCAAATTAATTTCAGCTTGGCTTGCTGTGCAGCTTCAAGCGTATCGGCATCTTTCCAGTAGGCGCAAGAATATTGCATATAGGGATCAAGCATACGGGAAAAAAGGTCATTACCAAGATCGTAATGTTCCTTGCCGACAATCCAGGCGCGTTTTTTACTTTGTAGATTAATCAGACGCGCGCCGAGGATGCGGAGCGTATCTTTAACATGGTGGGGGAGTTGATTTTCAAGACCGGCACGTAAGACTTTGCTGAAGAAAATATCCAGACGCTCGCATTCCCACCAGCCATCCATGTAACTCTCACCTAATCCCAACGAGCCTTCCTGCAGGACGCGTTTAAAAAAATCGGGATTCTTAACACGAATATCAGACGGGGCGGAACCATTAATTGTAATATCCGCACGACTTAACAATTCGTTGGCGATTCGGTACCAGTTATCATCCGGTACGCTGACTTCTTCTATACACGATGAACTCATAGCTTCTCCATCACTGGACGGTGATCAGAACCTTAAAACAGCGTAGACGCTTTTTTGGCTTTGTGAGAAATCCCACGGACAATTCCGTGAGCCAGTTATCCGACGTAGAACAGAGGAAGGGAGGAACCCTTGCCGAAAAGGCCATCCGTGGTGAATCGGGAACGCTCCGGTTCCCGTTAATGCCTAATAATTATCGTAATATAAACAACCGGGAATCAGTATAGGCCGCAATTTTTGATGATTCAACCGAAAATTGTTAGCGTGCTAATTACTCGGGATTAACAAACCTCTAGTGAGACTTCTCGTGGGCGACATCGGCATGCGCAAATCCGGCCTCATTGCACGCTGCATGAGACTGCATTTTGTAGCCTAACGCCGCCAGAACAACGGTAAAGAGCATTACGCTGGTGGTGGTCAGCAGCGGCGTGCTGATGAGCCATGAAACCACCAGGCTTGCCAGGAAACATAACCCCAGTTGCAGCGTATTTTGCAGCGCCGCAGCACGCCCCGTGGCTTGAGGGAAAGGGCGTAACGCTTGCGCGACGACGATAGGGTAGATTGCGCCATTAGCAATCGCCATTACGCAGAACGGAATCAGGATCTCCACCAGTGAGGCATTATTCAGGAAGCCCGCTCCCCAGGTGGCGATAACGCTCAGCGCATACAGCCCTAACAGCCACGGAAGCAATTGGTAACCCTGCCATTTTTGTAGCGCCGCGCGGCAGCCATATCCGCCAATCAGAAAAGCGATGGTTTGAGGAACATAGCTCAGGCCAATCACTGCCGGGCTGTAACCCATCGCGCTGAGAATGAACGGGGAACCCGTTAACCACGCAAAAAAGCTGGCGGAACAGGCGGCATAAATCAGTACATTACCGCGATAGGTTTTAGAGCGTAGCAACGTCGCAAAAGTGAGTTTATCCTGTCCCTCGGCATGTGCTTTTACCGATGGTTTTAAGCGCAGCGCTGGCAACATCAGCAACAACGTAATCGCAAACAGAGTGGCGAAAATCGCCTGCCATGAGAAATGCGTCAGTATCCAGCTTCCCAGTAAGGGCGCAAGCGCCGGGGATAGTCCTACCAGTGGCATGATAGTGGCGAAGATACGATTAATTTTTTGCGAAGGATAATAATCGGTCACCAGCGCTTGCCAGATTACCGTTGCCGCACAAACGCCGACGGCCTGCACAAAGCGTAGCGTCAGCAGTGCTGCCGCGCTTTCTACCCACAGCATCCCCAGACTTCCGAGCGCAAAGATGGATAACCCCAGCAGTAAAATCGGTTTACGGCCATAACGATCCGATAGCGGTCCCCAGAGTAGTTGTGCGACGGCAAAGCCAGCTAAAAACAGGCTGAGGCTGGCGCTGACAGCGGCAGCAGGCGTTTGTAAATCCGCCTGTATGGCGGCAAACGCGGGCAGGTACATGTCCGTAGCCAGAAACCCCAGCACGCTAAGACCGGCTAACCAGACTAAAAAACCTTTTCCAGGTTGCATATTTGTTTCTCTTTCTTATCAGACAGACATTGTCGCAGAGTGTAGGGAGTGAAATTACGGTTGTGAAACGTTAATATTTGTCCAGTGAATTCAAAATTTTTGTAGGCAAATTATGTGGTCGGAATACTCGCTTGAAGTGGTTGACGCCGTGGCGCGCAATGGCAGTTTTAGCGCGGCGGCGCAGGAACTGCACCGTGTGCCTTCGGCAGTCAGTTACACCGTTCGTCAGTTAGAGGAGTGGCTGGCCGTACCGCTTTTTGTACGACGTCACCGTGATGTTGAACTTACGCCTGCTGGCGTCTGGTTTTTAAAAGAAGGGCGTTCTGTTATCAAAAAAATGCAGATCACTCGTCAACAGTGTCAGCAAATTGCTAATGGCTGGCGCGGGCAGTTGGCTATTGCGGTGGATAATATCGTCAGACCAGAACGTACCCGGCAGATGATCGTCGATTTCTATCGCCATTTTGACGATGTGGAACTGCTGGTTTTTCAGGAGGTGTTTAACGGCGTCTGGGACGCGCTCTCCGACGGGCGAGTCGAACTGGCTATTGGGGCGACGCAGGCGATTCCGGTAGGGGGACGTTATGCTTTTCGGGATATGGGTACCCTGAGCTGGAGTTGCGTAGTGGCAAGCGATCACCCGCTGGCGGCGATGCCGGGACCGTTAAGCGATGATACCCTGCGCAACTGGCCGTCGCTGGTCAGAGAAGATACCTCGCGAACCTTACCGAAACGGATTACCTGGTTACTGGATAACCAAAAAAGGGTTGTAGTACCGGACTGGGAGTCATCGGCAACCTGCCTGTCAGCAGGATTATGCGTGGGAATGGTGCCGACGCACTTTGCCCGACAGTGGATAGACAGCGGAAAATGGGTGGCGCTGACGTTAGAGAATCCGTTTCCCGATGCGGCCTGTTGCCTGACGTGGCAGCAAAACGAGGCCTCGCCCGCGCTGGCATGGCTGCTGGATTATTTGGGCGATAGCGAAACGTTGAATCGGGAGTGGTTGCGGGAGCCTGAAGAGGCTCCCGACAGCGGGGATTAACGTCGATAGTCGCGGAACGGGCCGTCAGCGACCGAGCGACGCTCAACCAGGCGTGGATGAACTTCAATAGACTGTGACTCTTCGCGCTTATTGACGATGCGATCCAATAGCATATTAAATGCGGTTTCGCCTAAAGAGTCTTTGGGCTGGTGAATCGTCGTCAGCGCCGGGGTAAAGAAGCGGGCGTTACGCACATTGTCATAACCGATCACCGAAACGTCCTGCGGTACGCGAAGCCCCATTTCGTCTGCCGCGCAAAGCGCGCCCATCGCCATAATATCGCCGCCGCAGAAAACGGCGGTAGGGCGATGTGACTGCGATAAGATTTGCTGCATCGCGTGGTAACCGGACTCCGGCTCGAAGTCGCCCTGAACAATCCAGTTGTCTGGCACGTTGATCAACGCCTCCTCCATTGCCTTCATGAAGCCTGCCAGCCGACCCGCGCCGGTGTTGCGCTCCAGCGGACCGGGAATAACGCCGATATCCCGGTGACCGCGTTCAACCAGATAACGACCCGCCATATAGCCGCCTGCAAAGGCGTTATCAATCACCGTATCGGTAAAATCGGCCTTCGCTTCACCCCAGTCCATCACCACCATCGGAATATGGCGATACTCTTCCAGCATGGAAAGCAGAGGTTCCGGGTACTCAGAACACATCACCAGCAGGCCATCCACGCGCTTTTGCGCCATCATGGACAGGTAGGCGCGCTGTTTTTCCAGGTTATTCCAGGCGTTGCCCAAAATCAGCGTATAGCCTTTCTGGAAGCAGTTTTTTTCAACCGCCTCGATAATTTCTGCAAAATAGGCCGCTTCGCTGCTGGTCGCCAGTAAGCCTATCGATTTGGTATGGTTGACCTTCAGGCTACGCGCGACGGCGCTGGGAGAGTAGTGCAGCTCTTTAATCGCCGCCCAGACCGCGTTACGCGTTTCTTCAGCGACAAAACGCGTTTTGTTGATTACGTGTGATACAGTTGTAGTGGAAACGTTTGCTCGTTTCGCTACATCTTTAATTGTTGCCATTACATTTCACTCCAGACCCTCGCTAAGCTCCTGAGAAACGCCAGGTAAACGTTTGCCTACACACACCCTAATCGCAACGTCAGGGTTGCGGCATGCCGGAAAAACGACACGGAACGTCAGGAAGGGGTCAATGGCCGTTACGCTAATTCAGTAAGCCTGGAATTTTGTCTGATCTTGAGGAAAAGGGGAAGCGTTAAAAACAGTTATCAATATAAAACATGAGAGATTTTTGTGCGGGAATGTGCAAAAATGCGCTATATCACTTTTTGTGTGGGAATAAAAAGGAGAAAACTTGATGAGTACCGACCTGAAATTTTCGTTGATCACTACGCTTATTGTTCTGGGCTTGATTGTCGCAGGTGGATTAACGGCCGCTCTGCACTGATTTCCTCTCTTCTGAGGGAGGGCGTTTCCTCTATTCTATCCCTCTCTAAAACGCAGAAGGCGTACCTTCTGCGTGCTCAGACTTATGCGGCGAGATTTTTCGCGACAAATTCCCAGTTAACCAGCGCCCAAAAATGCTCCAGATAGTTTGGACGGGCGTTGCGGTAGTCGATGTAATACGCGTGTTCCCACACATCAACCGTCAGCAACGGCGTCGCATCTGTGGTCAGCGGCGTACCGGCATTTGAGGTAGAGACGATAGTCAGTTTGCCATCAGCGCCTTTTACCAGCCATGTCCAGCCGGAACCAAAGTTTTTGATAGCGGCATCTGTGAACTGCGTTTTAAATTCCGCGAAGCTGCCAAAAGATGCCGCGATAGCATCAGCCAGTTTCCCGGTCGGTTCGCCGCCAGCATTTGGTGCCAGGCAGTTCCAGTAGAACGTATGGTTCCACACCTGAGCGGCGTTATTAAAGATGCCGCCTTCGGAAGCACGCACGATCTCTTCCAGCGATTTGCCTTCAAACGCCGTGCCTTTGATCAAATTATTAAGATTGGTCACGTAAGTCTGATGATGTTTGCCATAGTGATATTCCAGCGTCTCAGCAGAAATATGCGGCGCCAGAGCATCTTTGGCATACGGTAATGCAGGTAATTCGAACGACATTGCTTCTCTCCTTATTATTAATATTGCGCACGCACAATAACCCTGGTGCGCGTAAGGATAGGGTAGCAAATTGAGCGGGGGCGCAAAAGAAGAAGTTATCCTGTCGTTAAACGACAGGATAAAATATTAGCGAATTGTTTTAGGGGTCATCACCCGGCGGGCGCCGACATAATGGCGCTGCCAGTATTCTTCGTTCAGCGAGGTGATCTTAATTTCCTGACCGCTGCGCGGAGACTGGATAAACTTACCGTTGCCGACATAGACGCCAACGTGATCGGCGGTGCCGCGCCCCTGCGTACGGAAGAACACCAGATCGCCGTTTTTCAACTCGCTGCGCTCAATGGGCGCCGCGTCACGCAGGTGATACATCTCATTCGCCGTTCGGGGGATACGGATCTTCACTAAATCTTTATAGGCATAATAAACCAGACCGCTGCAATCAAAACCGGTGCGCGGCGACGCGCCTCCCCAGTGATACGGCTTACCAATCTGATTCATGAGCTTGGACATCGCGGTTTTCGTCGCTTTTTGTACTTTAGTCCGATGCGCATCGGCAATAGAGAGCGGCAATGTTCCTTTCCCCTTCACGCAGTGCGGCTTACGGCCTTTACGCGTCGTGCATTTTTCCGTCACGTCGAGGGCGGCGATTGACGTGGGCGCGGTTCTGTTACGGCGATGAGTCGTATGACGAGATTTCGTGGAAGCGATGGTACGTTTTGGCGTAGAAGCGGAAGAAGAACGGCTGGTTTTTGAGGTTGTTTTTACGTTTTTTTTGTTGGTCTTACTGATCTGTTTGGGCGTTGTGCTTTTCTTTTTATCTGCCGTTTTAGTGACATGAGAAACAGCAGGCGTCGCTTTGGCTTGCCTGGAAGCATGGGCCATTGGCGTAAAAGGGAGAGTAGTAAAAAGTAAAGCACAGAGCGTGATCGAGATTTTGTTTATCCGCGCCACTGAGCAATCCTCTGTTAAAGGCAGGCGATCATGCCTGCGTATGATTTACAAAACCTGATAATTCTAATCTACAAAAGCACAGATTGGTAATTGCTTTTGGTTTCTGAAGCTGTGTTTCGTTAACAGATGTAAAAAAAATAGCAATTAATGCTAAACACGAACGCGTTATCTACGAATCACTGCGTGGCAACCCGCTTAAAAGATATTTTGTATGCAACTTATTCCCGCAGACGGTAAAATAATAAGGCATGATGAAAATGTTATTTTCCGTTGCCAGCCTGACCCGTTACAATGACAGGCTTCGGTCGTAAAAGAAGTTAAGGAAGCGAGACAATGAGCACCACTATCGAAAAAATCCAGCGCCAGATCGCTGAAAACCCGATTCTCCTGTATATGAAAGGTTCACCAAAACTGCCAAGCTGTGGTTTCTCTGCGCAGGCCGTTCAGGCGCTTTCCGCCTGTGGGGAACGTTTTGCCTATGTTGATATCCTGCAAAACCCGGATATTCGCGCAGAATTACCGAAATACGCCAACTGGCCGACATTCCCACAACTGTGGGTGGATGGCGAGCTGGTCGGCGGGTGTGATATTGTGATTGAAATGTATCAGCGTGGCGAGTTGCAGCAGCTTATTAAAGAAACTGCCGCAAAATATAAAACTCAGGAGCCGGACGCAGAATAATCTGTGAAAGGGGAAAGCGACCTGTAAAGGTCGCTTTTTTACCGTCATAGTGAGCAAAAGCGGCGTCGTTAGCCACGTTATTTGTCTGTCGGCAAGGGTAACGGCCAGCCGCCCAGGCGCTTCCAGCGATTGACGATTTCACAAAACAGCACCGCTGTCCGCTCGGTATCATACAAAGCAGAGTGGGCCTTTTCGCCGTCAAACTCCATACCCGCCGCCAGGCACGCTTTTGACAACACCGTTTGTCCCAGCGCCAGTCCGCTCAATGCCGCGGTATCAAAGGTGACGAACGGATGAAACGGGTTACGTTTCAGCGAGGCGCGCTCTGCGGCGGCCATCATAAAACTGTGATCAAAAGTGGCGTTATGCGCGACCATAATGGCGCGGCTACAGCCACTTTCTTTGATACCTTTACGCACCATTTTGAAAATAGCATGTAGCGCCTCATATTCACTCACCGCGCCGCGTAGTGGGTTAGAGGGATCGATACCGTTAAACGCGAGCGCTTCCGGCTGTAAGTTGGCTCCAGCGAACGGCTCCACATGGAAATGCAGCGTCATGTCCGGCATCAGCCAGCCTTGTTCATCCATTTTCAGCGTGATGGCGGCGATTTCGAGCAGCGCATCGGTTTTAGCGTTAAACCCTGCAGTTTCAACGTCGATGACGACAGGATAAAAACCACGAAAACGGTCGCACAGACCGGAAAGTTGAGCGTTATCGGACATCTGAGTCTCTTAATACGAAAAAATGCAGCGCGCATTATGGCAAATTTTACGCCGGGATGCAGTAAAACAACGGGCACAGTGACCTGCGCCCGACGGGGAATCAGTTACCCAGACCGCGGCCTGCGTCTTTAGCTTCAATCAATTCGATTTTATAGCCATCCGGATCTTCAACGAAGGCGATGATGGTTGAACCGCCTTTCACCGGCCCTGCTTCACGGGTCACGTTGCCGCCGTTCTGACGAATACGTTCACAGGCTTCAGCGGCATTGTCAACGCTCAGCGCGATGTGCCCATACGCATTGCCCATGTCGTAGCTCTCAACGCCCCAGTTATAGGTAAGTTCGATGACCGCTTCTTCCGTTTCCGGACCATATCCCACAAAGGCCAGCGAGTATTTGTATTCCGGATTCTCACTGGTACGCAGCAGTTTCATGCCCAGAACGTTAGTGTAAAAAGCGATGGAACGCTGCAAGTCGCCGACGCGCAGCATAGTATGCAATAAACGCATTTTCGTTGTCCTTAAAATAGTCAAGATATTCAAAGTATAGCGGCGATGTGAGGCCGCTATCAATGGAATTACAGAGTAGGGTAGTCAGTGTAGCCTTCCTCGCCGCCGCCATAAAAACTTTCGGGACGCTGTGGATTGAGTTTCGCGTTACGTTGCAGACGCGCCACCAGATCCGGGTTAGCGATGTAATCGCGACCAAACGCTACGGCGTCAATCAGCCCTTTTTCGATCAGCGTTTCCGCTTTTTCTGGCGTATAGGCGCCAGCGCCGATGATGGGACCGGGGAAACACGCGCGGATTTTTTTACGGAATGCTTCGCTATAAGGCGTGCCGCCCGCCCAGTCTGGTTCAGACATATGCAGATAAGCAATGCCGCGTTTGCCTAACGCTTCAATAAGATAGAGGGCATCGGCTTCTTCATTTGGGCCGTTATCGACATTCTGGAAAGTGCCGACAGGAGAAAGGCGGATGCCGATACGATCCGCGCCCCATTCCTCAATGCCGGCATCAAGCACTTCCAGCACCAGACGGGCGCGATTCTCTACGCTGCCGCCGTACTGATCGGTACGGTGATTAGAAGAAGGTGAGAGGAACTGATGTAGCAGATAACCGTGCGCGGAGTGCAGCTCCACCAGATCGAAGCCTGCTTCTCGGGCATTGGCGATAGCCTGGCGGAAGTCGTTGACGATCCCCTGGATCTCGTGAGTATCCAGCGCGCGCGGTGTGGAAGTTTCTACGCGGATTGCCTGACCGTTTTCATCACGCAAAGAGGTGCGGGTTCCCGCATTGATAGCGGATGGCGCGACAGGCGCTTGTCCGCCTGGTTGCAGGCTGGCGTGTGAAATACGGCCTGTATGCCACAGTTGTACCGCAATATGACCGCCCTGAGCATGCACTCCCTGAGTGATTTTTTTCCAGGCAGCGATCTGCTCATCGCGGTGTAATCCCGGCGCGCCGGCGTAACCTTTCGCCTGTGCGGAGATTTGCGTGGCTTCGCTGATGATCAATCCGGCGCTGGCGCGTTGACGGTAATATTCCGCCATTAACGGCGTAGGAATATCGCCCGGTTCAATACTCCGCAAACGCGTCAAAGGCGCCATAAATACCCGGTTTGTCGCCGTGATGGCGCCCACCTTGAGGGGGGTAAACAGTTTTGCTGATGACATAGTGGCTCCTGGTATAAGTAGACCGGTCGTCTTGTAATAAAGGAAATGAAAACGCCTGTTACTGCTCAGGCGTTGTAATGATGGTCTTAACATGCGCCAACGCATTTTCCAGCGGCGCGGCGCTACGGGATATTTTGGCCTGTAAATTGGCGCCCAACCACAGGGCGTAAAGCACCTGCGCCTGTGGCAACGGCTGGCCGGTGAAATGTAAACAGTGGCTATTGCGACCGTTTTCCAGCGCGCGCGCGAGCAGTGCAATGATCTCCTGCGCCCCTTTATCCATAGTAGAGCGCATATCCTCCGACAGATCGCAGACTTCCGCTGACAGTTTCACCGTCAGGCAGCCGCTGATGGTGCCTTGCTGACAAAACTGATTCAACGTTTCCTGATACCAGGTGAGAAGACGATCGCGATGATTACCGGGACCGGAGGTAAAGTGCGCCGTAAGACGCTGATGATAGCAGGCGTAATGTCGCTCCAGCATGGCGACGCCGAAGGCTTCTTTCGAGCGAAAGTAGTGATAAAACGATCCTTTAGGCACCTGAGCGGTTTTGAGTAACTCGCTAAGACCCATGCCGGTAAAACCCCGTTGCATACATAGTTGCTCACCGGTGGCCAGCAGATGTTCGCGAGTATCGTATTCGGTTTGCTTATTCATGACAGGCAGTATAGTAGACCAGTCGGTCTACAGCAAGCAGAGTTGCCATAATGCCAGTTAGCGTCTTCAATAGTCATAAGCGTCAAACGTTGAGGAGGGGATGTGGCCGAGCAGTTGGAGTTTTTTCCTGTAGCAAGCCCATGTCGCGGTATCTGCCAGTCTGATGAGCGTGGCTTTTGTCGGGGATGTATGCGCAGTCGCGACGAACGCTTTAACTGGCAAAAAATGAGCGATGCCGAGAAACAAAATGTACTGCGGCTTTGTCGCCAGCGTTTCTTGCGTAAAATACGCGCAAACAAGCCCCTCCCAGCGGAAGATCCTCAACAACCCTCACTCTTTTAAACGCGGAATTGCGTATACTCAACCTCATTATTCTCTATGAGGAATCTGTTATGGTTCAGCGTGTCACCATCGCTCCACAAGGCCCGGAGTTTTCGCGTTTTGTTATGGGTTACTGGCGTTTGATGGACTGGAATATGTCCGCGCGTCAGTTAGTGAGTTTTATCGAAGAACATCTGGATTTGGGCGTCACTACCGTTGACCATGCGGATATTTATGGTGGTTATCAGTGCGAAGCAGCGTTTGGTGAGGCGTTAACGTTGGCGCCGTATTTGCGGGAAAGACTGCAAATCGTTACCAAATGCGGTATTGCGACCACCGCCAGAGCGGAAAATAAACTCGGTCATTATATTACCGATCGCCACCATATTATTCTGAGCGCAGAACAATCATTAAAAAATCTGGCGACAGATTATCTGGATATGTTGCTAATCCACCGTCCCGATCCGTTAATGGATGCGGATGACGTGGCCGAGGCGTTTCAACATCTGCACCAAAGCGGCAAAGTACGCCATTTTGGCGTCTCTAATTTTACGCCAGCGCAATTTACGTTGCTGCAATCGCGCCTGCCTTTTACCCTGGCGACCAACCAGGTGGAGATCTCGCCAGTTCACCAGCCTTTGTTGCTGGACGGCACATTAGATCAATTACAGCAACTGCGTATTCGTCCGATGGCCTGGTCATGTCTTGGCGGCGGTCGGCTGTTTAATGATGAGACTTATCAGCCATTACGACAGGAGCTTTCCGTTATCGCGCAAGAACTCAACGCCAGTTCTATTGAACAGGTGGTCTATGCCTGGATTTTACGTTTGCCGTCGCAGCCGCTGCCGATTATTGGCTCGGGTAAAATCGAACGCGTACGCGCTGCGGTAGAAGCGGAAACGCTGTCATTGTCGCGTCAACAGTGGTTCCGAATCCGCAAGGCGGCATTGGGCTATGACGTGCCGTAATCGCCAACTCGTTGACTTTCCGTTCATGTTTCCGCCAGTGGTTTACACTTAACAGGCTACCACTTGTAACGGAGGTTTTATGAAGCGATTAAGTTTAGCAATGGTGACGCTGCTGGCCTGTGCGGGTGCGCAGGCCGCAAGCGAGAAAGTAGAGATGAATCTGGTGACGGCGCAAGGCGTAGGACAGTCTATCGGCACCGTGGTCATCGATGAAACCGAAGGCGGCTTAAAATTTACCCCGCACCTTAAAGCGTTACCGCCTGGCGAGCATGGTTTTCACATTCATGCCAAAGGTAGCTGCCAGCCCGCGATTAAAGATGGCAAAGCGGTTGCGGCAGAAGCCGCTGGTGGTCATCTGGACCCACAAAATACCGGCAAGCATGAAGGACCGGAGGGCCAGGGACATCTGGGCGATCTCCCGGTGTTAGTCGTTAATAATGATGGTATCGCTACCGAACCGGTTACTGCGCCGCGTCTGAAGTCTCTTGATGAAGTGAAAGATAAAGCGCTAATGATCCATGTGGGCGGCGATAATATGTCCGATCAACCGAAACCGCTTGGCGGCGGCGGGACGCGTTACGCCTGCGGCGTCATTAAATAACCCGGAGACAGCGTTCCCTGCGCTGACGCCTGCTCCAGCTGTGACAGCGAACAGTGTAAACGCCAGATAATCGCCGCCAGCTCATGCGCTGCGGGTTGATGATGATGCGCGAGCGTGTCACAGATACGCTGTAATTCCTGTAGCGTGGCGGCAAGCGGACGTTGTTGCACGCCGCGCTCGCTCATCACATCGCGCAGCAGGGAGATACAAATATCCCGCACCCGGGAAAGCGGATCGGAACGCGACTCCCAGGCGCGTAGCTGCCACACCACATGCGAGCAGTTCAGCAATACCACTCCCCAACGTAATAACCACCGGCGCGCCAGCGCATCCTGGCTGTTACTGAGCTGACTGACGTGATGATAGGTTAGCGATTCAAACTCGCTTTCGCTATGGGAAGGGTGACGGCTAAGCTGATCGACGAAATCCCGGCGTAGCGCGCGGATATGGCGGCGACTTTTTACGGCATCGGAACCGGGACGCAAAATCGCAAACGCCAGCCAGGAAATCGCGACGCCGACGATCTTAGCGGTATTATCGTTAAGGAAGTCGGCGAAATCGTACACTGGCGGATTGGTCACGGCGATGAACGAGCCCATAAAGACAATAAGCTGCCCCCACAGTCCCGCCAGCTTAGGCATCTGTAGTTTAAGCAGTTGCATCGTGACGAACAGCGGAAAAAGGAAAAGTAAGAATTGCCACAGATCGGTGATTTGCACCATCAGGCCAAATTTCACCACGAAACTGAATAAGGACAGCAGCACTAAAGTTCGCATCAATAAGGAGAGCGACTTAAACGGCGTGGCGACGATGGAGTAGAGGACGCAACTGATCGCCGCCAGTGTTAATGCGCCGGACCCTGATTCCCATTGTGCGCCAATACTCCAGGCGCCAATAACCGTGAGCGTACAAAAGGTACGCACACCGCTCCAGATGGCCTCTGCGTTATCCGTATGCCGCGCAAGGCCAGGAGTGCGGCGGATGTTGATTTTATCCACCGGCGCACCGTTTTCGATTAGATATAACTGGCGGCTGCTGCGCAGGTATAACTGGCAAAAATAGCGTAATCGCTGCCAGAACGCGAGGCGACGATAATCCTGTTCATCCTGCGGGCGTAGCGGCGCAATAATCCGCGCCACGGTGTAGCTGTCCGCGCGCGGTTTCGCCAGCGCAGCTAAGAGTTGTTCAATGACTTCGCGGCTGTTTTCCGGCGGCGTCGGCCAGTTTAAAAGCATTCTACGCAGACTGGAGATCACGCTGGTTAGCCGTAATTGCTGATGTAACAATGAATTGAGCAACGCATTCTGGCGGCGAAAACGGTAATGACTCCAGAAAGCCTGAATACGCAACAGGTTCATGGTCAGGATTTGCCCAATGACGCCCTCATGCGCTGAGCGGATGGCGTCGGTGGTATCCGGCTGCCAAAGTAGACTGGCATGTTCCAGCAAGCGCGCATGCATGTTTTTCAACGCGGTGAGCAGGGCGGTGCCATCCGACGTGCTGGGCAGAATCATCATCATCATGCCGCCGCAGAGGATGCCGACGATAACTTCACATACGCGCGCCTGGGCGATATCCCACAACTGCGTGATTTCTACAATATTGACCATCGGGAACGCGATGATCGCCGCCGTGTAGCCGGACAACTGGAAAGCATAAGCGGCATTATTGGTAAAATGCGCGCAGGCCCAGGTACAAAAACCGATCCAGGCGGCCATGCTAAACAAGAACAACCAGGGTTCATTTAGCGTATGGCCGGCAATAATCAACGCAGCGGTCGCGCCGAGTAAACTCCCGGCAATACGCCCCAGACTTTTACTGATTACGCCGCCTACGGTCGGAAAGCTCACCACTGCGGCCGAAGTCATCGCCCAGTAGGGCTCATCCAGATTGAGATAATAAGCGAATGTCAGCGCGAGACACATGGCAATAGTATTACGCAACGCGTAACGCCACTGGCCGGAGGTTGCTTTAACCCAGGGCGTATTTCGCAGTGCCGGCAGGGAGAGTTTCATTACCGGTGTCCAATCGCCACGCTACAGGTAGTGCCGGAGACCAGCGTGATATCCTGCGGCAAAGCGTCAAATTCGATACGCACCGGAACGCGTTGCGCCAGACGTACCCACGGCACGTTGGGTTTGATATCTGGTACTAAACCGGAATCGCTCTCCACGCTTTGGTCGTAAATAGCGCGCCCGATACTGCCAACGTGACCCTGTAACTTAATATTGCCACTATACAGCGTTATTAATGCTGGCTCCCCTTCGTGAATATGGCGTAGTTTGGTTTCTTCGAAATATCCCATTACATAAAATGAATGGCTATCTACCAATGCGAAAAGCGGCTTACCGGTACTGGCATAATCACCGGTACGCGTGGAAAGGTTGGTCACCCAGCCGGATACCGGCGCTTTTACTTCTGTCTGGCTAAGCTGCCACTGCGCCTGTTTTAACGTTGCCAGTGCGACATCTACGCTGGCTTGCATCGCTTTAACATTCAGATTGGCGCTATCCAGATCTTCAGCAGAAATGTAGTTACGCGATAAATGTCGACGTCGCTCGGCTTCATTATTCGCTTTTGCCAGATCGGAGTGCGCTTTGGCCAACTGCGCCTGCGCGTTAAGTTCCGCAATATGGAAGGGCGTTTTATCAATGACAAAAAGAATGTCCCCCGCGTTGACGAACTGATTATCTTTGACATTGAGTTGGGTAATGCTGCCAGAGACCTGCGGCGTTACGCTGACCTGTTCCGCGCGGATTTTACCATCGCGCGTCCACGGCGACTGCATATAGTAATTCCATAACCACCACGCGGCCAGAACGGCGATGACGGCGACAATGAGAGTAGAAAAATATTTTATTGTTTTTAATGACATATTTACCACGCGATCAGTAAAACGAGGCCCAGACACACGCAAAGCGTAAAGAGGGAGAGATCCATTAACAGGGGATGCCAGATTTCACCAGAGTATATCCATTCACGCAGGAGTCGGTGAATAAACAACCAGATAACGAATCCAAGCGCGAAGGCTTTAAAGAACGGCGGAAAGTAAACAGATGCTCCCAACATGAGATCTTGTAAGGGCAATCCTGTGGCGTTGAGTATACACTTCACAAGCAATGTTCCTTTGCGTCAGACGACGATGCTTTAGTTTTAGCCAAAACCGAAGCTATAGGTGCCGATTGCGCACTATGTCTGAAAAAATGTCTATTGGTAAGCAAATTTAGCAATACATTTGTTTTGAGAATGCAAATACTGCACACTATTCTAAAATCAGTATAATAACTTAGCAAGCTAATTATAAGGAGATGAAATTGGAATCGCCACTAGGTTCTGATCTGGCACGGTTGGTGCGCATTTGGCGTGCTCTGATTGACCATCGCCTCAAGCCTCTGGAATTGACGCAGACACATTGGGTCACGCTGCACAATATTCATCAATTGCCGCCTGACCAGTCGCAGATTCAATTGGCTAAAGCGATAGGCATTGAGCAGCCATCGCTGGTACGCACGTTGGATCAACTTGAAGATAAGGGGCTAATTTCGCGGCAAACCTGCGCTAGCGATCGTCGCGCTAAGCGCATTAAACTGACTGAGAAAGCGGAGCCGCTGATCACCGAGATGGAAGCGGTCATTCATAAAACGCGCGGTGAAATTTTGGACGGGATTTCTTCAGAGGAGATTGAGCTTCTGATTAAACTTATCGCCAAACTTGAACACAACATTATGGAATTGCACTCTCACGATTGAGGCGCAGGGGCATACGTGTGGTCATGTGACCACACGTAAAGCCTGTTTTAGCGTGGAGAGACAGTAACCTGGCTGCCGTTGCTGGCCAGCACGACACGCTGACCTGCCGCGAAACGCGTATTTCCTTGTTTCTGCACAACCATAATGGTGTTGCCATCGTCTTTACGAATTTCCAGTTCCACACCCTGGGTTTTATTCATTGCGCCCTGGACGCCCTGGCCCGCTACGCCGCCAGCCACCGCGCCTGCCGCGGTCGCCAGTGAACGACCAGTACCGCCGCCGATAGTGTTGCCGAGGAATCCGCCCAACACCGCGCCGCCGATAGCGCCAATCACGTTAGAATCATCACCGCCCTGAATTTGAACCGGACGAACGTTAACGATAGTACCGTACGTTACATTCTGAACTTGTTTAGCCTCGGATGCGGTATACACATCGCCCGAAAGGCTATCATTGTTAACACATCCAGCTAAGGATAACCCCATCAGTGAAACGGCCAGTACACGTTTAATCATTTACCAATCTCCTGTTCTTCACGAAACGCTATTTCAGCATCCCTATAGCTAAATTATATGGCATTTATGCAGTTAAGGTCATATCTTCTGCTGAAAGAATGTAAAAATCATAATCAGAAGTTCATTAACTAACCTTAAACGAAGTGGGAAGCAAGAAAAGATAGGTTATTGATATCCGTGGACGGCACGGCAAAAAACGTGACGCAGGCATAGCATGTCAAAATACGTTATGCCGAGTGTTAAGGCTTAACCCAGCTTAAAAGGAAGAGGTATGAAATCGGGCCGTTTTATTGGCGTTATGTCCGGAACCAGCCTTGATGGCGTTGATGTTGTACTGGCGGCAATTGATGAAACAATGGTTGCGCAACAGGCAAGTCTCACCTGGCCTATTCCCGTTCATCTGAAAAAAGGCATTCTTGATATTTGTCAGGGGCAGCCGCTTACGCTCTCGCAACTCGGTCAGCTTGATACCCAGTTAGGCCGGCTTTTTGCACAGGCGGTTAATGCGCTGTTAGCGCAACAACGTTTGCAGCCGCGGGATATCGTCGCCATTGGTTGTCATGGGCAAACGGTCTGGCATGAACCGAGCGGAGATGCCCCGCATACTCTGCAAATTGGCGATAATAATCATATCGTCGCCCATACGGGGATTACGGTGGTCGGCGATTTTCGGCGGCGGGATATTGCGCTGGGCGGACAAGGCGCGCCGCTGGTGCCCGCTTTTCATCACGCGCTGTTGGGACATCCGACGGAAAAACGGATGGTCCTGAATATCGGCGGTATCGCCAATTTATCTCTGCTTTTCCCCGGGCAGGCGGTGCGCGGATACGATACGGGGCCGGGCAATATGTTGATGGATGCGTGGATTTGGCGGCAATGCGCGCAGCCCTACGACAAAGACGCGGCATGGGCGAAAGAAGGTCAGGTTATTCTTCCATTGCTGCAAAAAATGTTGAGCGATCCGTACTTTGCTGCGTCGGCGCCCAAAAGTACAGGACGCGAATACTTCAACTATGGCTGGTTAGATCGTCACCTTATGGCTTTCCCCGGCGCAGGCGCGCGCGATGTACAGGCCACGCTGGCTGAGCTGACGGCGGTCTCCATCGCCCAACAGGTGCTGCTCAACGGCGGCTGCGAGCGGCTGATGGTCTGTGGCGGCGGAAGCCGGAATCCGTTAGTGATGGCTCGTCTGGCAGCGCTGTTGCCGGGTATCGAGGTTTCGACCACCGATAAGGCGGGGATCAGTGGCGATGATATGGAGGCGTTGGCTTTTGCATGGCTTGCATGGCGAACCCTCGCGGGCCTGCCGGGAAATTTACCTTCCGTGACGGGCGCTACAGAAGCCAGTGTTTTAGGCGCTGTTTACCCTGCTAACCCAAGAACTCAGAGTTAACTGAATTTTTCCCGGACGATATATCGGTAAACTAGGAAGGTCAGGAAGGGGCGTTTGCCCCTCCAGAAGCAGGAGAGCTTTCGGGATATACCTATGAAAAAGATAGTAATAATGTGTTTACCTGTGCTTCTGACCGGCTGTAGCGTTTATCAACAATTTGTTGAACGTATGCAAACGGATACACTGGAATACCAGTGTGATGAGAAGCCGCTTACCGTTAAAGTCAATAACCCGCGTGAAGAAGTCAGTTTTGTTTATGACAATAAGCTGCTGGCCCTGAAGCAAGGAATCTCGGCCTCGGGCGCGCGTTATACCGACGGGATTTATGTTTTCTGGTCGCAAGGTGAGCGTGCCACAGTCTATAAACGAGACAGAATTGTGCTAAATAACTGTCAGTTACAAAATCCGAAGCGTTGAGATTTTCATTACGGGGGCGCACAATAGCGCCACCCACTGATTATTTCTGATCAACGCCATGTCTGATAACGACCAATTGCAGCAGATCGCGCATCTGCGCCGTGAATACACGAAAGGCGGCTTGCGTCGCCGCGATTTACCCGCTGAACCGTTAATCTTGTTTGAGCGCTGGCTTGGGCAGGCGTGCGACGCCCGGCTGGCCGATCCGACGGCAATGGTTGTAGCGACCGTAGATGACAAGGGGCAACCGTACCAGCGTATTGTGTTGCTCAAGCATTATGACGAAAAAGGCCTGGTCTTTTATACCAACCTGGGAAGCCGCAAGGCGCATCAAATTGAGCACAATCCGCGTATCAGTCTGTTATTTCCCTGGCATATGCTTGAACGCCAGGTGATGGTGACAGGCAAAGCCGAGCGTCTCTCCACACTTGAGGTGGTGAGGTATTTCCACAGCCGTCCGCGTGATAGCCAGATCGGCGCATGGGTCTCTAAACAATCCAGCCGCATTTCCGCGCGCGGTATCCTTGAAAGCAAATTCCTGGAGCTCAAGCAGAAGTTTCAACAGGGCGAAGTTCCGTTGCCCAGCTTCTGGGGCGGTTTTCGCGTGAGTATCGAACAGATGGAGTTCTGGCAGGGCGGCGAACATCGTCTGCACGATCGCTTTTTATACCAACGCGACGACGGCGCGTGGAAAATCGACCGTCTTGCGCCCTAAAGATGCAAAATTCTTGTTTTAAGCACTGGTGCGGATGAATCCGCCGTTTTATGCTATGTCTCTTTCGCGTCTGGCGAAAAGTCGTGTACCGGCAAAGGTGCAGTCGTTTTATACATGGAGATTTTGATGGCAAGCAGTAACTTGATTAAACAATTGCAAGAGCGGGGGCTGGTAGCCCAGGTGACGGACGAAGACGCGTTGGCAGAGCGACTGGCGCAAGGCCCGATCGCGCTCTATTGCGGCTTCGATCCTACCGCTGACAGCTTGCATTTGGGGCATCTGGTTCCATTGTTATGCCTGAAACGCTTCCAGCAGGCAGGGCATAAACCTGTTGCGCTGGTAGGCGGAGCGACCGGTCTGATTGGCGACCCGAGCTTTAAAGCCGCCGAGCGTAAACTGAACACTGAAGAGACCGTTCAGGAGTGGGTGGCGAAAATTCGTAAACAGGTTGCCCCATTCCTGGACTTTGATTGCGGCGAAAACTCCGCCATCGCGGCCAATAACTATGACTGGTTCGGCAGCATGAATGTGCTGACTTTCCTGCGCGATATCGGTAAACATTTTTCCGTTAATCAGATGATCAACAAAGAAGCGGTGAAGCAGCGTCTGAACCGTGACGATCAGGGTATCTCTTTCACGGAGTTCTCTTATAACCTGCTACAGGGGTACGACTTCGCTTGTCTGAATAAACTGCACGGCGTTGCCTTACAGATTGGCGGTTCTGACCAGTGGGGGAACATCACTTCCGGTATCGACCTGACCCGTCGTCTTCACCAGAATCAGGTATTTGGTTTGACCGTTCCGCTGATCACCAAAGCTGACGGCACGAAATTTGGTAAAACCGAAGGCGGCGCTGTCTGGCTGGACCCGAAGAAAACCAGTCCGTACAAATTCTACCAGTTCTGGATTAATACCGCGGATGCCGATGTTTATCGTTTCCTGAAATTCTTCACTTTTATGGACATTGAAGAGATCAATGCCCTGGAAGAAGAAGATAAAAACAGCGGTAAAGCGCCGCGCGCTCAGTATGTGCTGGCCGAGCAGGTGACGCGTCTGGTTCACGGCGAAGAGGGGCTGGTTGCGGCAAAACGTATTACTGAAAGCCTCTTTAACGGCAACCTGGGCGAACTGAGCGAAGCGGATTTTGAGCAACTCGCTCAGGACGGCGTGCCGATGATCGAACTGGAAAAAGGCACCGATCTGATGCAGGCGCTGGTAGACGCCGAACTCCAGCCGTCGCGTGGTCAGGCGCGTAAGACTATCGCCTCCAACGCAGTCACTATCAATAGTGAAAAACAATCCGATCCTGAATACATCTTTAACGATGAGGACCGTCTGTTTGGCCGCTATACCTTATTGCGTCGCGGCAAAAAGAACTATTGTCTGATTTGCTGGAAATAAGGCATTAAGTAACAGGGAGTGAGAAATCACTCCCTTATTTTTGATGTTCAGGTAAAAAAATGAAGAATATCCTCGCTATCCAGTCCCATGTTGTTTTCGGACATGCGGGCAACAGCGCTGCCGAATTTCCCATGCGTCGTCTTGGCGCGAATGTTTGGCCGCTGAATACCGTTCAGTTTTCTAACCACACGCAATATGGTAAATGGACCGGCTGTGTCATGCCGCCCAGCCATCTGACTGAGATTGTCCAGGGGATTGCGGACATTGGTCAGTTAGCGCACTGCGACGCCGTACTTAGCGGTTACCTGGGATCTGCCGAGCAGGGAGAACACATTCTCGGTATTGTGCGCCAGGTTAAAGCGGCAAATCCGCAGGCAAAATATTTCTGCGATCCTGTGATGGGGCATCCGGAAAAGGGCTGTATCGTGGCGCCCGGCGTCGCAGAGTTCCATGTGCGTTATGCGCTACCCGCCAGCGATATTATCGCGCCTAACCTGATTGAACTGGAAATTCTCAGCAAACATAGCGTTAATAATGTGAATGACGCCGTGCAGGCGGCGCGTGAACTGATTGCTCAGGGGCCAGAGATTGTACTGGTAAAACATCTCGCCCGTGCCGGTTACAGTTCAGAACGCTTTGAAATGCTGCTGGTGACAGCGCAGGAAGCCTGGCATATTAGCCGTCCGCTGGTGGATTTCGGCTCACGTCAGCCGGTTGGCGTTGGCGATGTCACCAGTGGTTTATTGCTGGTCAAACTTTTGCAGGGCGCGACGTTGCAGCAGGCGCTGGAGCACGTTACGGCGGCAGTATATGAGATTATGATCGCCACCAAAACGATGCAGGAGTACGAACTGCAGGTCGTGGCGGCCCAGGATCGGATCGCTAATCCTGAACATTACTTCAGCGCAACGCGGCTCTAATTATTGCTGCTGAAAAGATGCCGGATGGCGGTACTGCGAGCTATCCGGCAACATGACATTAATTCAGTCCTTCCGCTTTAAGCGCTGCCGCAATGGTCGGTCTTTCCGCGACACGCTGCATATAACTTTCAATATGCGTTAACCCGTCCATATTCAGTTTTACGCCATATGCCCAACGCAATACGGTAAACAGATAAGCGTCTGCGATGGTAAAACGCTGGCCGCAAATCCACTGGTCGTCTGAAAGCGACTCATCAACATACTGAAATTTCTTTTCCAGACCGGCGCGAACGGCGGGTTTAAGCATTTCCGGCGTGTCAGGGCGGAACAGCGGGGTAAAACCTTTATGCAGTTCCGTTGCAATATAGTTGAGCCATTCCAGCGTATGATAGCGAGCAAGGCTACTTACAGGCGCCAGAAGCTGTCGGTCGGGGACGCTGTCGGCGAGGTACTGCATAATGGCGACGCCTTCAGTCAACAGCGTGCCGTCATCCAGAAGCAGAGCCGGAACCTGTCCTTTAGGGTTTACTGCCAGGTAATCATCACCGTTTTCCAGGCGTTTTTTTGCGAGATCGACGCCATCAAGCGTAAAGTCTTTGCCAATTTCGCGCAGGATAATGTGGGAAGCAAGAGAGCAGGCACCCGGTTTGTAGAACAGTTTCATCGGTAACTCCTTTTTGCTGAGGTTTAAAGTATGGTAGTGCGGGGACGGGCAAAAAAAAAGCCGCTAACGCACAGTTAGCGGCCTGAATGTTGTTTCCCGGAAAATTAAACTGTAGCGGCTTTAGAGCCTTTCTCAGCGGTATCATCGTCCTGGGTCATACGGTTCAGCTTAGGCGCTGTCAGCAGCATCAGGACGGCGATAACTGCGGTTGCTACGCCAATCTGCATAAATACGCGACCATAGACTTCCAGGGACATCAGTGGGTCAGTCACGTCACTCGGCACGGCCATCAGGTTGGCGACATAACCGCCGATGATGTTAGCGCCTGCCGTTGTCAGGAACCAACTACCCATGATGAAGCCCATAAGACGCTGCGGAACCAACTGTGCGACCATCGCCAGTCCCAGACCGGAGATCATCAGCTCACCGATACTTTGCAGACCATAGCTCACGATCAGCCAGTTTACGGATACGATGCCAGCATCGTTCGCAAATTTGGCGCCCAGCGGCAGAATCAGGAATGCGCCGGAACACAGCACCATACCAATGGCGAATTTCATCGGCATCGGCAGCGTATCGCCCATCCTGTTATAGATAGCGGCCAGAATCGGGCTGCCGATAATGATCCAGAACGGGTTCAGAGCCTGATACTGTTCCGGTTCGAAAGCGATACCGAGAATAGAGTGCTCGACGTTACGAATGGCAAAGAAGTTCAGCGACGTCGGCATTTGGCTATACAGTACAAAGAAGATAATCGCCTGCAGCATCAAAATAAAGGCGACGATCATTTTACGGCGAGCCGCGCCGTGCATGGAAAACGCTTCTTTACCGAAGATAATGACGATGCCAAGAGCGATTACGCCCAGCACCATACGCGCGATATCCTGGTTGTGCAGCAGCCAGGTGGCAACCGCAATCAGCACGACAATGCCCACGATCGTCAGCAGCAGGTTACGGAAGTTGATCGGTTCAAAGTCGGGTTTGGAACCGTAGCTTTTCACCCAGCGCTGGCAGAAAGCAAAGTTAACGACGGTTATCAGCATACCGACGACGCTAAGCGCAAACGCGGTGCTCCAGCCATAACGCGCCGCCAGCCACGGCGTCGCGAGCATAGAGAAGAAGGAGCCGATGTTGACGGACATATAATACATCGTAAAAGCGCCGTCGAGACGCGGATCGTCCTTCGCATAACAGGTAGACAACAGGGAAGACGGGTTAGCTTTAAACAGACCGTTACCCACAGCGATAGCCGCCATGCCCATATAGACGACGCCAGCGTCATGGCCAGACCATGCGACCAGCGCATAACCGATAGCCAGCACCACGGCACCCAGCATAATAACGCGTTTGGTACCCAGAACTTTATCACCTAACCAACCGCCAATCGCGACCAGGCCGTACACCAGTGCACTGAAGGAAGAGAAAAGGGTGATGGAATCCGCTTCTGACATACCCAGTTGTTTTACCAGGTAGACGGCCATAATGCCTTGCAGGCCGTAATAACCAAAACGCTCCCATAACTCTATCGAGAAGATGAGATAGAACGCCTTCGGTTGTTTGAAAGCGTTCAAACTGACGCTTTCAGTTGGTTTATTGTTTGCAGTAGACACTTTTACCTCTTTTTTACGCCCCGTATTAACAGGGATTGTCTGGCGCGTGATGAGTCAGACTCATCCGTCCGATTGTTATATTGGAGGGGAAACGGCAGGTAATGTTCACTATCTTTCCTCTCCAGACAAGACCTTTGTAATAATCTGTTACATATAACTCCTCTGGTTGAATCGTCCGGCGTCAGAAATGTTATCCAGAGTTAAATTTTTTCATTTGAAGAATGGCAGATTATTACACTGCGAAAAGGCCATAATTTTGGGTGAAAGGCGATATCTTCTGCTATTTAAGGTAAAAGGCAGTGATATAGGCCATTATCTGAAAAAATGGCAGAGTAATGTTTTGTAGTGAAAACGGGGCGTCAGTCTATCCGGTTGTAAATGTAACCTTAGATGTCACTAAATTTCACATGAAGTTATCAAAGTGATCCTGATCACGGATAGATAGAAATTTTTGCGATTAAAAAATGATTAACCTGACGTGGGGGGAAAACGAAAGCACATTACATCAGAAAAAGGACAGAGACTGGAATGATTAATGGCTAAAATAGATCCAGGCAGAAGGTGGGAGTGCGCTGGCGTGACGGACGCACTCCGACAATATCAAATATCGACTTTTTCTTTGTATTCGCAAAGATCTTCAATGAGGCAGGAGCCGCAGCGGGGTTTTCGGGCGATACAGGTATAGCGTCCATGCAAAATTAACCAGTGATGACAGTCCACTTTGAACTCATTCGGCACCACTTTCAGTAGCTTCTCTTCTACCTGCTCGACATTTTTACCCGGCGCGAACTGCGTTCGGTTACATACACGAAATATATGCGTATCAACAGCGATGGTTGGCCAGCCGAAGGCGGTATTCAGCACCACGTTAGCCGTTTTACGTCCCACGCCAGGAAGCGCTTCCAGCGCCGCCCGATCCTCCGGCACTTCGCCATTATGCTTGTCCAGTAAAATACGGCAGGTCTTAATCACGTTTTCCGCTTTACTGTTAAATAAGCCGATGGTTTTGATATAGGATTTCACGCCCTCTACGCCCAGTTCCAGCATCGCGGCTGGCGTATTGGCAACCGGGTAAAGTTTGGCGGTAGCCTTGTTCACGCTGACGTCAGTTGCCTGGGCGGAAAGCAACACGGCAATCAGCAACTCAAACGGCGACGTGAAATTGAGTTCTGTTGTGGGGTGCGGATTGTTGTCGCGCAGGCGCGTCAGAATTTCCAGCCTTTTTGCTTTGTTCATCAGACTTTCCCTGTTTCACCTGCCGGAACAGCGGAAGGCGCGGTTTCGGCGCGGCGTTTCTTCATTTTTTCATCAATAAGATATTTTACCGCCAGCATGAGTCCCAGGCCGATAAACGCGCCTGGCGGTAGCATCGCCAGCAGGAAAGGCGAGTCGGTGTGAAATATCTCGACCCGTAATACTTTTGCCCAGCCTCCCAGCAGGCTATCCGCGCCATCGAAAAGCGTGCCATTCCCGAGGATCTCGCGCAGCGAGCCCAGCACGAACATCGCGCCTGTCGCGCCCATGCCGATGGAAAAACCGTCCAACGCGGAAAGCCACGGTCCTTTTTTCGCGGCAAACGCTTCGGCGCGACCGACAACAATGCAGTTCGTTACAATCAGCGGAATAAAAATCCCTAAAGACTGATACAAACCGAATGCATAGGCATTGATCAGCATCTGTACGGCGCTTACCACCGAGGCAATGATCATAACGTAAATCGGGATACGGATTTCTGCCGGCGTCCAGCGACGTAGTGCGGAAACCGTCAGGTTGGTCAGCGTTAATACCAGCGTCGTGGCCAGACCCAGCCCCAGAGCATTGGTTGCCGTAGACGTCACCGCCAGTAATGGGCACAGGCCAAGTAGCTGCACCAGAGCGGAGTTATTTTTCCATAACCCCTGAACAACAATATCTTTTATTTCGCTCATGGTTATTCTCCACAGGCGGTTAAATGGGGGAGCTGAGCGGGCAGTGATTCGGCGTACAGCCCGGCGCGTTTAACTGCATTCACCACGGCGCGCGGCGTTATTGTCGCCCCGGTAAATTGATCAAAATCACCGCCATCTTTTTTCACCGCCCAGTGCGTATCATTTTCACCGCTGATGGTTTTACCGCTAAAGTGGGTAATCCAGTCAGACAAACGGCGCTCAATTTTATCACCCAATCCTGGCGTCTCATGATGTTCCGTCACGCGCGTCCCCAGGATGGTACCATTGAAATCTGCGCCGACGATAAGCTGGATAGCGCCGGAATAGCCATCTGGCGCGGTGGCCTCAATGATGGCCGCTACGGGTTTATCATCCTTGCGAGCGATAAAAACACGGTGTATGCCTTTGCCGAGAGCGGGCGCATCAACCAGATAACAACTCTCTTGCAGATTATTATTGTAACGATCTGGCGGCAATACCTGATCGAACAAGGCATGCTGTTGCTGCAGCGCTTGTTCGTGAATGGTTGATTTGGTCATCTGATTAATCACCGCGGTCAATCCCGTAGAGCCTGCGGCAAAAAGCGCCAGCGTAATACCGTGTTTACGAATCGTTTTCAGCATGGTTTATCCTTTGCGATGTCCATAGACGCGGGGGCGCGTGTAGTAGTCGATCAGAGGAACCGTGATATTCGCCAACAGGACAGCAAAAGCAACGCCGTCCGGATAACCGCCGAAGCTACGAATCAGCCACACTAATACCCCAGCCAGCGCGCCGAAAATTAAACGTCCACGGTTGGTCGTGGAGGCGGTAACCGGATCCGTTAAGATAAAAAACGCGCCCAGCATGGTGGCGCCTGACAGAAGATGCAACTGTGGCGAGGCCAGCGTAGCGGGCGAGAAAAGCCAACCTAACGCGGCGCATAGCGCCAGCGTGAGCAGAAAACTGACCGGGATATGCCAGCGGATAGCTTTTTGCCACAGCAGGAATACGCCGCCGACAAGCCAGGCGAGGTTAACCCACTGCCAGCCTACGCCGGCCAGCATGCCGCTGTATATCGGGTACTGCATAATTTGCTCAACGGAATGCCCGGCGCGCAAGGACGTTTTAAACGTATCCAGCGGCGTCGCCTGGCTGATACCGTCAATTCCTATACGTAGCAGCGTCATATCGCCGCCGCTGGCGGTATGCCCGGTAAAAATCATCCGCAACGTGTCCAGCATATCGGGCGTTGTTGCGGCTATTTCATAAGGCGGCAACCAGCTTGTCATTTGCACCGGAAAGGAGATTAATAGCACCACGTAACCGATCATTGCCGGATTAAAGGGGTTTTGTCCCAGCCCGCCATATAACTGTTTGGCGATAATAATGGCGAATCCCGTTCCCAGCACGACCATCCACCAGGGCGCGAGCGGAGGGATACTGACCGCCAGCAAAAGCCCCGTCAATAACGCGGAATAATCCTGCAGGTGGCTGGCGACCGATTGTTTGCGCAGCCTAAGGACAATGGCTTCTGCGACGAGCGCCGTGATGGCAGCCAGAACGATCTGGAAAAGCGTTCCCCAACCAAAAAACCACGTCTGCGCGGCAATCCCCGGCAGAGCGGCGATTAACACCAGCAACATGATTCGCGATGTCTGGCGCTGGTTATGGGTATAAGGCGAGCTTGCGATTCTGAATACCATTTAGTCCTCGTTAACAACCTGCTGCTGTGCTGCTTTTTTTGCCTGGACGCGGGCGATCGCCGCAGCAACCGCGGCTTTGCGCGGGTCGACCGGGTCGACCGGGACGCTTACGGCTTGCTGTTCCTGCTTGCGGGCTTTGGCGCGGGCGATAGCCGCTTCCACCGCGGCTTTGCGCGGGTCGACCGGTTCGACAGGAATGCTTACGGCCTGCTGTTCCTGCTTGCGGGCTTTGGCACGGGCGATAGTTGCCTCCACCGCGGCTTTGCGCGGATCGACCGGTTCGACAGGTTCACTTACGGCCTGCTGTTCCTGCTTGCGGGCTTTGGCACGGGCGATAGCTGCCTCCACCGCGGCTTTGCGCGGGTCGACCTGTTCGACAGGTTTTACGGCCTGCTGTTCCTGCTTACGGGCTTTGGCGCGGGCGATAGCTGCCTCCACTGCGGCTTTGCGCGGATCGTCGCCAGATATCGCGCTGTCAGCCATCGTATGACCGGCTTGTTTAGCGCGCGCTTGCGCTTTACGTGCTTCACGGGCCGCGATCGCGGCGCTATTGTCCGGCAGACTACCAGCCTGAATAATCACCGGCTGCGTGGCCTGCGCCTGTTTCTCTTTTACCCGTGCCAGCGCAGCGGCAATGGCATCCTGATCTTTTGCCGCAGGTTGTACGACCGCACTCTTGTGGCGTGCAAGGCGGGCGGCTTTTTCGCGCTCCAGTCTTGCCTGACGAGCCTCAAAACGCGCTTTTGCTTCGGCGGCGCGTTTTTCTTCAAGCCTTATTGCATTAATCTCCGCTTTTTCCTGACGGAAATATTGGACGAGCGGAATATTACTGGGGCAGACCCAGGCGCAGGCGCCACATTCTATACAATCGGCAATATGGTGAGTGGTAGCCTTGTCATGCTGCTGCCCTTTGCTGAACCAATAAAGCTGCTGCGGTAAAAGGTCGGCAGGGCAAGCGTCAGCGCAAGCGCTGCAACGAATACAGCTTTTCTCTTCCTGAGGCGTTCCCATTTCAGTCACGGATGGCGCCAGCAGGCAGTTGGTGATTTTTACAACCGGTACGTCAAGCCAGGGAAGGGTGAATCCCATTAACGGACCGCCCATGATGACCATTTGGTCGGCGGAAGGGCAGAAACCGGCATCGTTAAGCAAATGACGAACGGGAGTGCCGAGCCGCGCCCAGACGTTACCCGGACGGCTTACCGCTTCACCCGTTAAGGTGACGACGCGTTCTGTGATCGGTTCGCCGTCAACCACGGCGCGTTTAATGGCATAAGCCGTACCGACGTTTTGCATCAGCACGCCAATATCAGAGGAGCGCCCGCCGTGGGGAACCTGTTTTCCCGTCAGTATCTGAGTGAGCTGTTTTGCACCGCCGGAAGGGTATTTGGTTGGGATAACACGTAACGAAATATCGTGGGCGTCAGCCAGTACGGCGCGCAGCATGGAAATAGCCTGCGGTTTGTTATCTTCAATGCCGATTAATACCTCACGCGGTTGCAGAATATGCGCCAGGATGCGGATACCTTCCACAATCTGCGCGGCGCAGTCCTGCATCAGACGATCGTCCGCCGTAATGTAAGGTTCGCACTCTGCGGCATTAATAATAAGCGTGGTGATTTTATCGCCGCCGCCCTGCAATTTAACGCCGGTGGGAAACCCTGCGCCACCAAGCCCGGCAACGCCATACTGATGAATGCGTTCAATGAGCGCTTCACGGCTGTGGGCACGGTAATCAGACCAGCCCTCGCGCTCAATCCAGCGGTCCTCGCCGTCGGCATCAATGATGACGCTTAACTCCGCCAGCGCCGAAGGATGCGCCGTCGAGTGGGGCGCAATAGCGATAACCGTCCCGGAGGTGGGCGCGTGTACCGGCAGCATTCTCCCACGTCCACGGGTGAGCGCCTGGCCGCGCAGCACGCGATCGCCGACGCTAACGCACAGCTCGCCCTCAGCGCCAATGTGCTGTTTTAAGGGGATAACGAAGCGCGGTGCTAAAGGCACCTGGCGCAGCGGCGTGCCGTTTGACTGGGCCTTCATTTCGGGAGGATGAATACCGCCGTCGAAATCCCAGATTTTATCTTTTTTGAAAGCAGAAAATAGTTTAAGCATGTTGTTCCACGGGAATGATGCGAACGGGAATGGTGTTCAAATCCCATTTCCAACTGTCGGGCGTCTCATTCACCGGACGTAATTCGATGCAGTGCGTCGGACACGGAGCGACACACAGATTACAGCCGGTACAGAGATCGCTCATGACCGTGTGCATGGCGCGCGTTGCGCCGACGATAGCGTCAACCGGGCAGGCCTGAATGCATTTTGTGCAACCAATGCAGTTATTTTCATCAATAATTGCCAGCATACGTACCGGCGCGGCCTGCTGTTCTTCACCATCGCATGGCTGCGGCTCTACGTTTAGCAGCTCTGCAATTTTCAGCATGACGCCCTCGCCGCCGGGCGCGCAACGATTGATTTTCTCACCCTGGAGACCCACGGCTTCGGCGTAGGGACGGCAACCGGGATAGCCGCACTGACCACACTGGCTCTGTGGCAAAATTGCATCGATTTTTTCAACTACCGGGTCATCTTCAACCGCGAATCGGCGAGAGGCATAACCCAGAATGGCGCCGAACACCAGGCCCAGAAAGGTCAGGGCGCCAACGGCAATCCAGACAGTATTCATTACAACTTCACCAAACCACTAAAGCCCATAAAGGCCAAAGACATTAATCCTGCGGTAATCAACGCTATCGCGTTACCACGAAAAGGCGCCGGCACATCCGCCACGGCAAGGCGTTCGCGGATGGCGGCGAACAGAACCATTACCAATGAAAAACCGACGGCGGCGGAAAATCCGTACAGCGCCGACTGAAGAAAGTGATGACCGAGATTAATATTCAGTAACGCTACGCCCAGAACCGCACAGTTAGTGGTAATCAGTGGTAAGAAGATGCCTAACAAGCGGTATAATGCCGGGCTGGTTTTTCGTACAACCATTTCGGTAAATTGCACGACCACGGCAATGACGAGGATAAAGGCCAGCGTCCGCAGATAAATCAGATCCAGCGGAATAAGTATCCAGGTGTCGATAAGCCAGGCGCATATCGACGCCAGCGTCATGACAAAGGTCGTCGCCAGGCCCATCCCCATGGCGGTTTCCAACTTTTTGGATACGCCCATAAAGGGACAAAGGCCCAGAAACTTGACCAGTACAAAGTTATTGACCAGTACAGTTCCGACAAAGAGCAGCAGGTAATCAGTCATGTTTCGGCCTGAAATAAAAAAGCCGCCTATTATCTGTCAAACTACCACAGGCGACAACAGGTTAACTGTAGGGTTATTACGGATTAACAAACGTTGTTTTGACGCGCGCTGAACGTTTGAGATAAGGTACAATGAGCGCCGTCGCCAACAGTGGAAAGAGTAGCTGGCGCACGGCAAAGGCATCTGATACGGGCGAAAAGGCAAATGCTTTAACCGCCAGTAAAACCGACACCAGCAGCCAGATAATGTAATGCTTCGGCACGCAGCGTCTGCGCTTGAAGAATGCAATCGTCAACCACAGGGTATAGTACCACATAGCGATAGCGGTAATAAATGAAATGCCCCATAGCAGTAAATTACCGGTTTCCTGTCCGCTAAGCGTCTTGAACGTTTGCGGTGTGGCAAGCGCCATAACGTAGAGTAATAACGCCAGCGAGGCGCTCAACAACGCGACTAACAGCCAGGCTAACGGGCCAAGAAGCCAGCCTCCGATTCGTTGTGGCGGTGTTGTGGTCATATCTTCTCCGGGGTTACGCGCGTTAACGGTTATGCCGCTCATTTTGGGGCAAATATTATAAGGTTTTTAATGTCAAACGCTACTTTCTTTATTGCACATAGCGCCAGACGGATTGCGGGACCTGACCTACATCAAACAAGCGTCCTCCGGAGACCAGTTCGGCACGGCGGTGATCCGCAGCGCGATACATATTAACAATATCCCTGTCATCAGTAAGGGTATAGTTAAGGTGGTCGAACAGTTTTTCCAGACTTTCGAGCGAACTAATTTTGCGGAATTTTAATAGATAATCCTGAACAGTCATATAAAGTTGATCCATATTAAATATAATGCCAACGAAGTAGTCACTGATAAAAAATAAACAAAATCGCACCAGTGAGAGGTCAGGGGTGCAGGTAAAACGGGAATATTCTTACCGGTAAAGAGTCAGGCGCCAAATGGCGCCTGGGGCGAAAGGTTAACGCGCTTTCCTACAACAGGCAATAAACGTCAGACCAGGATAGAACATATTTCGTTTTTTTGGCCGATTTTTGACTTTTCCCGGCACGCCTTACGACACCGTTCACCGTGCCGTGCGAAAACGCCTTTGCGTTATCTGATGCTTACTTCTTCTGAACGGAAGCAACGGGTTCTGGCGGTTGGTAATTGTCAATATGATTGGCAATACCTAAAAGAATGACCGAGATAACGAGAACTATCCACCCTGTTAATTCAATCAGACGATTCATTATTGACGACATTTGCTTTGATTTATCCATAAACACAGAGAGTAAATGTTACTTTCCTGGCGAACGGTCGGCAAGAGGGATGGGAACGATTTCAAACTCTGTTCTGTAACAAGTTAATCATCAGATGCTACGTTGTTGGTCAGGACGCTATTGCGGCTAATGGTACGATGGTGTGGAATAGCGATATCTAAAACCGGAGGCAGTGAGATGAATGACAAAATCCGCGTTGGGTTAATAGGTTATGGTTACGCCAGTAAAACCTTTCATGCGCCCTTAATTATGGGAACGCCAGGGTTAGAACTTGCGGCGGTATCCAGCAGCGATGAAACGAAAGTGAAAGCAGACTGGCCGGCGGTGTCCGTGGTCTCTGAGCCCCGACATTTATTTAGCGATCCGCATATCGACCTGATTGTGATCCCGACGCCCAACGATACCCATTTCCCGCTGGCGAAAGCCGCGCTGGAAGCCGGTAAGCATGTGGTGGTTGATAAGCCCTTTACCGTGACACTGTCACAGGCACGAGAGTTGGATGCGCTTGCGCGGAGCACCGGCCGGGTACTTTCAGTCTTCCATAACCGCCGCTGGGACAGCGATTTTTTGACGCTGAAAGCCTTGTTGGCGGATGGCGTGCTCGGCGAGGTGTCTTTGTTTGAATCCCACTTTGATCGTTTCCGTCCTCAGGTGCGCGACCGCTGGCGCGAGCAAGGCGGGCCGGGAAGTGGTATCTGGTACGATCTGGCGCCGCACTTGTTGGATCAGACCATTCAACTTTTTGGTCTGCCGGTCAGCATGACGGTGGATTTAGCGCAACTGCGTCCGGGCGCGCAATCTACGGACTATTTCCACGCGATTTTATCTTATCCTCAGCGCCGCGTGATTTTGCACGGTACGATGCTTGCCGCAGCGGAGTCAGCGCGATACATCGTTCATGGTTCGCGCGGCAGCTATGTAAAATATGGCCTTGATCCCCAGGAAGAACGGCTAAAAAACGGCGAGCGTTTACCGCAGGAAGACTGGGGATATGATATGCGTGACGGCGTATTGACCCTGGTTGAGGGAGAGACACGCAAAGAAGAGAACTGGCTTACGTTGCCGGGTAACTATCCGGCATATTATGCCGCCATCCGCGATGCGTTAAACGGTAATGGTGAAAATCCCGTGCCGGCAAGTCAGGCGATTCAAATTATGGAGTTAATTGAACTGGGCATGGAATCGGCAAAACATCGCGCGACGCTGTGTCTTGCCTGAGATTTAGCATTTCTCCGCCTGGGATAGCATTAAACCGCAGGCGGAGAGAGGGCGTTAGCGTCAATAAAGCAATCTTATGCCGCGGCCACTTTTTCGCGCAGCGCACGTTTTTCGCCATCGCTCAGGAACGCCATTTCCAGACCGTTAATCTGTGCCTGGCGAATCTGTTCGCGGCTCAAGCCTGCCGCGGGCGCGGCAACGTGATATTCATGGATAATATCTACGCCCTGAACAGCCGGATCGTCCGTATTAAGACTAGCGAGAACGCCATGCTCAAGGAAGATTTTGAGCGGATGGTCTGCCAGCGATGCGACGGTACTGGTCTGAATATTCGAGGTCAGACAGGATTCAATACCGATACGTTGCTGCGCAAGAAAATCCATTAACGCGCGATCTTCAACGGCTTTTACGCCATGTCCGATACGTTCGGCCCCCAGTTCGCGAATTGCCTGCCAGATACTTTCCGGTCCTGCGGCTTCGCCAGCGTGAACGGTAATATGCCAGCCCGCATCGCGCGCCCGGTTAAAGTGCGACAAAAACAGACTGCCGGGAAAGCCCAGCTCATCACCGGCTAAATCCAACGCGATGATCTTCTCTCTGTGCGCCAGCAGCGCATCAAGCTCCTGTAAACATGCCGCCTCGCCGAAGGTACGGCTCATAATGCCAATGAGTCGCGCCTCGACGCCAAATGTGTTACAGCCGTCGCGTACGCCGTCGATAACGGCTTCAACCACGCCTGCAATCGGTAACTGATGCGCCATCGCCATATAACCGGGCGAAAAGCGAAGCTCGACGTAATGCAGGCCGTTACGTGCGGCATCTTCAATATTTTCAAAGGCCACGCGACGGCAGGCGTCAAGCGATGCCAGGACTTTTACCCCCCAATCGAGCTTAGAGAGAAAGCTTACTAAATCGGGTTCGGTTGAGGTGACCTGAACATGCGGAATCAGCGTTTCCAGCGTTTGGGCGGGAAGGGCGATGTTAAACTGGCGACCAAGATCCAGAATTGTTTGGGCGCGAATGTTGCCATCAAGGTGGCGGTGGATGTCAGTCAAAGGAAGCGTAATATCAATCATGGGCGCACTCAATTTTTAATAAAAGTGCGCACCATTATACTACAGATTGGTAATCCTCTGGAGATTTTGGAAAAACGGAGCCATTACGTTGCAACTTCGCGAGGGCGCGGGAGAAATTTTGTACCATTTTCTTTATCGCGCCCCGGTCAGCTCACAGGGGGAGTTGCTGTCATCGCATCTTAGGATAAAGGGTCAACCCCCCGCTTGTAGACGGTATCAGCGAACGGTGCGGATAGCATTAATTAATCCGTTGACGCCTTTTTCAAGTTTCAGGCGAGGGCATCCGGCATTCAGACGTACAAATCCCCGGCCTTCTGCGCCATAGGTATCGCCGGGCATAATGGCGACTTTCTCCCGGTGAATGAGCGCGTTCTGTAATTTTTGATTGTCAATGCCGAGCGGACGGAGATCAATCCAGGCCAGATAGGTCGATGGCGGCGCTTGCCAGTTCAACGTCGGAAAGGCGTCATTCAGCGCCTGCTCGATATAGCGCATATTAGCCGCCAGATAGACGCGTAACGCATCCAGCCACGGCGCGCCGTGCTGATATGCGGCAATATGCGCCGTGAGCGAGAGCACCGCTGGCGAGGAGAGGCCGTCACGACCTTTTAAGGCGGCCAGGTAGCGTTCACGGCTTGCGCTATTTTCAATGATTCCATAAGCGCCGGTTAATGCCGGGATGTTGAAGCTTTTCGAACCGGAGGAGAGCAGCGCCCAGTCTCCGCGCGCGACATTGCTCCAGGGAATATGCGGCTGGTTTCCCCATACCATATCCATGTGAATTTCATCGGAAATCACCCGTACGCCATGGCGCTCGCACAGCGCTGACATCGTTTCCAGCTCGTCACGCGTCCACACTTTACCGGTGGGATTCTGCGGACTGCACAGCAGCAGGATTTTGCTTTCCGGACGCGCCAGCGCCGTCTCCAGTTTTGCCATATCGCAATGCCAGGCGTTGCCTTCTTTCTCCAGCGGGACGGGAGTGACGATGCGATGGTTGCCTTCAATCGCTTTATAAAAAGCATCATAAGCGGGAGTATGAACTACCACGCCGTCGCCTTCGTCGGACCACTGGCGGATAAGCTCGGACGCCATATAGATAACGGAAGGGCCGTATACAAGGGCGCGTGTATCAATCGTGGTCTGATGACGTGTCGCAAACCAGTGGGAAATCGCCCCTAAAAACGCCTCATTTTTCCAGCGGCTATAGCCCAGTACTCCGTGGGAAAGGCGCTGGTTTAGGGCCTCCAGGATACATGGCGCGGTGGCAAAGTCCATATCCGAAATAGTAAAGGGGAGCAGATCGGCTTCGCCAAAACGATCGGCGACATAATCCCACTGCGTACACCATGTACCGCGACGGTCAACTTCCTGTGAAAAATCGAACATATCTCTTCCTTATGCCTGAACGGTATGCATCAAACCAACCATTTCATCTTTTACAGACTGAACCTGCGGGCCGATAACGACCTGCAAATTATGCTGATTGAGCTGTACGACGCCTATCGCGCGATTGTCCTTCAATGCCTGGACATCCACAAGCGACATATCTTTCACTGACAGACGTAGGCGGGTGATGCAGTTGTCCAGACTCACGATGTTTTCTGTGCCGCCTAATGCCGCCAGGATAGCAGGCACGTTGTAGCCGGATTTTCCTGGCGCGCCAGCGATCGCTTTTTCAATGCTGGTGGCGATCTCCGCCTCGCGCCCCGGTGTTTTGAGGTTAAAGCGTGTAATGGCGAAGCGGAAAATGACGTAGTAAACCGCAAACCACATCGCTGCCACTACCGGCACCAGATACCATTTTGTTGACAGACCATGCAGGATGCCGAACACCACAAAGTCAATAATATTGCCATCTGTATTGCTGATAGTGACGCCGAGAATCGCCATGATGGTAAAGCCCAGCCCGGTCAGCAGAGCATGAATAACATACAGTACCGGCGCCACGAACAGAAACAGGAACTCCAGAGGCTCCGTTGTACCGCCGACAACGCAGGCGATTAAACCGGAAATCAATAATCCTTTAATTTTAGGGCGGTTTTCTGGACGGGCGCAGTGGTACATTGCCAACGCGGCGCCCGGCAAACCACCGAGAAACGCCGGCATTTTGCCTTGCGATAAGAAGCGAGTGGCGCTTTCAGAGAAGCCGTGCGTCGTTGGGCAACTGAGCTGAGCCTGGAAAATAGTCAATGCGCCGCTAACGGTATGCCCGCACACTTCTTGTGTACCGCCCGCCTCGGTGAAGCGAATCAGCGCTACCAGAATATGGTGCAGACCAAAAGGCAACAGCAGGCGCTCGCCGGTGCCGAAAATCATCGGTCCAAAGTCGCCGGCGCTATTGATGATATGACCCAGTCCACTAATTCCCATCGCAAAAACTGGCCATACGAGCGGGATAACCAGGCCGACAAGCCCCATCACGACGGCGGAAACGATAGGTACAAAACGCGTACCGCCGAAAAAGGCCAGCGCATCCGGCAAACGAATGGTGTGAAACCGTTCATGCAGCATCCAGACAATAATACCAGCGATAACGGCGCCGAGGATGCCGGTATCGATCGAGGGGATGCCCAGAATATTTTGTACGTTATTGGCTTTCAGCACCGCCGCATCGGTGGTCGGCAGAATGCCTTTTGCCGTGAGCCAGAAGTTGACCGCAAGGTTCATTACCGCGTAACCGACGAACCCGGCAAACGCGGCGACGCCTTTGTTTTCTCGCGCCAGACCGAGCGGAATCGCGATACAAAACATCACCGGCAGGAAGCTAAAGGCAAAAGAACCTACTTTACTCATCCAGGTGAAGATAGCCTGTAGCAATGGATTACCCAGTACAGGGAGCAGGGTAATAACGTCGTGGCTACTGAGCGAGCTGCCGATACCGAGCATAATGCCGCAGAACGAGAGCAAGGCGACGGGCAACATAAACGTTTTGCCCAATTGCTGGAAAAATTCCCATAGCGTTATTCTTGGTGTGGTTTTCGTCGTCATCTAACGACTCCTTGTTAATAAAGACCGGTGTCAGGTTATGATGGCGAGAAGATAAAACGTTTTACCAGATTTTAGTGCGGCATTAATCACATTACTGACCGATAATAACGCGTATAAAGATAACAGATAGGTAAAACGTTTTATCTGTCAGACTCTGGAGCGATTTGTTGCCATGGCTATCGCCAAAAAAATCACTATCCACGATGTTGCGCTGGCGGCCGGCGTGTCGGTGAGCACCGTTTCCTTAGTGCTGAGCGGCAAGGGGCGAATATCGTCCGCGACCGGCGAGCGTGTGAACGCGGCAATTGAACAACTGGGCTTTGTGCGTAACCGCCAGGCGTCCGCGCTGCGTGGCGGGCAAAGCGGCGTTATCGGTTTGATCGTTCGCGATTTATCGGCACCGTTTTATGCCGAATTGACCGCAGGATTAACGGAAGCACTGGAAGCACAAGGCCGTATGGTTTTTCTCCTGCACGGGGGTAAAGATGGCGAACAGCTAAACCAACGTTTTACCATGTTGCTCAATCAGGGGGTGGATGGCGTGGTGATCGCCGGTGTGGCGGGCAGTAGCGAAGCGCTGAGAGCCCAGGCCGACGCACAAGGGATTCCCGTCGTGTTTGCGTCACGCGCCAGCTATCTTGATGATGCGGATATCGTTCGGCCTGATAACATGCAGGCAGCGCAGCTCCTGACGGAATACCTTATTCGTCAGGGCCATCAGCGCATCGCCTGGCTGGGAGGGCAAAGCGCATCTTTAACCCGCGCGGAGCGCGTGGGCGGCTATTGCGCGACGTTGTTAAAATACGGTCTACCGTTTCACAGCGAGTGGGTCGTGGAATGCACTTCCAGTCAGAAACAGGCTGCAGAAAGTATTACCGCGCTGTTGCGATACAATCCGACCATTAGCGCTGTCGTTTGTTACAACGAAACCATTGCGATGGGGGCGTGGTTTGGGCTACTGAGAGCAGGACGACAGAGTGGCGAGAGCGGTGTCGATCGTTATTTTGAGCAGCAGGTGTCGCTGGCGGCGTTTGCTGATGTTGCGGAGAATGCCCTCGACGACCTGCCGATTATCTGGGCCAGTACGCCGGCGCGAGAAATAGGCTATACCCTGGCCGAACGAATGTTGCAGCGTATTGCTCACGACGAGCACCATTTGCGGAGTCAAACGATAGCCGCTCGCCTGGTGACGCAAAAGTAGAGGCTGAGCGTTGTTCGGCGTAGACCGGGTGCAGCGTCGCTGCACCCGGCAAGGCGATTATTGTTGCGGCAACGCCGGAACGTCCGGTACGGAAAGCGCCGGCATCCCAAACAGGCCGACAAAGTCTTCCAACGGCATTTTTTGTCCGTTGAGCATGATCTGGCCATTGGCGTACTGCAAGCTGGAGGCGATGGTATTATCCTTCAGCGTTGTCAGTCTGAACATCTGACCCATTGCAGACAGCCCCTGCACCTGTTGTTTTGCCAGTTTTTCCGCATCATCCTGCTGATAGCCTTCCAGTTTTGCTATCTGCGTCATAAACTCGACCGCCATGTCCATCGGAATTGCCAGTTTCGCATCCAGCGATTTCACGGAGCGGTCGACTTCCTGCGCCAACGTTTGCGGTTGTGCCGTTGTGGTTGCCGGATCTTTCAGGAACAGCGACAGATTCAGCGTGGTTTCCCCTTTGGCGTTTTTCCAGCTAAGCGGCGCCAGGGTCAGCACCGGATCGCCTTTTAACAGCACGGGGAGGGCGCTAAAGAACGCTTCGGTGACTTTTTGCTGATAAAGCTCAGGATTCTGCGCCACATCCGGCTGATTCAGCAGCGCCTGCGTTTGCGCATGATATTGCTGGCTAAACTGGTGCCAGGCTTCGCCGTCGATTTGACCGACTTTCAGCGTTAATTTACCGCTGCCCAAATCCTGATTCTGTACTTTCAGGCTGTTAAGCGAGTAATCCAACTGGCTATTAATGGTTTTTCCGTCATTGACCAGATCGGACTTGCCGGCAATTTCCATCCCTTCCAGCACCGCCATCTCTTTACCTTCAATGGCGATGGACAGCTTATCCAGCGTTAACTTTTGGTCGCCTACACGCTCGTCAAAGCTTGCCAGTTTACTGGTACCGTCTGTTTTCAAATTATTAAAGGTGAGTTGCACCTTTTGATTATATTCGTTAACGGCATCGACCAGACCGCTCTGCGCTTCGCCTGACAGCGAAACCACATTACCGTCTTTATCGGCGTTAAGCTGGAACTCCCCGCCGCTAAAGGCGACCTTTTCACCGGCATTCTCGTAGTTTAACGGCTTGAGAGAGATATCGGAGCGGGTATCGCCGCCATAACCAATGCGGGTATTGATGACAAAGGGCGCGTCGCCTTTCGCGATATCAAAGAGTGGTTTTGCCGCATCGTTATTCACCAGCGTGGTTTTTACCGATGCCATAGAAGGGATCAGATTGAGCGTTTTGAGCTGGGCGAGCGGGAAGGGGCCATGTGAAACAGATTCGTCCAGCACAATGCTTTGCCCGGGTTTCAACCAGGTATTGTCTGCGCCGGCAACCGGTTTGACGACCAGTTGCAGATGGCTACTGAACACGCCGCGCTGGTAGTTTTGATAACTTAATTCAACACCGGCCTCCGGCGCAGTACGCTTGAGCTGTTCATTGGCCTGAGTCACCATTTCTGAAAGATGGTTCTCCAGCTTTTTCCCCGTATACCAGGCGCCGCCTGTCCAGACGATGCCAAGTGCAATCACTACACCTGCAGCTACCAGTGTTTTTTTCATATCAATTGTCCATAAAAATGAAACCAGGCGGATTAAACCGCCTGGAGGAGTTTTACGTCTCTTATAAGCTTAGCAAGAGTTGTTAAAAAATTCAGTATGTTGCTACAGCTTGTTATAAACACGCGCTAAACGGCCCGTGCCGCTGGCGTTAACCGGAGACTCATCCGCGCCGATAAAGGCAGATTCACCCGGCTTCAGTACCAGACGCTGTTCATCTTTCCGTAACACCGCCTCACCCTCAACGCAGAACAGAATCGCGGCGCTGTGTTGGCCGATGCTCGTCTCCTGAAGCGCCAGGTCGTGCAGTGAAAAGGCAAAGTCGTCAACCGGAATTGGGAAGTCCAGCTCCGCGCCGCTTTTCACCGGGGCAGTCAGCAACTCGCTGGCAGGTTTAGGTTCGAACTTCACGTTCGCGACCAGCTCAGGGATGTCGATATATTTTGGCGTAAGGCCGGCGCGCAGAACGTTATCGGAGTTCGCCATGACTTCCAGCGCAACGCCCTGCAAATAAGCATGAGGTGTTTCGGCAAACAGGAACATCGCCTCGCCGGGATTCAGTTTGACCACATTCAGCAACAAAGGAGAGAAAAGCCCGCTGTCGTCAGGATAATACTCTGAAATCACGCGGATCGTTTGCCACGGTTCGCCTTGCTGGCTGTTAAGTGCCGCTTTGAGTACGGCTAACGCGCGGGATTTTTCTTCGCCTTGCATATTCAACAGGCTGGCGAAAAGCTGGCTCAGACGTTCAGCGTTCGGCGCCTGCAAAAAGTGGGCGATAGCGGAATGCGCGCCAGCGATAGGTTGCAGTAAAGAGACAATGTCAGAAAATTCGCGGAACGCATTCATCGCCAGGAAAGGCGTCAGGGCAAAAACCAGCTCTGGTTTATGGTTAGGATCTTTATAGTTCCGCTCTGCGGCGTCCATTGGTATACCCGCCGCATTTTCTTTAGCGAAACCTATTTCGGAGTTGCGCTTATTCGGGTGCACCTGAATAGAGAGCGGCTGCGCGGCGCACAGTACTTTAAACAGAAACGGCAGTTCGCCGAAACGGTTGGCGACCGCTTCGCCCAGCAGGGCGGTTTTATTATTTTCGATGACGTCACGCAGGGAGACGGTTTCGCCGTGGGCAGTGGTGATTCGCGAGCTGCTTTTGGGATGCGCGCCCATCCAGAGTTCAGCCTGTGGCTGCTGCTGCGGATTTGCTATGCCATAAAGTTCCGTTAACGCAGTTTTACTTCCCCAGGCATAGTTTTGCACTGAGTTAATGAGTTTTTGCATTATCAAGCCCTGTTTCAATGTGGAAATCAATGGGAGGTATTAAACCAAGAAACCCGCATGAAGTAACCTCCGGGCGTAAAAAGTCGTACTTGTCTCAGTTTTTGTTAAAAAATTGTGTAGGATAGTGTAACTCGCTTTTAGTCGGGCAATGGAACACCTGCCCAGAGAATAACCATACCGAGCGGTAAGTGAGAGCACAATGTCAAACAAACCCTTCTTTTATCAAGACCCTTTTCCCCTCAAAAAGGACGCTACCGAGTATTATTTGTTGACCAGCGAACATGTTTCCGTCGCTGAATTTGAAGGACAAGAGATCCTGAAAGTCGCGCCGGAAGCGTTAACGTTGTTGGCGCGTCAGGCCTTCCATGATGCGTCTTTTATGCTACGTCCGGCGCATCAGCAGCAGGTGGCGGATATTCTGCGCGATCCGCAGGCCAGTGAAAACGACAAATATGTCGCGCTGCAATTCCTGCGAAACTCCGATATCGCGGCTAAGGGCGTGTTGCCCACCTGCCAGGATACCGGTACGGCCATTATTGTCGGCAAAAAAGGCCAACGCGTCTGGACTGGCGGAGGTGATGAAGCGGCGCTGGCTCGTGGCGTGTATAACACCTATATCGAAGACAACCTGCGCTATTCGCAAAACGCGGCGCTGGATATGTACAAAGAGGTCAATACTGGTACCAACCTGCCGGCGCAGATCGATCTCTACAGCGTCGATGGCGATGAATATAAATTCCTCTGTATCGCTAAAGGCGGCGGATCGGCGAATAAAACCTACCTCTATCAGGAAACAAAAGCGCTTTTGACGCCGGGTAAGCTCAAAAATTATCTCGTCGATAAGATGCGTACGCTGGGCACTGCCGCCTGTCCGCCGTATCACATTGCGTTTGTCATTGGCGGCACCTCGGCGGAAGCGAATCTGAAAACCGTTAAGCTGGCCTCGGCAAAATACTATGATGCGCTACCGATCGAAGGAAATGAACACGGGCAGGCATTCCGCGATATTGAGCTGGAAAAAGAATTGTTGCTTGAGGCGCAAAATCTTGGCTTAGGCGCGCAGTTCGGCGGCAAGTATTTCGCTCACGATATTCGTGTTATCCGATTGCCGCGTCACGGGGCATCGTGTCCGGTAGGTATGGGCGTGTCCTGCTCCGCGGATCGAAATATTAAAGCGAAGATCAACCGGGAAGGGATCTGGATCGAGAAGCTGGAGCGTAATCCAGGTCAATATATTCCGCAGGCGCTGCGCCAGGCAGGAGAGGGCGAGGCGGTGCGTGTCGATCTTAACCGTCCCATGAGCGAGATACTGCAACAACTGTCGCAGTATCCGGTATCGACGCGCCTGTCGCTGAACGGCACGATTATTGTAGGCCGTGACATTGCGCACGCTAAACTGAAAGAGCGGATGGACAGAGGCGAAGGTTTGCCGCAGTACATCAAAGATCATCCTATCTATTATGCGGGGCCGGCAAAAACGCCGGAAGGTTACGCCTCCGGGTCGCTTGGGCCGACTACTGCAGGGCGGATGGACTCCTATGTTGATCAGCTCCAGTCGCAGGGCGGCAGTATGATCATGCTCGCGAAAGGCAACCGTAGCCAGCAGGTAACCGATGCCTGTAAGAAACATGGCGGCTTCTACCTGGGCAGTATCGGTGGCCCGGCAGCCGTCCTGGCGCAGGGCAGTATCAAGCGCCTGGAGTGTGTGGAATATCCTGAACTGGGCATGGAGGCTATCTGGAAAATCGAAGTGGAGGATTTTCCGGCCTTTATTCTGGTGGATGATAAAGGCAACGATTTCTTCCAGCAGATTCAGACATCGCAGTGCGCACGCTGCGTTAAGTAACATTGCCGCCCTGCGGGGCGGTAACATTATTCGCTATTTTGCCGGAGGGCGGCGCAAGCGCTTTATCCGGTCTACACCGTTGTGTTGTTATCGTTAATACTCATAAGACCGCAAACATGTGGGCAATGTTGACACATGACCTCATCAACTTGAGTAAGGAGCAGGTAATGGTAACGGTACGCCGCGAGAAAGATTCAATGGGCGCGATTGAAGTCCCGGCAGATAAACTGTGGGGGGCGCAGACTCAACGTTCGCTGGAACATTTTCGGATTTCCACGGAGAAAATGCCCGTCTCGCTCATCCACGCGCTGGCGTTGACCAAGCGCGCCGCTGCGAAGGTCAACCAGGATTTAGGGTTGCTGGCGGCGGAAAAAGCCAGCGCGATTATCCAGGCGGCTGATGAAGTGCTGGCGGGAAAACATGCTGATGAGTTTCCGCTGGCGATCTGGCAGACCGGGTCCGGTACGCAAAGCAACATGAATATGAATGAAGTGTTAGCGAACCGCGCCAGTGAAATTTTGGGTGGCGTTCGCGGTATGGAACGCAAGGTGCATCCCAATGATGACGTCAATAAGAGTCAAAGCTCAAACGATGTTTTCCCAACCGCGATGCACGTAGCGGCGTTGCTGGCGTTACGCGAACACCTCATCCCGCAATTATCCGCATTAACGGATACGCTTCGCGATAAATCCCACGCTTTCGCCGATATTGTCAAAATTGGCCGTACTCACCTGCAGGATGCGACGCCGCTCACTTTAGGCCAGGAGATTTCCGGTTGGGTAGCTATGCTGGAACATAACCTCAGGCACATTGAGCACAGTTTACCGCATGTCGCGGAACTGGCGCTCGGCGGAACCGCAGTGGGGACAGGGCTCAATACCCACCCGGAATATGCCCGGCGCGTCGCCGAGGAACTGGCGACAATTACCGCTGCGCCGTTTGTTACCGCCCCCAATAAATTCGAAGCGCTGGCAACCTGTGACGCGTTGGTACAGGCGCATGGCGCATTAAAAGGACTGGCGACCTCGCTCATGAAAATCGCCAACGATGTTCGCTGGCTGGCGTCCGGCCCGCGCTGCGGCATTGGCGAGATTGCTATCCCGGAGAATGAGCCAGGGAGCTCTATCATGCCTGGTAAAGTGAACCCGACCCAGTGTGAAGCGGTAACGATGTTATGCTGCCAGGTGATGGGTAACGATGTGGCCATCAATATGGGGGGCGCATCAGGCAACTTTGAGCTCAACGTGTATCGTCCGATGGTTATTCATAATTTTCTGCAAACGGTGCGCCTGCTGGCCGATGGCATGGAGAGTTTCAATAAACACTGTGCGTCAGGAATCGCGCCAAACCGCGAGCGTATTACGCAGTTGCTGAATGAGTCGCTGATGCTGGTCACTGCACTCAATACGCACATTGGTTACGATAAAGCGGCGGAGATTGCGAAGAAGGCGCATAAAGAAGGGCTGACGCTCAAAGCCTCAGCCGTGGCATTAGGGTACCTTAGCGACGCGGAGTTCGACGCCTGGGTACGTCCGGAGTTGATGGTTGGCAGTATGACGCCGGGACGTTAATCCGCCACATACAGGTGCAGTCGCGGGATAATCAGTCGCAGCGGCTGCGCCTGTGGTTTAAAACGGTGCTGAATATTATCTGCGTCATAGTTTTCCAGCCCGCCAATATCCGGCGCGCCAGCGCCATTGTCCGTGTTGATTAACGCGATAATCGGCGTGGGGCAGGCGTGTTGCACCTGTTTCTGCTGGCCTTTATACCAGATGCGGGCGATCGGCTGTACTTTAACCGGGCGCTTAATCTTGAGTCGGGCCTGCTGCGGTAAGGCGGCGATATCCTGATATTCCCGTTCCAGCTTGAATTGCCATTGTTCGCGCGTCCACGGCGGGACGCTGCGAGGCGACGCGAGGCTTTTTTTCAACTGGCTCAGAACCTCATCCCGGCTTAAGTTTTTAATAATATGTTTATTTGCCCAACCGAAACGTATGGTGGCGGGGTTATTGATAAGCGTCAGCGTGCGGTAAGCGTTCAGCGTAATTAAGCCGGGTAGATGCCGATGCACCCACTCAAAACGCGCCGCCGAGGGAAGGCCGGACTCTACCGTAACCATCTGCTCGAAGGTGGTTTTCAACTGGTTAATGCGTTGTACCTGATTTTCCAGATCTGACTGCGTTGCATTATCCACTTGATAGCATAAGACGCCAGGCAGGCGGACGGCGGCTTTACTGCTGCGGTTTTCGGACTGCTGTTGAATAAACAAATGACGATAGTGACGTAGCGCCAGCGTTTCGGCCTCTTTCCCCAGATGTTGCGTCACCTCGATAGTGTCCAGCGGCGCATGTTCCGCCTCTTTGGTCACCTGAGGCAGTGAAAAGACACGGGCGATAAGTAGCGAATGCTGTTGTAGATTATCCGTCAGCACCGCCAGGTGTTGTTCTATCTGGCGAAAAGTGCCATTCAGGCGTTCAACGAGATCGTAGCGGGACATTGTATCATTCACTTTAGTTACAACATACTATCTGTATAGCACAATTTCCGCAGCTCAACCAGCGTGCAAAAAAGTCAGGCAGTGGTCATACCGGGAATTGCGTGCCAGACCGGCCAGCGAAAGCTAAATTTTGCGCCACCCAGTTCGCTATCGTCACAGGCGACGCTACCGCCCATCGCCAGCGCGATAGAGTGTACGATGGCGAGCCCAAGCCCGCAGCCGCCTGTCGCACGGTCTCTACTGGGGTCGAGTCTGACAAAAGGTTCAAATACGCGCTCTCGCGCATCCGCCTCAATGCCGGGGCCATCATCTTCGACTATCAGCGTTGCCTGACTACCGTCGAGTAACAGACTGACCTGAACGGTGGTACGACTGTAGCGCAGCGCATTATTCAGCAGGTTATCCAGTACTCGCGCCATTAACCGCATATCAAGCGCGCCATAATCGCCGGTTACACAGGTAAGAAGGTTTACGGCGCGTTCCGGGTTCACGCTCTGCACATCCTGCAAATGCGCGCTCAACCAGGCGGGGAGATCGGGTTCGGTCAGCATCAGTTCATTTTGTGGTCGGTCAAGGCGCGCATAGGTGAGCAACTCTTCAATCAGCGCTTCCAGTTGACCAATATCGCGATTGAGCGCCTGTGATTCCGGCTGTGTCAGATTTTCACTCATTTCAAGCCGATAGCGTAAACGTACCAGCGGTGTGCGAAGCTCGTGGGCGATACCGTCAATCAACTGTTTTTTACTGGCGATCAGGGCATTAATATTATCCGCCATCTGGTTGAACGCTACGCCGAGACGTTCGAAACTGGAGCCATTATCGAAATGCAGGCGTTCAGTCAAATGACCCTCGCCAAAGCGCTGCGCGGCGGATTCGAGCCTGAGCATCTCTTGCCAGTGCGGGCGCATCCAGATAAACACAGGAAAGGCGAGAGAAAACGCGATGAGTGCCATTAAGGCGATATCCAGCAGTCGCATTTGATGCAGGAAATAGAGATAGGGAACAGGGCCGACTGCCAGGACGTAATGGCTGCGCGGGATACGCTGAATAAAGGTGTATTGCTCGTCAAGCGCGACAATATCGCCTTCACGCAGTCGCTGAGTGGTAGCGGCATCAAGCTTATAGTGATTTAACGGTTCAACGCGTAAATCGAAAGAGAGGTTCAGGTCCATCTCTTTCAGCGTTTTCCCCCATTCACGCGGCGGAATTTCCCGCAGTTCGCTGCGCATTAGATAAAGCGAACTTTTCATCAGATCGTCAAGCGATTGTCTGCCCGCGCGTTCGGCGGTGAATTTGTACACCAGCCCGACCAATAATGTCATGACCAGAAAACAGACGAACAGCAAAAGGTAAAACTGCACAAACAGCTTTTTCATCAACACCCACCGGATATCAATACATTAACTCTATCGCGGCGCTGGCGGAAAAGATTTCCCGTCAGTGCCGCTGGTGGGTTATAAAAGCAGGCTTTGCGTCAACTGACAACCTCATTGTCCGGTGTTAAGGTCCGGACTTTCGTGAACAATGCGTCCATCGACAAGCGTCAAAAGAGCGCGGATGGTATCAATTCTGTCTTCCGGCATCGTCATAAATGGCTGATTGAGTACCGCCAGATCGGCCTGTTTGCCGATGCTAAGCTGCCCTCGGTTTTGTTCGGCAAAGGTGAGCCAGGCGGCATGGCGTGTATATAACGTTAGCGCTTCCAGACGCGTGAGCCGTTCGCTGGCGGGTTTACGCACGGAACCGCCTGATGCTATGCCCGTGATATGATATTCAATAGCGTGCCAGACGCCGGCAATGCCAATACGCGTCGAATCGGTGCCGCCAGCCACGACAAGCCCTTTATCCAGCGCCAGTCGAACCGGCGGCGAATTGTCTGTCGCGTAGGGTGGGTTGGCGTCGCGGATGGCAAGCCCCTCAAAGTAAGGCCCCATTTGCACAGTGTATGCCAGGCCCAGCTTACGCATTCGTTCAAGTGTCTGTGGCGAGCCGGTATTCAGATGCGCAATAGACCAGCGGAGAGGGCGCAGATCGTACTGCTGCGCTACCTGCTCAAAAATCGTCAATATCGTGTCGGCGCTGTCGTCGGTATAAGCGTGGATCTCAAGCGGTATTCCCCGTTTTGCCGCAAACATCGCGACCTGTCGAAGTGCGGTTTTGTCCTGCTCTGAGGAAGAAAATCCTGGGGCCATCCGCACGCCGTCATTCATTCCGGCCACCAGGCTTTCCCCCAGACCAAGAAAAGCCAGTTGCCCATCATCGGCGCGCGGCGGGCGAAAGGCCATGAGGTTGCTGAACCACTGCGCTTCATGACCTTTCGCTTCCGGCTGTACCGGAATGCGATACCCCACGCGCAGCGGTAAATCCCCCTGGTTTCGCATTGCAAATAATGGCTCATAAGCGGCGGCAGGTCCGGCAGAGGGGTCGATGATGCCGGTCACGCCGCGCGCGTTCATATCAGCGAAAAATTGCCGCAGACCGCCCTCATGATCGGCATCACTACTTATGCTGGCAAAAAGCTGGTTAAATGCGGCGATATCGCCAAATAATTTCCCTGTGGCGCTACCTTTTGCGTCGCGCTCTACGCGGATTCCCGCTAAATCAGGAGGAGGGGCGGCGTTAAGGCCAAGTACGTCTATACCGCGCTGATTCACCAATGCATAGTCGTAAAGATACTGGATATAAACCGGGTGTTCGGGAAGAGCGTGGTTAAGTTCGGCTACCGTCGGTGCCCGGTTTTCTGCAAATTGCGCTGGTATCCACGATCCCACTACGGCTACCCATTGATCGTGGGGACGACGGTTAGCGTCCGCGCGTAATTTATCCAGCGCGTCTTTAAGCGAAGGGCTGTCGTACCAGTAGGTTTCGAATGTCCAGGTTTGTCCGCCGCGAATGGCATGGATGTGGGTATCTGTCAGACCGGGTATCACGGTTTTACCCTGTAGATCGATGGTACGGGTATGGTTGCCGCGCCATTCATCTGTCGCCGTATCATCGCCAATCGCCACAATCCGCGAGCCGGAAATCGCCAGCGCGCTGGCCTGCGGCTGGGCATCATTCAGAGTAATGATATTACCGTTATGCAAAATAATATCGGCTGCGGGGCGGGCGGCGGTGGCTGCGCCTGTGGCCGTGAGCAGAAAAAGGAGAGCGGTTCTGGAAATCAGAGATGGGACGAGACTGAGCATTAGCATGTTCCTTTTTTCGGGCGATGAGCAAAAGATAGGGGGTGAACAAAAATTGTTCAATTCGTGCCCGGGGAACGGTGCGTTCTGTTTTTAGAACAGTAGTGACAAAAATAGAAAAGCCCGCCAAAATAGCGGGCTTGAGAATAATTAATAAAAATTAGAACTGGTAAACCACACCCAGCGCGACGATATCATCAGTGCTGATACCAGCATCTTTATAGAATTGATCGTCGTCATCCAGCAGGTTGATTTTATAATCAACATAGGTGGAGAAGTTTTTGTTGAAATAGTAGGTAGCACCTACGTCAGCATATTTAACCAGGTCTTTATCATCGCCATTAACGTTGTTATAGGTCAGGTCCTTACCTTTAGACATCAGGAAGGAAACTGCCGGACGCAGACCGAAGTCAAATTGATATTGGGCTGTAACTTCGAAGTTTTGCGTTTTGTTTGCTACGCCGCCAGCGTAACCTGCATCCGTTTTACCATAAGGCGTCATATTACGGGTTTCGGAATACATAGTGGCTAAATAGATGTTGTTGGCATCATATTTCAAACCTGCTGTCCACGCGTCAGCTTTGTCGCCGCCTGCAATAGTACCGCCGGCATTGACTTGCTCATTAGTACGATCGGACGTGGTATATGCAGCGCCTGCGCTGAAACCCATGCCAATATCATAGGTAGTGGAAATACCGAAGCCATCCCCATTATCGTAACGAATGTCGTCACCATCATTACGGTTATTGGTACCGATATTTACATCGTCAGCACTCTGGCTTTCATTTTTACCCTGATATTGCAACGCGAAGTTCAGACCGTCTACCAGACCGAAGAAATCAGCATTGCGATAGGTTGCCACACCGTTAGCACGGCCGGTCATATAGTTGTCGGCGTAAGTATAGGAGTCGCCGCCGAACTCTGGCAGCATATCGGTCCAGCCTTCTACGTCGTACAGGACGCCGTAGTTACGACCGTAGTCGAATGAACCGTAGTCACCGAATTTCAGGCCAGCGAATGCCAGGCGAGTCCAGGAATTAGCGCCATCGCCTTCGGAAGTGTTCGTCTGTACGTTATATTCCCACTGGCCGTAACCGGTCAGCTGATCGTTAATCTGCGTTTCGCCTTTGAAACCGAAACGAACATAGGTCTGGTCGCCATCTTTAGAAGAGTCATCAGAGAAATAGTGCAGGCCGTCTACTTTACCATAAAGGTCCAGTTTATTGCCGTCTTTGTTATAAACTTCAGCGGCGTGTACCGCGCCAGCAGCCAGCAGAGCCGGGATGACAAGTGCCAATACTTTTCTTTTCATTTTTTTATCCTTAAAAACTTAACTTTTTTGCAAAAGATTGAACTTCTACAGATTCGTTGAATCAAAGGCATCCTAATCCGAATAATATTATTTCAGCAAACGCTAACTTTTTTTATATGTTATTAATTAATACGAAAGTTACTGTTGGAAATGAATATATTTTATATGAATACATTAGTGACAATATATTCATATATATGATTTTTTTGGTTTCACATTTTGCGGGGAAAAACGGCAATATATTGAAAGGCAGCCATTCTATTATCAAATTTGTGAGTCGGCTTTGAGTTTTTTTTATTTAAATCTGGGGGCAAAAACGACGTAATGCTGAAGCGCAGGGCTGAGAAAATGCTAATAAAGAGTCTGTTTCGACCAATAAAAAGCGCATTCATATATACGGTGTTTTTTTGAGTAGTGGCGGCGTGCATCGCCACTATAACTTGAGAAAGGCGGGTAAAACCTGACGGCTAATTTACTCCGTTGTCGCCTCGTCCCAGGCGTGAGGGGCAAAAAGATAGCCTTTATTGCGAATGGTCTTTATACGATAGGGTTCAGCAGCGCTATCCAGCAGTTTCTTACGCAGGCGAGAAATCGCCACATCCACGCTGCGATCCAGACCATCGTAATTGACACCGCGTAGCGTTTTTAGCAACGCGTCGCGATCCATAATTTGTCCGGCGTGTGTCGCCAGCTCCCAGAGCAACTCAAAATCGGCGGTAGAAAGCGATATGAGCTCGCCATTGAGCTGGACCGCCCGGTTAAGGGGATCGATGGTTAACGCGCCAAAACGCAGCGCTTTATGCGCGCGCTCTTGTAGACTTTTTGTCTGTTGCGCCTGTTCGTTTTGCCGCAGGTGCAAGCGCAGGCGCGCCAGTAAAACGGCCGGAGGCGTAGTTTTGAGGATATAGTCACAGGCACCCATCTCCAGCGCCAGTATATGATTCATATCACTATCCAGCGAGGTGAGCAAGACAATCGGGCCTTGCCAGCGGTGGCGTAAATCGCGGCATATCGTCATGCCATCTTTACCTGGAAGCATAATATCCAGTAAAACCAGATCGGGCTGAGTGGTGAGGATAAGATCCTCCGCTTGGTCACCACGCGGCTCAACAATGACATCAATATCATGTTTCGCCAGATAAGCGGCAATGAGAGAACCTACTTCAGCGTCGTCTTCAACAAATACAATGCGGTTCATATTATAAATGGAGAATAGAAAACGCCAACATACACCGCCTCTGTTTTCCCTTCCATAAATCTTTTCTAAACGAGAGCGGTTCCGTTATGCTACACGCTGTTGTTATTAACGTGTTAAGGCAAGGTAATGGGACTCGTGATTAAAGCTGCCCTGGGGGCGCTGGTTGTCGTATTGATTGGTCTGCTGTCAAAAACGAAAAATTATTATATCGCCGGATTAATCCCTCTGTTTCCAACGTTTGCGCTTATCGCGCACTATATCGTTGCCAGCGAGCGGGGCATCGACGCGATGCGTACCACCATCGTCTTTAGTATGTGGTCGATCATTCCTTATTTTATTTATCTTGCAACGCTATGGTATTTCAGCGGCGTGATGCGCCTGCCTGTCGCGCTTGGTGGTGCGGTGGTCTGCTGGGGGCTAAGCGCGTGGCTGCTGATTTTTTGCTGGATTAAATGGCATTAATATTGGCAAAGACAGTGGTTTTCCCATCGTAATATCCGTATGTATTACGATGGGGAAGCATTTATCCCACCAGCATCCACGTAGCCGGAACCGCCGCGATCAGCAATAAACCAATCAGCACGACTTCCTGACGATTTAATACGTTGTCATGCTTGTGCGTCCGACGCGCATACAGGAAAACCAGTAATCCAGGCGCATACAGTACGACCGAGAGCAACAGGTGCATGGGGCCCGACGCGTATAACAACCATAAGCCATAAATACAGGCTCCGATACCTACCGCACGATGTAGGGGACGTGTTGCAATCTTCAGCAGAAATGCGCCGACCAGAAAGTAGGGCACCAGAATCATTTCTGACGCAATCGTCAATAGCGTATTGTAGTCCGAACCGGTAAGCCAGATCAGCACCAGACAGATTTGCACACAGATATTGGTGAGCCATAGCGACGCAGAAGGCGCGCCTTGCGCATTTTGTCGCGCGAAGATTCCCGGGAAGGACTTATAGGCTGCTGCCAGAAACGGCACTTCCGCCGCCATGATAGTCCAGCTTAGATAAGCCCCGCAGACAGACACAATCAGTCCCGCCGCAATAATAATTTCGCCCCACGGCCCCATCATTTTCACCATCAGACCGGCCATCGACGGGTTGCGCATCTCCGCCAGTTCCGGACGGGCGAGGACGCCAAGAGAAAGTAGCGTGACCAGGAGATATATTCCCAGAGCCGCGAGGACCGCCAGTAGCGTGGCGCGGCCTACATCGCGTTTATTTTTCGCTCGGGCCGAGACGACGACGGCACCTTCAACGCCAATAAATACCCACAGCGTAATGAGCATGGTGTTCTTGACTTGTTCCCATACAGGGATACCGAGTTCAACACCGGTAAAGTCCAGTGTGAAGGTATCAAGTTTGAACAACATGATAGCCAGCACAATAAACGCGCCGAGCGGCAACAGTTTCGCCAGAGTCGCGACCAGATTGATGCTGGCTGCCGTTTGTACGCCGCGCAGGATAAGGAAATGGACAATCCAGAGCAGGGCTGAAGCGCCGACAATAGCCTGCCAGGTATTACCGTCGCCAAACAGACGCAGCGCAGGCGTATCGGTAAAGAAACTCAGCGCTGAAAAGACAATAACTAAATACGATACGTTGGCGATGACCGCACACAGCCAATAGCCCCAGGCAGAACAGAAGCCAATGAGTTCGCCGAAGCCTTCGCGGGCGTAAGTAAAGATACCGCCGTCAAGGTCGGAACGAATACGCGTAAGGATTAACATGGCGAATGCCAGTAGAAGTATCCCTACGCCGGTAATGGCCCAGCCAATTAACAGCGCAGCCGGACTGGCAACGGCGGCCATATTCTGGGGCAGACTGAAAACACCTGCGCCAAGCATTGAGCTTAAAACCAGCGCGGTCAGCGCGCTCAGTCCCAGTTTTTTTTCCATCGGTATCCAGCTATAAAAATGAAATTGGAAGAATAATTATTATGGCAAAACGCATAAAAATGGTGAAAGCCACTAAGGCGCGGGATTTTACGGAGAGAAGGGAGCGCATGCAACGGCCTGGATAAGATTTATCGCTAAAAAAGCGAAAAGTGAGATTCATCGCGATATTTGACGGAGTTGGAATCCCGCGAGAAAATGCCTGATGGTGGCTTATCAGGCCTACCGTTGAACGATCGTGTAGGCCGGATAAGGCAGTTATGCCGCCATCCGGCGAGAAAACCTGATGGCGACGCGCGTCTTATTTATAGAGGTCGGCGCTGATGGTGATGTTGTTGCCGCGCTCCTGCCACTGACGCGTAATATGATAATACTTCGCGCCTTTCTTCGCCGCGCGTTTGGCGACCTGGTAGGAGATTTCTGTCATATTGCCGTAGTTGCCGGTGAACTTAACGCTGTCGAAAGGCACCATCATCGCGGCGGTCGCTTTATTCAGCTCCTCAACTTTTGTGCCATCCGGAAGTGTGACAGTGTAACGTCCGCCTTTGGTGGATTGCGTTTCAAAGAAACGGCCTACTTCGGCGCTCGGCGAGGCTGACGTGGCGACGCCTGGAATTTCGACTTTCTTCGCAGCTTCGCCGCCCTGAGCCAGCGCGGCGCGACCGGCTTCAGAATCTGCCGGAATAGCGTCCGGGCTCTGGACGATGCGTTTTTTCGCATCTTGTTTATAGATAAACGCAGTGATGCGCTGGTTCCCGCCCTGGTTCGCATCCACCTGACGAACAATATAGAAAGCGTATGCGTCTTTCTGTTTCGCTGCTTTCGTAATGGCATCGTTGACTTCCGGCTGGCTACGGTAGAAGCCCTGAACGGTGACGGTATCGTATGGTTCCAGTTGCACGGCCTGGTCTTTTGGTAATTCCACGATGCCATTAATGACACGATTTTTGGGCGCGTCAGCTTTCGGCGCGTCGGTTTTATACACATCCGCCACAACACGCCAGTTACCACTATTGCCGAACTCCGAGGTGTCGACAACATAGAAGGAGGCTGCACCTTCTTTATCCGCGCGGCGGGACACGGCGGAGACCGCATCGCCAATAGCATTAAAACGACCGGTAATAACGATGCGGTCATAAGGTTTTAGTGCAGCCGCTTGCTCCGGCGTCAGTTCTGTTGCTGCATGGACAGAAAAAGCAGCCGCAGAAAGCAGTGCCGACGCCAGGAGAGTGTTCTTAAGCTTCATAAAAATAATCCTTCGCCTTGCGCAAACCAGGTACTGGTATTGTTATTGACTAGAAACGTGGCTGATTATTGCATTTAAACCGTATGGATGTCTGCGGGATTTTTCACGCATCGTGTCATGTACCGTATCTTCGATGATAACATTTATCCCTATGTCGAAAAAAACGGCGGCTGGGTGGCTAAGCTGATGAAGCACATGAATTTAATAAGTTAATTTAATGTTAATTCCTTGATCGCGCCCGGGGTTTAATTATGTTTTGTTGTCAAATTTGAGCGAATTATCAGCCCTCGCAGGCCGTTTTCAAGGCATTATGGCTGTTTAGCGGCTGAATCGTTCATATTTTGCAAATTTGATAAAAAATTCTGTTTTTTGGCGCTAGATCACAGGCGTTATTTTCAGTAGGTTATAGAGAGTTTGTAACGGTTTTATTCTGCTGGGGTAACATTTACCTCAAACGCGGGCAGGCGTACGCTTCCCGCGCTTACTGACAAACCATCATCAAAAATACCGATGGAAGGGAACATTTATGCGAATTGGCATACCAAAAGAGCGGTTACCCAATGAAACCCGTGTCGCTGCGACGCCGAAAACGGTAGAGCAGCTACTGAAGCTGGGTTTTAGCGTCGCTATCGAAAGCGGGGCGGGTCAACTGGCAAGTTTTGACGACAACGCGTTTGCGCAGGCTGGCGCGGATATTGTAGACGGCAATGCCGTCTGGCAGTCGGAAATTATTCTCAAGGTTAATGCGCCTGAAGAAGATGAAATCGCTTTACTTAACCCCGGGACTACGCTGGTCAGTTTTATCTGGCCCGCGCAAAATTCTGGGTTAATGGAGAAACTCGCCGAACGTAAGGTCACGGTGATGGCAATGGACTCCGTGCCGCGCATTTCCCGCGCACAGTCGCTCGACGCGTTAAGCTCAATGGCGAATATCGCGGGTTATCGCGCCATTGTAGAAGCCGCGCATGAATTTGGGCGCTTCTTTACCGGGCAAATCACCGCCGCCGGGAAAGTGCCGCCTGCGAAGGTGATGGTTATCGGCGCCGGGGTTGCGGGTCTTGCGGCTATCGGCGCAGCAAACAGCCTGGGGGCGATTGTCCGCGCGTTTGACACTCGTCCTGAAGTCAAAGAGCAGGTCCAGAGTATGGGGGCAGAGTTCCTCGAACTGGATTTTAAAGAGGAAGCCGGTAGCGGCGATGGTTACGCCAAAGTGATGTCCGAGGCGTTTATCAAAGCGGAAATGGCGCTCTTTGCCGCCCAGGCCAAAGAGGTCGACATCATTGTTACCACCGCATTGATTCCGGGCAAACCTGCGCCGAAGCTGATTACCCGCGATATGGTCGATTCTATGAAGGCCGGCAGCGTGATTGTCGACCTGGCCGCGCAGAATGGCGGTAACTGCGAATATACCGTCGCCAATCAGGTTGTGACGACGGACAATGGCGTGAAAGTGATTGGCTACACCGATCTACCGGGGCGTTTGCCGACGCAGTCATCCCAACTTTATGGCACTAACCTGGTTAACCTGCTGAAGCTGCTGTGCAAAGAGAAAGACGGCAATATTGACGTGGATTTTGACGATGTCGTGATCCGTGGCGTGACGGTGATTCGCGACGGCGACATTACCTGGCCTGCGCCGCCAATCCAGGTTTCCGCGCAGCCACAGGCCGCGCCTAAAGCAGCACCTGCGCCAAAAGAGCCGGAAAAGCCCGCTTCACCCTGGCGGAAGTATGCGTTAATGGCGCTGGCGATCATTCTTTTTGGCTGGCTGGCCGATGTCGCGCCAAAAGAGTTCCTCGGCCATTTTACCGTATTTGCGCTCGCCTGCGTGGTTGGTTATTACGTGGTGTGGAACGTGTCTCATGCGCTTCATACACCATTAATGTCGGTGACCAACGCGATTTCAGGGATTATTGTTGTCGGGGCATTATTGCAAATTGGTCAGGGCGGCTGGGTCAGCTTCCTGAGCTTTATCGCGGTGCTTATCGCCAGCATTAATATTTTCGGTGGCTTCACCGTGACTCAGCGTATGCTGAAAATGTTCCGGAAAAACTAAGGGGTAACACATGTCTGGAGGATTAGTTATAGCTGCATACATTGTTGCCGCGATCCTGTTTATTTTCAGTCTTGCCGGGCTTTCAAAGCATGAAACGTCCCGCCAGGGAAATAACTTCGGTATTGCCGGGATGGCGATCGCGTTGCTGGCGACCATTTTCGGGCCGGATACCGGCAACGTGGCATGGATTCTGGTCGCCATGATTATTGGCGGCGCGATTGGCATCCGCATGGCGAAAAAAGTTGAGATGACCGAGATGCCGGAGCTGGTCGCGATCCTGCACAGTTTCGTGGGCCTGGCGGCGGTACTGGTTGGCTTTAACAGCTATCTGTACCATGACGCCAGTCTGGCGCCGGTGCTGGTGAATATCCATCTGACCGAAGTCTTCCTCGGTATCTTTATTGGCGCAGTCACTTTCACCGGATCGATCGTGGCGTTTGGTAAACTGCGCGGCAAAATCTCTTCTAAGCCGTTGATGTTGCCTAACCGTCACAAAATGAACCTGGCGGCGCTGGTTGTTTCTTTCCTGTTGCTGCTGGTTTTTGTCCGCACCGAAAGCGTGGGTCTACAGGTTCTGGCGCTGCTGCTGATGACCATTATCGCGCTGGCGTTTGGTTGGCATCTGGTCGCCTCTATCGGCGGGGCGGACATGCCGGTGGTTGTTTCAATGCTGAACTCCTATTCCGGTTGGGCTGCCGCGGCGGCTGGTTTTATGCTGAGCAACGATCTGCTGATTGTGACCGGTGCGCTGGTCGGTTCATCAGGTGCGATCCTGTCTTACATTATGTGTAAAGCGATGAACCGCTCTTTCATCAGCGTTATTGCTGGTGGGTTCGGTACTGACGGCTCCTCAACGGGCGACGATCAGGAAGCTGGCGAACATCGCGAAATCACGGCGGAAGAGACCGCTGAGATGCTGAAAAACTCCCACTCCGTCATTATTACGCCGGGGTACGGGATGGCGGTGGCGCAGGCGCAGTATCCGGTGGCGGAAATCACCGAAAAACTGCGTGCGCGCGGTATCAACGTGCGTTTCGGCATTCATCCGGTGGCGGGTCGCCTGCCGGGGCATATGAACGTGCTGTTGGCGGAGGCGAAAGTACCTTATGACATCGTGCTGGAAATGGACGAAATCAATGATGATTTCGCGGATACCGATACCGTGCTGGTGATTGGCGCGAACGATACGGTGAACCCGGCGGCGCAAGACGATCCCCGCAGCCCGATTGCCGGTATGCCGGTTCTCGAGGTGTGGAAAGCGCAGAATGTCGTGGTCTTTAAGCGTTCAATGAATACCGGTTATGCTGGTGTACAGAACCCGCTGTTCTTTAAAGAGAATACACAAATGCTGTTTGGCGATGCCAAAGCCAGCGTGGATGCGATTCTGAAAGCGCTTTAATCTTTTCAATGTGCGGCGGCCTCTTTGGAGGCCGTTTTTATACACTTCATTCTTTAAGCTGCCTCTTTGTTGGCTGCGCTCAGAAACCCCGGTCACATAGTTATCTATGCTCCCGGGGATTTCTTCCCTTGCCGCCGCAATGCATCTTGAATGATTTTGTGTATATATTGCATTTTATCTTTTGTTTAAATCGCTAAGCAGAACGGCGATACTCTGCCCGCCAGTGGTCTGTTCCAGGGCGATTTTGACAATGATGGTTAACGGAACGGAGAGCAACATGCCCACCGGACCTAATAGCCAGCCCCAGAAAATTAACGACAAAAATACAACTAAGGTCGAAAGTCCTAAACCACGTCCCATAATGCGTGGTTCAAGGATATTGCCGAAGACCAGATTAATCAGCAGATAGCCCGCCAGAACCAGCAGCGCATCATAAAACCCGTTAAACACCAGCACCTGAATAATGGGCGGCAGGGCAGCGAGCACCGATCCAATATTAGGAATATAGTTCAGCGCGAAGGCCAGTAGCCCCCAGACAAAGGCGAAGCGGACATCCAGCGCGGCCAGCATTCCCCATGCGACCAGCCCTGTCACGATACTGATCGCTGTTTTTAGCACCAGATAATGGGAAACGCTATCAAGCGCGCGTTGAATCGCCGCCATGCCTTCCACCGGGCGGCTCATCATCTGCTGCAGTTTCTCAGGCAGTTGTGGAACCTCCAGCAGCATAAATACCACGGTCAATAACAATAAAAAGATAGACGACATGGCATTGGACAATTGGGTGAGCAGGTTCGTTACCAGAGTCATGGCGGCGTTTGGATCGATATATTTCGCCAGCTCATCAACCGACACGCCAATGCCTGCCCGCTGTAACCACGGTTCAATACGTTGCAATGGTATGACCAATGAGGAGCGATATTGCGGCAGGGTACGGGCCAGTTCATTTAATGATGTGCCCAAATAGGCCAGCAGCAGTACCATTAACATAACAATAATCACAATAAGCAATGACACGGCGATAACGCGCGGAATTCGACATCGGGTCATCCGTTGCACAACAGGATTGAGAACTACTGCAATAAATAACGCCAAAATAAAGGGAACAATGATATCTGCGGCGAAGCGGATACCGCTCAGAATAACCACCAGCATTCCCAGCATAATGACGATTTTTAGACCATTGAGCGTGATGATCGGTTTTGTCATATCATTCCCTGTTTTCTGATGCCGACACGAATAATAATGTGATGCCGGTCGACCTGTTCTGGTTAAAATCAAACACTTCAGGTAAAGAAGTGAAAAGATTTTGAGTTAATTCCTGGCTTATGATACAAATCAGGCGTGTTCAACTACCGAGGACAATTATCATCCGCGATGACGAGAAGCAACACTGCGGATAATTGTAATATTATGGACAATATGTTCAGCGCTTTTTTCTCCACTCAAACGCATCTTCACTCTACCTCCTTTTTCCTGCTGATCGGCGAGCAGCACTGGCGTAACGCGCTTTAGTCTCTAACTTCTGCCTGAGCTGGCGCAACGCGCTGTGCTAACTGATTTTATTTTTTAGTTTGCTGCGTGCAGCAGACTCGAAAGAGTATATTCTCATGCAGGAGAAGTGTCATGTTTTACTGGATTTTATTAGCTCTGGCTATCGCGACTGAAATTACCGGCACGCTCTCAATGAAATGGGCTAGCGTGGGTAATGGTAATGCGGGTTTTATTTTAATGCTGGTGATGATCACGCTGTCATATATATTTCTTTCTTTTGCGGTAAAAAGGATTGCCCTGGGTGTGGCGTATGCCTTATGGGAAGGGATCGGCATTTTATTTATTACCGTTTTTAGCGTGCTGTTATTTGATGAAGCATTATCAACCATGAAGATTGCCGGCTTGCTGACGCTGGTCGCCGGCATCGTATTGATCAAATCAGGGACACGTAAACCCGGTAAACCGGTGAAGGAGGCGACCCGTGCAACAATTTGAATGGGTACACGGCGCCTGGCTTGGGCTGGCAATAATGCTGGAAATCGCGGCTAACGTATTGTTGAAATTTTCGGACGGTTTTCGCCGTAAATGCTATGGCATCTTATCGCTTGCCGCTGTTCTGGCCGCCTTCAGTGCGCTTTCCCAGGCGGTAAAAGGGATAGATCTGTCGGTGGCGTATGCGTTATGGGGCGGTTTTGGTATCGCCGCCACGCTGGCGGCTGGCTGGGTGCTCTTCGGCCAGCGCTTAAATCCCAAAGGCTGGGTTGGCGTGATATTGCTGCTCGCCGGGATGATTATGATAAAACTTGCCTGATACACGCGCTGCCGGTTAGGCAGCGATTCCCGCGACTCACAATATTAATCCTGCGCCAGCGCTTTCAGCTTATCGCGAAAGCCGGTGACGGATATAGCGCGGTTATCGGCGCGCCAGCGATCTTTAGCCGCAGGGGCGGAGCTTTGTACGCCAATGAGCTGCCATCCGCTATCCGTGTGCAATAATAGCGGCGAGCCGCTGTCGCCAGGTAACGTGTCGCACTGGTGTGAGAGTACGGCATTCTGCGCCCAGCCGGTCACGATGCAATCCTGATGAGAATAGAGCGCATTCAGATGATCCTCCGGATAACCGGACTGCGTGACTTTTCGGTCTGCGGCTTTCAACGCCGCAGTGAGCGCCGCTTTATCGCCGGTAAATAAAGGCACTGGCGTGATACCGGAAGGTGGGTAGCGTAATATTACCAGACCAAAATCCCAGCTTGCCGCGGCAGGCGGCACAATCCAGCCATCGCCATCCGCTTTCAGGCGCCGGCCCAGCGACGGTTCAACGCGGCCTTCAATGCCGTGGATTTCATAGCGCCATATTCCTTTTTGCGCCACAAAACGCAGCGCAACCGCTTTGTCCGGTTTTCCTTTTGGCGGCGTTAGCAGGCAGTGGCCTGCTGTTAGGGCGATATGTGGGGAGATAAGCGTTGCCGTACACAAATTGCCGCTGGCGGTCTCTAGTTGCCCGATGGCATCCCACGGCGATTGGGTGGGATCGGCGACGGGCACCCGATCGTCATGGTTAAAAAAAAGCGTTTTGACGTCGCTGGCATCCGTGGCGTTGGTATCAGACTCGTTGGCATCCGCCATGACCGGTAAAAAACAAACTATGCCCAGTAATACAGCAATGGTTTTATGCATATCACACTCTGGTGGGTAATTATGATTATTAACAACAAACCCTCAGTATTACTATAGACGTGACGGTAAGAAAGTGGGAGTAAAATCAGATAACTACACTCAGGAAAGATAGAAATGCGTGGCAATAACGGCGCATAAAATAAGCGCGATAAGAATGAGCTCAAAGCGGTAGCGAGACACTTTTTTGCCCTCCCAAACGGCGGCGCTAAACCAGAATGATCTAGCGCCGTAAAAACGGGCGCGGGGGCGCGCCACAGCATGTTATGACGACTTACGCAGCCGGCTGCGAAGTTGTTTTTGATGTAGATTTGGCTGGGGCTTTTTTGCCATCTTTTTTCTGGTGCTTTTTAGCCGCCTGCGCTTTTTGCTCAACGGGTTTCTTATGCGTATTTTTATGCTGTTTTTTGTGGTGCTGGGTGGGCTGGGTTGTTTTGGCTGGCGCTGCGGTTTTCGCAGGCGTCGCAGTCTCAGCCGCGAATGCTGCGGAAGAGAGACCCATTGCAGCGGCAACAACCAGAGCTAATACTTTTTTCATTTTGATACCCTCGATTTGGTTTTTCATTCAACCCCACTGCGGGGCCGGTGAAATAACTATATCGCTGTTATCAAAGGGCTTCCGTGAGTGATTGGTATCGGCATGTAACGATATGTACAATGACAGCGATAACGCGGCGTAAGCTCACCATAATGGGTAGTTTTTTGTTGCCGTTCCCTTTTTTAGTCTCAGAGACGGTAATATCTGCCCTCCAGAATAAAAAGCACACCATATATGAATCCAATAATCTGGGTGGTATTTACGCTTCTGGCGCTGGATGCAATCAGAGAAGTGATGGGCGTATCAAGCCTGACAGGTCTATGGTGAACAGTGAGTCGTGGAGTGAGAACCAGCCCGGCGATAGCGTACGTTGCTATCGCCGGGTGACTTTCTTTCAGGCGTGAAGACGATGATGTAACCGCGTCCCGACCAGGATGGCCAGTACCAGCATTAGCGCGATAAAACCGCCTACGCCGTTCCAGCCGTAACTATGCCAGAATACGCCGCCTAGCGTCCCGGCGATACTGGAACCCAGATAATAGCTGAAAAGATAAAGTGACGAGGCCTGTCCCTTCGCCCGCCGCGCACGCGGGCCAATCCAACTGCTGGCCACGGAGTGCGCGGCGAAAAAGCCGGCGGAAAAAAGCAGCATTCCGGCAAAAATCAGCCAAAGCGAGGTAAAAAGCGTCAGTAAAAGCCCGCACAGCATTATCGCGGTAGAGAACAACATGACCGGTCCCCGGCCATAGCGCGAGGTCATTGCGCCAGCTTTCGGTGAGCTCCATGTGCCGGTGAGATAGGCTACTGATAACAGTCCGACCACGGCCTGGCTTAATTCCCAGGGGGAGAGCATCAGGCGATAGCCAATGTAGTTAAACAGGGTCACGAACGCCCCCATCAGTAAAAAGCCTTCGGCAAACAGCAGTGGTAGCCCCCGATCGCGCCAGTGGAGACGGAAATTAATAAATAGCGTTTTAGGTCGTAACGACGTGGGACGGAAATGTTGCGAGGCGGGTAAAATCTTCCAGAACATCAGCGCAGACGCCAGCGCAAAACATCCGATGGTCGCCAACGCGATTCGCCAGTTAAAAAAGTCGGTCATGACGCCGCTTAATAAACGCCCGCTCATCCCGCCGATGGAATTACCGCTAATATAGAGCCCCATGGAGAAGGCGACAAAGCTGGGATGGATTTCTTCGCTCAGGTAGGTCATTCCCACGGCGGCGACGCCGCTTAACGATAGACCGATCAGCGCGCGCATAATCAGAATACCATGCCAACTGGTCATCATGGTTGATAACAATGTGCAGCAGGAGGCTAATAACAAGGCGGTGACCATCACCGGTTTACGGCCTATCGCATCAGAAAGCGGGCCGGTAAAAAGTAAGCCGATGGCCAGCATGGCGGTAGAAATAGAAAGTGACACGCTACTGCTGGCGGGGGAGACGCCAAACTCCTGGGAAAGTACCGGTAATATAGGCTGAACACAGTAAAGAAGCGCGAAAGTCGCCAGACCCGCGGAAAAAAGGGCCAGCGTGACGCGCATAAAAGGCGCTGTACCGCGTTTAATAAATTGAACCGGCTGAGAATGGCGTTGTTCATCGATATCGCTCGCCGTGGCGTCATCGAGAATAGTTGTACGACTCACGTTAAATCCTTGCTTTACATCTCCGTAAACAGGAGACGGGTATAACCGACAGATAAAGCATAGAAAAAGCAAAATATTCTGTCTAATATATTAATTGTCTCAAATAAGACGTTAAAAATATGAATATCGAATTACGTCATTTACGTTACTTTGTGGCGGTAGCAGAAGAGCTGCATTTTGGTCGCGCCGCCGCGCGCCTCAATATCTCGCAGCCGCCGCTGAGTCAGCAGATACAAATTCTGGAGCAGCAGGTCGGCGCGCGATTACTGGCGCGGACCAACCGCAGCGTAGCCTTAACGGCCGCCGGGCGACAGTTTCTGGCGGATAGCCGACAGATCCTGAGTCTGGTAAACGACGCCGCCGCTCGCGCCGAGCGGTTGCATCAGGGAGAAGCGGGTGAAATCCGTATTGGCTTTACGTCTTCAGCGCCTTTTATTCGGGCGGTATCGAATACCTTTTCGCTGTTCCGCCAGTCCTACCCGGGGGTGCATATGCAAACGCGTGAAATGAATACGCGTGAGCAAATCGCGCCGCTCAACGAAGGCGTACTTGATATTGGCTTGCTACGTAATACGCCGCTGCCCGACACGCTTAATCGCGAGGTGATTTTGCATGAGCCGCTTATGGCAATGATCCCGCGCGAGCATCGGCTGGCGCAAAAGCCGGTCGTCAGTCTGACAGAGCTGGCGAAAGAGCCTTTCGTCTTTTTCGATCCGCATGTCGGGACGGGCCTTTACGACGATATTCTCGGCCTGATGCGGCGTTATAACCTGACGCCGACCATCACGCAGGAGGTTGGCGAGGCAATGACCATTATCGGTCTGGTGGCGGCGGGACTGGGCGTCTCGATTCTGCCGGCATCCTTTAAGCGCGTGCAGATGAGTGAGATGCGCTGGGTCCCTCTGGCGGAAGAAGACGCCGTATCTGAAATGTGGCTGGTATGGCCAAAGCATCATGAACAGAGTCATGCCGTACAGCGGTTTTGCCAACTGCTATTAATGGCTGCCCGGCAGGATTAATTTTACTTAAAAAGGGTGAAAATGTGCAGTTAATCACACGGCTAAGCAAAAAGTTGACGGCGAGTATTGAAGTGTTTCACCATAGCACACAGATTATTTCGGAGCGCGAAAATAAAGGGAGTGAGCGGTGGTTGCTGATAGTCAGCCTGGGCATATCGATCAAATTAAGCAGACCAATGCTGGCGCAGTGTATCGCCTGATTGATCAGCTCGGACCGGTATCGCGAATTGACCTGTCTCGTCTGGCGCAGTTGGCGCCTGCCAGTATTACGAAAATTGTCCGCGAAATGCTGGAAGCGCATTTGGTTCAGGAACTTGAAATTAAAGAGGTGGGCAGTCGTGGCCGTCCCGCCGTCGGGCTGGTAGTGGAAACTGAAGCCTGGCACTATTTATCTATTCGTATTAGCCGTGGCGAAATTTTCCTTGCGCTGCGCGATCTTAGTAGCAAGCTGGTGGTAGAAGAGTGTCTGGAGCTGCCGTTAACCGAAGCTACGCCGTTGCTTGAGCGAATTATCACGCACGTTGATCGGTTTTTTACCCGCCATCAGCAAAAACTGGAGCGTCTGACCTCTATTGCGATTACGTTGCCGGGCATTATCGATACCGAAAACGGCATTGTGCATCGGATGCCGTTTTATGAGGATGTCAAAGAAATGCCTTTAGGTGATGCTTTGGAGCGTCATACCGGCGTACCGGTTTACATTCAGCATGATATCAGCGCCTGGACGATGGCGGAGGCGCTTTTTGGCGCCTCACGCGGTGCGCGCGACGTTATCCAGGTGGTGATTGATCATAATGTGGGGGCGGGTGTTATCACCGACGGCCATTTGCTTCATGCGGGCAGTAGCAGCCTGGTGGAGATTGGGCATACCCAGGTCGATCCTTATGGTAAGCGCTGTTATTGCGGTAATCATGGCTGTCTGGAGACCATAGCCAGCGTCGATAGCGTACTGGAGCTTACGCAGCTTCGGCTTAATCAGTCTATGAGTTCAATGCTACACGGCCAGCCGTTAACGGTAGATTCACTGTGTCAGGCAGCGATACAGGGAGATCTATTAGCAAAAGATATCATTAGCGGCGTTGGCGCGCATGTTGGACGCATTCTGGCTATTATGGTGAATTTATTTAATCCGCAAAAAATTCTTATTGGTTCGCCGCTAAGTAAAGCGGCCGATATCCTTTTTCCGGCGATTGCCGACAGTATTCGTCAGCAGGCGCTGCCCGCCTACAGTAAGAACACGGTAGTGGAAAGCACGCAGTTTACCAACCAGGGCACGATGGCGGGGGCGGCGTTGGTAAAAGATGCGATGTATAACGGCTCTTTGTTGATTCGTCTATTACAGGGTTAACATTTTTTAACTGTTGTACAAAAATTTGCGCTAACTCAAGCTGATTGCCCTTGCCATACCTTAGACTTTCTCCACTGTATTATTTTCCTGACTTATATTTTCGAAGCATAACGGTGGAGTTAGTGATGCTGAAGCGTTTCTTTATTACAGGTACAGACACTTCTGTTGGGAAGACGGTGGTTTCCCGCGCATTACTACAAGCGTTAGCGTCGAGTGGTAAGAGCGTGGCAGGATATAAACCTGTCGCCAAAGGGAGCAAAGAGACCCCGGAAGGGATGCGCAACAAAGACGCTTTGGTATTGCAAAGCGTCTCTTCTCTGGAATTGCCGTATGAGGCGATTAATCCGATCGCGTTAAGCGAAGAGGAAAGCAGCGTAGCGCATAGCTGTCCTATTAATTACACCTTGCTGTCCAACGGGCTGGCAAGCCTGAGCGATAAAGTGGATCACGTTGTTGTGGAGGGCACTGGCGGCTGGCGTAGTCTGATGAATGATTTACGTCCGTTGTCCGAATGGGTGGTACAGGAACAATTACCGGTATTGATGGTGGTAGGGATTCAGGAGGGGTGCATTAATCACGCGCTACTGACTGCGCAAGCTGTCGCTAACGATGGACTGCCATTAATTGGCTGGGTGGCGAATCGCATTAATCCTGGCCTGGCGCATTATGCTGAAATTATTGATGTACTTGGAAAAAAACTGCCAGCGCCGCTGATTGGCGAGTTGCCATACCTGCCGCGCGCTGAGCAGCGTGAACTGGGGCAGTATATTCGTTTGTCAATGCTCGGCAGCGTGCTGGCGGTAGATAGAATCATGGCGTAACGTTCGCGAGAGTACTGACGCGACTACGCAGGCAATCAGCAGACCGGGGAGCAACTGATACTCGCCGGTCATTTCACAAATCATCAGGGTAGACATAATCGGCGCATGGGTTGTCGCCGCCAGTAGCGTCGCCATACCCGCCAGTCCCAATAAAATCACTATTTCATTCGAGCCTGGCAGCCAGAATCCCCATATCCGCCCTAAAAACATTCCAATTGATAATCCGACAAATAATGTTGGCGTAAAGACGCCGCCCGGCGCGCCAGAGCCGCTGCTGGCGAGCACAGCCAGAATTTTGCACGCAAAAATTCCGCCAATCAGCGAGAATAGCGGCGGGGAGAGCAGAAATGATTGTACGACGCTATAGCCGTTTCCCCATACCGTGGGCGTCAGTAACGACAGTATTCCGACAATAAGTCCGCCCAACGCCAGCTGCCAGGGCGGCGACAGTTTTAAGCGTAAAAAGCTATTATGGCTGGCCGTCATCAGCCACATCAGCAACGGGCCGCACAGACCGGCGACCAGGCCGGTACTGACTATCATGACGTACTCCCGCGCGTGGAGATCAACGTTCAGATGTACGGTATAGAGTAGTGAATCGCTACCGCTTAATACATGGGTGGTTAGCAGGGCGACGACGGCGGAAACGACAACCGGGCCGAGGGAAGCCAGCATTAAAGTACCGAACAGGATTTCCGCGATAAACAGGCTGCCCGCCAGCGGTGCATGGTAAGCGCCCGCCATGCCCGCAGCGGCGCCGCTGGCGATCCATAATTTCCATTCCTCACGCGGAGTGAAGCGTCGGGCAAAGCCGGATGCCGCCAGCGCGGCGAGGAGGATCATTGCGCCTTCGCGACCAATTGCGCTGCCGCTGACCACGACCAGCAGCGAGGCCAGCGATTTCACCAGACTGGCGCCAACGTCAAATTGCCCGTCGGTTTGCAATGCTTCCATATAGTCAGTGGGCGCATGGGGACGCTGTTGGTTCATTTTTTGCCACCCCCACAGCAACAGACCAGCGGCCAGGCCGCCAAGCGCAGGCGTAATCAGCCGTCGCCAGGGCGAAAGCCCCTCAGCCGCATTCACCAGACTGCCAGTGTCATTACTCAGGAAAATCCACTCCAGCAATTGCATCGCATGACGGAAGGCGGCGACAGCCAGCGCCGCGAGAATACCGATGAGCATAGCGATCAGCAGGCGACGAAACATCGCGCGCAGATCCGGGTAAGCGTGTAAACGATGCATGAGCGGGTAAACAGGGAGTTTCAGGATAGCCTATTCTGCGGGGAAATGGCGTCAGACGCAAAAGCACTATGTGCGATATAATATTGCGTACAATAATGATATTGCCGGATAGCGAGACACCATCCGGCGGCGGCGTTAGCTGCTTTCGTGAATATTTAGCGCCCGACGCGTGCGGCCTGAGCTGAGATAATCGGCGATGTAATCCTGAGAGATTTCACCGTTATAGCGTCCGTCTTCATCAACGATCGGCATCCAGCTAGTATTACTTTCGTACAATCTGGACAGCACAATACGCAGGTTATCTTCCGCTTTGCCCGTAATACGGAAAGGATGGGTGATATCGGCGCAGGTTCCGCTGGCGTTCCGCGCTTCCCGGCGCTTCACAAATCCCAGTGGCTTACCGTCGTTGTCAATGACGGTAATCGCGCGAATATCGTGATCATCCATAATGCCGAACGCCTCGCTTAACGGCGTGGAAGGCCGCGCGGTAATGGTTGGCTGTTGGTCGGTAACATCGCCCGCGGAGACCAGTAGCAGACGCTTTAACGTTCTGTCCTGGCCGACAAACGACCCGACAAATTCGTTAGCCGGTTTGGCCAGCAGTTCATCAGGACTGGCGCACTGTACAATTCGCCCCTGACGGAACACGGCGATACGGTCGCCGAGCTTTAGCGCTTCGTCGATATCATGGCTGACCAGCATCACCGTCTTTTTTAGCTTACGCTGCATATCAAGAAACTGGTTCTGGATCACTTCGCGGTTAATTGGGTCCACAGCGCCGAAGGGCTCATCCATCAGCAGTACCGGCGGATCGGCGGCCAGAGCGCGGATCACGCCAATACGCTGTTGCTGTCCCCCGGACATTTCCTTTGGATAGCGATGCAGAAATTTTCTGGCATCCAGCGCCACCATGTCCATCAACTCTTCGGCGCGTTGCTTGCATCGCGCTTTGTCCCATCCCAACATGCGCGGCACAACGGTAATATTTTCTTCAATCGTCATATTAGGAAACAGGCCGATCTGTTGGATAACATACCCAATATTGCGGCGTAGCGTTACCGTATCCATATCGTTGGTATTCTCGCCGTTAATAAGAATATTACCGCTGCTGGGCGCGATCAGCCGGTTGATCATCTTTAACGTGGTGGTTTTGCCGCAGCCGGAGGGGCCGAGCAATACGCACATTTCGCCTTCCGGTACGTTCAGGTTGACGTTGTCGACGGCTTTTAGCGGCTGACCCTTTTTCTGTACAAATTGTTTGGTGAGATTTTCCAGTTTTATCATTATCGTATCCCCTTAGGTGTCAGTACGACTTGCAGACGATGCAACAGCCAGTCAAGCACAATCGCCAGTAGACAGATCATCAGCGCGCCGGCAATTAACATGCGAATATCGCTGCCGCTAATGCCGTTTAACAGTAGCAGCCCCAGACCGCCGGCGCCGATAACCGCGGCAATCGCCATCACGCCAATATTCATCACTACCGCGGTGCGGATACCGCCGAAAATAACCGGTAGGGCCATTGGAATTTCGACCCAGCGCAGCCGTTGCCAGAAAGTCATACCAATGCCGCGTCCCGCTTCACGCAGACCGGGCGGCAGACTATCAAGCGCAGTATGGGTATTACGGACAATCGGCAGTAAAGAGTAGAGAAAAACGGCCGTTACGGCGGGCAGAACGCCAATACCATGTCCTATCAGCGAAAAGAGCGGAATCATTAACCCAAACAGCGCGATAGACGGAATAGTAAGAAGTAGCGTGGCGGCGCCCAATACCGGCGTTGCCAGCCATTTGTGGCGTACAATCAAAACGCCTAACGGTACGCCGATGATAATCGCCAGACCGACGGCCAACGCGACCAGCCAGAGATGCTGAAAGGTAAGGCTGGCGAGGTAGCCGGCGTTATCCAGCATATAATGTATCGTATCCATAGGCGCTCCTTACAGTAGACCTTTGTCCTGCAAAAATTGATGGGCTACCTGTTGCGGCGTGCGATGATCGATATCGACCTGGGCGTTTAAGGTCGATATCACATCATTATTGAGCAGGCCAGAAAGGGTGTTTAAGGCATCATCAAGGCCAGGATTGGCTTCCAGCACTTCTTTACGCACCACCGGCGTGACAGCGTAACTTGGGAAGAAGCCTTTATCATCTTCCAGCACTTTCAGATCAAATCCTTTAACCCGTCCGTCGGTGGTATAGACCAGCCCGGCGTCAACCAGACCATCCCGGACGGCGTTATAGACCAGCCCCGGGTCCATCTGTCGTATTTGCGGGCGATCGAGCTGCATCTGATAGGCTTGCTGAAGGGGCTTCATCCCGTCGCTGCGCCCGGCAAATTCCAGATCGAGACCGAGCATCCAGTTGTGGTTAGGATCGTTCTGTCGGACCTGTTCGATTTTTGCCACCATTTGCGAGATGGTGGTGATATTTTCTGCCTCGGCGCGTTTGCGCTGCATCGCGAACGCGTAAGTATTATTCATGTCAGCCGGTTTGAGCCATACCAGACCCAGCTTCGCATCCAGATGTTTTACCGTGTCGTAGGTTTGTTGTGGGTTCATGCGCTTATCGATACGGTTGAAAATAATCAGCGATGTACCGGTGTATTCCCAGGTGATATCAATCTGTTTATTCACCATCGCATTACGTGAAATTACCGCGGCGATATTGGTTTGCGGCTGAACCTGAAAGCCTTTTTTCTGCAAATACTGTACGGTCATGGCCGAGAGAATATGCTGCTCGGTAAAGCTTTTAGTGGCGAGAACCAGCGGCGCGGCCTGCGTCTGGCTACTGAACAACAGCGTTGCGGCAAGCCATCCCAGCAGGTGTTTTTTGAATCTCATTTAACGCTCCTTATTGTTATTTATGCGTTCAGGCGGTATGAGGGCTAAGACGTCGCCCAAGCCAGGCAAGCAGGGTGTCAAGAACCAGCGCGAATAACGCCGTGGCCGTTGCGCCCAGAATCAACGTAGGAAAATCGTTGAGATAAATCCCCGGGAAAATCAGCTCGCCATAGCTGCTGGCACCGATCAGAAAGGCCAGCGGCGCGGTGCCGACATTGATGGCGGTCGCGATGCGAATACCGGACAGCATTACCGGCCACGCATTGGGTAGCTCTACCTGGCGAAGCCGCTGCCATTTTGTCATCCCAATCCCGTTCGCCGCTTCAATCAGTGAGGCGGGAACGGAGCAGAGACCCGCATAGGTATTGCGGACGATAGGCAGAAGTGAAGCCAAAAATAGCGCGACAATGGCGGGGGTATCGCCGATCCCGATAATCACCATCGCTAAGGCCAGGACGGCCAGTGGCGGCAACGTATTGCCGACATTAAAAATTTGCATGACATATTCAGCAAATCCTTTTGCCGCAGGACGGCTGAGTAAAATCCCGCTCGGGATGCCGACCAATAAAGCAAAAAACATGGACGTAAAGACCAGCATCAAATGTCGTTGCCCCAGATACAGCAGATCGACCTGACGCGCTTTCAGCGTCTCCAGACCGATTCCCCAGATAAACAGCGCCAGTAACAGCAAAATGACGATAGTGAACCCAAGTACGCGTTTTAGGGTGAAGGTGTGCATTGCGGTGTGTCTCCCTGTTTGCATGTGTTATGGCGACGTAAAGACGTCGCGTGTTGTTATGCCATGTTCCGGCAGGGTGCTTTGAGCTATAGCAACAGGTTGGGAAGGATTCCAGCGAGGCGTGATTTTTAACACTGTTAAACATCTATTAACAATTGTGTTTTGCCCTTACGCGGCTTAGCGTGACCATTCACGATAAAGAATTATCTTAAAAATAGAATGGCTATGTGACGTTGTCACTTATTGTAGGTGAAAATAGGCCGCAATGGGCGAAAAGGCAGGTAAAATCCTGCCTTTTGTGGGGATTAACGGAATAACGGTTTTACGGCGATGGGAATAATGAGTTGAGCTTGCCATTGCGCCAGAGTCAAACGCGCCAGTTGCCCCAACGCCTGATAAAACGGATGCCCGGCATGATCGATAAATACGTCCAGAAAGCGGGACGACCACGGAAACAGATGCCAGGCCAGGAGTTGTTCACATTCATGATGACGGCCATTCTCGGCAAGCCAGGCCGCCAGCAACAACAGCGACCCAAAATGATCTTCTGGCTCGTTTTGCTGCATTTCAAACTGAATCCCGTTTTCGCGCATCCACTGACGTAGCGCCAACGTAGAATCGCCAAATAATACGCTCTCACGATCCAGCCAGACGGAACCCCACGGCGGAGACGGCAGAGCGTAAGGGCCGATAAACAGGCGCTGCCAGGCTTGTGGCAACGACTCTTCGCTGTGGGTCTTAAACATAGCCGCCACAGGCGCAAGCGTATCGGCATCAAGCGGCCACTGCGCCTGCCAGTCGTCGGTTAATAGCGCCTGAACCAGAGGAGCGGTTTCGTGGCTTTCCGGCGAATAATAAAACAACGCGCCAAGAACACGCGCCGTTACTGCAAAATCATCACGTTGTAAAAAAGTGGTCATTCAAACAATCCCGAAAGGTGCGGGTCGCCCCGCACGCATAAATTAACCTGCGACGGCCATACCTACGGTCATATGCAGGCCATAAAAAAGTCCGCGGCCAATAATTTCGCCCGCCAGCATCAGCACGACACCGAGCAGCAAACCAACAGTATGCGGTTCGCGGCGACGGATTAGCGGACATAGCCAGCAGCCTAATCCGGCAGCAAGCAAGACAATGCGCCAGACCTGTAGCATACCGTAATCCGGTACGAGATGGCTGGCCTGTTGCACGGAACTGTGAAGGGTTGAGAGGGACAGTCCCTGTAGGACGATGACCGTCACGCACACCACCAACGCCAGGCCGCTAATACTGGCAAACGTCACGCTGCAAAATGGGACGCGCGCGATGCGTAGCAGTAGCGCCGCAAACACAGGGCCACACAGGAATGCCGTGAGGAAAAAGGCCAGCGTGGTGTAGCCATTATACCAGGTCGGCACGGTATCTATCTGATAAACGAGCGTCATTGCCCAGATGAATGCAACGCCGAGCGCCATACTGACCAGCAGCCACACTTTACCCAGAGCCGGGGGCATTTTACCGAGTACCGCCACCAGCCACCAGATGCCGCCTACGGCAAAGAACACCGATCCTGCGGCGATTTCATTACTCAGTGCGGAAGCGCCTACGCGGTTAAGCGAGTTAAACGCGCGCATCGGCGAGCCAAGATGCATAATCGACGCGAGGAACCCCAGTCCCATCACCAGCCACAGAAAAAACATACTACGCACGATACGTTGTTTTGCCACATCGTCTTTGGTGGTTAACCAGCCATACCCACTCACGATCAGCGCCCCGGCCACACATTGACCCAGCACCGTAAACAGGACCAGCGGCCATTCATGCCATCCACTTCCCATCTTATACCTCCTTCGGATTGGCCAGATAACCGATGGTGTCTCCGGTCGGGCGGCTGTTGGCGTTGGGTTTAATCACAATATTCGGCTTCGTGAAATGCACGCGCGGCAGCGGCGCGACGGCAGCCAGCTCACCGTGTTTTTTACGCAGTTCGTCTATCGGGCCGAAATCCAGCGCCCGCAGCGGGCAGGACTCGACGCAAATCGGTTTCTTACCTTCCGCCACCCGGTCATAACAGCCGTCGCACTTGGTCATATGACCTTTGGCCGTGTTGTACTGCGGCGCGCCGTACGGGCAGGCCATGTGGCAGTAGCGGCAGCCGATACAGACCTCTTCGTTCACCACCACAAAACCGTCATCGCGCTTGTGCATCGCGCCGCTCGGGCAGACTTTGGTACAGGCCGGGTCTTCGCAGTGGTTGCACGAAATGGAGAGATAATAGGCAAAGACGTTCTGGTGCCAGACGCCGTTATCTTCCTGCCAGTCACCGCCTGCATACTCATAAATGCGGCGGAAGCTGACATCCGGGGTCAAATCTTTGTAGTCCTTGCAGGCCAGTTCGCAGGTTTTGCAACCGGTGCAACGGCTGGAATCAATAAAAAATCCATACTGGGTTGTCATCGGTTACTCCTTACGCCTTTTCAACCTGAACAAGGTTCGTATGTGACGGGTTCCCCTTCGCCAGCGGAGAAGGCCGGTGCGAGGTCAGAATGTTAATGGAGCCGCCACGATCGATTTTGTCGCCAAACATGTCGGCATTTAACCAGGCGCCCTGGCCGATAGCGGTGACGCCAGGCAATATGCGCGGCGTGACTTTTGCCGGAATGAGCATCTGTCCGTTCTGGTTAAAGACCCGCACGGTGTCGCCGTGCTGAATGCCGCGCACTTGCGCATCAATCGGGTTGATCCAGATCTCCTGCGGACATGCCTGTTGCAGGACGTCGATATTGCCGTAGCTGGAGTGGGTACGCGCTTTATAGTGGAAGCCGGTTAGCTGTAGCGGGTAGCGCTGACGAAGCGGATCGTCCCAACCGTCAAAGCCTGGCGTATAGGCGGGTAAAGGATGGATAATCTCATCTTTCTTCAGCTCCCACGTGTCGGCGAGGGTTGCCAGCCGCTCGGAATAGATTTCGATTTTACCGGACGGCGTTTTCAGTGGATTTGCGGCAGGGTCTTCGCGGAATGAGCGGAAAGCGACGTAGTGCTCCTCCGGGCATTTTTTCTTGAAAATCCCTGTCTGTTTCATCTCTTCGTAATCCGGCATTTCCGGATTACGCGCTTTGGTTTTTGCGTGCAGGTATTTGACCCACTCATGCTGCGTGCGGCCTTCTGTGAAGGTCTGGTATACGTCCGGACCAAGCCGTTTAGCCACTTCACTGAGCGTCCAGTAAATGGGCTTTCTTTCAAATTTCGGCGAGGTGGCGGGCTGACCAAGAATGACATATCCCATATTGCCTGCGGATTCGTGGGAAATCAGATCTTCCTGCTCGGTCGGCATTAAATCAGGCAGCAGAATGTCGCAATATTTTGCCGATGCGGTCATAAAGTGCTCAATGCCGACGATCATTTCACATTTACTGTCGTCCTGAAGCACCTCGTGGGTGTGGGCGATATCGCCGTGCTGATTGATCAGCGTATTACTGGCGTAGCACCATAAAAATTTAATCGGCACGTCGAGCTTGTCTTTTCCGCGCACGCCGTCGCGTGTGGCGGTCATTTCCGCGCCATGATCGATAGCGTCGGTCCAGGTAAAGACCGAAATCTGGGTTTTTACCGGGTTCTCCAGCATAGAAAACCATTCGACGCCCAGATCCCAGGTGCCTTCGCGCACGCCGGAATTACCGCCATTTATGCCGACGTTACCGGTGAGTACAGACAACATGGCGATTGCGCGTGCGGTCTGTTCGCCGTTAGAGTGGCGTTGAGGTCCCCAGCCCTGGCAAATATAAGCCGGTTTCGCCGAGCCGATTTCCCGCGCCAGTTGAATGATTTTTTCCGCCGGAATACTGGTAATCTGCGCGGCCCATTGCGGCGTTTTCGCGATACCGTCTTCGCCCTGACCCAAAATATAGGCTTTATAGTGTGCGTTACGCGGGGCTGAGGCGGGCAGAGTGGTTTCGTCGTAGCCGATGCAGTATTTATCCAGAAACGGTTTATCAATAAGATCTTCGGTAATCAGCACCCAGCCGATTGCCGCCGCCAGCGCGCCATCGGTACCTGGGCGAATCGGCAGCCACTCGTCTTCGCGGCCGGCGGCAGTGTCGTTATAACGCGGGTCAATGACGATCATCCGGGCGTTGGAGCGTTCGCGCGCCTGTTCGACATAGTATGTCACGCCGCCGCCGCTCATACGTGTTTCCGCGGGGTTATTGCCAAACATCACCACCAGTTTTGTATTGGCGATATCATCCGGACTGTTGCCGTCGTTGCCGCCGAACATATAGCTCATGGCCGCGCTGATTTGGGCGGTGCTGTAGCTACCGTAACGGCTGAGATAGCCGCCGCAGGCGTTCATCAGGCGATACGGTATGTTAGAATTGGTGATATTGCCGCCGTCCACGCCGGTACCGTAAAGCACATGTACCGCTTCGTTGCCGTAGTCCTTGAGGATACGTTTCAGGTTATCGCCGATGGTATCCAACGCTTCATCCCAACTGATACGTTCGAATTTGCCTTCTCCACGTTTACCAACGCGTTTCATCGGATATTTCAGGCGATCGGGGTGGTTCATCCGGCGACGAATGGAACGACCGCGCAGGCAGGCGCGTACCTGATGGTTGCCATATTCATCGTTGCCCGTGGTATCTGATTCAACCCAATATACGGTGTCATCTTTTACGTGCAGGCGTAGCAGACAGCGGCTGCCGCAGTTAACGGTACATGAACTCCAGACCGCTTTTTCTGCCACATTGCCAGATGCGAGGTCTGCTGCGGCGTGGGCGATGCGGGAGAACGGAAGGGTGAAAGCGCTACTGGCAAGCGCAAGGCTACCGATAGCGGAGGTTTTCACCAGGCTTCGTCGGCTGATACTGGCCGCCATTAATGCCTCAGGGTTGGTGATTTTCATAACAGCTCACTATGCTCATCCAAAAAAGAGTTTTAAATGTTGTTGTGTTCGCAAAACGGGGAGCCCCGGGCGCGTAAAAACGTCCCGGAGCAGGCGGCTTAGATTTTTTCGATTTCCACCAGATTTGTATGTTGAGGATTCCCTTTTGCCAGGGGGGAAGGACGCAGCGTCGTGAGCGTATTGATGCAGGCGCCGTGGTCAATTTTATCGCCAGCCATATCCGCATTATGCCATGCGCCCTGACCCATCGCGCTGACGCCGGGCAGAATACGCGGCGTGACTTTGGCGGGTAGACGCACCTCTCCACGATCGTTAAAGACGCGAACCTTATCGCCATTCGCGATACCGCGTTTTTGCGCATCGAGCGGATTTATCCACACCTCCTGGCGACAGGCGGCCTGCAGAACATCAATATTGCCGTAGCTTGAATGGGTACGGGATTTATAGTGAAAGCCAAACAGCTGTAGCGGGAAGGTGTTCCGTTTCGGATCGTCCCATCCTTCAAAAGTAGGGGTATAAATCGGCAGTGGGCTTATCACGTCGCCTTCCGCCAGCTCCCAGGTACTGGCGATGTGAGCGAGTTTGCTCGAGTAGATTTCGATTTTGCCGGACGGCGTTTTTAACGGATTGGCCTGCGGATCTTCACGAAATTTTTTATAGGCGACAAAATGGCCGTTGGGATCTTTGCGTTTATAGATGCCCATTTTTTTCAGCTCGTCATACGCGGGCAATGCCGGATCTCTTGCCTGCATTTTGGCGTACAGATATTGCAGCCATTGCGCCTGTGTTCGGCCTTCGGTAAACCGCTGATACACATCGTCGCCGAGGCGTCTGGCGATTTCGCTGAGTACCCAGTAGATGGGCTTGCGCTCGAACTTAGGCGTCGTCGCCGGTTGGATAAAAATCAGATATCCCATATTGCCGGCGTAATCATTGGGGATGATATCTTCCTGTTCGACGGTCATGAGATCCGGCAGTAAAATATCGGCGTACTTCGCGGAAGAGGTCATAAAATTGTCGATGACCACAATCATTTCGCATTTCGCTTCATCCTGAAGAATTTCATGGGTTTTATTAATATCCGAATGCTGATTAATCAGGGTGTTGCCAGCGTAGTTCCATAGAAATTTGATCGGAACATCCAGTTTATCTTTGCCGCGTACGCCGTCGCGCAGGGCGGTCATTTCCGGACCGCGCGCAATGGCGTCCGTCCAGCTAAAGCAGGAGATGGCGGTTTTAACGGGATTCTCCAGGACCGGCAGACGTTCAATGGTAATGGTGTAAGTAGATTCGCGTGCGCCGCTATTACCGCCATGAATGCCGACGTTGCCGGTCAGAATCGGTAACATGGCGATGGCGCGAGCGGTTTGTTCACCGTTCGCCTGACGCTGCGGCCCCCAACCCTGACAGATGTAGGCCGGCTTGACGCTGCCTATCTCGCGCGCCAGTTTGATAATCCGATCGGCGGGGATGCCGGTAATATGCGATGCCCACTGCGGCGTTTTGGCGATACCGTCATCCCCCTAGCCCAAAATATAAGCCTTATAATGGCCATTGGGGGGCGCGTCAGCCGGAAGGGTCTTTTCATCGTAGCCGATGCAATAGTTGTCGAGAAAAGGCTGGTCAACGAGATTTTCGTTAATCAATACCCAGGCAATTCCCGCCACCAGCGCGGCATCGGTGCCGGGGCGAATTGGTATCCACTCGTCTTCACGTCCGGCAGCGGTATCGGTATAGCGCGGATCTATCACGATCATGCGCGCATTTGAGCGTTCACGCGCTTGCTCCAGAAACCAGGTAATGCCGCCGCCGCTCATGCGTGTTTCAGCCGGATTATTGCCGAACATGACCACCAGTTTACTGTTTTCGATATCAGACGTGCTGTTGCCGTCGTTGGAGCCATAGGTGTAGGGCATGGCGCAAGAAATTTGCGCGGTACTGTATGAGCCGTATTGATTCAACGAACCGCCGTAGCAGTTCATCAAACGCTTCACCGGCGAGGCGGCAGGCGACGAGCGGGTTATGTTGCCGCCTACGATGCCGGATGAATAGTGGATATAGACGGCTTCATTGCCGTAGGTCTCTACGGTCTTTTTCAGGCTGGCGCTAATGGTGTCCAGCGCTTCCTGCCAGCTAATGCGTTCAAATTTGCCTTCGCCGCGGCGGCCAACGCGTTTCATGGGATAGTTAAGGCGATCCGGATGGTTAATGCGCCGACGGATTGAACGGCCCCGCAGACAGGCGCGAACCTGATGATTGCCGTAGACATCGTCGCCAGTGTTATCAGTTTCAACCCACCAGACTTCATTATCTTTTACATGCAAACGCAGGGCGCAGCGACTGCCGCAGTTGACCGAACAGGCGCCCCAGACGATTTTATCTTCTTCGTTGCGCATGGCCTGCTGCACCGCCGCGGCCGCGGTACGCATCCCAAACGGTAAAGATACGCCTCCGGCAGCCAGCGCCAGTGAGCCAAGCGCCGCTGATTTCACTAACGTCCTGCGGCTAACGCCTGTTTGTTGCTTTTCTCCGGGCATCACTCACTCCATTGTCGTTATTATTTCGCTATATATTGATAACTATAACGAAATTATTAACATGCTAATGATGTAATGAGTTTACCCCTTTGGGAGTAAGGGTTATTAATCCATGTCAAAGAGCATTACCCTCCGGACCCGGAGGGTAGGAGGATTTTATTGCGGTTCGGCGGATGAACCGTCCTGAGCGGGTGGGGTATTGGCTGGCGCATTGCCGCTGTTGGTGCGGGTATAAAGGATTTTATGCGTGTCGTTCGCGCAATGACCCACCACCTGTGAATCCGGCTGATCGGCCTGGTCGTTAGGAACAATAGTGAGCGTAAAATTATCCGCCGGTACGCCGTTATTGATGATACGTTGTTCAATATCACTTTTTACTCTCTCGCACGATCCCGGTGCCGCCATCACCAGCGAGGGGGCGCTAATTAACGCCAGAGCGGCTATTGCAGTTGCGATTTTCATCATGAACTCCTGTGATTAATGACGATGTTCTAAGCTTAGCATTTTTCGTGTAAATAACTGTATTTACTAATATGATTGATAAATATCGTTTCATCCTGGTGACACGCGTGAAGAAACCCATTTTACTGACGTTATTGTGCATGATGCCAGCAGGTTGAGATAACCCGAAATCCTCTGGGTCTTATACGCCGGAAATGGCCCGTTTTTCGAATGAATTTGATTTTGATCCAACGTGGTCCGGTAAAGGATTTCAGCCAGACGTTGATGAATGAGAACGGCGAGGTGGCGAAGCAGGTCACCGGTACGCTTTCACAGGACGGCTGTTTTGATACGCTTGAGTTACACGAGCTGGAGAATAATTCTCTTGATTGCGTTATGATTCCCAGCCCAGTCAGTCTGACTGGCAGCATAACCTAAACAGGAAAATACCATGAGCACTTCGTTGTTCAGTAACACCCCGACGGTCACGGTCCTCGACAACCGCGGACTGACCGTGCG
>NZ_JBDGON010000007.1:0-348926 GCF_057751355.1 Salmonella sp. FC25216 | reverse complement strand
GCGCGGTGGTCCCACCTGACCCCATGCCGAACTCAGAAGTGAAACGCCGTAGCGCCGATGGTAGTGTGGGGTCTCCCCATGCGAGAGTAGGGAACTGCCAGGCATCAAATTGCAGTAATCCGGAGTGACAGCCGGTGGTAGTAAAGTAAAAGAATTCGGTGGAGCGGTAGTTCAGTTGGTTAGAATACCTGCCTGTCACGCAGGGGGTCGCGGGTTCGAGTCCCGTCCGTTCCGCCACTTATTAAGAGCCCTGTGCATATGTTCAGGGCTTTTTTCTTGTCTATTGTTTATCGTTGCTCTTCTGGCAATAGTCTTCCGCATTTTAGCTCCCTTTGGCCGTATTTTCTGATGCTGCTTTTACATGCTCGCTGAGGAAATCAATAAAGGCCCGTATCCGGGTACTGACGGCACGATCGCTGTAGTAAACGGCACTGAAGGGCATTTCTACCGGTAACCGTTTATCTGCCATCAACTCTACCAACATGCCTTGTGCGATCTCTTTATCGATCATGTAGTCTGACAGGCAGGCGATACCATTCCCACTAAGGCAAAGCTGCTTCAACGTCTCCCCGCTGTTAGAGGAAATCCCGCTATGAATTTCATACAACTGCCCATCGCAGCAAGCAACTGGCCAGGTATTGAGCGAAAGCGGTTCGGTGAATCCCAGGCATACATGTTGCTTCAGTTCTTCGACGTTTGTGGGGGTGCCGTAGCGAGCGATGTAATCAGGAGACGCAATTATTTTTCGGTAGCTGGTAAATAAAGGACGAGCACGTAAGCTGGAATCGGTCAGAGTACCAGCACGTATCGCGACATCGACCTTTCGTTCTATAAGATTAATAAATGTTTCTGAGGAGGCCAGCGACAGCGTGACCTCCGGATAGCGCTCACGGAAAGGTTTTATCAACGGCATCAGAAAATGCAGGATAACTGGCGTGGCGGCATCAATACGCAGTAAACCGCGAGGCGTATTGCGGGTTTCCATTATTTCCGTTTCAGCAGCGGCCATTTCCTGCAATATTATCTGTACGCGGCGAAAATAGCGTTCGCCTTCTTCTGTAAGACTAAGCTGCCTTGTCGTTCGGTTAATCAGATTGACGCCCAGCTTCATTTCCAGTTTTTTTACTGAACGGCTAATTGCGGAATTGGCCTGTCCCAGCCGTTCTGCGGCGCGACTAAAACTCCTGCTTTCAACTACGGCTACGAAAATGGCAAGTTCTTCTGATGTCGCTTTCAAATTTGTACCTGTAGTTTGGCTTTACGTTGAATTTCGTTATTAAAACATTCGTTGGCGCAACATGTCATCCGATTGCTGTCAGACGTAGCGTTGATGGTTTTGGCAGATAAATGATGATGTAAGTGCTTGCAAACTTAACAATAGGCAATTGTACATTGAAAGTCTGCGCTAAAATCCCTATAACAGAATAACCATTCCGTTTCCGGATTGGTTGACGTTATAGAGGTTTGAAAGTCAAAAGTGCGAAAAAACACCTATGCGATGCGCTATGTTGCCGGACAGCCCGCCGAACGGATTTTACCACCAGGGTCGTTTGCGAGCATTGGCCAGGCATTGCCCGCCGGGGAACCGCTAAGCAGTGAAGATCGAATCCGTATCCTCGTGTGGAATATATTCAAGCAACAGCGGGCCGAATGGTTATCGGTGCTGAAGAACTACGGCAAAGATGCGCATCTGGTCCTGTTGCAGGAGGCGCAGACGACGCCTGAACTGGTACAGTTTGCCACCGCTAACTATCTTGCTGCCGACCAGGTTCCCGCTTTTGTATTACCTCAGCATCCGTCTGGCGTCATGACGCTTTCTGCCGCCCATCCAGTTTACTGCTGCCCTTTACGGGAAAGAGAACCGATTTTACGTTTGGCGAAATCAGCTCTGGTGACGGTATATCCATTGCCGGATACCCGTTTATTAATGGTAGTAAATGTTCATGCGGTAAATTTTAGTCTGGGCGTTGACGTGTACAGTAAGCAGTTACTTCCGATCGGCGACCAGATTGCGCATCATAGCGGCCCTGTCATTATGGCGGGTGATTTTAATGCCTGGAGTCGCCCACGTATGAATGCGTTGTACCGCTTTGCGCGTGAGATGTCACTGCGCCAGGTGCGTTTTACTGACGATCAGCGCCGTCGTGCGTTTGGACGACCGCTGGATTTTGTTTTTTATCGTGGTTTAAACGTGAGTGAAGCCTCCGTACTGGTGACGCGCGCTTCCGATCACAATCCGCTACTCGTTGAATTCAGTCCCGGCAAACCTGAGCAATAAAGGTGAGTCAGGTCTGCCGTGGGGCAGACCTCAACGGGTGCTGCCCTCTACTTTTCCCATAACAGAAGGGCAATACCATGACAACGCACTCCCACCATGACAATGTTGAAAAGCAGTTTGGTTCACAGGCGAACGCTTATTTACATAGCACCGTTCACGCAGAGGGGCGTGACTTAGCGCGGCTGGCACAAAGGTTGTCTGGCTTTTCCCTGGCGAGTGTACTGGATATGGGATGTGGGGCTGGACACGCCAGTTTTGTCGCCGCGCAATATGTCAACTCGGTCGTGGCATACGATTTGTCAGCCAGCATGCTTGAGGTCGTCGCCGGAGCGGCGGAAGAAAGACATTTAAGTAATATTACTCTCCGGCAAGGTTATGCAGAAAAACTGCCCTTTGAAGATTCGTCATTTGAGGTGGTGATTAGCCGCTATTCCGCGCATCACTGGCACGACGTTGGTCAGGCATTGCGTGAGGTTAATCGAGTATTAAAACCCGGCGGTGTGCTGATTATCATGGATGTCATGTCGCCAGGACATCCTGTACGCGATATCTGGCTGCAAACGGTGGAGGCGTTACGCGACACATCGCATGTCCGTAACTATTCCAGTGGTGAATGGCTGGCGATGATCAATAAAGCGATGCTGGTAACGAATACCGTGGTAACCGATCGTTTATCGCTGGAGTTTCGCTCATGGGTAACGCGGATGCGTACACCAGCGGCACTGGTTGAGGCGATTCGATTGTATCAGGCGAGCGCATCGGCAGAGGTGAAGCGTTATTTTGAGTTGCAGGATGACGGCTCGTTTAGCAGTGATACTATCATGCTGGAAGCGTATAAGGCGGTATAACAATTATAAAAGGCGCCGGGGGAAGCGGCGCCTTTGGGCTTTTTCGTAGGACAATATCAGGAGTCTGGCGTGCTATTGTCCTTCACAAACAACGTAAGCTGATCGCCCGGCTGTAGATTATCCGTATCATGGTTCCAACGCATCACATCTTTGATATTCACCCCGTGACGTCTGGCGATACTGGAAAGCGAATCGCCTTTACGGACACGATAGGTAATGCTATCGCTATTGTTTGCCAGTCGTTGTGCGCTGCTGCCAGCGCCCACAGTCAGGCTTTGCCCGATTTTCAGGCGGGAACCACGCAGATTATTCCACTGCTGCAAGTCTTTCGTGCTTACGCCAAGACGCGAAGCAATACCGGAAAGCGTATCGCCAGAGCGCACCTTATAGCTACGGCTATTCAACGGCGTATTGTCGGCGATCAGTCGAGACTGAACGGCGTCAATCTCACCGGAAGCCAGCGACTCACGCAACTGCTCGGCATGCTTTTTGGGCACCATAACATATCGCGGACCGCTTACACCTAAGGTAGACCCTTTTACACCGGCATTAAATGTCTTCAGCTTGCTGATAGACATGCCCGCCATATCCGCAACCTGGGCCATTTCAACTGGACTGTTTAAACGAACTCGCGCCAACGCCCGGCTTTCATCTGTTGTTGGCAGACGTACGCCGTAGCGTTTGCTGTTTTTGAGAATCTCACTCAATGCCAGCATTTTAGGTACGTAGACTTTTGTTTCCCTGGGCAAAGAAAGCGACCAGAAATCCGTCGGTTTTCCACGCGCTTTGTTTGCTTTAACTGCCCTCATAACACGGCCTTCGCCGCTGTTATACGCTGCAACGGTTAACAGCCAGTCGCCGTCAAACATTTTGTTCAGACGCTGCATCATGTCTAGCGCGGCGGTCGTAGAGGCTACAACATCGCGACGCGCGTCATAATTACGGGTCTGCTTTAAACCATAATTGCGCCCTGTGCTCGGTATGATCTGCCAGATGCCTGCGGCATTGGCGCCAGACGTTGCGTGAGGATCAAAAGCGCTCTCCACTATGGGTAGTAGTACCAGCTCCATAGGCATGTTACGTTTCTTAACCTGCCCCGCTATCCAGTACATATACGGCTCTGCCCGTAAAGTTACATCGTGGAGATAGCTCTTATTGCGTAAATACTTCTGTTTTTGTTCGCGAATCCGGCTGTTTTCCGGAATTCCCATCTTTAGCTCGTCGCCAATGAAAGCCCACAAGTCTTGATCTGGCGCGATAGACGTTCCGTCGTCCATCCATCGTGCCTGACTCGTAAACTTTCCTGCTTCCCCTTGACCAGCTGCAGAAAGGCTCTGTGCGTGCTGTTGGACGTTGCCAGTGTTCTGAGACGCCTGGCACCCCACAAGCAGGACAGAGGCGAGTAATATCGCTTTTGCCTTCATGTGTGTGTCAATAGTTGCTTAAAAGACGACCGATCATAACGGCGAAGTTAGCGAATGACAAGTAAGAATTATCAGAACGTGTCTTTCTTTGACCTTAACCATGCAAAACGCGCTTCTGGTTGTTGCAATATTGTTTCTTTGTTAATTTCATTAATTAAATCAATATCTTCAATTCTTAAAAAAAGATTAATCTTACGCTCATTTTTAAGAATAACGGGTAATGTCATTTGTTTTTTTACACGTAACTCATTAACTTTACGATAATATTCATTTATGAACGAATCGTGCGGAAGTATGCTCAATGCGAACTTAATATTAGCTAAAGTATATTCGTGAGCGCTACAAATGAGTGTGTCGTCAGGTAGGGAGTTTATTTTCATAAGTGATTGATACATCTGTGATGGCGTGCCTTCAAACAGTCGGCCGCAGCCGCCGGAGAACAGCGTGTCGCCACAGAATAGGTAAGGATGGCTAAAGTAACAGATGTGTCCTGACGTGTGACCCGGCGTGGCAAATATACTAAATTTATGTCCTAAAACGAGGATAATATCGCCATCGCCAACAAGATGGGTTGCTCCCTTGTCTTGCGTTTCCGCCGGTCCATAAACTGTCATTTGCGGGAAATGTTGCAACAGCTCTTTTACTCCGCCAACATGGTCGTGATGGTGATGCGTCAGGAAAATCGCCTCCGGAATCCACTTATGTTCAGCGATGGCCTTTAAGACCGGCGCAGCTTCGCCGGGATCAACAATCACACAGCGATCTTCATCATTGGTCAGCACCCAGATGTAATTGTCCTGAAATGCGGGAATACTGTTAAGATTCATATATTACCTCTCAAATAATTAGTGGAAGGTTGTGATGAAACCGGCAAGGCTCTCTCAAACTGTCGTTGCGCCCGGATGTTGGGGGGATTTGCCCTGGGGCAATTACTACCGTGAGGCGCTGGAACAGCAGCTAAATCCGTGGCTTGCAAAAATGTATGGTTTCCATTTGCTTAAAATCGGTAATTTAAGCGCAGAAATCAATTCCGAAGCGTGCGCGGTCTCCCATCAGGTGAATGTTTCATCGCAGGGGTCGCCGATGCAGGTTCTGGCCGATCCGCTACATCTTCCTTTTGCGGATAAATCCGTCGATGTTTGTCTGCTGGCGCATACTTTGCCGTGGTGTGCCGACCCACACCGTTTACTGCGGGAAGCCGACCGCGTATTGATTGACGACGGTTGGCTGGTCATCAGTGGATTTAACCCGCTCAGTTTGATGGGATTGCGCAAACTGGTACCCGTTTTACGTAAATCACCGCCCTATAATAGTCGGATGTTTACCCTTATGCGGCAACTGGACTGGCTGTCTTTACTCAATTTCGAAGTGTTGCACTATAGCCGTTTTCATGTCTTACCCTGGAAAAAGCAGGGGGGGCGGCTTTTAAATACGCATATCCCGGCTCTGGGCTGTTTACAGCTTATTGTGGCCCGTAAGCGGACCATCCCGCTTACGCTCAATCCTCTACGACATAATAAAAGTAAAGCCCCCATTCGCCAGACCGTTGGTGCCACGCGGCAATATCGCAAACCGGATGGCTAGGCTTCTGCCTGGTAGCCACTATCTTCCTGCGTGGGATTCATTGCCGCAGCGCGCGCCAGTTCATCGCAACGTTCGTTTTCCGGATGGCCTGCATGGCCTTTGACCCATACCCATTTGATCTGATGCTGGCCTAACGCAGCATCGAGACGTTTCCAGAGATCGACATTTTTTACGGGTTTCTTTTCCGCTGTTTTCCAGCCGCGTTTCTTCCAGTTATGAATCCATTGGGTAATTCCCTGCCGCACATACTGGCTGTCGGTACTCAATATAACTTCGCAATGTTCTTTTAAGGCTTCAAGCGCGATGATCGCCGCCATCAGTTCCATACGGTTATTGGTGGTCAGGGTGTAACCTTCACTAAACGTTTTTTCATGGCCGCGATAGCGTAAGATAGCGCCATAACCACCAGGCCCTGGATTCCCCAGGCAAGAGCCATCGGTGAAAATTTCTACCTGTTTAAGCATCTCTGGTAGACTTCCTGTAATTGAAATCGATAACAAAACGCAAGTCTGACATAAATGACCGATATGAGCACTGCAATTACACGACAGATTGTCCTCGATACCGAAACCACCGGTATGAACCAGATAGGCGCGCACTATGAAGGTCACAAGATTATTGAGATCGGTGCGGTTGAGGTGATAAACCGTCGTCTGACCGGCAACAATTTTCATGTTTACCTGAAGCCGGATCGCCTTGTCGATCCGGAAGCTTTTGGCGTACACGGTATTGCCGATGAGTTTCTGCTGGATAAACCGGTTTTTGCTGATGTGGTCGATGAGTTTCTTGATTATATCCGCGGCGCGGAGCTGGTCATCCATAACGCATCGTTCGATATCGGCTTTATGGATTATGAGTTTGGTCTGCTTAAACGCGATATTCCTAAAACTAATACCTTCTGCAAAGTTACCGACAGCCTGGCGTTGGCGCGGAAAATGTTCCCCGGCAAGCGTAACAGCCTTGATGCGCTGTGTTCGCGTTATGAGATAGATAACAGCAAACGTACTTTGCACGGGGCATTGCTCGATGCTCAGATTCTTGCCGAAGTGTATCTGGCGATGACGGGCGGACAAACGTCCATGACGTTTGCGATGGAAGGAGAGACGCAACGTCAGCAAGGTGAAGCGACAATTCAGCGAATCGTTCGTCAGGCCAGCCGGTTACGGGTCGTTTTTGCCTCTGATGAAGAGTTGGCTGCGCATGAATCGCGGCTTGATCTGGTGCAGAAAAAGGGCGGAAGTTGCCTTTGGCGGGCATAATTCAGCCCTTTTTACGCGGTAAAAATCATCCTTCGGGCGATTTTTGCAGCAACTGATTCAAAAGGTGACAAAAAGCGTTGACGGGCGACACAGCAAACCGTAATATTCGCCTCGTTCCCAGCGGGAACACAATACGGAGCGGTAGTTCAGTTGGTTAGAATACCTGCCTGTCACGCAGGGGGTCGCGGGTTCGAGTCCCGTCCGTTCCGCCAACTCATTCTTTAAACGCTATGCGTATCATTAATGAGTGAAGAAGCCACAAGTTAAACGACTTGTGGTTTTTTTTCGTCTTATGATTTCATCCCACACCAGGGAAGAAAAGACAATAAGTGTGTCCCCCTTAGAGGAAATTGGTTCGCTTGTTTATAGTTTTCTACAGAAAACAGTCGGTTGCCTGTCTCCCAGAGATCTTCTTCGTGTCAATGTCATAACCGCCATTTTTCAGCGTATTCATAATCTATAAAGTCTTGGTTAACTTTATTTATATAATACAGGGTGAGTATTTTTATATTTTATTGAATAAATAATGAGGCGCCTCAGGGAATGTGGCTTTGATTATTACGGGAGGAACATCTTTTATCGGAGTAATCCTCTAAAAAGCAGGTTTTTTCGTTGCCAGTGTCTAAACTTACTCTTCATGCCATTATCTTGTAGGGCACTTTTCCTGTATTCAGCGGTTTTCTGAAGGCGCAAGGTGATTAATTACTGGTGTCCGCCATTGCGCCTTTGGGAATCAATATCTCCTGCCATTTTACTGATGTTGTTTAAAATGCGTAAGTGATGCCAATCATGAAGTCATTGGATGCAGCTTTTGTGTCTGCGTAATAAGAGGTGTGTTCATCACCAGCATAGTTGTTTTTTGAAATGCTTACTTTGCCTGCATTAATGTATTTATAGCTGGCATCAATGGCAATATTATCTGTTACAGCATATTTTGCACCGATACCCGCGCCCCAGGCAAAGTTATTTTTTGAAGCAGAGAGGGTTTCATTAATGTCATAGCCAACAGGAATGGTGTTATTTTTTAGCTTCACGCGAGCGAGGCCAACGCCTGCGCTGATATAGGGTGTAAATGCTGTACTATTATGAAAATCATAATAGCCATTAACCATGTAAGTGGTCATTCTGACCTGATTTTTTACATTTATGTGTACTGGCTCACCAAATGCAGTAATATCCTGCCCGCCTTTAGCATCCGTCTCACCTCTGAAAGTGGTATCCAGTTCTAAACGTACTGGAAGCTGGAATGGGTCATAAAAGTCATAACCGATAGCAACTCCGCCGCCAAAAACGCCTTTGGTGCGGTTAGGTAACGTTGCATGGCCATTGACTATCTCATCCTGGCTGAAGGTTGAGTTGATTCCATAGAGGTTTACTACGGATGCCCCCGCTTTCCCGGTGATATAGGCCCCTTCTTTTGCTGATGCAGTAACGACATGGGTTACCAGAAGGGAAGCGATGCAGACTGCGAAAAAGTTTTTCATTTCAAAACCTGCCTTAATATTGGGATAAAAGACAAGTTTCACGGTATAGGGTATGGCATAACGATTACATAAACGAAGCCAAAAAAGCTGCTTATTGCAACACCAGGTTTTCTGGAGTCTGGTGAAAAAATGAGATGAAAATTTTAAATAACAATGCGATAAGCTATTTCTGATTGAGGGGCGTCTGAATGATATGGCTTAAAATGTCGGCGTTGGGTTTGTTATCACATTAATACCTGTGTACCTTGTGACGTTCAGGCTTATGTTATTGAATGCCATCAATCTGAAAATTCAGATTGATGGCGCATAATGATGGGCTCAAAACTGATATTTTGCGCCGATATAAGCATTTACTTCGTTGTCAACATCGTGACCAAATACCGTATTGATACGGGTATTTGCGCTCCAGTTTTCTGAAAACTTCATATCCATTCCCAGTCCGGCGTTACCACCGTTAAGATTCTGACCGGCAAAACGATAATCGTCGGTATGGAAATCTGTCTCCGCGCCAAATTGCCCAACGTAAGCCAGCTCAACATAAGGTTTCACTTCTACGTTGTGTAATTGGTAGCTTACGCCTTCCTGCATACCGGCCCCGGAAACTTGCGCCGCCGCTGCCGGCGTCGGCATAAACCACGCTAGCGCTGGAATGACTGGTATCTGTAGCAGTAATGGTACTGTTCTTGAGCACGAGAGTATCCTACGCGTCTTCTCCCTCAGCCATCGTCCGTACGCCCTGATCAATGTCGGAATAATTGATGGTCGTGGTTGCATTCAGAGCAGCATCAACATCCAGTTTGCCCGTGAGAATCGCATTTGAAACGTCAGCAGTCGCGTTGCCGTAATTAGATTTCAGCCATAAGGAGTCAGATTGTAGGGCGGCTGATGACCCGAAATGGCTATTTGTAACGTTTGCTGTGATATCTCCGCTGCCGCTGAGTTCAATTTCGCCGCCTTCGGTGGTCAAGTTATTGACTGTAAGAAAAGGATTTAGATGAATGTGTATTTAACTTTGGATAAAGCCCGTTATCCATAAATAACGGGCAAAAATATTTACTCTAGCGCCTGGGCGAGATCTTGTTGTACCTGTTGGCGCTGTTCTGGTGTTAAGACTTTGCTTAAATCAAAATAATACTTGACCCGATAATAGCGCGCCTGCTGTTCTATGTTACTGAAGGCAGCAAGCTGCTGTTTCACGGCGGCATCATCCCATTTGCCGGATTTAATCACCTCTATCAGCGCGCCGTCTTTAATTCCCTTCATAGAAATCTGACTGACGTCGGTTTCCAGTTGTTGGTGAAGTTTTTTGATCCGGGTAATCTGATCGTTTGTGAGTTTCAGGTGCTGGACAATAGGATCCTGGGCGGGCAGGGGAGGATTGGGGACAGCGGCGGCGAAAGCGCCAAAAGAAACGCCCGCCAGAGTCGCTGCCAGTAAAGCTGTGCGTACAAAGTTTTTCATGGAGATATCCTGATAAGGGAATAATTAACCGTTTTTATCGCTCTCGAATGGCGAACGATTATCTTAGTCAGAATACGTTGCCTGCCACATTGCGCCACGCGAATTTGTTTTACGGAGAGTTACGGAGTGCAACAATCCCGCCGCGGTGAGCGGCAGGCTGGTTACAATGTGAATGGATCGGCATCGCGCCAGGCAGGAAATTTTTCGCGATAGTCCTGCAAGGCGGCGAGAGAAAGATCGGCATCGATGCGTGTCGCATGGTGTGGATCGGCGGTGGCGATAATGTCGCCCTGGGGATTAATTACCCGGCTATCGCCGCGATAATGAAACCCGTTGCCATCGGTGCCAACCCGGTTACAGCCTGCGACATAAGCCTGATTTTCAATAGCGCGCGCCGTCAGTAATGTTTGCCAGTGTAACGAGCGCGGCGCGGGCCAGTTCGCCACATACAGCGCCAGATCGTAATCATTGCGGTTGCGCGACCATACCGGAAAGCGCAGATCGTAACAGATCAGCGGCAGGATACGCCAACCGCGCCACTGCACGATGATGCGTTTGTCACCTGCGGTATAATATTGATGTTCATCCGCCATACGAAACAGATGGCGTTTATCATAGAAATGAACCTTGCCTTCCGGCTCAACAAGTAAGAAGCGATTTACGGCGCCGCGCTCAGTTTGTAGCGCCGCGCTGCTGGCAATCAGAGCATCAGTTTGTCGGGCTTTGGCCTGCATCCACGCCATCACGCTATCTTGCGAAAGCGAGTTGTTAGCGGCTTCCATCGCAAAGCCGGTGGTGAACATTTCAGGCAGAACAATCACATCCCGGCCAGATACGAGCTCCAGTTGTCTGTCAAAATGACGCAGGTTCGCCGGGCCGTCCATCCAGACTAAAGGTTGTTGCAACAGGGTAATTTTCAAACCAGACACGATCGGGGCTCCTCATTGAACAGCGTCTTTACACTGTAGCATGAGCAATAATAAAAAAGCGGCAAGAAAAAGCCCCGCGAAAGCGGGGCAGGAAAGACGCGAGACCGATTATGCGGCTTCGACTTTACGCACTTTCTCCGGCAGCTTTACCGGCCTGGTCGCCAGCGCTTCAGGTTCAAAATCATCAACGTTGATACTGCGCAGGCGGCTCTCTTCCGCTTTCGCCAGAATGGCGGCTTCATCTTTATCGATAAGCCCTTTCGCCAGCGCATTGCGCGCCAGTTCATCCAGACGAGTAAACGGCAGATTTTTACCCAGTTCTTTGCAGATGCGCTGGTGAATCGGATCGGCGGCAATGACATCACGCAGCGCTTCTTCCAGTAAACCGACCGGATTATGTTCGGCTGGCGTCAGATACTGACCGCGCCCAATACGTGAACGTGTGGCGTTCGGCACCTGCAGGATCTTCGCAACGGCGTGATCCAACTTATCAGACGGCGCCAGATAATGACGACCAGTCGGGAAGATCATCGCAGTGAGCAATCCGGTCACGACGCGGTTCGGGAAGTTTTGCAGCAGATCGTCCATCGCCTGTTCAGCACGATACAGCGCATCCTGTACGCCCCAGTGCACCAGCGGCAGGTCGGCTTCATGGCGACCTTCGTCGTCGTAACGCTTCAGTACGGCTGAGGCCAGATAAAGCTGACTCAGTACATCGCCCAGACGCGCGGAGATACGCTCGCGGCGTTTCAGGCTGCCGCCCAGTACTGCCATTGACACGTCGGACAGCAGCGCCAGGTTTGCGCTCAGTCGGTTCAGATGCTGGTAATAACGCTTCGTGGCATCGCCGGTTGGCGTATGGCTCGTTAAGCCGCGGGTCAGGCCAAGCCAGAAGCTGCGAACGGTATTGCTGCCGACATGACCAATATGTTTAAACAGCAGTTTATCAAAGGCATTCACATCGTTATTCTGCGCTGCGGCCATCTCTTCCAGTACATAAGGATGGCAGCGAATGGCGCCCTGACCAAAGATCATCATGCTACGGGTCAGGATATTCGCGCCTTCCACGGTAATCGCGATAGGCGCGCCCTGGTAAGCGCGCGCCAGGAAGTTGCTCTCGCCCAGCATAATGCCTTTACCGCCAGTAATATCCATCGCGTCGATAATGGACTGCTGGCCGCGGTGGGTGCAGTGATACTTCACGATAGCCGACAGTACTGCCGGTTTTTCACCCAGCATAATGCCGTAGGTGATTAACGATGCGGCGGCATCCATTACATAAGCGTTACCTGCAATGCGCGCCAGCGGTTCTTCAATACCTTCCATCTTGCCGATAGAAATTTTGAACTGACGACGAATGTGAGCATAGGCGCCGGTTGCCAGCGCGACGGATTTCACACCACCAGTGGAGTTGGACGGCAGGGTAATACCGCGTCCTACCGACAAACATTCCACCAGCATACGCCAGCCCTGCCCGGCCATTTTGGGGCCGCCGATAATATAATCAATAGGCACGAAAATATCGTTACCACGGGTTGGACCATTCTGGAACGGAACGTTAAGCGGGAAGTGACGACGACCGATTTCCACCCCCGGCGTTGAGGTGGGAATCAGGGCGCAGGTAATACCCAGCTCTTCTTCTCCGCCTAACAATTTATCCGGATCGGAAAGCTTAAACGCCAGGCCCAACACGGTGGCTATCGGCGCCAGCGTAATATAACGTTTGTTCCAGGTAAGGCGCATACCCAGCACCTGCTGACCCTGCCATTCGCCCATACAGACAATGCCGGTATCTGGAATCGCGCCCGCATCAGAACCTGCTTCCGGGCTGGTCAGCGCAAAGCAGGGGATCTCCTGGCCGCGCGCCAGTCGCGGCAGATAGTGATTCTTCTGCTCTTCCGTACCATAGTGCTGCAACAACTCGCCAGGGCCGAGTGAGTTTGGAACGCCGACGGTGATAGCCAGAATCCCGGAGACGCCGGACAGTTTTTGCAGTACGCGGGACTGCGCATAAGCCGAGAACTCCAGCCCGCCGTACTCTTTTTTAATGATCATCGCGAAGAAACGATGCTCTTTCAGGTAAGCCCACAGTTCCGGCGGTAGATCCGCCAGTTCATGGGTAATCTGGAAATCGTTCGCCATCCGGCACGCTTCTTCTACCGGACCGTCGAGAAACGCCTGCTCTTCGGCAGTGAGTTGCGGTTGCGGATAGTTGTGCAATTTTTTCCAGTCAGGCTTGCCCTGGAACAGATCGCCTTCCCACCAGGTTGTACCTGCATCAATCGCTTCTTTCTCAGTGCGCGACATCGGCGGCATGACCTTACGGAAGCCGCGGAACACCGGCGCGGAAATCATTGACTTACGCATCGGCGTGACGTTAAACGGCACGAGAATAATGGCCAGAGGAACCAGCAGCCAGATGGACCACAGGCCAGCGACGCCAAGTGCGGCGGTCCAGGCGAGCAGAATCAGACTGCTGAGAAATAAACTCACGCGGTGATAGAACAATGCGCCGAGCAGGACAATAGTCGCGAAAATACTCAAAATCATCATAACGAAAAGCTCCCTTGCTTGTAGGAGGTCTGACCACTTGTGATGATTAGGTTGTAGTGGATGTAAAATCTTTTATCAATGTGTTTACAAAATAATTACAACAAAGCTCACATTGTTGCCGTTTTTGGTGGCACGAAAAATCAAAAGCGCAAGGCGTTAATTCGGCTTATGCTTCTCGCCTGTACCGCTATCCGGTACACTGCATACTGTCATTTACATTCATGCTGAAGGATATCCTCATGTACCAGGATCTTATTCGTAACGAACTGAACGAAGCGGCGGAAACGCTGGCTAATTTTTTAAAAGATGACGCCAATATTCACGCCATTCAGCGCGCGGCGGTCCTGTTGGCTGACAGTTTTAAAGCGGGTGGTAAGGTACTTTCCTGCGGTAACGGCGGCTCCCATTGCGATGCGATGCACTTTGCTGAAGAGCTGACAGGTCGTTACCGTGAAAACCGTCCGGGCTACCCGGCAATTGCGATTTCTGATGTTAGCCATATCTCCTGCGTCAGTAATGATTTTGGCTATGACTATATTTTCTCTCGTTACGTTGAGGCAGTAGGGCGCGAAGGCGATGTCCTGTTAGGGATTTCGACGTCAGGGAATTCCGGTAATGTCATTAAAGCGATTGCCGCGGCCCGCGAAAAAGGCATGAAAGTGATCACCCTGACCGGTAAAGACGGCGGCAAAATGGCGGGAACAGCGGATATTGAAATTCGCGTACCGCACTTCGGTTATGCCGATCGTATTCAGGAAATCCACATCAAGGTAATTCATATTTTGATTCAGCTGATTGAAAAAGAGATGGTTAAATAAGCAGACTTTTTTCTGTGCTTTGCCGGATGGCGGCCTTGCAGGACTTATTTGGCCTATGATGGACTTGCGTAGGCCGGATAAACGCAGCGTCATCCGGCAATGAATTATGTTAAGGCAGGTGATGAATGTGCGAATTGCTTGGGATGAGCGCCAATGTGCCAACGGATATCTGCTTTAGCTTCACCGGACTGGTGCAGCGCGGCGGCGGAACCGGGCCGCATAAAGACGGCTGGGGAATTACCTTTTACGAAGGAAAGGGCTGTCGCACGTTCAAAGATCCGCAACCGAGCTACCACTCGCCGATTGCGAAACTGGTACAGAATTACCCGATCAAATCCTGCTCGGTTATTGCCCATATCCGTCAGGCTAATCGCGGCGAAGTAGCGCTGGAAAATACACACCCTTTTACCCGGGAATTATGGGGACGCAACTGGACTTATGCCCATAACGGTCAGCTCAACGGTTATAATTCGCTGGAAACCGGTAATTTCCGTCCGGTGGGGGAAACCGACAGCGAAAAAGCGTTTTGCTGGTTATTGCATAAATTAACGCAGCGTTATCCCCGCACGCCGGGCAACATGACCGCGGTATTTAAATATATTGCGACGCTGGCGACGGTATTACGTGAAAAAGGCATTTTTAACATGCTGCTGTCAGATGGGCGATATGTGATGGCGTTTTGCTCAACACATTTGCACTGGATCACTCGCCGGGCGCCGTTTGGCGTCGCCACGCTGGTGGATCAGGATATGGAAATTGATTTCAGTTCACAAACCACGCCAAATGACGTGGTTACCGTGATTGCTACCCAGCCCCTGACAGGGAATGAAACCTGGCAAAAGATTATGCCAGGCGAATGGGCGTTATTTTACCTCGGAGAGCGTATAGTTTGAGGCCAGTTGCGGCTGAACGACTTCGTGACTCAACGGTTTGCTCACGACGTAACGTCCATCAACGATGGAAACAGTTGGCGGTTTATGCGTCTGTTCAAAATAATCGTAGCCGGGTTTTAGCTGCGCCCAGAAATCTTTGTAATAAGAATATTTATGACGCTGCATATTGGCGTCGGTCATCCGGAACGGATAAATACTCACCTGCACACTCGGCTGACCAAAAACCAGCGCGGCGGTGACAAACTGGAAAATCTCATCAATGCCGCTGTCGGTCATGGCATAGCAGCCGACGGAAACACAGGCGCCGTGAATCATCAGATATTTACCATCATAGCCATGCGCGCGATCGTAGGCATTTGGAAAACCAATATTGATGGCCTTATAAAAACGGCTGTCTGGCTTGAGTTGATTACGTTGAACGCTGTAAAACCCTTCCGGACTTTTAAAATCGCCCTGACGGCGTTTCGGGCCTAACCCGCCGGAATAGTTGCAAATTTTGTAGCTATCAAGCAACTGGTATTGCTCACCCATTTTGACGTAGAGATCAAGGGTGCGCTCTTCTTTAAAAATCTGAATATAGACCGGTGAGCCCATTAACTGCTGCTTATACTCTTTACTGACCGGCGTGACGGGGCTGCTGCTGCTCAGCAAACCGGCAAATGAGACGCACGGAATCAGAAGCATCGCAAGAAAAAATGCGATTTTACGCATACTGCTTGTTCCTTGATAAAACGGTTACACACGCCAGAACGGCAAAAGAGTCCCCAAATCGGAGTAATCTGGATTTGGAGCGCTCACATTAGCACCACAGCAGTTTTTCGCAAGTCCCCGTTTATACGTTTACAATTTTCCCGCAGCTTCTCGTCGTCATATCTTCGAATCCGTCGCTTGTTTTAACGCGAATGTCTCTTTGCGTGCAATAGAATGCACTGTATACTTAAACAGTGTTTCGGGAGGCGAACGATGCGCAAAATCATACATGTTGATATGGACTGTTTTTTTGCCGCGGTTGAGATGCGTGATAATCCGGCGTTACGCGATATCCCCATTGCCATTGGCGGGAGTCGTGAGCGTCGAGGCGTTATCAGTACCGCCAACTATCCTGCGCGCCAGTTTGGCGTACGCAGCGCGATGCCGACCGCCATGGCGCTAAAACTGTGCCCCCATCTCACCTTATTGCCTGGTCGCTTTGACGCCTATAAAGAGGCTTCGCGGCATGTACGTGACATATTTTCCCGCTACACTTCGCTGATTGAACCGCTCTCGCTGGATGAAGCCTGGCTGGATGTAACTGACAGTCCGCACTGTTATGGATCGGCGACTCTGATCGCCAGGGAGATTCGCCAGACCATTTTTAATGAACTGCAACTCACTGCTTCCGCCGGCGTTGCGCCAGTGAAATTTCTGGCGAAGATCGCCTCCGATCTCAATAAACCGAACGGGCAATATGTTATTACGCCAGCCGATGTTCCCGACTTTCTTAAAATGTTGCCGTTAGCCAAAATTCCAGGTGTGGGGAAAGTTTCCGCCGCTAAACTGGAAAATATGGGGTTAAGAACCTGTGGGGATATCCAACAGTGCGATCTGGCGATGCTTCTTAAACGCTTCGGTAAATTTGGCCGGGTTTTATGGGAGCGTAGCCAGGGTATTGATGAGCGTGATGTTAACAGTGAAAGGCTGCGTAAATCGGTAGGCGTTGAGCGTACTCTGGCGGAGGATATTCATGAGTGGTCGGACTGCGAGGCCATTATTGAACGTTTATATCCGGAACTGGAGCGCCGTCTGGCCATGGTGAAACCCGATTTACTGATTGCGCGACAGGGCGTTAAATTAAAATTTAATGATTTTCAGCAAACGACTCAGGAACATGTCTGGCCGCAATTAAATAAAGAAGACTTAATTACCACTGCTCGTAAAACCTGGGACGAGCGTCGTGGCGAGCGCGGCGTGCGGCTGGTGGGGTTACACGTAACGCTGCTCGACCCACAGTTGGAACGACAGTTAGTGTTGGGTTTATAAATCAGGCCGTTAAGTTTTTATAATTATTGCGATTGCGCTATCTAAATTTCAGTATGGTTATATGTGCGTCGTCGGAAAGTATGTGGGGCGAGGCTATCCCATCGGCAGCCGATGTTTCATCAAAGCGAGCGAGGTCATCCTGTCCGTATATGTAAAGGAATGGATTTCAGAGCCGTATTATAAAGCTATTGAACCCGGCGAGCGTTTACTGCCGGGTTCATTCTTAAAAAGTCCGCGCCCTTGCTGTGGCGCGGAGATCATTACTTCGCAGGAATCGCTTTCAGCAATTCGGTCAGCAATGTCCAGTAGTGACCGACGCTTTCGATATGTACCTGCTCATCCGGAGAGTGAGGTCCGGTAATGGTGGGCCCAATAGAGACCATATCCATATCCGGATAAGGTTTCTTAAACAGACCGCATTCCAGACCGGCGTGGATAATCTGGATGTTCGGCGTTTTGTTGAACAAACGCTGATAGGTTTCCCGCACCAGGTGCATGACCGGCGAGTTCGCATCGGGCTGCCAGCCAGGATAGCTGCCTTTCGCTTCGGTTTTCGCGCCAGCCAGCTTGCCCAGCGAATCCAGCATACTCACCACATAATCTTTACCGCTGTCGATCAGGGAGCGAATCAGGCAGTGAATTTCAACATTCGTATCAGACATTGTGACCACGCCAACGTTCAGCGATGTTTCCACTACGCCTTTCGCCACGTCTGAATTGCGGATCACACCATTCGGCGTTGCGTTCAGCAGGCGAACAAAGGTATCACGTGACAGCGCGGTCAATGCGGCGTTATCGCTAGCGACATCATTGAGTTGCAGCGTCAGGTTTTTCTCTTTTTCCGCCAGTTCGTTTTTCAGAATATCCTGGTAAGCGTTAACTAACGTTTTCAGTGCTTCTACGTTGTCTGCGGCAACGGCGAGGGTCGCGAACGCTTCGCGCGGAATCGCATTACGCAGCGTGCCGCCGTTGAAATCGATCAGACGCAGCTCCAGTTCTTCTGCGTGCCCGGCAAGAAAACGCGCCAGCAATTTGTTGGCATTGCCAAGACCGAGGTGAATTTCACCACCGGAGTGGCCGCCTTTGAGGCCTTTCAGGGTTAGCTTAAAGTACGCAAATCCTGCGGGTACAGCTTCACGGGTCAACGCCAGGTTAGAGGTAAAATCGATCCCGCCTGCGCAGCCCATATAGATCTCACCTTCTTCTTCAGAGTCGGTGTTGATCAGGATGTCTGCCTGCAACCAGCCGGATTGAAGGCCGAATGCGCCATCCATCCCGGCTTCTTCGGTCATGGTCAGTAGCACTTCCAGCGGGCCGTGTACGACATTATCGTCAGCCAGTACCGCTAAAGCAGAAGCCATTCCGATACCATTGTCTGCGCCGAGGGTAGTACCGCGTGCTTTAACCCATTCGCCATCAATATAAGGCTGGATAGGATCTTTAGTGAAGTCGTGAACGGTGTCGCTATTTTTTTGCGGCACCATATCCAGATGCGCCTGTAAAACGACCGGTTTGCGATTTTCCATACCTGCAGTGGCGGGCTTACGGATCAGAATATTACCGACCTGGTCGCGCTCCACGTGAAGGCCTTTCTCTTTGGCCCAATCCACAATATGTTCAGCGAGTTGCTCTTCGTGATAGGACGGGTGAGGAATAGAACAGATTTTAGCAAAAATATCCCACAAAGGTTGTGGTGATAACTGAGACAGTTCAGACACGATAAGTCTCCTTGACGGTGCCCTGAAAAACATTCTTACAGGCCACAGGGTTAGCGGAATTGATTACTCTTACGAGATGCGATTGAGAATACCACTTTCTCCGCCTGCGGGTAGTATAAAGCATGCAAAAAGAGGCGCGGATTCCGCTAAACACTGGTTTTTAGCGCGTCAGGTCTCTATAATCTCGCGCAACCTGGTTCACCCTCAATTTTTAAGCCGTAGATAAACAGGCTGGGACACTTCACATGAGCGAAAAATACGTCGTCACCTGGGACATGTTGCAAATTCACGCGCGCAAACTGGCAAGCCGCCTGATGCCTTCAGAACAATGGAAAGGCATTATTGCCGTAAGTCGTGGTGGCCTTGTACCTGGCGCATTACTGGCGCGTGAATTGGGCATTCGTCATGTCGATACCGTATGCATCTCCAGCTACGATCACGATAACCAGCGCGAATTGAAAGTGCTGAAGCGTGCAGAAGGCGACGGCGAAGGCTTTATCGTCATCGATGATCTGGTCGATACTGGCGGTACCGCCGTCGCGATTCGCGAAATGTACCCTAAAGCGCATTTCGTCACGATTTTCGCTAAACCGGCGGGCCGTCCGTTAGTTGATGATTATGTTATTGATATTCCTCAGAACACATGGATTGAACAGCCCTGGGATATGGGCGTGGTATTCGTACCGCCGATTTCAGGTCGTTAATCAGCAGTTTTTCAGAGCGCCCGGCAATGCCGGGCGCTGTTTTATTGGTTACAATAAGCCTCAATGAGTATCCAAGGAGGCTGCACGCATGACACAGGCTAACCTCAGCGAAACCCTGTTCAAACCCCGCTTTAAACATACTGAAACGTCTACCCTTGTCCGTCGGTTCAATCGTGGGTCGCAGCCGCCCATGCAATCCGCGCTGGACGGTAAGAACGTCCCGCACTGGTATCGTATGATAAACCGCCTGATGTGGATTTGGCGCGGCGTTGACCCACGAGAAATCCTTGATGTGCAGGCGCGCATTGTGATGAGCGACGCAGAGCGAACGGATGATGATTTATACGATACGGTCATTGGCTACCGCGGCGGCAACTGGATTTATGAGTGGGCAAAGCAGGCGATGGACTGGCAGCAGAAAGCCTGTCAGGAACAGGACGCCATGCGCAGCGGACGCTACTGGCTTCATGCCTCAACGCTCTATAACATTGCCGCCTACCCACATTTGAAGGGCGATGAGCTGGCGGAGCAGGCGCAGGCGCTGGCGAATCGCGCCTATGAAGAGGCAGCACAGCGGTTGCCAGGTTCGTTGCGTGAAATGGAATTTGCCGTTCATGGCGGTTCGCCGGTAACTGCATTTTTACATATGCCGAAAGGTGATGGTCCGTTTCCGACGGTGCTCATGTGCGGCGGCCTGGACGCCATGCAAACCGACTATTACACCCTGTATGAACGCTATTTGGCGCCGCGCGGTATCGCAATGTTAACGCTTGATATGCCTTCGGTTGGATTTTCATCAAAGTGGAAATTAACCCAGGATTCCAGCTTGATCCACCAGCATGTGTTAAAAGCGCTTCCTAATGTCCCTTGGGTGGATCATACCCGTGTCGCGGCGTTTGGTTTTCGTTTTGGTGCCAATGTTGCGGTGCGTCTGGCCTATCTGGAAGCGCCGCGTTTGAAAGCGGTGGCTTGCCTGGGGCCGGTGGTCCATGCGCTACTTAGCGATCCGCAACGACAGAGCACGGTGCCGGAGATGTATCTTGATGTGCTGGCCAGCCGTCTGGGTATGCATGATGCTTCGGATGAGGCGCTACGTGTGGAGCTCAATCGCTATTCGTTGAAAGTACAGGGTCTACTGGGCAGACGTTGTCCTACGCCAATGCTTTCCGGCTTCTGGAAAAACGATCCTTTCAGCCCGGAAGACGAGTCTCGCTTAATCACATCGTCATCTTCAGACGGTAAGCTGATAGAGATCCCTTTTAACCCGGTGTACCGCAATTTTGACAAGGCGCTGCAAGAAATCACCGACTGGATTCATCATAGATTGTGTTAATAGATTGCTAAATTCTATTGATTTGGTAAAACAGTTGCTTCATTAAAGGAGATCGCAATGACGTTACCGAGTGGACACCCGAAAAGTAGATTGATCAAGAAATTTACCGCACTTGGCCCCTATATCCGGGAAGGGCAGTGCGAAGACAATCGTTTTTTTTTCGATTGCCTGGCAGTTTGCGTCAACGTGAAGCCGGCGCCTGAGAAGCGTGAATTTTGGGGCTGGTGGATGGAGCTGGAAGCACAAGAGAAACGCTTCACCTATCGTTATCAGTTTGGTTTATTTGATAAAGAGGGCAACTGGACCGCAGTGCCGATTAACGAAACCGAAGTGGTGGAACGACTGGAATACACGCTACGCGAGTTTCATGAAAAGCTACGCGACCTGTTGATTTCTATGGAGCTGGCGCTGGAGCCATCTGACGATTTCAACGACGAGCCGGTAAAACTGTCGGCATAACCCTGCTGCCATGCCTGATGGCGCTGCGCTTATCAGGCCTACATATTATCCGTAGGCCTGATAAGGTGTTTATGCCGCCATCCGGCACAATACGACTTATCAGAACTGGTAGGTCAACCCTATCGCAACGATATCATCGTCATTAATGCCTAACGTGTTATCGCTATCAAGCTGGTTGATTTTGTAATCTACAAATGCGGACATATTTTTGTTGAAGTAATAGGTTGCGCCAACGTCAATATAATTCACCAAATCCTCACTGCCGACGCCCTCAATATCTTTGCCTTTTGACAGCACATATCCTAATGATGGACGCAGACCAAAATCAAACTGATACTGGATAACCGCTTCGAAGTTTTGAGTTTTATTGGCAAATCCGCCGGAAATTGGCGTCATGTTGCGGGTTTCCGAATAGAAGGTCGCAATATAAATATCATTAGCGTCATATTTTAAACCCGTAGCCCAGGCTTCGGCTTTATCGCCGGTACCGCGGCGCTGCAGATTTTGCTCATTGGTGCGATCGGAATGAGTATAAGCGCCGCTGATGGCAAAATCGCTGCCGCCGAAATCATAGCTCAATGATGTCCCGAAGCCGTCGCCGTTTTGCTTTTTCACATCGCGATCTTCATTTTTCCCCTGATACTGTAAGGTAAGATCCAGTCCATCAACGATGCCGAAGAAATCGGTATTGCGGTAAGTCGCCAGGCCGCTGGCGCGTTTAGTCATAAAATTATCGGTCTGGGCGGAAGAGTCGCCGCCAAATTCGGGAAACATATCCGTCCAGGCCTCAACATCGTACAGCGCGCCCAGGTTACGCCCATAGTCAAAAGAACCGATGTTTTTTAATTTCAGGCCAGCAAAGGCCAGGCGGGTTTTTTGCTGGGACGAATCACTTTCGGCTTTATTACCGGCGAACTCAGCTTCCCAGCGCCCGTAGCCGGTCAATTGATCGTTAATTTGCGTTTCGCCTTTAAAGCCAAAACGGACATAGCTTTGATCGCCATCTTTGCTGTCATAATCGCTCATATAGTGCATGGCTTTAACTTTTCCATACACATCAAGCTTATTACCGTTTTTATTGTAAACTTCGGCGGCGTGAACAGATGCTGATGCGATGATACTCACCACTACTGCCAGAGTGCTCTTTTTCATTTCCATTCCTGTTTTAATTACGCGCTATGATTTGTCGGGAAACCCCGTAAAAAACAGGAAGGTTTTTAACGTTCGGCAATGAAAGATTTATGACAAAGTGAGAATTTTTTTAAAAAAATATGTTTAATTATTGCGGTAATAAAATTGTCAAATTCCACCGCTACGCTTGCTGATCCTGCGCAACAAAATTTCACGCTACGCGTACAGGTTGTTGGCAACCGGAGCCAGTCCTGCTAAAACGTTCATTTGGTCTTTATTTCTTATTTTGAACGGCAGAGAATCATGAGTGACAGCCAGACGCTGGTCGTAAAACTCGGCACCAGCGTGCTAACAGGCGGATCGCGCCGCCTGAACCGTGCCCATATCGTAGAACTTGTCCGCCAGTGCGCGCAGCTACACGCCGCGGGGCATCGTATTGTTATTGTTACCTCTGGCGCGATTGCCGCCGGACGTGAACATCTCGGCTACCCGGAACTTCCGGCAACGATCGCCTCTAAACAACTTCTGGCGGCGGTAGGGCAAAGCCGTTTGATTCAACTGTGGGAGCAGTTGTTTTCAATTTACGGTATTCACATCGGGCAGATGCTGTTGACGCGTGCGGATATGGAAGACAGAGAGCGCTTTCTGAACGCCCGCGATACGCTGCGTGCGTTACTGGATAACCATATTGTGCCGGTTATCAATGAAAATGATGCCGTTGCAACAGCGGAAATTAAAGTGGGCGATAACGATAACCTGTCCGCGCTGGCGGCGATCCTGGCAGGGGCGGATAAACTGCTGCTGCTGACCGATCAGCAAGGATTATTTACCGCCGATCCGCGTAGCAATCCGCAGGCGGAGCTTATCAAAGATGTGTATGGCGTTGACGATGCGCTGCGCTCTATCGCTGGAGACAGCGTTTCCGGTCTGGGGACTGGCGGTATGAGCACTAAGCTTCAGGCGGCAGACGTTGCCTGCCGCGCTGGTATTGATACGATTATTGCCTCAGGCAGTAAACCAGGCGTTATCGGCGATGTGATGGAGGGGATTTCCGTCGGCACTCGTTTTCATGCGCAAGCCTCGCCGCTGGAGAACCGCAAACGCTGGATCTTCGGCGCGCCGCCGGCAGGCGAAATTACGGTTGATGAAGGCGCTACCGCAGCAATGCTGGAACGTGGAAGTTCACTTCTGCCAAAAGGGATCAAAAGCGTGACGGGTAATTTCTCGCGGGGGGAAGTGATCCGAATTTGTAACCTGCAAGGGCGTGATATCGCTCATGGCGTCAGCCGTTATAACAGTGACGCTCTGCGACGGATAGCCGGTCACCACTCTCAACAAATCGATGCGATTCTGGGCTATGAATATGGCCCGGTCGCTGTCCATCGTGATGACATGATTACTCGATAAGGAACAGGCATATGCTGGAACAAATGGGCATTGCTGCTAAAGCGGCGTCGTATAAGCTGGCGCTGCTCTCCAGCCGCGAAAAAAATCGTGTGCTGGGAAAAATCGCTGATGAACTGGAAGCGCAGACCGAGACCATTCTCAGCGCCAATGTGCAGGATGTCGCGCAGGCGCGTGAAAACGGTCTGAGTGAAGCGATGCTGGATCGCCTGGCGCTAACCCCTGCGCGTCTGAAAGCGATCGCCGACGATGTGCGGCAGGTTTGCTATCTGACCGATCCGGTCGGGCAGGTGATCGACGGCGGTCTGCTGGACAGCGGGCTACGTCTGGAGCGCCGCCGCGTGCCGCTGGGCGTGATTGGCGTTATCTATGAGGCGCGTCCGAACGTTACCGTTGATGTGGCGTCTTTGTGTCTGAAAACCGGTAATGCGGTGATTCTACGCGGTGGGAAAGAGACGCATCGCACGAATGCTGCAACTGTTCGTGTCATTCAGAAGGCGCTGAAAGCTTGCGGTTTACCGGAGGCAGCGGTTCAGGCGATTGATAATCCGGAGCGTTCGCTGGTCAATGAAATGCTGCGTATGGATAAGTATATCGATATGCTTATCCCGCGCGGCGGCGCAGGCCTGCATAAGCTGTGCCGCGAGCAGTCGACGATCCCGGTGATTACCGGCGGGATTGGTGTGTGCCATATTTTTGTTGATAGTAGCGCAGAAATCGCCCCGGCGCTGAAGGTTATTGTTAACGCGAAAACCCAGCGCCCGAGCACCTGTAACACGGTGGAAACCTTGCTGGTGCATCAGGACATCGCAGAACGTTTTCTGCCTGCGCTGAGCCAGCAGATGGCGGAGAGCGGCGTGACGCTGCACGGTGATGAAATCGTCATGCAGGTAATGAGAGGCCCGGCTAAACGCGTTCCGCTGAAGCCAGAAGAACTCGACAACGAATTCCTGTCTCTGGACCTGAATGTGGTCATTGTCATGAACGTTGATGATGCGATTGACCATATCCGCGAACATGGTACTCAGCACTCCGATGCGATTTTGACGTGTGATATGCATAATGCTGCGCGTTTCGTGAACGAAGTGGATTCCGCTGCGGTTTATGTCAACGCCTCTACCCGTTTTACCGATGGCGGGCAGTTTGGGCTTGGCGCAGAAGTGGCGGTCAGCACGCAGAAATTACATGCCCGCGGTCCAATGGGGCTTGAAGCGCTTACCACCTATAAGTGGATAGGCTTTGGCGATGGTACGATTCGTGCGTAATTAATGGCGAGCGGTGCAAAAATAGCCGGTTGAGTAGCAAGGCTATTGACGCACCGCTCGGTTAGTTTTAACCTTCTACCCCGTGATTCACCCATATGAACACTCCCTTCTCAGGGCCGATATAGCTCAGTTGGTAGAGCAGCGCATTCGTAATGCGAAGGTCGTAGGTTCGACTCCTATTATCGGCACCATCTTTTCTCGTAAAATCATCAAGATACTATTGCAGTGTTTTGCTTTATTGAACACTAATGTGCAATTTTGCGCGTTGTAGGTGTGGCAAAATTGTGGCAACAATAATTGTTTAATTTAGCACTACAAAGCGTAAGCCTGTATGAGTTCAATTGCGTCTCATATTTGAAATTTCGTGGAAGAAGGCGTAAAATGGCAATGCTCTTTAGCGTATTATGGATTTACCACCTGATTGGTCAAATCTAGTTGGGCGTTGCGCCAAACTCTAATTTATTGATTACATTTACAGTTGCGGAACAAACTTTTTGAGCCGCAATCCAGTAGGTTGCGGATCAAAAAGTTTGTTCCGCGGCTTCAAGTAAAGAGCCTGGACCTCGGGATGGACAGGGAGCTTAGAGCTCCTTGTTCATCTCTTGGTACTAGTTATTGACTGGTAAACGGAACAAGCTGGTAATGAGCATCGACATTGAAACGACACTTCAAAAAGCTTACCCCGATTTTGACGTACTTTTAAAATCAAGACCAGCAACACACTACAAAGTATACAAAATTCCAAAGCGTACAATTGGCTATCGTATCATAGCTCAACCTACGTCACGAGTAAAAGCAATACAAAGAGATATAATTGAAATACTCAAACAACATACTCATATTCACGATGCAGCCACAGCGTATGTTGATGGGAAGAATATATTAGATAACGCCAAGATACATCAAAACTCAGTTTATTTATTAAAGCTGGACTTGGTCAATTTTTTTAATAAAATAACACCGGAACTTTTATTCAAGGCATTAGCTAGACAAAAATTAGATATTTCAGACGCCAATAAAAACATATTAAAACAATTTTGCTTTTGGAATAGAACAAAAAGAAAAAATGGTGCATTAGTTTTAAGTGTAGGGGCACCAAGCTCTCCTTTTATATCGAATATTGTTATGAGCAGCTTCGATGAAAAGATGAGCTCTTTTTGCTTATCAAATAAAATAAATTATTCAAGATATGCTGATGATTTAACTTTTTCAACAAATGAAAGAGATGTTTTAGGATTGGCACATCAAAAGGTAAAATCAACCTTGCTCCATTTTTTTGGCTCACGGATTATAATTAACAATAACAAAATTGTATATTCATCAAAAGCTCATAACCGTCATGTCACTGGAGTAACTTTAACTAATAATAATAAGTTATCAATAGGAAGGGAAAGAAAAAGATACATTGCTTCTTTAGTATTCAAGTTTAAAGAAGGCAAGCTTTCTAGTGTTGATGTTAATCACCTTAGAGGTTTAATCGGTTTTGCTCATAATATTGAGCCAACTTTCATTGAAAGACTTGAGAAAAAATATGGAAAATCAACAATTGAGTCTATCAAGAAATATTCTGAAGGAGGATGAAATGGAACAGAAATTACCGAGTAGAATAACAAAATTAATTAAAAAATCGGAAAATGGTGATTTTGCAACTTCTTATCAGCTTTATAAGATATTTAGCTCAGATGAGTACGGAGTTGAGCCAGATGAAAAAATGTCTAAATACTTCAAAGAGTTATCAGCAAAGCAGCTAGAAGGCGGTCAACTGAGAGTTGCTGGTATTCGTTTGGAAAATTATAAAGGGTTTGAGTCCCTTATAATGAATTTTTCCTTGAAAAAAAACTCTACAATTTTAGTAGGGAATAATGGTTGTGGGAAGTCGACGATTCTCGATGCAATTCAAAAGGGAATGACGCATCTCTCCTCAAGACTATCTACTCGCTCACATAACGGCGACAGTATTGAAAAGCATGAGTTAAAAAAAGGTCAAAACTATGCTTCGATCGTAATAAATTACGACTATATGGGAGTACCTTTCCCTATGACCATAGCTATGACCGAACCTGGTTATGAGGATAGAGCAAAAAGTAACTATAGCGGGATTAATGAGTTAGGTAATATTTTCAAAACAGCCAATTCAATAAATCAAAATACTTCATTTCCTTTAATTGCAATGTATACAGTTGAAAGAGCTAATGACGTTTCAACTAAAGACATTGAGAATTCAGCAGAAATTAAAGAAGCTCAAATTTGGGATAAATTCAAAGCATATAATAAGAGCCTGACAGGAAAGGCTGATTTTAAATTATTCTTTAGATGGTTTAAAGAACTTATAGAAATTGAAAATTCTGATAATGCTGATATAACAGCATTAAGAGCAGAAATTCGAGCTAAAGAAAAGGACTTAGACAATCCACTATTAAAAGCTCTACTAGCAGAAAATAAAGATTCTCAGACTACTAAAAAGTTGCTAGAAGATCATAACAACACTCTAAAGATTTTAAAGGATAGATTAAATAGCTATTATTCAATTAATAGTAAAACATTACATACTGTTGAAGACGCAATTTATTCTTTCCTTCCGGGATTTAGTAACCTTAAACTTCAAAGAGCTCCTCTTGATCTGATTGTGGATAAAGAGAATGTTTCTCTAAGTGTTTTGCAATTATCGCAAGGTGAAAAATCCATTTTAGCATTAATTGCTGATATTGCTCGTAGATTGACATTGTTAAACCCTAATAGCGTCAATCCGTTAAATGGCACTGGAGTTGTGTTAATTGATGAAATAGATCTTCACTTACACCCATCATGGCAGCAAAATATTATTCCGCGACTTGAGAGAACTTTTAAAAATATTCAGTTTATAGTTACAACTCATAGTCCTCAGGTTTGTCATACTATTGATAGCCAAAACATATGGTTATTAAAGAATGGCCAAAAGTTTAAGGCACCGAAAGGAGTTAGAGGAGCAATATCTTCTTGGGTATTGGAGAATTTGTTTGAGGTTGCTCAAAGGCCGCCAGATGATAAATACACCAAACTCTTACAAGAATATAAAGATTTAGTATATTCAGAAGAATATGCTAGCGATTACACAAGAAAGCTAGGTGCTACTTTATCCCAACATTTCGGTCCGGATGATGAAACCTTAGTAGAGTTAAAGCTTGAAATTGAAAAAAGAATTTGGGAAGATGACTTTGAAAAGGATCAATAAAACTCCGGAGGATAAATTCTTTAGCAACTTTAAAGCTCAAAATCCAAATGGAACTTGGGATGATTTTAGGAATCATGAACAAGGTGTTTTGTATAAGAGGCTCAAGCAACATATTTGCATTGATCAAATGTACCTTTGTGCGTATTGTGAGATAGATTTAGATTGTGAAAATGAACATGAAATAAAAGTGGAGCATTTCAAATCCAAATCTGGTTCACTCCCAGGTGGTATTAATTGGCATTTAGAATGGTCTAATCTCTTAGCTGTATGTCTGGGTGGTACAAATGAAGGTGATGATTATCAATTACCGGTGAATCTTAGTTGCGATTCATATAAATCTCATTATGAAGACAAAAATAAAGTTATTGACAAAGACTGGACAGGGAAAATTCTCCTTCCCCTCACGCTTCCAGATGCGCATAATTTATTTGTTTTTGACAAAGGTACAGGTAAATTGCTACCTAATGAACCATACTGTAATAGCATTAGCATAGATGGGAAGCCTGCTGCAGAAACACTCGACATTGTTAATAAAACAATAGAGGTTTTAAATTTAAATTGTAGCAGACTAAATAACGCTAGAATGAAATTGCTATTTCTCTTCAATAAGTGTGCACGAGAAAAAGATTTAAGAAAAATGCATAAGTTACTGATACAATGGAGTCAAGGTAAACCTAAGTTTTTTCAGACGACACGAGATATAATTATTCGTGAAAGCCGAATTTGCCAAGGATTATTGGACGGAACGATAAAATATTAACGATAAAGGGACATGCGCAGATTCCATTTATTGTTATTCTAAATGATAATGATTTAAATATTTTGCGCATGATTTCTATTCTCATCAAAGAATATTTTTACGCTGCATCCAATTATTATAGTTATTATGTAGGTTCCACCAAAAATAAACATCTGTATTAAAAATAACTGAAAGAGATAAACACTCTTTCTCTGTTATTGAAGACTCATTCTGTAAGATATCAATCATTCTTTTGTAGGAAATATCCATTTTAATAGATAATTCATACGCTGATATTCCTAATGGCTTTAAAAATTCAAATAACAGCATTTCTCCTACGGTCGTTGGTGCAGCACTTTTCGTCTTCACATCAGTCGCCTTTTTGAAAATATACACTAATCTTATCACCAGCAAAGATACCACAACAATGTTCTAACTTGCATTTATCTGAAGATAGAATTTTTCGCCTAATGTAGGATGCCCCCTCCGTTCAGAGCTTCACATATTCAAGCCTAGCCTTACCAGTCGGGTTTAGTTTCCCTACCTTCCCGGCTTTACTGTCAGTAGTGTTCCTATGCCTAAACATACCTCACCATTTATCATCCCTTTCTATCTGGGATCAATATTTATACTTCATTAATACTCAGCAAAGTTTAAATTTGTTTAGCTAAACCAATCATCGAGGATGATTAACTAAAGGTTTTTACTTCCTGATTTCGATATATCCGTTGTTAATGATGGTTCTTTCATGATTAATGTAGCCCACAAAGGTTAGCTAACCTTTGTGGATAACTATTACTAAAATCCATAATTTTACATTTTGTTTCATTTTATTTATTGCTATATAGTTTAGCTAAACAATTTATATTTACTATGTATAAGCTGTGTGTTTATCCACAGATTCTGTTAATAATATTGTGCATAACCTGTTCCTTTATTTTCTATATTATTGACATATGAGGTAGGGTTTATTGACATTTGAAGTAGAGTTTCATGACATATGAGGTACGGTACTAATAAAAAATTATCATAATAAACAATTAAATGTATCTCTTTTCCACACCCTTCTAACCAGATCTTTAACCCTATATATAACCAAAAAGATTAAAAGAATTATTAAAACCTTAGCGTCGTTTAAAAAACGTCCAAAAAAACAAATTTCCTACAGAATAAAAACCCACTGAATAAAAACTCTGTTGACATAACTATTTTTGCCAGTAAGTTTTAATTATTCTCAATTCATAACGTTGGTTTGCAAATTTTAGCCGCTAAAATTTTAGCCGCTAAAATCCTCTAATTTTTACTGAGAGATAGGTTCTTCGATGAAATCAGTTATGCCAGAACTTATAACCGTTGAAGAGTTGGCTTTTGCGTTAAAGAAAACCGTAAAAAGTATACGCAGTGATGCAACGCGAAATCCAAAATGTCTGCCACCAAGGTGCCGTCTTCCAGGTAATAAACGCCTTCTCTGGCGTAGAGAAGATGTCAAGGACTGGATAGATAAATCCGTTGAGTCAAAGAAAGAGAATGATGATATATCGAAAGAGATACATAAGTCTCAAAGGAAACGTGGCAGACCACCAAAGCTCAAGCCGCAAGAATAAAAATATTCCTTGGGGTATTGAAATAATTTTCCTTCCAATAAACACATAGGCTGCACACTTTTACACTAATAATCCTGCACAAATGCTTTAGGAAAACACACTGAGTACACAGGAATACACAATACATACACAGATTCACAACGGCAAATGTAGGGCAGGACATGTAAAGTAGGCCCACCGTAAACGGTGCTTCTACTTTACCTTCTCTTATTCGCAGCTGGGCTGCTCAACGGAGTCCTGCTCTGCGAGGCTGATCGGCTACCGCCTGTATGGAGAATGATATGACCGTTTCTCAGACTAGAAAAAATAGTACACCAATTAAAGTTTATTGTTTGCCAGATGAAAAAGCGCAAATCCAGGAAAATGCAGAAGCATCTGGCTTAAGTGTAGCGAGCTTCATTCGTAAAGTAGCAATGGGTTATCAGGTTGAGTCTATTGTAGATATTGAACAGGTTGTAGAGCTTAGCCGAGTAAATGCTGATCTTGGTCGACTTGGTGGGTTACTTAAACTGTGGTTAGCTAACGATCCACGCACAGTTGATTTTTCACCCTCATTGATCAAAACGTTGCTTGCTAAAATAGAATCAACCAGACAAGAACTAAGAAATATTATGGATAGAATCTTGGACAAATAAATTTATGGTTTCCTAAATATCTGTATCAGTTAAAAGTACGAGTTTTCAATATCAATAATCAGTTAAAATTGAGGTGGGCAAATGAAGTTAATGCTCCGAGTATTTTCATCACCGAGAGGGATTTTAGCAGCTAAAAAATCATTAGCAGCTTCCTTCCTGGCGTCCATCATGGCATTACCGGCGACAGCCGGTATCCCTGTAATCGATGGTACTAATGTGGTGCAGACCACAATCAGCGCAGTCAACAACGTTCAGGCTGTGGCTAAACAGATCCAGCAGTACCAAACGCAGCTGCAGCAGTATGAAAACATGCTGAAAAATACAGTCGCACCTGCGGCATATATCTGGGATCAGGCCAATTCGACCATCAACAAATTGTTGCAGGCGCAGGACACCCTTAATTACTACAAAAATCAAGCCGGAAGTCTTGATTCATATCTGAAACGTTATCAGGACGTGAATTACTACCGCTCATCACCGTGTTTTAACAGTAATGTTGAATGTACTACGGATGAAATTAGCGCACTGCGTAAAGCTGAGCAGAACAGTTCTGAGGCACGTAAAAAGGCCAATGACGCCGTGTTTAAGGCTCTCGACGAACAGCAGGAAACACTGCAAAGCGATGCTGATAACCTTGCAGATTTGCAAACTCAGGCAACCAGCGCACAAGGGCAAATGGAAGCTATTCAGGCCGCTAACCAGCTTGCCAGTGCTCAAACGAACCAGTTGCTGCAAATCCGCTCGCTTCTGGTATCCCAACAAAACGCTGCAGCAACACTGGCACAGGCTCAGGCCGATAAAGAGGCCCAACAAATAGTAGCTGATGAAAAAGCGTTAGCTGGCAAGAACACACCAAGCCCGAAGCGAATTTGGTGAGGGATAGCTGAATGAAAGATAAACTTTTGGTCATTTTTATTCTAATCATTCCATTGATTCTATGCTCTTGCGATAAAAAATATGAAGATTGTTTATCGACGCCAGAGAATAAATTGAACGAACATAACTATGATAAATGTGCCCTGCGCAGTAATAACAATCCTAGCCCTAAGCGAGAATGGTAATTATGAGAATAGTAAGCAAACTCACTTTTTTGGGAATGATTTTTTTGTTTTCTGTAAATGCTTATGCTGGTCAATTAGATAGTAGCGGATTACTTGATACGTTATTAGATAGGTTTCAGCAAGTAGCCAGCACATGGTCATTAGTAATTGGTGATTATGCAAATTGGCTCTTCTGGGGGCTGGTATTAATAAGTATGGTTTGGACATTTGGTATGTTGGCGATGCAAGGGGAAGGTTTAACCAGTGCACTTGCAGAGATAGTTCGTTTTTTTGCCGTGATTGGTTTTTTTTATTATCTTTTAATCAACGGCCCAGCCATATCACAATCTATAATTAACTCAATGAGACAACTTGCAGCAAATGCTTTAGGAACAAGTACTGGTATTTCACCCTCCAGCATAGTTGATATGGCTTTTGTGATATTAACAAAGGTCAGTTCAGCAGCATCAATTTGGTCTCCAATGATTTCGACCATTATGATAACCGTCGCGATAATAGTATTAGTAGTAATGGCACTTATCGCGATAAATATGCTAATAATGTTAGTTTCTGCATGGGTGTTGTGTTATGCAGGAGTTATTTTGCTTGGGTTTGGTGGCTCAAAATGGACTTCTGATATAGCAATAAATTACTTACGCACAGTATTATCGATTGGTGTTCAGTTATTTACGATGACATTAATTATTGGGATTGGGCAATCATTTATAGATCAGTATTTTTCTATTATTAAAAATGATATTCCTGATCTTAATAGTCTTATTGTTTTACTTCTGGCGTCAATTATTCTTTTAGTATTGACGAATAAATTACCGTTGTTGTTATCAGGCGTTGTAGGAGGAGCGTCCTTACAAGGGATCGGTGGTTTTGGAGCAGGTATGATTACTGGCGCTGCTACTACTGCAATCAGTGGCGCTGGGGCAATGGCAATGAGCGCTACAGCTCAAGTCAGTGGTGGTGCTTCCGCTCTAAAAGCAGCATTTGAATCTGCACAAGCGGCGATGGCCGAAGAATCTGGTTCTGGTGATAGAGGTGGTTCAGGTGGAGGATTTGGCGGCGGGGAAGATACCGGTTCCGTAGATACTTCTGGAGGACAACCATCAGGCGGTTCCGGTGGTTCTTCTGCAGGGAGCAATGCAGGTAGCTTCAGCGGAGGAAGCCAAGGGTTTGCTTCATCATTCTCACGAGCTGGCCGCATGGCTTCTCACATGGCGAGCGGACTGTCTAATGGAGCTGCGGAGTATCAGATGATGAAGGGAAGTACTAATTCTATCCGAACACAACAGACCGTTGGTGGGGAAATAGCGAATCAAATACGTAAACACACAGCCGATCGTCAGAGTAACCACGAACAGGATGAGTTTGAGGGTGATAGTTTAACTGGCAGTAAAAAATCTTGATTTAGGCGCGTCAGTTAGCGCGGTAACGTTAACTGACGCTTCCACTAAACACCTGTAAGGAGGTGGATAATGGCTGATTATAATAGCTTTGTTTTGGAAGGAATAAAAATTATTTTTGCCGATAACAACAAGGAGTTTATTAAAGAGATTTGTGAACCATTGATAAATATTCTATGTATCGAAGAGTATTATTCTGCTACCGGAATTTATAATTATGATGATGCTGATGTGCAAACTGAGTTACTTAAAAATGCATTAAGGGACTATAAAATAGCTCACTAGTGAGAAGAGGCTAACTAAATGTTAGCCTTTTTTATTTTGATTTTTAGATTGTTCAATGTGATAATTTAATACTTCTCTCTTTGCCTCTTCATAGGTTAGCTCTCCATTGATTACCTTACTTTTTATTTCATTAAAAAATGAGGAGCCTTTGGGATCTTTACTTGATAAAAAAAGACTGGCTTCAGCTCTCCGAAAAGCTTCTTTCCTTGCTTCTATAGAAAATGAATTAGCAGGGTTATTTTTGTTCATAAGTTGAAGTGCCTTTATTATTTATATTCGAGATATTTTTATCTACAAGAGTTAGTCTTAACTCCGAGAATTTATTTCCTGATATTTTATAACACTGATTTTCATTTTTTTCAATATAAAGAGATTTGCTTTCTGAGCTACCACATGTCGTAGATGTTCTTGCATCGAGAAAAATAAACTTTTCTTGAAATCTTTCAATGTATTTCATTGCTGTCATGCTAATAATAAAAAGAGCAACTGACACAGCAAAAAGGGATAAGCCTGATACTAAACGATTAAAATTAAATTTCCTTTTAATAACTAATGAACTAGCTAAATTGACCATGTTATAGGGGACCATAATTATAAGTCCTATTAATATTATTTTTTCAGGAAGATTGTTCACCTGTATATGATGTTGAGCCAAGCTTCCAATATATACTGAAATCATAGAGGATATTACTATTTTTGCTGGGGATACATCTCGCAAAAATATGTATATATAGACTGTAATTGCACAAATCATTGCCCCTATTGGAAATGAGAGCATGAAAGCATAAGCTAATGTCGAGTAATTAAGGTTTTCTGGGACTATACCATAAGCTATGTCAAGCTTAAACTTTGCGATCCATAAGCATACGGAATATGTAAAGCCAGTTACGCCCCATTTAACTACTGCATTATTAAATACTTTATTTAATAAATCACGATATCCTATGTATACACTGGTTAATAAAGCTATAGATGATAGGAAAATTGGAGCGGCAATGTATATATTTTCTAGCCATAATGGGTTTTCTACAATCAAGTATCCAAAAGGTATTAAGTATATTATAGCCAATAGTTGAGGGTTGTTTAATTTTGGTGATGCATCAACTAACTTATTTTTATAATCCATACAACGTCCTTATTTCAACTTTAACGCCAAATCTTCAGCTTTTGGATGATAATACCGCATTAGCATTCTTGGATCTTTATGTCCTGTAATTTTGGTTAGTTCATGCATAGGGAAAATTTCAGCAAGTCGAGAAGTTGCTTCATGTCGAAGGTCATGAAATCTTAAATCTTTAAGGAAAGATTCATCACATAATGAGTTTGTTTTCTCGTATCGTTCTCTGGCTCGTTTTACAGCTCGGTCAAAAGCTCGGGTAATCGCGTCTGCACGCATATCAAAAACCTTATCAGCAGCTGGCTTAGAATGTTCCTTGAGACTGGACAGTATCGTAATGGCTTTCGTTGATAAAGGGACATCGCGGGCATTACCATTCTTAGTATCCGGCAGATGTGCAACTCGCCGATCAAGGTCGATAAAGCGCCATCGAAGCTCTGCGATTTCGCTACGGCGCATGGCTGTCTCTAACGCCAGAAGAATGATTGCTGGCAATACTAATGAATGTGTTGCGGCGATGATATGTTCGATCTCGTTGGCTATTTGCTTTCCTGACGTAACACCGGTTTTCTCAGAAACTACAGGCAGCGCTTCCAGGCGTCTGGTCCTGGAGTTCTTGGGTTGGGGTTTGCGAATGGCCTCTACGGGGTTCAGCAGGCTCTCCATGCCCCATTCTTTCCGCGAAACATTGAATACATGAGAAAGTAAGGCCAAACGCCTTAAAACGGTTGCAGGAGCATAGATTTTCAACCATTCATCTCTCAGCTTGGCGACATCGGCACTCCTGATGCTGGCCATATAGTTTTTCGCCAGCTGAGTGCCTTTTAGTATCCGCACCAATGATCGGTCTTGCACTGCCCCTTTTTTGTCGGGAACAATCTCTTTTTCATATCGCGTTAGGGCTTCATACAATGTCGTAGATTCCGCTTCGCTGCGGCTAAGCCAAACTCCTCTCGCCATTTCTGACTCGATCATTTTGGCCCAAGCTTCTGCTTCTACTTTGGTGTTAAAGGTTTTGGTTTGAGAGGGAAAACCACGTTTACGGATTTGAGCTTCCCATTGGTAGTTACCACGTTTGCGTATAGTCGCCATTTCTGTCTGATTCCTAACGAACTGTGGCAATATTGTGGCAAAAAATCCATTTAAATTCGATAGGTATTGATTTTACAAGATCAATTTACGCATTCGTAATGCGAAGGTCGTAGGTTCGACTCCTATTATCGGCACCATTTCAACGTCCCAAAACGTCCGTATTCATCCATAAATACCCTGATTTATAAAGACCTTACTGATTTTAAGTCCCTCGGCGTCCGTAACCATCCAGTAGAATCCGATACAGAATGTGTATAGGATTGTGTATATGTTCCTGTTCGGTCCTGGATTCCTATACACATGCCTTTAAACGATATGCAGATTCGCCGCGCTAAGCCTGAAGCTAAAGCCTATACACTTGGAGATGGGCTAGGGTTGTCATTGCTTATAGAACCTAATGGAAGCAAGAGTTGGCGGTTCCGCTATCGCTATGCCGGCAAACCCAAAATGATCTCGCTTGGTGTTTACCCAACGATCACCCTTGCCGATGCTCGTTCCCGTCGTGATGAAGCTCGAAAACTTGTGGCAGAAGGAAAGAACCCTAGTGAGGTTCGAAAAGAGCAAAAGCTAGCTATGCAAACAGAGTCAGAGAACGCCTTCGAAAAGATAGCCAGAGAGTGGCATCAACTTAAATCTGCTAAATGGTCGGCGGGATATGCATCAGACATCATGGAAGCGTTTAAGAACGACATTTTTCCTTATGTCGGAACAAGGCCTGTGGGAGAGATTAAACCGCTAGAGCTGCTGAACGTTCTGCGTAAAATTGAGAAACGTGGTGCGTTGGAGAAAATGCGCAAAGTGCGGCAGCGTTGCTCCGAAGTGTTTCGCTACGCAATTGCAACGGGTAGGGCGGAGTACAATCCTGCGGCTGATCTCTCCAGCGCTCTCGAAGTACACCAATCCAATCATTTCCCATTCCTAAAAGCTGATGAGATACCTGATTTTCTACGTGCCTTAGAGGGTTACTCCGGGAGTAAGCTTGTCCAGATAGCCACGAAATTACTGATGATTACGGGTGTGAGAACCATCGAATTACGCGCGGCATTATGGCAAGAATTTGATCTGGATAACGCTATTTGGGAAATTCCTGCTGAAAGGATGAAAATGCGTAGGCCACATCTTGTGCCCTTATCATCTCAAGCGGTAGATTTACTCAATGAACTCAAGATCATGACAGGGAACTATCGTTATGTTTTTCCAGGGCGGAACGATCCGAATAGGCCAATGAGCGAAGCGAGTATAAATCAAGCCATTAAGCGTATTGGGTATGGAGGAAAAGTCACTGGACATGGTTTTCGTCATACCCTTTCTACAATCCTGCATGAGCAAGGTTTTGAGAGTGCTTGGATTGAAATCCAGTTGGCTCATGTAGATAAAAATTCTATTAGGGGGACTTATAACCATGCTCAATATTTTAGTGGAAGGAAGTCTATGATGGACTGGTACAGTAATTTGATATTTGAAAGACTAAAAAGGAGTTAATTTGTGTCTCAACCACTTTCGGAAATATTGACATGGGATGATGAACAATGGGAGGTATTTGTCCATGATTGGCTTATTGTCTGTAAATCAGATGATTACCCGTGGAGCGAACGTTTGGGAGGAGCTGGAGATAAAGGTAGAGACGTTGTTGGATATAAATCGGATCCTAACGTAGAAGGTTATTCTTGGGATAATTATCAATGCAAACTGTACAAAAAAAGTTTAGGGTTCTCTGATGTTGTAGTTGAGTTTGGAAAACTTATCTATTTTACTCTGAATGGTGATTATCCCATCCCTCAGAAGTACTTTTTTGTGGCACCCTATGATTTATCTACTACATTTTCTAATTTATTGAAAAATAAAAACGAGCTTAAAAAAGCAGTCCTTGATTCATGGGATTCAGCAATTTCAAAAAAAATAACTAAAAAGATTGATATTCCATTAGATGATGAAATAAAAAAATATATTGAGGATTTTGATTTTAGTATTTTTTACTCTCTACCCTTATCATTGATTTTAAATGATATTGCAAATACACACCTTTATTTTAAGTACTTTAACGAGCTGTATGTCGTGAGAATCCCTCCAAATGAAATTCCAACATACAATTCAAAAAAAGAGTCTGTATATGTTAATGCACTGCTTCAAGCCTATTCAGAGCATGGAAATAAAACTTATAGTTCTTTCTTAGAGCTTGATGATCCATACAGACGACACTTTAATAATAGTAGAAATGATTTTTATTTTGCATCTTCGCTTGAGGTTTTTGTCCGCGAAGTATTTAAAGATGATGTATTCAAAGCATTGAAATGTTACATTTCATCTTCAATTGAACCCGTCTTTTATGAAGACCATAATTATGCATTTATTAGGTGTAATGCAGTCTTGAAGCAGGCTGTTCTGACACCAATTGCACATTCAGTACTATCAAAAATATGTGAAGCAAATGATAAAAAAGGAATATGCCATCATTTGGTTAATGATGGTGAAGTAATTTGGACGGTGAGATAATGGTTAGAATTTATAATTCAAGTTTAGAAGTGGCATGTCGAATAGCGAAAGTGCTCGTCGCTATTTATCCTTCTTCATTAAGCCTTGAACGGCTTATTTGTTTTGATTTTATTTTAGTAAATCTTAAGGATTTTTTACCTGAAGAGATTAGTCTTCATCCTCCAATACCCCGTAGAGATGCTCAGTTAGCCCTAAAACGAGAGATTGTTTTAGAATCATTGGCTTTGTTGCAAGGCTATGAACTAGCCTCAAAAATTTATACACATCGTGGTTTTGTATATAAAGCTTCTGAAAAAACATATGCATTTACAAATTCTCTACATAATGAATATGTTGCGCAGATGGAGCATAATATAAATTTGGTGGTTAAGTTATATAGTGATATTCCTGATGAGCAGTTGCAATCAATTATAAAAAATAAAATTGGCAAATATGATATGGAATTTAATTATGAATGACAATTTTTTTACGTTCAGAAAAATAAAGGTAACCGGATTCAATAAATTAGATGCTATAATTGAATTTGGTTCTAAATTGACTATTTTATATGGTGGTTCTGACTCTGGAAAAACATACATATATTATTTGATTCGATATTTATTAGGGAGTGAAAAACTAAAAAATAAAGATATCGATCATGCTCAAGGTTATGATTTAGCCTATCTGGAATTTAATTTTCAAGGTAGGGTAATGACAATTGAGAGGTCTCTTCAGGATAGCGCCCATTACAGATTATATGATTCGAGCATTGAAAATGTTAGTGAAGCTAATCTGTTGATGGTTTTTTCCAAAAGTGCTTCGTCTAAAAAGAGTTTTTCATCATACTTTTATGGTAGGTTGAATTTCAAAGAGGCTAAAGTAAGAACAAACTTAAGTAATACTCTTCATAAATTTAATCTTAATAATGTTTTTGAATTTTTTTGTATTGATGAATTAAGAGTGTTAACTGAGAAGTCGTTAATTCTTTCTGATATTCCTAGCGAGGAGACAAAAAGAAAGTCTGAATTTAAATTCCTTTTAACTCAGAGAGATGATACTAACTCCTTAGCAGAAAAACCAAATAAAAAAGCAAGATATTTTTTAAAAAATCAAATTGCAAATATTTATGAGGAATTGAAAGCGCAATTAATTTATCCTGAATATGATCAAGTCATTGTTTCAAGAGAACTTGAGAAAGTAGAGCAAGATATTGAATCATCGAAAGATATATTGAAAGGTATTGTTGATGCACTTGATGATAAGAAGCAATTATTAAAAGAGTTAAGTGATGAATTATATTCAATCAGTGACAGGGAAAAATACTTATCATTACTCATTGAAAGATTTAGTCTTCTTAAAGACCAATACTTTATAGATCTACAAAGAATAGATGTTGTATCACAGGCGAATTTCTATTTAAATAATTTTGCAGATATTTATTGTGAGTTCTGTAATACACCGCAAAAAAAAGAAAATGAAATATCATATGATGATTATTTTTTGTCGTGTAATGCAGAAAAATTGAAAATCAAAAGCCAGCTGAAAGGATTAATTGAATCAATCGAATCTAATGTTCGCGAACATGAATTAATTATGTTAAGAAAAAATGATGTTAATGAAATTTATCAAGCAGAAAAAAGTGATTTTAAGACGTTAGAAGATAAAAAATATAAAACAATACATTCATCTCTTGAATCACTTTATGAATATAAAGACAATCTTTTAATGGATCACACAAAACATAGCATTCTATCCTCATTACAAGATAAAGAAGATGATGTTGACGAACTTAAATACTCCGCCGAGGACTTTGACTCCTTAACAGTAGCTGATTTGTATGATATAGAAATAGCGATGCAAGACTTTTTGAATGATATAAATTTTGATAATTCTAAAGATAACAAAGTGCGATTTGACGAAGATACATATGACTTTAATATCAATGGGAAACGCCGAGGAATGTTTGGTAAAGGTACCCGTGCAGTAATGCATGCTATATTTACCATTTGCTTTGCGGAATTTTTATCAAGAAAAGGGAATCCATTCATTGGATTTGTTGTGCTTGATAGTCCATTAGTGACGCACTTTGATAAAGATAGAGGGGTTTCTCTATCGGATGTTAATAGCGTCAGTCTCAGTGATTCATTTTATCACGCATTAATCAAAAGGGACTATAATTTCCAGATTGTAATTCTTGAGAATAAAGGTCCGACGTTCCAAATAAAAATTAATGATGCAAATAAAATCCATAACTTAAATAAGAATGGAAGCTCTGGTTTTTATCCTGTTTAATACATTAAAAATATAACTGCTAATTGGGGTGCTCGAAATTATATTTCGTTTCGAGCGCTCAGTTCATTTCTAAATAATTTGCAAAATTATTTTGGGTACTTTCGCCTCTACACTTCCTTCGGGTGGTTCCACAATAATGGATCTCACCGGCGTTTGATATTTTATAATCTAACCCCTTAGCGCGCGCAGCCCCCCACGCCTGCCCGCTTCGCTTAACAGACTGGTTTTCATGCATTCCGCAAATCGTCTCAGAAGCCACCACACAAGGGCTTTCGCGTCAAAAATGGTGCATGAGAATCATGCGTTTTCATGCGCTATAGACATGCACTCATGCGCTCTCAGGCCAGCCAGGGAAAAGGCGTAAAAAATCCCAGTACTGGACCGGGATTACGTGGGCGTTTTTTGCTAATCAGACAGGAATTTGCTGACGGCTTGACAGCTTTGACGCGGAGCCATAGCGATTGAGAGTTTGCTGTTGTTTTTCCGGCATTTGTGCTTTCTCTGATTCCTGTTCATTGCGCCGGGGCTTCATGATTATCGTATCCACACTTTCCAGTGCGGTAAATGTGCAGGAACATTCAAGATTCTGGCACTGATACCATGAGCGTTTAACCGATGGTGCTTCATAGGCGGAGGTTCTGGCGTGTGCCGTCGTACCGCATTCGGGACATTTAAGTGCCATTAATATTACTCCTGCATGCCGTTAATGTAATCCAGACGTTGCTGAAAGCGCAGTTGTTGTGCAGGGGGGTAAGAGCTCTGGCAATCACGAACCATCATGGGGTCAGGCATCACACCGGATTCATCCAGAATCTTACGATAATCCCCGGCAATTTCAGGCGGTGTTATTGCCAGCTGGCGAACCAGAGCATTGCGTAATATACGGGACGCAACGTCAACCCCTCCGCGCCCCTTCAGGAACGGAGCCAGTGCAGATGTCAGGGCTGCTCCATTCGCCTGCATAAAATTGCTGAGAGCGTCTTCTGTGCAGGCCTCCATCAGTTGATGCTGCGAGTAAATGCATTCGCGCGCAGCACAGTTAATTTGCCATTTCAGCACATCCAGATGTTCCCGCTGTAATTCGAGCTGTCGAGCATAATCTGCTGGTTTTTCCATGGCAGTGAGGAGAGATTCTATCTGTTGTTCAACGGCTTTTCGGCTCTCACTATGTCCAGCCCACAGAATACGGGCATTTCTAAAACTGATAAGCGCTTGGTCTGGAGTGACTCGGGCCATCATACTGCTTTCTCCTTCTCAGCACGTTCCTGACGAACCTTCATTTTATGCATAGCTGCTGGAGAGAGTTTATTACTGAAATCCAGACGGGCCGCATAATCCGGGGCAACTCCCGCCAGTTTAAACACGGGGTCCTGTTCGGGCATCGCATCGTTAGTCAGAGCCGGTCTGGTGATATGTTTATGAATAAAATCTTTCAGCAGTGTGTCCGGGTCATTAACTGAATGCACCACACCGACAACTGCGCTGGCTTCCCTGCCCATTGTTGATTTGAGCAGGCTTAGTGTCTGGATTAGTGCTTTTCCATGCGACTGCATAAAATCTTCCCAGATTTGTTTTGCGCGAATACCCACAAGGGTGTCGTGCGCGTGGATATACTTTCCGGCTAATTCCGCAGCCTCCTGCGGCAAAAGTGCATTTTCGCTTTCCTGAGCCGCCAGCAGCTCATCAAAATCCTCAAGCGTTTCTCGTCCCAGCACAATTTCCGTGCGCAGTTTTTTCATTTCCTTTGAGACTACGCCCTGACTTTCACGAAATAGCGTGCGCCACTCCTCATTCAGGGCGTTCGTCGTGGCTTCCATTTCAGCGCGGCGCTGGCGGATTGTCGCAATATTATCCGCTGCCGCTTTTTGCTGACGACGTGCTTCAAGCCATGCAGATTTGGTGGCATTCACTTTCTCAAGCGCCTGTTGCGTCGAAGCAGGGATAGAAATTTCAACGATCGGGTTATTGTTCTGTTCTGGGATTGTCATGTCAGCACCTAGTGGTTTGTCGTGGTGTCAATTGTGCTGTGATGCATACAAAGCTGCCATTGAACGCCATTGTGCGAGCGACAAGACAAAGACCTCTTTTGGCTAGCCAGAAAAGGCCTCGTTTAACTAAGGCTGTTTCAGACTTACCTTAACTATTCACTACTATTCACTTAGGTAAAAAAATAGGTAATACAGAAGGTTATAAGGTGAAGGGTTGGCATGGCAGTATTCATCGACTGTTCATAACTGTTCACATGGGAATAAAATTATTTATGGTATTTTTTCATAATGGGTGGTTTTTTTATTCCTCGTAGCTATTTGTTTTTTGCTCCTCACCACTATTCACCCTTATTCAGGAGTATTCAACAGGCACATAAATAGACTGCATGTTTTTGCCGGGGAATAACATTTTCGCCTCTGGCCATGGTGTTGCATTTCATACTGATTTTTATAAAACTAGATCTGTCCGGTTCTTTATGGATTCATTCGGATATATTTTACGATTTAAGGTGATGTTATTTAATATCAAGGTTTTTATGCAGGCCCAATGTTTATAAGTTGGATGCGATTCAAAAATATGCCCGGAAATTGGGGCCTGCAATGCAAGGCCTCGTGTAGAAGTTGTACTGCCTTGCTGTATTGGCGGTGGGGTTAGCACTATCAGGTGCAATGACCCATAGGATAGTAAACCCTGGGTGAATGGTAGTTCCTATTAATGCTCCTGTATTTATAGTCCGCAGGCATGGTGTTTATTATGTCATTTTATATGGTTTAATCGGGCTTTAAATTCCATAAAATCAATATGTGACGCTAAATAAAAAATGCGTGCGCAGGTGGTTTATATACACATAATAAGGAACTACCTGAACCCGGATAAATTCATCCGGACTGTTGTGGAAATTAAAGAGGGTAGATAAATGCGTAATATTTCTGTGTCTGCGCCAGCTCCTGCTGCGCCATTATTTCCTGTATCGAACCATCATGAGCGATTTTTACGCCTGCCTGAGGTGATGCACTTATGCGGGTTGTCCCGTTCGACCGTTTACGACCTGATCAGCCGCGATGCGTTTCCGAAGCAGATCCCGCTTGGCGGTAAAAATGTCGCCTGGGCACAGTCTGAGGTCAGCGCATGGATGGCGGACCGCATCAGCGCCCGTGGGCGGGGATGTGATGCATGATGATACCTGCATACATTAAATACCTTTATTCTGGCTTGCTTACTGTCGTCATTTCCAGGTATAGTTTTTCCGCTGTCGCAAAATCGGCAGCCGGAATTGGCGTTCCGTATAACTTATTGGCGACAATTGACGCCCCTTGCGTCTTTTTTTACGTCGTAGCTCAGGCACAACCATTTTCAGGGCTGTGGTGTTTATGCTTACACCATGGTTCTATCGAGATAATGGTAGTCCGGGCGGGGCAGCCTTCGGGCTGGCCGGTTTCCAATAAGGCCGGTTACGCCAACCCCGTTCGGGCTGCCACCAGTGAAATTGGCGTTTCCGGTGGTAGCAATAACCGCTACTTATTGGAGGCTGCCATCATGGCTACAATCCTCACCCCGTCACACCCGCAATATGTCTTTGTGTTTGCCGCAATCCGCCGTGCTGACACTCAACCCCGCATCTGTATGCTTCGCACTGTCTCCTGCGATGAGCGTTCCGCGCGCCGTTTGCTAGTCCGAGATTATGTGTTCTCCCTTTCTGCACGGCTGCCTGCCGGGGAGGTGACGCTATGAACCAGTTTGAGATTTCCTACGACGATGTTGTAAGGCTGAAACATTTACGCAATGTGGGTGAGTATGTAACTGGCATGGCAGCCCTGCAGGACTGTTATGAAAAGCCAGCAGGTGCCCAATGCGAACAACTGGTTTCCCTCATTTATCTGATGACAGAGCAACTGGATGGAGTGGTGCAACGCTGCCATGACGACCTGATGAATGCGGAGGTGGCCTGATGATATGCTGTGAATCTCTTCTGGCACTTCGTGCCGCTCTGTATCGCCGTGCCGTTGCCTGTGCCTGGCTGGCTCTAAGCAATCATCAGGAACGTTATTCCGGCCTGACGCTCGCTGAACTTGAAGATGCCATAGCCCGCGAGCTGGAAGGGTTCTATCTGCGCCAGCATGGGCAGCAAAGAGGACTGGAAATTGCCTGCGCGTTGCTTTCGGATCTGATGGAGTCGGGGCCGCTTAAAGCCTGTCCGGTTCTCTCACTGCTCGGAATGACGGTCATGGATGAACTTTGTTCCCGTCACCTCAACAAACCAGCGCTGCACTAAGGAGGGCCGCACAATGTCAGGAATGAAAGTTAGCCAGGCTGAGAAAGCAGCTCGGGGTCACTGGTCAAGAATTTTACCTGCGCTGGGCGTAAATGTACTGAAAAATCGGCACCAGCCCTGCCCGGTCTGTGCCGGGAAAGACCGCTTTCGATTTGATGACCAGGAAGGGCGGGGAACGTGGTTCTGTAACCAGTGCGGGGCAGGTGATGGCCTGGCGCTTGTAAGTAAAGTACTGGATGTAGGCATTAGTGAAGCGGCAGACAGAATAAACGGCATTACCGGAAACCTGCTGCCAGTATCTCAGGGAATGCTTGAATCTGGTACTCCTGAAAAAGAGGACGGGAGAAAAGCTGCAGCAGTGCTGGCTGCCCGTTTGTTTGATAAGTCCCGCCAGACCACTGGCAATGCCTATCTGACGAGTAAAGGGTTTCCTGCACTGCCTTGCCGGGAATTAACCGCCATGCATAAAGTCGGTGGTGTGGCATTTCGCGCGGGAGATCTTGTCGTTCCATTGTATGCAGATGGAGAGCTGGTAAATCTGCAGTTAATCAACGCTAATGGGGGCAAATGCTTCCTTAAAGGCGGTCAGGTTAAGAATGCCTTTTACCTGGTTGAAGGTACTGCCAAAGCAGCCAAACGGCTCTGGATAGCGGAAGGATATGCCACCGCACTTACTATCAACTATCTGACTGGCGATGCTGTCATGGTGGCCTTTTCGTCCGTCAATTTCCTTTCCCTGGCGAGCATTGCCTGCAGTGAGTACCCAACGCACCAGATAATTATTGCTGCTGACCGCGATCTCAACGGTGCGGGGCAAACAAGGGGCGCAGCTGTTACCGGGGCCTGCAATTGCACAATGGCGCTCCCGCCTGTGTTTGGTGACTGGAACGATGCATTCACGCAAAACGGCGAAGAAGCCACCCGGCATGCAATTCATGAAGTAATAAAACCAGCTGTTGCCAGCCCCTTCGACACAATGAGCGAAGCTGAATTTACCGCGTTGAGCGTCAGCGAAAAAGCGCAGAGGGTAGTGGATCACTATAAAAATTCACTGGCAGTAGACCCGAACGGGCAACTCCTTTCACGCTATGAGGCGGGGGCCTGGAAAGTTATCTATTACGCCGATTTTGCCCGTGATGTCGCTGCGCTGTTTCAGCGCCTCGACGCACCTTTTTCATCCGCGAAAATTGCGTCTCTCGTGGAAACCCTCAAACTGATCGTTCCGCAACAGCAGAATCCGGCGCGGCAACTTATCGGATTTCGCAACGGTGTGCTCGATACCCGGACAGGATTGTTCAGCCCGCACGATAAGAAGCACTGGTTACGTACGCTGTGCGAGGTGGATTACACGCAGCCCGTTGACGGTGAGTCACTGGAAACCCATGCCCCGGCATTCTGGCGCTGGCTGGATCGTGCCGCAGGTTTTAATCCTGAAAAACGGGACATTATTCTGGCTGCATTGTTTATGGTGCTGGCTAACCGTTATGACTGGCAGCTGTTTCTGGAGGTCACTGGCCCTGGCGGAAGTGGAAAGAGTATTCTTGCTGAAATAGCAACCATGCTGGCGGGTGAAGATAACGCGACCTCGGCAACCATTGAAATGCTTGAGTCGCCAAGAGAACGAGCTGCGTTAATAGGTTTTTCACTGATTCGACTTCCCGACCAGGAAAAGTGGAGCGGTGACGGGGCCGGACTAAAAGCCATCACTGGCGGCGATGCGGTATCCGTTGATCCCAAATATCAGAACGCCTATTCAACCCACATCCCGGCGGTCATCCTGGCTGTGAACAATAATCCGATGCGCTTCACTGATCGTAGTGGTGGAGTTTCACGCCGAAGGGTGATCCTGCATTTCCCCGACCAGATAGCCCCGGAGGAACGCGATACCCAGCTCAAAGAGAAAATTGCCAGTGAGCTAGCGGTGATTGTTCGCCAGCTTATGCAGCGTTTCAGCGACCCAATGAGTGCCAGGACATTGCTTCAGTCACAGCAGAACTCCGATGAAGCGCTCACCATCAAACGTGATGCTGATTCAGCTTTTGATTTTTGCGGCTACCTTGAGGTCCTACCTGACACCACGGGCATGTTTATGGGGAACGCTAATATTGTTCCACGTCAGCCTCGAACTTACCTCTACCATGCCTATCTGGTCTACATGGAGGCTAACGGCTATAAAAATACGCTCAGTCTGACCATGTTTGGCAAGGGGCTACCGTTAATGCTCAAGGAATATGGGCTGCAGTATGAGAAACGACGGACCAATCAAGGAATGCAGACTAATCTGGCCCTAAGAGAGGAAAGCAATGCTGACTGGTTGCCAAAATGCGATGAGTTTGCAGCGAAATAACTGACCTAAGACCGGCTGTGCCGGTCTTAAATCCGCTACAGGAAATTATCTCAAAATATATATCGATAAAATTTAAAAGTTATATGCTAAGGCGACAGCGGAAAATGCATCTAACTCATTGTTAGATGATGTTTATTTTTGAATTGATTTAAACATCCCATCGAGTTGTAATTTATTTATGTCGGTTTTTTTTATGGCTTTAATTAAGTTTTCAATAACTTCCAAAGAAAAAATTACATCTTTCTTTTCAATTCTAACCCCCCCGTGGTGGCTGCAAGCATTAAGGATGTCCTTTGTAATTTCAACATTATTTTTCATTAATGGTTCATAGTCCAGAGCCTCAATAACAGAAACTAAACTACCTAGCATTTGCTCTTGGTATTGAACGTTGTTTAAATGCATTATACGAATATTAACAAGCATGAGAATATATTCTAAATATCTCCTGGCAGTATTTCCTTTCTCTTGTAAAGAATCACGATCATATTCCTCAATACTCATGACTTCATTATGTAAAGAGGCTATTTTGTGCTCTGCTAATGAAATATTTATCGCATCCATGAGGTTTCGTGAGAAGCCTGTAGATGTAACATGACCATTTGCGGGCCTTGTTAAAATACATGTAGTATAGCAATTTATATTTGGGGTCTGGATTGTCTCATTTACTCTTTTAACCGTTCTATAAACGTCTACCATATAAGAACCTGAGTTTTCAAATGAACATGAAGAGCATTTTGTATTATATATTCTATTTAGAGATAACTGATTGTGATAGTATCCCTTTAAGAAAGCATATATAGTGTCATTAAACTCGACAAACACAACGGACTCAATATATATATGGAATTTATCATTGGGGTGCCACTCTAATTCAAGTCTTCTTGTAGAGTCATCAAAGGAAAAGTTTGAAATAAAGTCCCAGTTACCTAAATCTATAAAATCAACGATATTTCTACCTGCACCATGGATATTTTTATTTATTAAAGTTGTGATTGAGTTTTTTATAATGTCCCAATCATGAATTTCATGATCGAATTTATTATTGATGGTTTCTTTTATTTGATTGGAAAAGTTTGAATAACTAGTCACTTGTTAGCCTCAAAATTAATAATGAGTATTAAAATTTAATTGATATTTTCTATAAAATGTAGCGATGCAATTTTATTGCAACGAAATGATTTTTACAACATACCATTATCGCTAAACAAAATCGCACCCATCAAATCAACTTACGTTACAATCACTACAAAGCGATTGCATTTAAATTCAAAACAGTCTTCTGTTGGGCGCATTTTTTGTTGTACTGGACTAAAGAGAAAAAATGGGGTAAGGAACAAATACCTTCCGTGCTCAAAAATTAGGTTTTTATGCACTTATTAATCAGTCAAGGTGAACAGTAAAGTGTTCACTTCTTATCAATCGTTAATTTCATATCTTTTTGAATATTAATGAAAAAAAATACAATGAGTAGTATGAACAGTTTTCCCCCAAAAAAAGTTTTTTCTGCCTTGAGAATACGCGGAAAGCGAACGCCTTCACCAATGTGTATAGGGGTGTGTGTAGTTTAAATCTTCTATTTTAATTTATGTATTAAAATCATTGTGTTGGGGGCGATTATTGGTTCCTATTATCGCACCATCTAAATCAAATGCTTACGTATTATTCGTACCTTCCTTATTTTTACTGTGGGACATATTTGGGACAGAAGTACCAAAAATAGAGTTAATTTGTCGAGCGTGTTCAGTCAGGTGATTTGGTGCCAGATGAGCATATCGGCGAACCATTTCGATAGACTCCCAGCCACCCATTTCCTGCAATACAGAAATCGGAACGCCAGCCTGAACAAGCCAACTTGGACGGGCCCCACCCCGGTAGACGATCCTGCCCTATAGTTTGAGCATATGGGCACACCACGATTTACACCTGAATTTAAGGAAGAAGCCGTCCGTCAGATAACGGAACGCGGTTATTCCGTTGCTGAAGTATCCGACCATTTTGGCGTTTCTGCGCACAACCTCTACAAGTGGCTACGGGCTATCAAGCCTGATAACAGCGAGCAGCATGCTCGGGATTTACTGGAAGCCAAAAGCGAGATCCTGAAACTACGGGCGCAGCTAAAACGCACCGAAGAAGAACGGGATATCCTGAAAAAGGCCGCGCGGTACTTTGCAAGGGAGCCCGACAGAAGTACCGCTTTATCAACGAGCACCGCACTGTATGGGGTGTGATGACGATGTGTCGGGTACTGAATGTCGCCCGGGCTGGGTTCTATGCGTGGCTGCACAACCCGGTCTCGGCACGTGATAAAGATAACCAGCGTTTGCTGATGCTTATCCGTGACTCATATTCACTGAGCGGATGCGTATATGGTTACCGGCGGGTTCATGGCGACCTGAACGAAATCGGTGAAACCTGCGGTAAAAAACGGGGGGGCGTATCATGCAACTGAACCGGATCAAAGCCGTACGCGGCTATAAAGCGCCACGTCGTATCGCCGGCCGACCTTCAGTGGTAGCTCCTCATCGCGTACAGCGGCAGTTTACTGTTGTCCGGGACACTCAGATCTGGGACACAGACATCACTTACATCCGCACCTGGCAGGGTTGGTTGTATCTGGCGGTGGTTATCGATCTCTTCGCCCGTAACGTGGTCGGCTGGTCGATGAAGCCCACTCTCTCACGTGAACTGGCACTCGACACGCTGATGATGGCCGTCTGGCGTCGAAAACCTGACGGCGAGGTCATCGTACACTCGGACCAGGGCAGCCAGTACGGCAGCAACGACTGGCAACGGTTCTGTCGGGTCAATAACCTGGCACCGAGCATGAGCCGGCGTGGCAACTGCTGGGATAATGCGGTGGCCGAATCGTTCTTCAGTTCGCTGAAAAAAGAACGGATCAGAAAACGTATCTATAAAACCCGGGATCTGGCCCGGGCCGATATCTTCGATTACATTGAAGTCTTCTACAACCGGGCCCGGCGCCACAGTCACCTTGGCGGCGTCAGTCCGGAGGCCTTCGAACAGGCCTCGTCGTGAGGACAGAAACTGTCTACCGGAGCGTGGTCACTCCATTTTCCAGTATCGGTTTTCCGATTCGTTTGGGGGTAACCCACCGTTATAGTCATGCGGCTTTAGCGAGCTGTAATACCCGACGATATAGTCTGTGATCGCATGAGCTGCTTCGCTAAAGTTTATATAGCCTGTCACTGGCACCCACTCGTTTTTCAGACTTCTGAAGAAGCGTTCCATCGGGCTGTTATCCCAGCAGTTTCCGCGTCGGCTCATACTTTGCCTGATCCGGTAACGCCACAATAACTGCCGGAACTGCCTGCTTATGTAGTGGCTACCCTGGACGCTGTGGAACATCACTCCCGCTGGTTTACCTCGGGTTTCCCACGCCATTTCCAGCGCATTGATGGTTAGCTTGCTGTCCGGTGAGAATGACATTGCCCAGCCTATCAGTTTCCTGGCGAACAAATCGAGAACAACGGCGAGGTAAGCCCAGCGCCTGCCTGTCCAGATATCACCTCTGTTCAGGTGGCCAAATTCAGTAAACCACTACATTTGCTATGGAAGATGGCGAGAAAGTCGTTGATTGCAGGACAAAGAGTGAAGTAAACATGAGGGGGAGGCTTCATTTTACGTTCTTAGTGCTGAGGCTTCTCTGCGATCTTACTCCCGCATTGGCGGGTCGTTTTGCATCACAAAATTCGAAATTCCCTCCTGTACAGCTATCTGATGAGCAATTAAAAGTGTACTCTTTTGAGTATTACATCTGAGCGGATAGCTCAACAAATTTGTGATGCCTCCTGTTACATATGGATAACCGCTATGCCAAAAGAGAACAAAAACCCGAAGCTGCGCAACTGCGATCCTCGTTTTATCTACTCTCTTGTTGTTAAGCGTTACTTCTCTGAGATGAAGACGAAGGTAGAAATTGCAGAGGAGCTCGGTCTGTCTCGATTCAAAGTTGCACGCCTGATTGATGAAGCCATTGCACAAGAGTATGTAAAATTTACCTTCCCTAAACAGCAGGCTCTTGATGAGGAAATAGCGCAAAATCTCTGTAAGAAATACAGATTGCAGGATGCAGTTGTGCTTTCCGTTTCCGAGTCCTGGTCTTCTCAAGAACAATTAAACGTCAAGCTGGGAGGGATAACGGCGACCTACTTGAGTGAGAACCTCAAAGAGGGTATGAAGTTTGGTCTGGCCTGGGGGCGGGTTCTTTCAAGTACGGTGAGTCAACTGACGACATTACCTGTTCTGGATGTGGTTCAGCTTTCTGGCGTTCATCCTGGCATTGAATTTAGTCAGGGACCGATTGATCTAATACACAAAGTTGCCGCAATTTCCCACGGAAGAGCTCACCCGATGTATGTACCCATGTGGGTGGATGACGAAAGTTTAGCCCAGAAACTCGCTGACGATCAGGCTGTTCAGGATACGCAAAAATTTTACTCAAATATGGATGTCGTTATTACGGGCATTGGGGCCTGGAAAACGGGCTCTTCCAGTCTGTGCGATATATTCCCTGAAGCGTGGCGTGAGGCTTTAATAAGCCAGGACATTACTGCTGATGTATGCGTAACACTGGTAAATAGCAAAGGGGAAATTCTGGATAGTCCGCTGAACCGCCTGGGTTTCGGCATTACGACAGATCAATTACGCGCCACAAAGAAACTGATTGGTGTGGCTGGAGGGGACGAAAAATATGAAGGTATCGTTGCCTCTCTCAAATCAGGTCTTCTGAATGTGCTGATTACTGATTTTGATACGGCTATTAAACTTCTGGATTAATAGCCGCTAGCGCTTTACGCCTCGGCGGTATTATTCAATATCGGCGTGGCGTTCCTTCATCGTCTGACTGGTTTCATTAAGATTGGCCATTAATGACAGCACAATACTGTCATAGGTCAGCAGAGAAGCCTGTTCAAAAAGAGAGCCCATTGGTTGGGCGCTGTGACCTGCCGGGATGATGAGTACGTAATCCGCCAGGGTCGCCAGAGTTGAATCTGGTGTGGTAGTGATGAGCGCGATAAACACGCCATTATTCTTTGCCATTTTCACCTGGTTGATCAGGCGTTGGGTTTCTCCGGAGCCTGAACCAACGATCAACAGGTCGTTTTTGCGAGAATGTGGAGAACTGATTTCCCCTACCACACTGACGGACAGGCCAAGGTGCATCATCCGGTTGGCAAAAGCGTTTATCATTTGCCCTGAGCGTCCGGCACCGGCAAGAAATACATGACCGGCTGTGATAATAGAATCAACGAGTGAGTTAAATTCTTTCTCATCGATTTTATCCACAAGCGAAGATAACTCGTTTAAAACGAGGGAGTAATTTTTCATGATGGTCATTCTTTTTTTTAAAAAAAGGCAGATATCCCCTATCTGCCTTTTGTTTATCAGGACGCTACAAGCATCTCTTCGACATATTTCCCGACTTCGTGCGTTTTGAGATTACGGCACGACTCGATGAACGAAATATCCTGGAAGAGCGTAAAGAGGCGACGCAGCACAGACATATGCTGATCGCTAGTTGCGAATGCGAGATTAAACATAATGCTGCATTCAACTGTGAGGTCAGCATCTTCCATCTGACCAAACACGACTCCTTTATCAAAACGCACAATGCTTATGCTGTTGGTTTTTACCAGCGTATAGTCTGCATGCGGGATGGCAATGCCCTGACCGTTTGCCATCAATAAACCAGTTGGATAAGTCTTCTCACGCTCCAGACAGGCCTGAATATACTCGGGAGTGATATAGCCTTTTTCCAAAAGCTTCTGGCCTGCAAACTCAATTGCTGCATGCCAGTCAGCGATCGCACCCTCGACGTCATTTACCACAATCTCAAGTTTCATCATTTACCTACTTAAGCATTTCTTCTTTAACGGCATCAAAAATCTCATCTTCGCCCAGACCCGTTAACAGGCCCGCTCCCACAATCACACGAGTAGTGATGCCTGGGTTATCCAGCTTGGTTGAAGAAACAATCAGGTCATAGCTGTTAAACGTGTCCGTGGTGCAGGCCATCAATGAGGATTTATCTACCTGCGCTTCGATATTCTGTTCTTTCAGGTAGTCCTGCAGGACAGAAACCATAATGGAAGAAGAGGCAATACCGTTTCCGCATACAACTAAAATCTTTTTCATTTTCAATCACCTTATGAAGTTTTAAGCCGTTTCTTCCGCCTCAGTTTTCAACTGACAGCGCGCTTTCTGTTTGAGTAAGTAGCCTACGGACAACAGCAATACAGCGGCGAGAGCATAGCCTGCGATGCCAACATGGCTGAGTCCAGCAAAGAGTCCGGTGAACGGGTTAGCTGACGGGTTAAGCGATGAATACATCACGCTGGCATCAGGATTGGTGCCGAATTTCTGGAACACTTCATTCGTTGCTGGAGCCATCCAGGAAGCGATGTATAAGCCGCCGCCAAACAGGATGATGGAGGTCACCCAGGTACGAATAATGTTGCCATTAAAAACAGGTACCATGCACGCAATAAAGAATACGAACTGCGAGAGGTCTCCCAGAGGCATCACTCGGTTGCCGGGAAGGACAACGGCGAGAATAACAATGACCGGGATCAGCAGCAGTGCAGGCGCGATAACTGAAGGATGACCAACAATCAGTGCGGTATCCATCCCGACAGTGATCTCACGATCCGGGAAACGTTTAACCAGTTTCTTACGTGCCACGTTGGACAGCGGAACCAGACCTTCCATCATGATTGAGGTCATGCGTGGCAGCAGGAGCATCACAGCGGCAAGGTACATACCCAACTGCAGGCTGGCGATAATGGTGTGATACGGAGATTCCCAACCATAACCACAGAAGCCAAGAAGAATACCAATAATGAAACCAACCATGGTCGGATCGCCAAGGATACCAAAGCGTTTCTGAATGCTTTCCGCCGTAACGTTCAGATTACGGAATCCAGGGATGCGATCGTATATCCAGTTAAACGGATAAGCGAACAGCAAATAGGTGTTTGCAACCGGGTGGGAGATGGCAACGCCTTTTGGCAGGTTGAAGAATTTTTCGTTGTTTTTCGCACCCAGGTCAGCCGCAATAAGCGCCCAGACATGGAACAATGCAGCCGTAAGAACACCGTAAAGGAAGCTGCCGGAGTAAACTCCAACGATTGCTCCCATTGAGGCATTTTGGTGAAGGTTAAATACGTCAACGTTTACGCAGTCCGTCAAACGGGCCACCAGCATGGCAATATTCACGGCAACGCACAGAGGAATAATTATCGCCCCCATGCTTGAGCCAAAACCCATAACTGCTGTGGCTGCGCCGCCAACATCAATGGCGCTCAGTGAGGAGCCGGTGGCCTCAGCAAGCCCTGTCACCGCTGGCTGCATTTTTTCAAGCATCAGCTTGATGGTCATGGTTAATGCAATAAAACCGATACCGACTTTAATGGCGGATGAAATACACTCCGACAGGGGACGCCCCAGAAGTTTCATCAGTATAAGGAAGATGACCGGTATAAAAATAAAGTTACCCAGGTCATTGATAAACTGTGTGATCAGTTCCATTTATTAGCCCTCAGATTTCTCATCATCTGGTCTGAAACCCATATTCCATCGAATATCTTCAGGTTTCGTCAGCAATGCGTTGTCACTGCGTTCTGCTTCCAGTAGATTCTTTTTGGAATTTTCCCTTGCAGTGGCAAAGTCAAACGCATTGTCATACCAGGCATCAATGATCATTTTTGTGTATTCAAGATCATTAACTCTGCAGCCAAGTCCAATCACCTGCGCATTGTTACTGAGTCTTGCTCGCTTGGCCGAGTAGGGGTTGGTGACGGCGACAGCACGAATCCCCCAGTGCTTATTTATCTGGCAAGTAAAGCCAATTCCGGTTCCGCAAATGTAGATACCTAGGCGGCATTCGTCCCGCTGAATAACACCTGCCATTTCATCCGCAAGACGAGCGAAGTTGTTGAAACCGTCTTCTTTTCGTTTAACGGGATCGTACACGACCTCGGCATTTTTCTCTTCTTCGAGGTACTTTTTAATTTCCTCCTTACGATCAAACCCTACATCATCACATGCGATTGCAATTTTCGTTTTCATCTCAACTAACCTGTCATAAAGAACTTAAACCAAGTATGCAGTTGGTAAATATTGGTTGTCAACTGAGATCAATATCACAAAAATTATAACATATTGATTTTATTAAAATTAAAAGCCAATAAAAACAAATAAAAGCTAATTTTCACCAATTTCGTGGCGCTGTTCTGGGACGAAGGATTTACAGCATGTAGTGAATGAACTTGATTTAATATAATTAATGCATTGATTTAAAATGGTTTTAATTTTTTGACTGTTACTTTCACGAATGACTGCCCACAGGCTGATGGCAACTCGTCTTCTGATGGAGTTTGTTTTTGTTTGTATCTTGTGTGCTATGATTCGCTTCATTGCATTGAGTTGAAAGGTTATGGGGGGAAGGATGTACCTGGTTGAAGAAAGGAGAAAATTGATCCTTGAAGAGATTATTTCGGCGGGTACCGTGTACGTTAGCGACCTTGCTAAAAAGTATGAGGTCACTTATGAAACCATCCGTAAAGATCTCACCCATCTTGAAAAAAAAGGGCTGCTGGTTAAAAGCCACGGAGGAGCGACTTTAAAGCAGGGGGCTGTTGAACATCCTTTCCAGGTCAGGGAAAAAGAAAACAGTACTTTCAAACAAGCTATAGCCAGAAAAGCGCTGGATTTTATCCCCCCCAATAGCTCAATGATTATTGGTACTGGGAGTTCTAACTATGAACTGGCTAATCTGTTGTGCATGAAATCTGGCTTTAAAATTTTTACCGATTCTTTGCCGGTGGCCAGTGTGCTGATCGAGTCAGATAACCAGGTCTTTTTGTTCGGCGGAGAACTGAGGAAAAAAAGCTCTTCTGTCTTTGGCGGGTGGGCTGTGTCAATGATTAATGATATTAATGTTGATCTATGCTTTATCGGCACCGATGGCTTCAACAATATGACGGGCCCGTCCACTCCCTCCTCCTCAGATGCCTTTCTGGATCGAACGATCATTGCCCATTCCGAGAAGAGATATATCCTGGGCGATTACACTAAATTCCAGCGCAGCAGCTTATTTAAGATCTGCGACTGGTCTGAGATTACCGCGCTGATCACTAATGATATTGCTGATAAGGACGGTGTTGCCGAAGTTGCGAAACATACGACAGTGGTAACCTGTTGATTCTAAATTCAATGACGGCACATTTCATGTGCCGTTGTCCTGCTGAAACAACAGTTATCAGCACGCCGCGCTCATAAGAGCATTTGAGGTATTGTCATCGTAAAAACCCCCAGAATAAGTCATTTTAATTTAATTCATTAAAAATCAATAAGTTAATTATTTTCAGTGCATTAATCAATCACCACATTTGCTCATATGAGCATTTTATGCAATGCGCTTATGTGATTTAGTGTGATCAAGATATAACTTTTGCAAGCTCCCCATTTCAGCAATTCACTGATGTGCTATAACTGCTCATGTGATTGAGCATAAGCTCAATCACATGAGCAAATGGTAAGGTGAGGAGAAAAAAGTGGGTGCAATTTCTATCAATGTCGCGGATGGGGCGGCATACAAAAATTATGATGAAGTGCTGGAGCATATTCACCAGAAACATCTGGCCGATGGGATTGTAAAAGAGACTTACCTCCAGGCGCTGCGTGAACGTGAAGCCGACTACCCAACTGGAATTTTACTTGACGGCTATGCTGTCGCCATCCCCCATTGTGATAGCCAGCACGCCGTCAGCCCGGCGATTTATATCATTCGTTTGCCACAGGAAATAGAAGTTAATCAGGCAGATGGCGATGAAAAATTGTGGGTTCGCCTGGTTGTCAACCTGGTTGTTACCCAACCTGCAGATCAATTGCAGTTGTTGAAGGCGCTGTTTAACCATCTTCAGTTAGCTGATTTTTACCACCAGATGCTGGAGCTTCCTGCTGAAGAAGCAAAGGCATTGTTTATTAACACGATAATTAAATAACAATTACCCGGAGATTTTACCATGATTACTATCCTCGTAGCCTGCGGAAGCGGTGTAGCAACCTCCACACTTGCCGCTGATGAAGTTAAATCGGTTTGTGCTGAATACGGCATTGCCAACGTTAAGATTAATAAATGCAGCATGTCCGAACTCTCCTCCGAAATGCAAAGCGCTGACGTGGTCCTGACGACGAATAATTATAAAGGTGATATTGGTAAACCGCACATGAGCGTCGCAGGTTTTATTACCGGTATTAACGAAGCCGCGCTGCGTAAAAAATTAGGTGAACTGTTAAGCGAAATTTCCAAAGGCTAAAGTCTAAAAAAGACGGGGGATGGTTAAATGGAAATGTTAAAAAACATCATGTTTACTATTACAAGCATGGGCGCTACAGCAATATTGCCGCTTGTTATTTTCCTTTTAGGTCTGGTTTTTCGAATGAAAGTTGGTGCCGCCATTAAATCTGGCATCACTGTAGGTATCGGTTTCATCGGTCTGGGACTGGTTGTTGGGCTGCTAAACACAGCCCTGCAGCCAGCAATTACGTATTACTCAAAAATTGGCAGCGGTTTCACCGTGGCTGATATTGGATGGCCTGCCGTTGGCGCAGCTGCGTGGGTTGCCCCGTTTGCCGCAATGGTTATTCCTATTGGCATTATCCTGAACCTGATCCTGGTTCGTCTGAAGCTTACCAAAACTCTCAATGTTGATATCTGGAACTACATGCATTTCCTGGTTCCGGGAGCTCTTGCGTATTTCGTCTTTGACAGCTTTTTCCTTGGGTTAGGTGTCGCCGTGGTTCTGAGCGTAGCCGCACTGTTTATTGGTGATCTTATTGCGCCAAGATGGCAGAAATACTATGGCCTGGAGGGGACGACCTGTACCACAATGATCCACATCGGATGGACACTTCCATTTGCATGGGTTGTTAACAAAATTATCGATTTCATTCCGGGGTTAAACAAGCTGGATGTGGATTTAGAGAGCGTTCAGAAGCGACTGGGTGTATTCGGTGAACCCGCAATCATCGGCGTGATTGTCGGTTGTCTCCTGGGATTGTTAACCAAACAACCCATTACAACCATCGTGCCAATGGCGATGGGCGTGGCTGGCGTCATGGTACTGTTGCCAAAAGTGGTTGGGGTCCTTATGGAAGGACTTAACCCGATAGGTAAGAGTGCTAAAGAAATCATGCAAAAGCAGATGGGTAAAGATGCGGAACTGAATATCGGGATGGACTGCGCCCTGGCGCTTGGCGATCCGGCAACTGTGACTGTCACCGTTATTACCATCCCTCTGACAATGCTTTGTGCGCTGGTTTTACCGGGTATTCAGATATTCCCAATTGGCGTTCTGATGTCAATTATCTACATGACGACCATGACCGTCATGGTCAGTAACGGCAACGTTATTCGCTCGATTATCTCAACCTTACTGTTTTGTGTGGTGGTTATGTATCTGGGGGGATATGTCGCGCCCGGTGCAACTCAGTTCCTGAATGGTGCTGGAGTCGGCCTGAATGGCCAGGGTACGGACTTCGTATTAACCGGCCCATGGGAGATTCTGACCTACTGGTTGAGCACAGTTACGCATTAATTTACGGAGTTGACTAAAATGGCACAAATTTTACCATCATTATTTGGTGCAAACATATTACGTTTGCAGGAAGAAATTCAGTTTCTGGAAACAGAAAAAACAGAAATTCTGCATGTTGATTTAATGGATGGCACTTATGTAAGCAATATAGCCTTCGGTCCTAATCAAATTGCAGCAATGAAGAAAGCCAGTTCAATGACATTTGATGTGCATATGATGCTGGCAAACCCGGAAAGACATATCGATGATGTTATTAAAACCGGGGCGGAAATGATTTCAGTTCATTATGAATCAACACCACATGTTCATTATATTATCCAGAAGATCAAGAAAGCCGGACGCAAAGCCGGTGTGGTGCTCAATCCGGGGACTCCGGAACATGTAATTGAATACCTCCTGGATGATATTGATTATATCTTGATTATGACCATCAACCCAGGTCAGCCTGGCCAGACATTTATTGAAAAAAGTCTGGAGAAGATCAGAAATACTAAAAAGATGGTTGCTGAACGCAATATTCAGATTGAAGTTGATGGCGGCGTTAATGCTGAAATTGCTAAAAAGGTAAAAGAAGCGGGTGCTGATTTAATTGTTGTAGGTGGCGCGTTATTTAACGATACACCGAGAGAAAGCTATCAGGCATTAAGGGCAGCGATCCAATAGCAGTTCGGTAAAAAATAAACCCATTAACCCTACACGCTATTATTAGCATTCATTAAATCACCAATTACCTGAAAGGGGAGTTGTCCTCCCCTTTGTCATGAGATTTTGAGGAGTATAGTGAAATGAGTAATTTTGAAGGTAAAGTCGCGCTAGTAACCGGTGGGGCACATGGAATCGGTAAAGGAATTGCTAAGCAATTCGCAGACCGTCGGGCTCATACTGTCATTGTCGATTATAACGAAGAAAATGGTAAAAAGACGGCCGAAGAGTTAACTTTCGGTAATGTTAAATCCTTATTCGTTAAAACCGATGTATCCGATCCGAAAGCTCTGGAAAACGTTCGCGAGCAGGTTTTTCAAACCTTCGGACGCATTGATATTCTGGTATTAAACGCTGGCGTGGCGTTTGCTAATAAGGTTAATAACATCACTTTTGAAGAGTGGAATAAAACGATTGCAATTAACCTTACTGGCCTGTTTAACACCGTTAAAGCATTCTACGACGACTTCACCACTAACCATGGATCTATCGTTTATATCTCCTCCGGCTCGGCGCTTTCCGGTACTGGCGGTGGCGTGAGTTACCCTGCCAGTAAAGCTGGTGGTGAAGGATTGATTCGCGGTCTGGCAAAAGAACTGGGGCCTAAGGGTGTCAATGTTAACGCTATCGCTCCGCGCCTGATTGATACCGGTGAAATGATGCGCGTCAATTATCCTACCCAGGCTGATCTTGATGCTGTTCTGGAAAAAATTCCAGTGCGCCGCCTTGGCACCATTGACGATGTGGCTAACCTGGCAATCTTTTTGGCTGATAAAGACAACTCGTACATCCAGGGGCAAACCATTCTGATGGATGGTGGTCGTACCATCGCTTAAAGGGAGGGAATCACATGAGCGTTCAACAAAATACTTTAAATATCCTGAGTGAGTTGCAGCAAAATGCGATGAAGATTGATGATGCCCAGGCTGCCCAATTCGTCGCACAGATTAAGAATGCCAAACATATCTTTCTGCAGGGCGCGGGTCGTAGCGGCATCGCCATCCGCGGCTTTGCAAACCGTCTTCTCCACCTCGGTTTTTCAGTAAGCGTTGTGGGCGAAATTTCTTCTCCTCATACGAAACCGGGCGACCTGGTCATTATTGGCTCCGGCAGCGGTGAGACCGGCAGTCTGGTGAGCCTGGCGCAGAAGGCCGTAGCCTGTGGCGTGGATGTGGCGCTTGTCACAATGAAAGCGGAGTCCACAATCGGCAAACTGGCCAAAAGTACTCTTGTGTTGCCTGGAACTGTGAAAGAAGACAACGATCGCGAAGAAGGTGCTTTTTCGCAGCCTATGGGATCGGCTTTTGAGCAACTCTGCTTTATCACCTATGACGCAATCGTGCTTGAGCTGATGGCCCAGCTCGGTGAAACCAGCGACACGATGTTTAAGAGACACGCTGACCTTGAGTAATCGCCCGGAAACGTCCCTTATCGGCTGAGAGATCCCCACAAAACCAGTGCTAATAAACCAGCACCATACTTCGGTAGGTTCTGGCGAGATGATGAAGAACGACGTCTAATGCTGTTCGCTTCAAAATTAGCGGAGAGTGTCGCAGGACATTCTCCGCTAATGTCAGATATGAGATAACACGCCGTGATTTAATGCTGTTGGCCTGGTATCTCAGATGTAATCCTGGGTTTTCAGCATGATATCCTATAAGCCACAGCACGATTGTGCTCAGTGTCGCCAGAAGGCTCAGGACTGACAGCCGCCCGGCAGAACGACTGTAACAGGCCCGCAGGCCGAATCCGATGCGTTCACTTTTCTCATCACGGAAATTCTGCTCTATTTGCATTCTTCTGCTATATAACTTCATGATTTCTCGCGGCTTAAACTCTTCTGTGCTGGTAAATATCAGCCAGGGCTCTTTCGCTGAGGCCTGTTTTTCCTTTTCTGTCTTTGGGCTGGATAATCGCCCGCTGGAATGCTGGTTTTTACGTCCTCTGGTTTCCCTTTTATGAAGATAAAAATGGCCTGAACACCGGGCATATTCCGCCCGGGCAAGCCATCCTGCTCCCGGATATTCCGGGCTTGCTTTACCCCGAACATCCGTTATTTTCAGCCATCTTTCGCCATCATGCAGCAGACAGAATTGAACCGTTCCCCTTATGCGGCCAATAAAGTCCCACCCCAGTGATTTTATGTGCCGAAACCATGCACTCTGAACCCCGCATCTGTAATAAGTATGACTTTTGCTTTGGGATTTACGCACCGGTGAATTTCATCGAGAAATTCTTTTTGTATCAGCGAATTATTTTGCTTTGCTGAAGGTACAAGCCGACTAAGCAGAGGGATTGAACGCCCATCACAGATAAGACTGGCACGAAGGATGTGATATTCCTGGGACGGATAACCGCTCCAGTCGACAGCGATAATACACCAGGAAAACTGGCGAGTAAGGAGTGATGTAATATTACGGAATATCAACGGGATATCCTCATGCAAAGAGGTATTACCTGACAGGCGGTCAACGCGTTTTATCCTGTTTTTGACTTGTGCTGAACCAGGAAGGTAGCGACCGATGCTTGTCAGAGTAAGTGATGCACCACGGGTCAAAGCCACGGTAGCATCAAGAAGAGCATTCTGACGATATTGATGAAACGGGCTCAGAGCGCCACGGAAAAATTTCTGGCATAATGTTCGGGCAGGCATAGAGGTGATCTCATTGAATTTGTTAGCGCAATCAGTAGATCACAAAACTCTATGCCTGTCTTTTTTTCTGGGGATTCCTCAGCACAAAAGGGGGCATTTATAAAGATGAAACAAGAAAATATTTATACTTACCAAAGGTTATTTGTGTTGTGTTGTGTTCCTATTATCGCACCAGTATTTTCAAATAGTTATCTTATATTCAAGTAAGCTACATTCTCCTCTTGTGCTGTATTTGTGACATTGCGACCAATAATAGCGTCAATTTTGCTCACGTGTTCAGTCAGGTGTCCCGCTGACAAATGAGCGTAGCGTTGAATCATTTCTGGCGTTTCCCATCCACCCGCCTCCTTGAGTGCAAGAAGAGAAACTCCAGACTGAACCAGCCAGCTTGCTCTGGTGTGCCTTAAGTCATGGAATCGGAAGTTGCTAATGCCTGCCCGCTTTAGTGCTCCCTTCCATGCCTTATTGCTGTCGGTGCGCATTTTCCTGACGGCTGCGGTAAGCTGGGGGGATGCACAAACACCCATCGTTTATGGAGCCCTTGCTGTGCCGCTTCTTCTATCAGCTTCGCCTTCGCCAGTTTCATGGTCCCGTCTATCAACGGCTGAATGAGAAGTGTGTCCGGTGTCGTGCCTTCATGTAAAAAGACGAAGAATTCTGGTCTTGAACTGTCTGGAATCAGGAGCAGTGCATAGAGATAAAAAGGCGCTATTTATATAACGCCAGGACTCTTCAATTATACTCTTAAACGATCGGTATTACCTCTTGTAAGAGGTATGTTTAGGATCTACTGAGGTTTTGAAGCAGTTGCCGCATTCTGAAAATGGCAATTAAATAATGAGCAATTTATCTGCAATTGCCATCCAGCCTGCAGGTTCCTTAATTAATTTATCAACATGATGCTTTCCCCATACAAATCCAGTAAGGCCTTTGCGTTCAAATAATTCAAAGAGAATTGCCCTTGCCGGACCAGAGTCATCATTGTGTCGGCTGAAAGTTTCAATCAGTATTGTTTCTTGCATAGCCCGCCAGTGTAAATCTATTGCAGTGTAGCGGCATACATTAGAATACTTGAGATTTATCCCCACTTTTGCTGCTGAGCTTAACGAGCTACCAATAATGGATAGGGCAGTAGATAATACTGGCACGGCAGACAATACAGCAACGCTGACTTGTCCTCCACGGACGGCTAGTTTTAAATTCTTCATAGTGATAAGAACATCAAGCCAGGACTGAATGGTGGCGCTTTCTTTATACTTCATCGCAATGTCCCGAAAACCCGCTAAATGCCTCATCGTCGATGCGCAAGCTGCTCCTCCCTGGCCGACAGTTCCCACATCAACGCATGTCACCAGGGAACCACCAGCCCCTGCGATAGCAATAGCGGATGACGCTGCCGAAACGTAACCTCTTTTTCGCAGGTACTTAATAGTTTCTGGACTGGAGTTATCATCATGTTGATTCCATACAAACCATGGATTTGGCACAGGTATTACGGGATGGTTATTGATTAAGCTATGGAGTTCTTTGACGATTGTGGTGGTAGCATTAAATACAGGTATGTTTGTCAGGGTATCGATCAGGGCTGTGCCGCTATCAGCAATAGCCCAGAGTATCTCGTTTTTATCAACATCCTCTTTTGCAGCATCCACTATTTTTGTTCTGATTTCATCATAATATGAGTCTGTGTTCTTCATATTTTGTTCTCCTGTGAGCATTTAGAATAATGTATATAATTTTGTTTGAATTTTCATAGGGTGACCATTTTCTCGATAAATAAAGATAAAAGGAGTGTTTCTCATCAAGAGATTTAATGGTCTTAAAAGAAATTTTTATGGAGTAAATTTAGATTTTGTATATTATATTGTTTATGCTGCCTACCAAATCAAAACAATCGTTTACACACATCTTACCGAAGATGTAATATATTATATGCTATTAATTTAATAACGCCATATAATAATTGGTGTAAAAATAGATACAAAGATTCTCATAAAAGTTAATTTCGACTTGTACTTAGTTTATCATATTGACTTAATATTAATTCGCTTTTGGTTAACATGAGGTCTTCAGCTAAAGCGTTATTTAATTCTTGATAGGCATTCCTGTGAAATATGGAACGCTCGCCAGTGAACAATGTTCTATAGTTATCATTCCATCCTGGTGCAGCTCTTCGCAGGTCATTTATTTCTGCTCTTATTTTGATTCCGTGATGAATGTTATCAATAATAAAAGCCTGTTGGTTCATATATTCAGTATAGCGTTCTATTGTTTTTTTCGACCAAATTGCGCGCTGAGAATATACGATTTCATTTAGCATATTATGTGTTTTGATTATTTCTTCGGGGGAGTAGCTTTGCCAATCCCCCTTTTCCTCTATGAAACAGTATATTCTGTTAAGTGGGATCTTTATTTGATCGTAAATACTGAGTCTTTTATCAATAATTTTTGCTGATATATTACTTAACAACGTACGGTGCGCTTGCTGTTCGACTACACTATGTTGCACAACATAGGCAATAGAAGCAACCGATAATGAAATAATAACAGAAACGATAAGTTTAATGATTTCAATTTTACGAGTGAAAGATCTATCATTCATTTTGTTCCATTTCCAATAATCTACATCACTAAAGTAGTAGGTTAAATATTATAGGCGAGTATGATATTATTTAATGTCTCGGCACTTATTAAGGTAGTTGGATAATTCTATTCGGTAGCATTATTTATATTATTCCACTAACAGAATTTAGTGACTAAACGATAAAAAAACATAAATAATGCAAATGACTTCTTCTACTGCTAATATCATTTATAAACAACGCACTTTTCCGGTAAATTCCGTTGCTTTATGACAATTTTTAACGGGATAAGTACAAAATACATAGCATTACCTGGCTTTAAATTTAATTTATAACAAACAGACTATTAATTTAATAATAGTCTGTAAGAGTAACCTATGAGTAGTGCTATGTAAAAAATAGAGGCATAGATATACACTATCAAACCATGTTTTTTAATTTGTCTAAACCAGCTTCATTAGAAGGAACTTTAAATCGACTTGAATCAAGACGAATTTGATTGCGAGAAATAGTTAATTGTCGATTTAATTGTTTTATGTTTTTTTCGATAGCCATTGCTTTTTGTGCATCCCGCGCACAACTATGCCATAAATTATAACCTTTTAAATATTTTACCTTAACAATGTTTCGCTCTGTTGATCTACCCCATCGGCCAGTATCTTTAACAATTACTGTCTCTTTTCTCATAAGTGAAGTCGATATATTAGTTAACAGTATATATTTACTGCTTGCTGTTTTCGCATTTAAACATTCATCTTTTTGTTTAGTGGTAATTTGAGAATGGGCAATATCGATGTCTTTTATTTTTTCATTCAGTTTTAACATAGATTCTTTATAGACTGGCATTAAGTTCACATGTTTTTGCGTAGCATCTTTTATGCTAGAAAAATGTTTCTCCATTCTCTCACTTGCAAGACAAGCGTCAGATTTTATCTGCGTAACATTTTTTAGCGCTTTACTGAGTTTCGCTAATTTTTCGCTTTCACAATGACTACCTTGTTTTTTTATAATATCGTGAAGCGAATTTAATATCGTTAAGTCAGCAAAAGAAATACGCTGATCATTCTTAATATACTTAGCTACTTCTTTATCAATGAATTTTATATCAGCCTTACTCAGGCGAAGTTTAGGTAAGTCCGCAACATTCTGATTTTGCTCTTTTTTATAAGAGTTAATCGTTGTTAAAAAAGTTGAAAGATCTTTATGAGATAATTTCATAATTTATTCTCTGATTGTTTTGTCAGGGTTTATTTATAGAATAGCATGTACGCATCATAACAATGAAGTCCATTTTTATTCTCGTCGTTGTGTAAAGTGCATTGTAGGGGCTCCTTGTTTAATTATTATTTCTTATGTTTCTTATTCTGGCCAGGTGTTTTACGTTCAAAAAATTAATTACCGGAATCTGTTAGCAGTTCTGCATTTTTTCTTATTGTAAGTGCAAATAAATTGTCACGTAGCAACTTTATATTTGACTGTTTATTATGGAAAACTATTGGCGCCGGTTTTACAACCATCTTTTTAAGATCATTCAGGCCCTGGTCATTGTTTGTGATAAAAAATTTTTCTGCTAGTGTATCGATACGGATCTTGCTTTGGATGATACTTTTTTCCATTTTATCCAGATCTGAATTTAGCTTACGAATTTCATTAAGCTCACATTTAAACTGATCCCAGGTTAATGAACTTGCAGGAAGGTTAGATATGGCTTTTTGTATACTTTTAATATCCACGTCATTATATAAAGTAAGGTTATTGTTGATTGTTATTTTATTTGCACATGACTCAATAAAATCTTGAAATTTGATAAGGAGTTGTTTGCTATCTTTTTCTGCTATGCAGTCTGCAAATTTCTGTCTGGCCTGTTCTGGAATATTCCTTTCAGGTAAAGCACTAAGTTTTTCGTATAATATCTGAAAACGACAATCACGCTCTTGTTGCAACCTGCTTTTATGTTGATCTAGTGCCTTAATATTGAGTTTAGTACTCGTAATAGCATCCCATGCCTTGCATGATTCAGATTTTATTTTTGATAAATCTCTAAGAGAGTTATTAAGCTTGGCTAATTTTTTAGCAGTACACTGGCTGCCTTGATTTTGGATGACATCGAACAGTTTATATAATTGTTCTCTATCGTGTGCAGAAATATACTCCTTATTCCTAATATACTTCGCAATTTGTTTATCAATAGACTTGATATGCAAGAAGCTAACATGCCCGGAGTGAGTATTATTGATATCAATATCCTTAGTACCATAAATAGATTCATTTAAATTATTTAAGAAGACTGGAAATGGTTGTGCTGAAGTTGATGTTTTCATTATCAATCCTAAAAGGTGTATTGCCATTATTGTTATTTTTACATGTTGAATCATGTTGATGGAAGTCTATTTTTATTATGATAAGTGTCGTGATTATGGACTATTCTTGATGTGTTTTTGGTTATTGCTAATGTAAAAAGAAAATTGATGATGGAAATATAATAGTATGTGAGGCTATTTTTATATAAAAATATCTTATTTATAGCTCTCTCATGATAATTTCTGCATTAAATCTGTCTTGTTACCAGAATTTATTTTCGTATAGTCGATGCTGGCGTTAGCATGTCGAAGGATTATCTATTAATAGACTGGATTGCTTCTTGCAAAGTGTGGACATTTTGACGAGGAGCATAGATCTGTTCCGTCATTGTATTCCTGCATATTTATTTGAGAGCGTATAATATCAAGGACTAATTGAATTATCAGAGACCGAGGCTGGTATTGATGCTAACGATTGAACACGATTCTCTATGATTTTCATATGCGCATTATATGTCATGAAAAATATATGTTATACTCACATCCTTGTGAGTAAGGCTACGCTGACATATAAAAAATTGTATCACTATAATCAGATAATTTAGGTAATTTATTTATGGTGAACTCTGCGGTCGATCTGGTCTAATTTAGTGTTTTTCCTAGACTAACGTTACTAACGTTCCGATATCGACAGAATCTGATGTATCCTCCGTATAGACTGACGACGAATCACTGCTGTCAGATTCTATATCTTCCGCAAGATTGTCTATTCTCCCGGCTAACGATCCGTCTCTCGCGGCTAACGATTCGTTGCTACTAAGATCAGATTGGGTATCACTCTCATCCTCATACGTATAATAATCTCCCTGCTCAGATAACGCGTTGACATTGTCAGATGCAGTTATATCATCCTGTATTGCAGAGGATTTTTGGTTAACCGATTGATCTTTTACCTGTTTTTCAGCCAGTTTGTTGTGGTGGATGTTCGTAAAAAGTTTTGCAAAAATTGGTACTGAGAGCGCCGCCACGACGCTACCGAGCCCTTCTATTGTATAAAATCCGGAGCTCGAAATACCGGATTGTGTTACATTGGTTTGACTATTCACGTAATTTTCGACGGTTTGTTCAATGTTCCCCAGTTTGTTTATAACGGTCTGTGTTGATTGACTAATATCGTTGGCAGTGCTGCTGGCGTTAGCCAGAGTATCACTGACTTTGCTTATATCCGTCGCCTTTGCATTAATCCGGTCAATTGTAGAGCTTAACGCTGTGCTCGCCATATTTTTTGCTTGCTGCGCAATTTGAGTGGCTTGTTCTTCGCATTCCTCTTTTGCAGCAGTGGTCAATTGACCAGTTGGAACCAAGTTACCATAATCGTCAACTGTCATCTGTTGGTTATTTGGATCAGCGAAAGCAGTTGCCTCTGTTTGTACCAGCGCTGTATCATAAGCTTTCCTTTCGATGTCTGAAAGGATTTGATCTTGTGCTGAAGAAAGCCACTCTGCAACTTCAGTTATTTGTGTGACGTTGTCTTCACATTGTGTAGCAATATCGTTCAGCATACTGCTAATCTGATCTTCAAGCTCAACACTATTTTCCAGACTGGTAATCTCATCCTGTAAGTCGGCTGGAATATCAACAAGTTGATCAGCTTCCGCCGTGTCGGCAGTAGAACTCTCCCCTCGCAACGCGATACCTAGCCCATCAATACCTATCCCAAGAAGCAGCGTCGCTATGCCAATAGCGGAGATAATTGAGTTATCAGATATTCGGTGCGTGTGTTTTTGTTTCGCCTCTTGCACAGGCGTTGCATTGAGTTCAAGTTTATCTTTAGTAGAAGCATTGTTAATACTATCAATTAGTTGTGGCTTATTATTGTTAGCTGAACTATGATTGTTTCCAGGAGCATTATTCTCAGATAAACTCAAATCCTCTCGGTAGTGAATATTATTGTCAGTTAAGTCAGAACTGCCTTCACCAACATTATTCTCAGATGAGCTCAAATTACCTCGTTCCTGAACATGATTGTTAGCTGAACTACGGCGCTCTATATCAGCGTTATTCCCAAATGAGTTCAAATGACTATCTGGATTATGGGCATCACTGGCGATCCTGTCGTTAATGGCAGGCGTATTAGTACTCTGGTCGCGAGTGATGACACCAGACGTACTGGCATTTACGTTTGTTAAATTAGATGTATGCCCGACGGTCCCTTGCTTTTCAACACTCGTTGATGCCACGCAGCCGGTGTCTATCGGTAATAAGGAGCGTTTTTCTAACCGCATTTCTTTCGGTTGTACTACCTCCGATTTTAAGTTAGCAGTAGCAATACTTGCTTTATTCTCACCTCGCGATAACGCTTTATCCAGATAAGCAACTTTCTCCGAAAAGGCTTTCCTGTCAAATGTATTGCTATCAGAGCTAATATTATCCTTAATCGCCGTTGCAGAAGGGTGCTGTGAGGTAGCCTGCATCGCTCTTAGCTGCTTGCCCTTGTTAGAGGCTACTACTGACGCATTAGTTGTTGGACCGAATACTGAAGCAAATACTTGAGTTCCACGACCTGTAATATCACCACCGAAACGTTCATAAGTACCAACTACAGCGCTCATCCGTTCTGGTATGTTAGCTAAATTAGAACCTTTGTTGTTAAAAAAATCCGTTGCGGTAGTAAGGGGATCTTGATGATTTTTAATAAGTTCTTTCGTAAGAGCTGGAGCAAACCCATCGGCAAGGCCAGGTCTTTTTCTCCCGCTATGGTCGATAAGTCGAACTGTATTAAACGCTGAATCTTTCGGTGTATTATAAATTTCCTGTTTAATAGCACTTGTATTACCACCATTATTAAGGCCAGAAGCTCTGGGTGGTAAAGAGGGGGGGGTTGGTATGCTAACTGGTATAGGCATGCTTAGCTCCTGAATTTAATTTACGTATATACTCATGATATTTCGAGTATCATTTGCGTTGGCTTTTTTACTTCAGCCATTTACTTCATTGTAAATGGCTGGGGATTCGTTGTGTCGCCGCTTGTCAGCAACTCTAATGACTTAAGGTATAAACGTACAGGTTAACCAAGAAATGATAAGTGAATCCGGGCAATAAGAGCAATAATAAAGTGACACTCATTATTCTTCCTCTGTGTCTATTTTTGGACTAATTAAAGTGTAATTTAATGGGTTGTTTTTTGTGGTGTGTTTTGCGACATTGGCAGTCGAATTGGAGAGGGAGGTTGCATACATAATGGCAACATGGCTGGATATTCCAGACATATTTTGGTTAGGGCATAAGAACAATAGCGGTGAGTGTATTGAGTTTACTGTTCAGATAAACTTTTTATCAGGGAAAATTATTGAGAACAGTGATTTTTGGTTATTGATGGTGAAGTTACCAACGCCGTCGGAGAAAGATGTAGCTCGCTGGATAACATGTAGCGGTGTACTTCTGGCTGCAAATGGTGCCTGGCAATACGGAATTATACAACGAGATAATATCTGGTGGTTGGTCCAGCGTTTTACGAATCAAGTGGAGTTATATGTACTATGCCAAAAAGTGAATGAGCACATTGCGGTAGCTACGCTTCTTGGTCGGAGGCTTCAAAATCAATTGCAGAATGTCATAACCAATGACAATCAATTCCGTTTATCGCATATGGTTAGAAATGGTTTAGTATGAGAGCATTGCTTTTTTTATTCATATTGATTTTATTGCCAATTGAGGCATTTTCTGCGTCTACCCTCGATTGGAAGGGGCCCCCTTTCTTTGTTATGACTCACGGTATGCTCGTGAGCGAACTGTTGAAAAATTTTGGTGCAAATTATGATATACCGGTAATTACCAGTCCGTCTATTCGAGATGTTTTTATCGGTCGCTTCGAAAAGGGTACGCCGGAACAGCAGTTGGATAGGCTTGCTCGTACTTATAATTTGGTTTGGTATTATGATGGTAAGGCGCTCTATGTTTACAAAAACAATGAAGTGAAATCTTCTGTTATTACGCCAGAATTTGATACTCGTGAACAGCTTAAGGAATATGTTCTTCAGGCAGGCGTTCTTGCTGAAGGGACATGCCAGCTTCGTCAAATTGGTGTTTCGCAATCTTTTGAGATCTATGGAGTCCCTGAATGTGTTAAGCATATCACAGATATAGCCAGCCAGCTAAGCGTTGCCTCGCGTAACCAGGCTCAGGTAGATCAACAAAAAGAAAATGTCCAGGTATTTCCATTAAAGTACGCATCTGCAACAGATGTAACTTATCAATATCGGAATCAGAGTGTAATAATTCCTGGTGTTGTGACGGTGTTACAGCGAATGAATAATTCGCAGGCAGTTAATAGTGCCAGCACACCAACACAGCTTAATGCAGCGCAACAGGAAACCGAAAGTAGTGGGCCAACATTTTCTGCTGACCCGCGTCAAAATGCAGTGGTTGTTCGTGACCGTGATGCCAATATGCCAATGTACCAACGTCTTATTTCACAGTTAGACCATCGGCAGGATGCGATTGAAATTACGGTGTCCATTATTGATGTTAATGCTGAAGATCTTGGCGCATTAGGTATTGATTGGGCTGCAAACGCTGATATAGGGGGAATGAACTTACAGCTTAATACCAATTTATCCAGCGGCAGTGGCTATGCGACTTCAGTGATCACTAATGCGAGCGATTTTATGGTCAGAGTCAATGCACTGGAGCAAAAATCCCAGGCAAAGGTGTTATCCCAACCTTCGGTGGTGACGTTGAATAACGTACAGGCTGTATTGGATAAAAATACAACGTTTTATACCAAATTAGTGGGGGACAAAGTTGCTAAGTTGGCCTCCATTACAAGTGGAACATTAATGCAGGTTACGCCACGCGTCGTAAAAAATGAGGCTGGAATTGCTGAAGTGTTGTTACTTTTAAGTATTCAGGATGGGAGCCAGCAGTCGTCAGCTCTTGGTGCGGATGGTATGCCGCAGGTTCAGAATTCAGAAATTGATACTCAGGCAACGTTAAAAAGTGGGCAAAGTTTGTTACTGGGGGGCTTTGTTCAGGATCAAGATATCGTAACGGAACGCAAAATTCCGTTATTAGGTGATATCTATTTGATTGGTAATTTTTTTAAAAGCAAGGAAACAACAAAAGTACAAACCGTGCGCCTATTTTTGATCAAAGCGGTACCACTTAAAATTTAAGAGGGCGTGATGGATTACGTATATAAAATAAAATTTTTAAATTCTTCTTTGGTCGGTCGTGAGCTGCTACTGCGAGAAGGTATATTTAGTATTGGGACAGGTGATTGTGATGTCTGGCTGGCTTTATCTGAGAGTGAAGAAAAACAGATAGAATTTGATATCAGCAGTCAGGGGATTAGTTTAACGAAGACCACTAAACTCTGGCGTAACGGCATTGAGGGGATTGCTCTTGCGGGTGAGCTTTTACCTTTACAGGCTACTCTTGATATAGCGGGTATACAGTTTGCCCTTGGGGAGATGGATAGTTGTCTGGATTCATTGATAGCTGTCACCCGCAAGAATAGTACTATATCATCAAATCACAATAGATTTATTATTATACTGATCATCGTGATGGTCATTGCCAGTTTAGTGTTAATGTGTGGTACAGGGTATTTAATCCATAATGCGCGAGCGAGAGAGAATTCTGTATTGCCAGATGTTGAGGTACAAAAGAAGTTAGTAGAACTTGAAAACCAACATGTTCTTCCTGGGGTTAAATTTGTCTGGGAAAAAAATGACGTGGTTAATATATCAGGACAATGCAAAAGTGAGAAGTTACTGCAACCAGTACTGGATTTCCTAAAAAATAATGATACCAATTACATACTGGATGTTATTTGCGATGATCGTCTAATACAGAATGTTATGGATGCCTTACAGATTAATGGTTTTGACCGGGTTTTCGCATATATGGATAAAGCTCCTGGAAAGGTGATTATTAGTGGTCAAATAGAAGAAGATCAACGGTGGCAACGGGTTGTTAAGCTTTTGAACGATATGCAGGGGCTACGTTCCTGGTCGGTTAAATCAGTAAATGATAAAGAGTTGGATGAATTGATTAGTGACTTGCGCAAGTTGAAATTATTGCCAATGTTGAGCATTCAACGTGTAGATGACCGTATTATTGTGAGTGGACGTCTCAATCTTCAGGAGCGTAACTCATTGTATACTTTAATTCGACATCATATGCTTTCTTATCCGGGAACACAGGAAATTATCTACCAGAATATTAACACTAGTTCGAGTGCGCTGGGTATTTTACCTGCTCCTGTTGCGAGTATTGGTGGTAATAGTGATTTTCCTTATGTCATTCTGGACGATGGTACTCGCTTGCAAAAAGGGGCTGTGCTGCCTGGGGGGTATCAAATCGTGAATATCGACAGTATTAACGGTATCGAACTTACTAAACGTGGGGAGCTATTGCATCTACCCTTGGGATTATGACATGACAAAAAATCGTTTTGTAAATATTATTGGCAATGTCACCGAAAGTAATGAGAAATTAAGATGTGATCCATACGGAACACATTTCTTTCAATTGCAGGAAATACTTACCGAAGCTATTAATGGGAAAAATAATTTCCCTGAAATTTACCGGGAGTCGCTAGTTCATGCGTTACTATCTGGTATACGTGTTATTGAAAGAGTGTCGATGAATTATCGGCATAAGAATCCCTGACATTGACTTTTGAAAGGACGGGCTATGAATGGTATTGATGATATTCAGGCGAACATAGAGCGTGAACGATATAAACTTATTTCTGAAGTAGAACGTTTTGAAAAATTAAAAGTAACCTATGAACAGTTAGTCGAGAAAGCAAAGACTGACCCTAAAATTGCTTCTCAGCTAAAAGAGTTTGAGGTATTACATGGGGAAATATTGTTGCAGGATATGGCGAATATTGCGGACCAAATCCGCCGGGCAAAAGAACAGTACCAATCTCTAAAACGAATGGTTGCTATCGCTAATACTTCTTCAGTGAATGTGCAACCTCAAAAGATAGATGGTAACGCTACGCCTGAAAGAAAAGAGGCGTTAAAGCCAAAATTGTATAAAAGTTTTATGTAGAAACAAATTTAACACGGACTATCATATGTATTCGAATACCGAAGTAAGTGCAACGTCAAACCAGTTTTATACATCATCAGTAGTTGCAGCTTCAACAGCTGAAACATCAATGATGGTATCAGAAATGAGTGTATTTAGTGTCATCTGTCTACTTTATGTTGAACACTGTTATGCAGTTGTCGGTTTAGTCGCGAACGTGGGGCAGCAATATAACGTTCAGACAGAAAATGAGTTGGCATGTCAAAAAATGTCCAATGAAACAAATGAAGTGCTTGTCAACGTGCAAAATGAAGTGGATCAAAATAATAATCCTAATGAGACGGCGGCATTGCCTGATGATGTTGTCGATTATATCAACGACAATGCCATTATTATAACAGGTGTAACTGATGGAGGTGAGGGCGGTACTTTTTCACCTATTAGTACCGATGATAAATTTAATGAAGGGCAATTACAAGCTATCAAGGGGCAGTTTGATATTATGTCGACATCATATTCAGATTCGAATAGTAAATATCAACTTGAGTTACAGGTTGCGTTACAGGCTTTAACTCAGAGTATTACTGCCATTTCACAGACAATGTCTAAATCTAACCAGGTTATTACTCAAATAGTCTCAAACTTTAAATAGTTTTTGGAGGTCTATATGCAAATCTTAGGCGTAAATTCTACCAGCAGCGCTGATGTTGGTAGAAATTTAATGACCATCAAATTTATGAACAGAATAAATATGTTACTTTCTGTTCAGAGTCAAGCCATTCAAAATAAAGGAGAGATTGCTGGTATCAAGCAGCAGCAGCAAGATGCAATCGACACTCAGAAGAAGAATGAAGACGAGTATAAAAAAGAGCAACGTCATCGTATCCTTCATGCCATTGTGAGTATCATTGCGCATGTAATTAATTTAGTCATGACTATCGTTCGACCGGTTAAACATATTGCTAAAGCGGCCAGGAAAGCAGTGACCAAAACGGTACGTAAAAGTATAGGGAAGGCGAGCCAGGGTTTGATGCAGCATATCGGGTTATCGCAACCGATGAAGCGCATGGCTGGGGGCGCTAAGAAAGCCCTTAAAACCGGTGTTGAAAAACCAGGCATGGGTAAGCGTGCATTAACTCATATTGCTAACGGTGGCGCTAAGCGCTTTATCAAGCGCACCGCAGTGATTGATGGTATCAGCGGTGGTCTGAACGGTATTGGCGATGGCGTTTTTAAGGTACAAACAGCCAAAATAAAAAATGCCATTGATAATTTGCAGAACAATATTGATCTTATCAGTACAAACTATGAGCTTTCTGAGTCTCTCAAGCAGAAAGAGCAGGATAATATCAAAAAGCAGGTTGATGCAAATATACAAATGCTAGAAAACGTTACATCTGCAGTAAATTCAATGGGCAACCTACAGATGCAAGTTTTGACTAATGCCGTATAACTAATCCTGGAGTATAAAATTATGGCAACAACGATTACTGGCGCTACCAGCAACGTAGCGGTACAAAGCGGTAATGTTTCCGGTCAGTCAATGGACATGACCTCTTTTGACCTGAAAGAACAAATCATTGCTACTTTTAAAGAGCTGGCAGAGCAGGCATGTGAGATTCGCAACATGCAGTTGACGTCGGCGACGACTCAGGAGGTGAGCTCTTGGGGTCGTCAGGTGTCCTCATTTCAACATCAACGCGATTCTGCGAGTAAGACGATGAAATCTACAATTCTTGCCGGTGCAGGTGAAGTGGTGGGTGGCATTGTTTCAATGGGATGTTCGTTTGGTGGGCATGTTGCATCTAAAGGTATCACTCATAAGGAGCGATACAACCGTCGTCAAGCGCTGAAGGGTGCTAAAGGATTAGCGGGAGATGCGCTCGATAACTATCTTAAGGCTAATGAGAGACCCCTTAATCCACATAGTAAGTTAGGTATATTAGGGCAATGTGGTGAGCCTATCGGTAAATTGATTAGCCAGCCCTTTTCGATTGGAGGGAGCATCATTGGTTCCGGGGCTAAGAAATTAGATTCTATCGCTGAGATGGATAAATATAATAGTAATTTGGCATTGAATAATGCAAAGCAATATGCAGATGCTGGTAAAAAAATTTCCAGTCAATTTGCCACTGTTGCTAGTTCTCTGGCCTCGGCCGCAGAGCGCTTTTCTCGTGCGATTACAGCCGTAGCAGGCTAATACTTAGTGGCCTGCATAGCAGGCCACTATTAATTATCATTTAATGGAATATTGCCATGAGTAGTCTTGAAAATGTTAATGCTCAACTATTACAGACCGCTAATAATAACTGGAGTAATGTGCAAAACATGATGTCTCCTTCTGATCTAAATAATCCACTTGATATGTTACGCATTCAAGAATGGGCTCAACAATATTCAACGGCAGTGCAGCTTGATAGTGCTGTAATAAAAATGTTCAAGGATCTTCTGTCCGGTATTACGTCAAAAATATAATGAACAGTATACAAAAACGATTATTAGTAGAGTGCTTAATAATGGCTGCGCAGTATAATATGCGTTCTGAAGGTAATTCTATCCTTGACGTTCTACCTTTCCTGGTTGCAGATGAGAATGATAGAGCACTCTGTGAAGCCCTCTATTATATTTTACTTAAGGATGAAGCTGCTTTTTTTAGTGTAAGAGAATTACTCTCACCTGAAATGAATAAAAAACTCGATTTTTTTATCTTAAATTAATAAATGGTGGTTTATGGACGTATCAGTAGTAACAAATTCGACACTACAATCTTTACCTTCAAATGATGTGGCTACGCATATCAATGTTCCTGATGTAAAGGATATTGAGGAATTTAAAAGAATGATGGCAGCTTCACAACCAGTACCAGAAGCTAATCTTGTAAATGGAATACAGCAACAGCAGGAATTGTATGCCAATACTATTGCGAAAATAAATTCAGTTGCTGACACCGATCTTATGCATGGAACAAAGGTTGATAGTGCGACAAATTTACTAAATACCCAATATGCGCTTTTCAATTTGTCTTTCAATCTGGATCTTACCGCGAAGGTTGCTGGGCAATTTTCTCAGGCTGTTAATAAATTGACGACGATGCAATGACACGTTTTTTTAGGTTTTTAAGTCTATTGATACTTGTTACGTTGCTCTGTGGTTGTAAGGCCGAGCTTTATGACAATTTATCTCAGGATGAAGCTAACCAAATGGTTGCTCTGCTGCTGTCCCAGCATATTGATGTAGATAAAACTGTAAATAAAAATGGCTTATTTTCTATATCAATTGATAAAAGTGACTTTATTTCTGCTGTTGAGATACTTCGCCTTCACGGTTACCCGCAAAAAAAATATCGTAATGTGGAGGATGTTTTTCCCAGTGACCAGTTGGTTACTTCTCCTGGGCAGGAGTTAAGTAAGATTGTTTATCTAAAAGAGCAGAATATTGAAAGAATGCTATCTGATATGGATGGTGTTATTTCTGCACGTGTGTCTATTGCTCAATCTATGCCTACTGATGATGCTCCAGAGGAACAGATGTCATCAGTATCAGTGTTTATTAAATATTCACCAGAAACTAATTTACAAAACTCTGTTACTCAGATTAAAGGGTTAGTTCATGACAGCATTCCCGATCTTGATTATGACAAAATTAGCATAGTTTTACAGCCTGTTCACTACCTCAATTCGGGTATTAAAATTGTAAAAAACGAGACAGTTAAAGACTGGCTAAATATTTATGGTTTCTGGCTTGCTATGACGCTAGTGGGGGGGGCATGGATAATTTTCCTTGGCAGTATTTTTCTAATTAAAAATAAAGAACGGAAAAGAAAAATTTCACAGAACGGATAATGCTATATGTTTCATGACAAGGAGTATCAAATTCTAGTTCGTCTATATGCTTGTCCTGGTGAGTTTATACACGGACAGTACTGGGCGCTGTATGAATTAAGTCACTGGCTTGATGACTACCAGATGTTTCCGGCGCTTCGTCCGTCGATTGATCATCTGCTCCACCACCACTTAGGATGGAAATGGCATACACAAGCAGCAGAAATGTCCCCGTGCCAGAGACAATGGATTACCTGGATACCAAAACTTCCCGTCATGCTAACGGCTTTGGGGCTGATATCTCTTAATAGTATAGACTATTTTTTACTAGGTGATTATCGCAGGGTGCTAATTAATCTATTAGGTGAGGTGACTGTTAATCAGCTTTTTTCCTTATGGCACGGTGAAAATACCGCGCCTACAGTTGCGGCGCATGAATTACCTGCAGTTTCCTTTTCTTTAGGACTGCAAATTTTTTCTCAGATAGTTGGTGATGACTGGATTGGTAATATGATTATGCATACATTACCCCCTATAGAATATAGCGATGTAGAGCAATTGAGACAGAATGAATTAGATGATATAAATTCAATGCTGGCACGGATTGGGAGGTTTATTTGAACGTTAAAAATGGACAGATTCTCTTTGGGTTTCCGGTAGAACATCTCTCTTATGCACCAGAACCTACTAAGTTAATAATATCACCTGATGACCTGGCAGAATATTATCATGTAAATAATGACATCGTCAGAGCCCGAGGTTTAGCTGCCAGATCTATCAGAAGAATGCGCAGGAAGCAGCGACAATTTTGTATTGCTCAGCAGCAGAAGCTTGCTGAGGAAAATAAATCTCAGTTAAAACAATTGATCATCGAAAATCAAAATGAACGAAAGAAATTATTGGCTGAGACCGTGAAATGGCTAGTTGAAGAACAGGATATCGAGCGGCAGCTATATTTTTCGGCGATGCAAAAAGCCCGTCAATGGACTATTGAGGCCCTCCAACTGTGGGGGATTGAAGCTGATTGGGATAGTGCTATCTATATGCGCGTCAAAACAATGCTTAAACAGTTCCAAAAAGAACCTAACTTAGTCCTGGCGCTACCTTCGCAGGACAAGGCAAACGCATTCGAGCAAAATTTATTAGCTGATTGTGAATACTCACAACATATTTTTCAGGTTGTGGTTGATTCTAATCTTGAATCCTGGCAGGCAACGTTAGGTAATTCGCTAGTTAGTGTCTTAATTGATATGCACGCGGAATTAGATGACATTCTGCAACAATTGCGTAGCCAGCCTGTAGCCAGCACAGTAATGACGGCGGAAGAGAATGGACAAGATTAGTTATTCGCAGCCGGTTTCATTGTGGCATGGACAAACCCGGGAGGAACTTGAGAGGAAAGTTGAAACGCGCCAGCAGTTACAGGATGCGTTACCCGCAAATGATATTGAGGCCGCATTAAGTGAAATGCAGGATGTGGCGTTGCAGGATACCATGGAGGATATGAGCCTGATGCTGGGAAACCGGCTAAAAGGAAAAATGCAACGTACCCTGGGTTCGGGTGATGATGAAAGGATTGAACGTGATGAGCAGCTTGCTTTATTAGCAGAACAGGTGGTTGGGGATAAACTTGAAGCTGTTCTGAATAATGTCAGCGCGAGTGGAACAGAGGATTTATTAACGCTGTTCCGTCAGGGGGCGTTGAACTTTAGTGAGGCGGCATTATTGTTGGCGGCTGAAGCAGGTTCGCTAGCGCCAGGAAGTAAGCGTCGTAAACAGATCTCTTCCCGGTTAGATGAATTACTTGCAGAACATCAGGATTGGGTTTTGGCGATGTTTGCTGAGCTGGAGTTAGGCTCTATAAACTCTGATGCAATGCAATCTATGCAGCGTATTATCCGAAAGCATCACCAACAGGATCAGGAGGGCAGTAACCCAGAAGGGGTGTGGCAGTGGTTTAATGAGATCAAAAAATGGTCAGATCGCGCCAGCCGCATTCGCATTCTTATACATACTTTTGCATATGAACTTTCTGCAGGGGGGGATGGTACTGTAAGCCCTCGTCTGATTACAACATTGATGGATTTGAAGAAGTTACTGGTGTTTCTCGGTATGGAGGATACAGCTCGTAGACTGGCTAACGTCATTGGTCTTTCAGAAGATGAAGCATTAAGTGAAATACTGCTTTTGATAGAACAACGCTGGATGTATTCGGAGTGGTTAGCGAACCGAATTCAACAACTTCGTATAAAAGATAATAAGCGCGTATTGTATCTTATCAGGATGAACGAGGTTGTTAAATTTCTTCCCGATATCTGTTTCCTGGACTTACAACAAAGAAATCAACTGTCTGAAGCTATCGAAGAGTACATCAACCAATTAAGCCAATAATACTGTATATGAGAATATTGCGATGATTTTGAATTTACAGATGATAAGTAAGCTCGAACTATTTTTCTCATTTTGTGGAATTCACAGAATTAATATTACCTCGCAAAATACATTTTCAGTCGGTTCCTTTATTGCACAAGTTAATGCCGTGGATATTGGCGCGAAAATTGAGTTGGTTTTGATATTAAAAATAAATGCGCCACGGCCCGATATTGCACTAAGGATGTGTCAAAGTATGCGACCGGAGTCTATTTTTGGAGTTGTTGGGAGCTTTTTTTTCGTCAATAATCGCTTGTCATTGAGTTGCCTGCTGCCTGAAGAGTTAGGTGCTGAAGATTGGTATCGAATTTTCGAATATCAAAAGGATTATATGCTTTCATTTTTGAGTGAACAATGAAGAACGTTACTTTATCTGATCTGGCGAAGATTAGTAGATATCAGGGGGCAATCTTAGCTACGGTACTGGTTTTGGCCGTATTTATGATGATACTACCACTACCGACAGAGGTAGTGGATGTACTGATTGCTTTCAATCTGATGTTTTCGCTTGTGTTATTGATGGTCGTTGTTTATTTGAATAATGCTGTTGAGTTTTCAGTATTTCCTTCGTTATTACTTATTACTACCTTATATCGCCTGTCTTTAACTGTGAGTACTTCCAGATTGATTTTGCTACAGCATGATGCTGGCAACATTGTCTATGCTTTCGGTAATTTCGTTGTTGGTGGAAACCTGACCGTTGGACTAATTATCTTTTCTATTATTACCATTGTGCAGTTTATTGTTATTACCAAGGGGTCTGAACGTGTTGCTGAGGTTAGCGCACGATTCTCTCTTGATGGTATGCCCGGAAAGCAGATGAGTATTGATGGTGATTTACGTGCTGGCTCCATTACCGTTGAGCAGGCGGCCATGCGTAGGGAAATGGTTCAGCACGAAAGTAAACTGTATGGTTCTATGGATGGTGCCATGAAGTTCGTAAAAGGGGATGCGATTGCCAGTATCATTGTTATTTTGGTAAATATTTTTGGTGGGATGGCGATTGGCGTAATGCATGAAGGTATGAGAATCTCAGAGGCGCTTTCCACCTATTCCATACTTTCTGTTGGCGATGGCCTGGTTGCGCAAATACCTGCTCTATTGATCTCTATTACCGCCGGTGTGCTGGTCACGCGAGTACCTGGAGTAAAAGGTAAAACAAATCTCGCCACCGAACTGTTTCATCAACTTAGTGGCCGCAGTATGCCACTTATCATTGCAAGCTCTGTTCTTGTGATTTTCGCTTTTATTCCTGGATTTCCTGCCGCAGTATTTTTACCTATGGCTGCTCTTATTGGGATAGTCGGTTATCTTGTTTACCGGCGAGGAGATCATGGTGATGATACTCATAGCGCTGAACAAGGGAATAATGGCAGCACTAATTTGTCTCCGGGAGTAGAGCCACTATTAGTACGAGTGCATTCTTCCATTGATGAGGGGGGGCTCTCTGATGCGCTGGAAGCATTACGCTGGCGTTTTTTTGAAAATTATGGAATCGCATTAGGTAAAATTAGAGTTGAAAAATTGGGGAGTGAAGAGGAAGGCGACACGCCTAAAGTGGTCTTCTGTCTTTATCACGAACCTGTCTGTGAAGTCTTTCTGGTGGCAGACCATCCCTATATGGCTACTTCTGGCGCCTCGCTGACGGAGGTACAATCGGGGGTGTACAAGCAAAAATTGTTGTCTGGCGTGGATATATATTGGTTAAGTGAAGAGGCCAAAGATCAGGTTTTATCCCAGGGGGATACCGTTTATGAATGTGCACGAGGTTTAACCTGGTGCCTTGAAGTGATACTTGAGCGAAATGCGAAAGAGTTTATTGGCGTACAAGAGACACGCTACCTGATGGATGCTATGGAGAGCAACTATTCGGAACTGGTTAAAGAACTGCAACGACAGGTGCAGCTAAATCGCGTTTCTGATGTATTACAGCGTTTAGTGGAAGAAGGGGTTTCGATTCGTGACTTACGTACTATTTTTGAGACGCTCATTATTTGGTCACCAAAGGAAAAGGATATTGTCACGTTGACTGAATATGTTCGTGTTGCATTAAAGAGACAAATAGTTAATCGGCAACACAAAAAGGGTACAGGGAAGGTATGGATCATCGGTTCTAATATCGAAAATCTTATTCGTGAATCAATACGACAGTCTGTTGCAGGAGCTTATTCGGCAATGGAGCCAGATGTTACTCAGAATATCACAGATCGAATCGCACAGGCGCTTGGTGATCACCAGCAGGGGATTGTGTTAACCGCTATTGATACCCGGCGTTACTTACGAAAAATGATTGAGTCGGAACATTTTATGTTTTCTGTTCTTTCATTTATGGAAGTAAATGATGTAAACGAATTTGATGTTATGGGGGGAATTGACCTGATAGGTGATGTCTCCTGATGCGCAAACCCGATATAGGTAAATTAATTACTAGTATTAATGCGACACAAATGCAGGGAAAGTTACATGCCCCAAGAGTTATACCTGTTGGTTACCTGACGGAGGTTAATACAACAGTGTTAAAGGCGTATTTGCCGTGGGCTCATTTGGGTGAGCTTTGCTATATCGGTGCGCAGAGATTACTGGCAGAGGTGGTGTCACTACAGGATGGTTATGCCTGCTTATCTCTCTTTGATATCGCTGTTGGACTACGGTGTGGAACATCTGTCGTTGCTTCTGGTGCTGAGTATCAAATCGCCGTCGGTGATTTTCTGCTGGGTAAAACGTTAGATGGATTAGGACGTTTGCCAAATAGCAGCGATATTCCTTATGGGGTGGAATATCGTCCTTTAGAATCGGCCCCACCAGACCCCATGGAAAGGGCATTAATTGAAGAGATTTTACCTGTCGGTGTCAGGGCGATCGACGCTACACTCACCTGTGGCCGTGGGCAGCGGTTAGGGATTTTTGCTGCGGCCGGCGGGGGGAAAAGCACGTTGTTGAGTATGCTCTGCGATGGGGTTGAAGCTGACGTTATTGTACTAGCCCTTGTTGGAGAACGTGGACGTGAAGTTCGTGAATTTCTCGAATATACACTGAGCGACTATGCTCGCTCACGCTGTGTCACAGTAGTGGCGACTTCAGAGAGAGCCGCGTTAGAACGCCTGAAAGCTTCTTTCGTTGCGACAACAATAGCAGAGTATTTCCGTGATCAGGGTAAAAACGTTGTACTCATGATCGATTCTCTCACACGCTATGCCCGTGCAGCGCGAGAGGTGGGGTTATCCAGTGGTGAACCACCGGTTGCTTCGGGATTTCCACCCTCCGTTTTTGCAACGTTGCCACGTTTGCTTGAACGAGCCGGGAACGGCAAGGTTGGCAGCATAACCGCTTTTTATACAGTGTTGGTTGAAGGGGACAATATGAATGAGCCGATAGCCGATGAGGTTCGTTCTATTCTTGACGGTCACATTGTATTGTCACGAAAGCTTGCCGAGGCCAATCATTATCCCGCAATAGATGTTAGCGCCAGCGTTAGTAGGGTGATGCGGCAAATTGTAACTAGTGAGCATATGAGGTTGGCCGGGCATTTACGAACATTAATAGCCTTGTATCGTGAAATTGAATTACTGGTTCGTGTAGGGGAATACAGAGAAGGGCAGGATCCTGATGCTGATAAGGCATTAAGGTGCTGGCCCGTAATACAGCAGTTTCTACAGCAGGCCGCGGGTAATCCACAATCACTATCGGAAACGCTAGAATTGCTGAAGTTAGCAGTGGAATAGCCAGTATGCTTCATCAGCTTATGAAGATTAAACAGCATAGAGAAAGAGGACTCAGAAACGAACTGGCTCATACAACGCGTTTGCGCCAACAAGTTGAGCAAGAGATATCTCTCCTGCAACAACATCGGAATGAAATAAAAGATAAATGGCAATTAGCATGCCTGGAGTTAACGGGGGTCATAGATCACAGAGTGTTAATAAGATGGAGTGAACATATGCATAGTTATCAATTAAAATATGAGGCTATTGGACAGCAAATTTCAATGCAACAACAGCTCCATACGCGACTGACTCAGGAAGAAATAGAGTTACAAGGCATGTTAAGACAAGTACTAAGATCACAAGATAAAATAAACTATATGATTTTAGAAGGCGTTGATAATTGATGCCTTACGACATGATATTACCTTCCAGGAAGATAATAGTTTCGCGGGATAATGTTATAGATCCTCCCATGAAGATTAGTTCTATCGTTTTCGAAGAGAAAGAGATGTTCAGGAAAATGTCCCTGAAATTTCAGTTGGCTAGTTTTTTATCATCTTTTGGTATATGTGTTGACACTCATTCTGAAAGGGATAATAACGTCTGTTATCAGGTAAAGAGTGGCTTTTTTTATGACATGTTAATATTTATTTCGTTTCATGAAGAAACTTTGCTGATTATATTTAAAGTGGATACTTATGAGCAAGGATACACTCTTCAAAAATTATCGCCAGGGATTGCGAAGAAATTATCTGCAGGGTGTGAAACTTGCAAAGTTGAGGTGGTGCTTGAAAATCGAAGGTTATAGTCATCTATTTATTGAACAATCAACATTGATTGGTTCTGGTTATTATAAAAACAATAGTAAATCCATTCTTAATTTACGTATGATTAGTGGAGAGGGTATCTGGTGGACATTTAGATGGCATCAACAAGAGTTAAATGCATGGTGTGAAGAATCTTCCTGGCGTAATTGGATTGAAGATAAAATACATTTTTTCACTTTACATGAGGTCGATCGCCATTTCCTTCAATTAGTCGGTGAGTGGAGTTTATTGCCTGTAAGCGATGAAATGAAGCTCGCAGATATTTCACTAAAAGAGATAACGGGTCAATCCAGTCTCTTGCCTTGCTGGAGTCCAGTACTGACTTTAAATCAAGTTGATAAAAAATTTGAGATATATCTAATTGATTGGCCTGCTGATGCACTTCGCTGGTTAATCAAGGGATGGACGCCATTGGCCGAAACAATAGGATCTTCTAAACCTTTGCTGCGTTGTCCAGTCACAATAGGCCGTATGACGATTCCTTTGAGAATGCTCAAGCAATTTGTGTTGGGAGCGGTAATCATTATTCAGACGGACAACCATTTAAACGCTGGTAACTATTGGATGCTTGCCGCTGAAATTAACATTAAATTAGTTAGAAGCAACGAGGAATATACTGTGAGTGAGATTACCACGGAAGAACAGAATGATATTATTGATGCGAATCCTGTATTGACCTCTTTAGATGATATTAATGTGAGCATCGCTTTTGAGATTGGAAGTATATTAATGTCTTTTGCAGAATTAGCAGCTTTGAAGCCGGGTAGCATTATAAAATCAGAGCTTTCTACGGCAACAACAGTAAATATCCGTGTTAACGGACGAGTCTTTGCTACTGGTGATTTTATTTTACTTGATAATGTACCAGGAGTCCGTGTTAATAAATTATTGCAAGGATGAAAAACGTGAATGACTTTATCCATCAACCTTATGCGCTAATTATTTTACTGGTATGTCTTTCTATTTTGCCTTTTATAGTGGTTAGCTGTACTTCTTTTTTGAAAATAGCAGTTGTGTTTTCATTGCTACGAAATGCATTAGGGATACAACAGATTCCTCCTAATATGGCAATCTATGGCCTTGCTCTCATTCTAACATTTTTCATAATGGCACCAGTAGGCATGTCAATAAACGACAATATTCAAAAAGAGCCGTTTTCTATTTCTGACTCGAGTTTATATGAGAATATTGATAGAGCAGTAATTAAGCCTTATTTATCATTTTTGAAAAAAAATACAAAAGCGAAACAAATTCGTTATTTTAGCCAGATCGGGAATAAGATATGGCCGAAAAAATATCAGCAAAGACTGAATGAAAACTCCTTGTTTGTTATGCTACCTGCTTTTGGTATTACGCAACTAGATGAAGCATTTAAAATAGGTCTACTGCTGTACTTACCATTCGTAGCAATTGACTTGATTGTGTCAAATATATTGCTGGCACTAGGGATGATGATGGTTTCGCCTACTACGATATCCCTGCCATTTAAGATTATGTTGTTCATTATTGCAGGTGGATGGCAGTATCTGATAGAGAAATTAGTCCTTTCCTTTTAATTTAGGGTAGATGATAGTGAATAATGCAGTTATAGCTCATCTTGGAGTGGAACTTTTATGGATTGTTGTATGGCTTTCTCTACCCACAGTTGCGGCAGCCTCTATCGTTGGGGTACTTATTAGCCTTATACAGGCTGTAACACAAATTCAGGATCAAACAGTTCCATTCCTGATTAAACTGGTAGTTGTTTCAATAGTACTTGTTATGACTTATAACTGGATGGGAAATTCTTTGATTAACTATACCAATCTGATATTCCAGCAAATTAACAGGTAATGTTGTGAATGATATTCTATTGAGTGTCGTAAAATTTGGCCCGCATTTTTTTATGGCTTGTTTACGGCCATTTGGATTATTTTTGATAATGCCATTACTGGAGAGTAAAAATATCGGTGGATCATTAATTCGTAACTCAATTATCATGTTGTTAGTTGTCCCTATATATCCTGCAATAGATGCGAGTAATGCTCTTATAGAGGATAATGCTATAGGATTTCCACTTTTTTTGGTAATGTGCCAGGAAATTGTGATTGGGATATTGATTGGGTTTGTTGCGGGAATTCCTTTTTGGGCAATTGATTCTGCTGGTTTTCTGATTGATACTATGCGTGGTTCATCAATGGGCAGTATTTATAACCCGACTCTCTCTGAATCATCAACGTTACTTGGTGTGTTTTTTTCTCAATTATTGACTGTTGTCTTTTTTAGCTGTGGTGGGATGAATGCACTAATTACGACTTTATATGAGTCTTATGTTTTATTTCCTCCCGGTAAATATATTGCCTTTAATCAGCAGTTACTAATATTTATCAAGCAGCAATGGGATTTATTGTTTAATTTATTTCTAAGGTTTTCATTGCCAGCTGCTGCAATTATGTTACTAACTGATGTTGGTATGGGGTTACTTAATAGAACTGCGCAACAGCTTAACGTTTTCTTTTTGGCAATGTCGATAAAAAGTATACTTGCATTGCTGGTTTTAATGATAACCATTGGGTTTTCGCTGAGTGATCTAGGGCATGTAATCTCAAGTAATCTATTGTCATTTCATACTCTTTGGGGAAACATTCAATGAGTACAGAAAAAACACTCCCCCCGACACCTAAAAAATTACGGGAAGCGCGTGAAGAAGGACAGGTAGCCAAAAGTAATGAACTGGCAGCAGGTGTTCAGCTTGCTGTTATTTTATTATACCTCTATACTTTTGGTAATGATATTTGGAAGGATTTAAGTGAAATACTATTGCTAACATTTGAACAATTTGAACAACCCCTGCCAACAGCGTTTGCTGCATTTTTTTCAGCACTTTGTTCTTTCTTTTTTAAAGATCTTACTTTTATGTTTTTAATATTGTTTTTTGCATCAATTGCATCATATATAGGACAAATTGGATTTTTATTTTCCAGTAAATCACTGATCCCTAAAATTAATAAGCTTGATGTTGTTAAGAATCTGAAAAATATACTTTCGATAAAGTCTCTTGTTGAATTATTAAAGAATGTAGTTAAGATGGCAGTAATTGGCTGTGCTTTTTATTATCTATTTCATCAATATACACCCTCGCTTAGAAATATGGTGTATTTGAAACCTATTGAGGCTATGCAAGTAACAGTGCAGATTATTTTTTGGCTTTGGGGAGTGGTAGTGTTATGCTATATTGTTTTTTTTCTTGCTGATTATTCTTACCAACGCTATGAATTGCTGAAAAATCTAAAAATGTCACATGAAGAAGTTAAAAAAGAAATTAAGGAAATGGAGGGGAATGAGGAAATAAAAAGACATCGCCATTCCCTACACCAGGAGATACAAAGTGGCAGTTTAGCGGTGATGGTTAAGAAATCTAGTGCCGTGATAAAAAATCCCACCCACCTGGCAATATGCATTTATTACAATGAAGATACTACACCTTTACCAAAGGTTGTTGCTAAAGGCGCTGATTATCAGGCTTTAAAAATAATAGAAATTGCAGAGAAAGAAGGTGTTCCTGTAATTGAAAATATACCTCTTGCTCGTGGGTTGAATAAAGATATTGCTATCGGTCAATACATCACGCCGCCATTTTTTCATGCGATTTCTGAAATTTTAGCAATGATTAAAATTAGAGGGTAAAATTGGATTTTTTGGAGTCCTTTGTTGTTCTCTTGTGTGTGGTTTGATTTTGCTAATATCCCTGTGAAGAATTCAACTTTCATATTGGGATAATTGTGTGGGCACTAAACATCTTTTAACAGGAAAAACTTTTTGCCTGATCTTGCTGCCATTGCTACCTTTGGCTACTAAGGCTCATGCTGCTAGTGACGGGTTATACGCAGGTGCTAATGTTGGTTGGTCAAAATTTGACAACAATAACTTCACTGAAAGCCATCGCAAGGATACTATCGGCTTTGGTGGTTTTATTGGTTATCAGTTCTCGCCATGGTTTTCATTGGAGGGGGGCGCTAACAGCCTTGGCAGTGTGAAGGGAAATGATGGTCAATCCATAGATGTGCAGGGAATCACCCTGAGCAGTAAATTTACTTACTCTTTGTCAGGCCAGGATCTGTATGGACGAGTGGGTGGTATGTGGTACCGTAGCGATATGAGTAACGATGATATTAATAAAAGTGAGGTTGGTACAGGCATAGCGCCTTTACTTGCTATAGGGGTTGAGCATAGCTGGAGTTCGAATATGACATCGCGCATCGAATATCAATGGACGGGACATATTGAGAATGATGCGGCGACCTCAGCTACCCTAAATAATGGGTATTTATCTCTTGGCATAACATGGCATTTCGGCCAGGCTAGCGAATCGATGCAACCAACTATTATAAGTCATCCAGTTGAGGATGTTAAACCGCCGATATCAGAAACTGTACCGCTAAACGATGAGTTGGTAATCTATTATCCATTTAATCAGTATATTCTCTCAGAAAATAATCGACAGAAAATTATTGATTTTTATCATCAAAGAAAACCAGACTCGGTAACAAAATTCAACATTGATGGTTATAGTGATATAACAGGGAGTGAAAAAAATAATTTTATCATCTCCAGCCGTAGAGCAGATAATGTCAGGGAATTATTGCTTGAGCAGGGCATTAATAAAAAAAATATATCTGTACATGCGCAAGGAAGTACTTCAAAGTTCAATAAACATTTGTCAACTAAACATAGTTTATCAGATCAGGAAGAGAACTATTCATTGAATCGTAGAGTCTCTATCCAGACGAACTAACGATGAGTTATTTTCCCTAAAATTTTAGGGGGGGAGTAATGAACTTTACCATTGGAGCAAAGATTTTTCTTGCTGGTTGTTGTATAGTCACAATTGTGGCTTGTGCGTTTTTATTAGCACTGATTTTTTAGAGAATATTTTCTGATAATCCATATCTTAATGATTGCCGGTATGAGCAGACATTCTTTATGCCGGCTTTGTTCTAATGAGCATAAAAACTTTATTACATAGCAATGTGGTAGTGAATAGCGAAGGCTTTCCAATCCAGGACAAGAATATACTGGGAAATTTAGATGTAAAAATAGCTGATCTTGTTGTTGAAACGTTCAATCAGTTGAGAGTATTAAATATATAAAACAACGGGTGGATGTCATCATTTTTCTCTTTCAGTTGTTTCTGGTGGTTCTATGGATATTGTTATCAACTCCAGAAATCCATCGAATATTATCGTAGGTAAAGTTTATATTCTATATCGCACATTATTTAATAAGGTGAGGTAAAAATAATATGAAGATAACAAATAGCAGTTCTTATGCTATGAATATCAGTAGAGCTCAGGTGTTGCCTCAAGTTCTGGCAGAAGAGATTGATAGCCTTATTCACAACACCCCAATACTGCCAGGTTCGGATGCTTCTACTGCAGAAGCGCATAGACGTGACATGATAGCATGTAAGAATATATTGATATCGGATGGTATGTGGAGTCAGCAACAAGACGATGAGAAGAATAGAAAAATCACGGTAGGTATGCAAGCAACAATTGAAACTGGACTGATGAATTGTTTAACTCGCGATCCTACAGCGCGTTTATCTGTAATAGTCCATACAAATAATCCCCCAACACCATTATGTGCAGAATATCTTCCTCAGTCATTACTTCACTCTGGTATTCGAGGAAACAGGGCGATAGAATCAACGGTTACTAGTCGTCAAGAAACAAATGAGTTCTTTTTGCGATCAAATAATCAAGTTTCATTCTCTGCATTGTATGGAACAAAACGTGCATCCGATGCAGAGCAGACATATTTTGATAAAAAAGTAGCTTCCAATCCAGGCTTGTTTGCGTTTCATACCCAAGAAAATCCACCTGTAGAATTATCAGGGGCAACCTATGTTTATACTAACAGGCTAAATGAGAAAGTGATTATTGGTGTCAGAATCACCCAAGCTAATGATCCTTCGAAGATGTGTTCGCTATTTATCGGGCGTGATAGTCATGCCAGACAGGTAAGCCCACATCTCCGAATGCTTAATGATTACATTAGAACGATACAATCTAATTTACTCGAAAATAGTTCGGTCGCTGATCGACGAAATTATTTTGAGTTAATGTCTGTTCGTAGTCTGATCTCATAGGTGGCTTTGCCTGCTGCTATAAAAATCACTTCATTGTCGGAGGCTTTTTGTGACCGGGACAGGTGCTGAGCTGTATTACTCGCGACTTGATCTGACCTATGGCCTTGAAAGGTTGAGAGTTACCGATTTTGATATGGGCGTCGAATCCTTATACAAAATACGCGGTAACCCTCATGTTTCATAAAAACGATACTGAACGAGTTTTATCAGGTGATGTTCCGCAAAAAATCATACGGAGATCTTGAAGTATTACAATCGGATCATGATGAATGGCTGGCCCACTATAATAATGAACCAGCCCTTCAGGGAAAATTGTGTTGTGGCTGAACGCCAATAGAAACGTTACTTGATGATGGAAAGCGCATCTGGGTTGAGAAAATTTAAAGCAGATGTAATCTGACAGATATCTGTATAAATAACCGGTAACTGTCAGATCAGGTTTGAGCTAATACACTTGAATGTAGCAGGGATTCACATCCTTTACGGCGTGCAGGATGTCAGGATTTCTCATGACTGTCTTGAGTAAGTAGCATTCGGATTTCCTTCTCAAGTTCATCGATCATATTTTCATTATTCAGACGTTTTTTCTGTCTTATTCCATGTAAATATAGTGCGCTTTTACTCTTACTTCCGGCTACTCCTATCGTTGATACCAGTGCTTCTCCCGGACCATTCACAACACAACCAATAATTGACACATCAAGAGGAGTGACAATATCTTCGAGTCGTTGCTCGAGCTCATTCACCGTGCTGATAACATCAAATTCTTGACGTGAACATGTCGGGCAAGCGATAAAATTAATCCCTCGTGAACGTAAACGTAAGGATTTTAGAATATCAAATCCTACTTTTATTTCCTCTACAGGATCTGCAGCCAAAGATACACGTAAAGTATCACCAATACCTTCGGCAAGCAATAATCCGATACCGATAGCAGATTTTACCGCTCCAGCCCGAAATCCCCCTGCTTCAGTAATTCCAAGATGCAATGGCTGTTCAATTTTTTTTGCCAGCAAACGATAGGCGTTTACCGCAAGATTCACATCAGATGCCTTCACACTAACTTTAAAGTTATCGAAATTATTCTTTTCCAGAATATTAATATGCCGCATAGCCGATTCCAGCAGTGCTTCCGGTGTTGGTTCACCATATTTTTCCTGAATATCCACTTCAAGCGAACCAGCATTGACACCAATACGGATAGGTATATTACAGTCCCGAGCACAATCAATGACTGAAGATATCCGTTGTTCATTACCTATATTTCCGGGGTTAATTCGCAAACAATCAGCACCGTAAGCTGCGACTTTTAATGCAATACGATAGTCAAAATGAATATCTGCAATCAATGGTATCTGACTGTATTGTTTCAATTTCTTAAAAGACTCTGCTGCCTCCATCGTGGGAACGGAAATCCGAATCATATCGGCTCCTGCCGATTCTAGTTTGTGGATCTGCTCTAATGTGGAATGTATATCACAGGTATTAGTATTTGTCATTGATTGTACAGTTATCGGAGCATCACCACCTACAGCGACATCGCCGACGTAAATTTTTTTTGAATTGCGTTTTTTATATAAAAAAGCATTTTCCATAATCTTACCTAATAATTAATGTTGGTTACTGATTACGTGCCGCGCTTTGCTCTTGATATCTCTTATAATACTCATTGACCATTACTTCAATTTGCAATTTGTAATCTATGGGTTGGTTTCTAAAATAATTTTGGCGTCTGTCTCGCATAAGTTGATATTCTCTATATTGAATTCTTTTTTTATCTACCGCTTTCCCAAACATATTTGTAGCTTTTATAGTATCCTGGAGGGAATGAAATTTCCCCGCTTCGAAACGACTAGCGTTTTTGTTCACCAAAGCTATTAAAAATTTTGTCTCGGCCTCTCTATTATATACATAAGGATGATCCTTCGTGACCCCAAAGGCTTTTATCTTTTCTCTTATTAGCTTATCGCGGCAAGCTTCTATGGTTTTATATTTATATCCCATGTAAAGTGTGATGGAAAATGTCTGCTCGCACAAAGATAAACTATAGTTTAAATCATTTAGTGATTTCTCCGGGTTCCTTCTTAGACGGATCCTGAATTTATGAAAACAACCATTTTTATGGTTATCGCTACGATCATCCCTTGTACTATAAGTAGAAGGAGACATTGTTGAAACCGACGTATTTAACTGTGTGTTTGGCATAAAACCTCCTGGTAACAATGGGATGTTACTGTATTTGTTTCTGTAGTGGGAGACTAATCTGGGAGAGGGAGGGAGGTAATCGTACACATGCCAGTGTAAATTAATTTGGACCGTTGTTGTTTTTTATTCCCTCACATATGTCTATTTTTACTCTTTTTGTATGCTTGAATTACTGCGGAGCCATGATGGATAATTCTGTTGTTTCCCTTTTGGGGAAACATAATGATAGAATTATCTACCAATAAGAGTTTAGGTTATGTCAAAAGATTATTCAGCGTGGTACAAGGTTGGTTGTTCGCTATGTGTTGCTTGTGCGGTGCTCTCTTCTGCAGGAGTGATAGCTGCTGACGGTGATGTTGGCATTATTACATTTACGGGAGGTGTCACTGGTGAAACATGTAAGATTTCCAACTCAACTGGTTCACAAAGTTCAAATATGACATTGGTTATGCCTGTTGTCGCAAAAAAAGATGTTGAATCCGCAACTATTGAAAATGGTGGTGTAGGACGAACGCCTTTCGATATTGAGCTTAGTGGCTGTGCCACCGGGATTTCCAGGGCACAAGTGTCATTTTCCTCTGAAGAGTTTGCGAACTTAACAGATGGTACTCTAAATAATGATACGACGATTGATGATGCAGCAAAAAATGTCAATGTTGTCCTTTTCAATAATGGAAATTCACAAAGTTCACAAGTTTTTATCGGGCGTCAGGATGATACTCCCCAGATTGTAACACTTGACAATGGCAGTGGCGTTTTTTCATTCGCGGCTGCTTATGTACCTGGTCCACAGTTTAATTCTGATTCAAATCAAATTGTTCCCGGTAAGGTTCACACCAATGCAACGTTTAGTATTACGTATTATTAGCAATTAGTGGAGCTTATTATGCGCATATGTACCAATGGCATAAGGTTTTTTCTGTTGACATTCTTCGGATTATTTCCATTATATTCTCAGGCTGATATTGTGATATCCGGGACTCGGGTTATTTATCCAGAGGGCAAAAGTGCTGTAACAGTCCATCTTGACAATCGTGGTGAGCGTCCATTGCTCGTACAAACATGGCTTGATAATGGGACTGAAAACAAGTCTCCGGATGAAATAGATGCGCCATTTGTCATAACACCGCCAATTACACGTATTGATAAAGACCATGGGCAAACTGTGCGAGTCATTTATACCGGTGGAACGTTGCCGCAAGATCGTGAATCATTGTATTGGTTCAATGTGCTGGAAGTACCCCCAAAAGATGATTCTTCAGCGTCTGCTAATAAGCTTCAATTAGCATTTCGAACACGCATCAAATTTATTTACAGGCCACGTTCTTTGGATGGTGATTTGGCGTCTGCACTGAAAAAAGTTAAATGGAACTGGGGACGCAATAAAAAAGGCTATTTTTTCACTGTGACGAATAATAGTGGCTATTATTTATCAATGGACAAAGCCAATATTGACATTGCAGATAAAAATTATTCAATTAATACGGAAATGTTAAGTCCTTTTGGGACTGCACATTTTCCCATTGTCGCATCGAATGGAATCAATATTCCAGAACATGGAAAAATCAACTACTCTGTGGTTAATGACTTCGGTGGGCTAACGACAGCGAATGTGTCATTATGATATTCGTCATATAGTTGTTCATGGAATTTATCATTTAAATTCGCCTGTCATAATTGTGCCCGTAAATAGAGTGATATCATTTTACTCTATGATATTACGCTATTTACTTGCAAAACCATGCTAAGCATTCATTGAGCAAGAGTTTCCATATGTATCAAAATCGAAAAAGGAAGTGGGGTTGGGTATTTGTTGGTAGTGGGGTTTGTATTGTGACTATCTCATTTGTAACTTATGGACTTGTTGGAAATGAAAAAGATGTAAATTCTTCTCCTGTTGTAAAATATGCAGAAGACGATCCCACTGACACTGATGTCGCAGAACAGAAGATACGGAGTATTTTATATTCAAATGGCCCAGAAAATGCGTCTTTGAATGTTGCAAGACCAGGAGAAAAAATAATTTCAAAGGTAGATCAAGACGAAATGCGCAGCTAGAAAATGGCTGCAACGGGTGAAATGCCAGTACCTACGTATGCGAAAATTGAGAGTCAGCCTGTTCAGCAAGCTAATAATAACTTGCATAATATTTTTTTATCTGGAAACGCCAAAAATTCTACCGGAATTATTGTTCCGTTGAAAGAGCATGATGGAAAAAAACAAGATACTTCCTTTGATGCTATGAAAGCAGCATCATTAACTACACTTGTTCAACGTGAAAAAAGTAATGATGTCTTTCGTGATGTACATAAATCGGTTCTCAAAGAGAGGCAACCAGGCTCATCTTTTCCAAAGCAAATTAGGGCTTCAAAGCGGTCTATTACAGGTGATGACGCAGGTACGACTTCCAGATCTGTTGTTGCTCTGAACGAACTTAGTCGGAGTGCGCAAGAGCCTGACATATCGGGTGGGGATGAAAAAGTTGAGTTTGATTCACGCTTTCTGAATGGTAATGCTAAAGATGTTGACGTAAGCCGTTATGCCGAAGGTAATCCAGTGATGCCGGGAAATTACAATTTGGATGTCCTTGTTAATGATCAGCTAAAGTTAAATGCAACGATCTTATATATTGATGATGGTAATAAAAACATTTCTCCCTTTGTTACTGAAAAAACACTGACGCAGCTAGGTATTAAATATTCACTTAAGTCTCAGGATAAGATGAAGAAGGCGGGTGAGGATTATTACAACTTACTAAAAGTCACGCCCGGGATAAAAGTACGTTTTGATCAGGAAACGCAAGAGTTAAATATCAGTATCCCACAACTTTATATAGAAAACAGACCGGATGGTTATATTGACCCAAGCCTATGGGATGAGGGTATCACTGCCGGTACATTTTCATATGACGTCAATGCCTATCATTCAGACAACGCGGATGATTCAAGCGACAGTGTGTATTCAGGGCTTCACTATGGGCTCAATTTTGGTGAATGGCGGTTTCGCAGTCGTGGTGCTCTGAACTGGGAATCAGGCAATAAAGCTACCTATGATAGTCAAGAGGCCTGGTTACAGCGTGATATTGCCTCCCTGAAGTCTCAGTTGGTTATTGGTCAAAGCAGTACCCGTGGCGATACATTTGATTCTGTAGCAGTAAAAGGTATTCATCTTTATAACGATGATCGTATGTTAACTGGAGCTGAGTCTGGTTATGCTCCGACTATCAAAGGGGTAGCTAACACCAATGCTAAGGTCACCGTTAAACAGAATGGTAATATCATAAAACAGGTCACTGTACCGCCTGGCCCATTTGAAATAACAGATATTACCCCCTCCGGGTTCGGAAATGATTTGGATGTGACGCTCACTGAGGCTGATGGCAGGGAGCAACATTTTTCGGTTCCTTTCTCCTCTGTTTCACAACTTTTACGTGAAGATAGCCTGCGTTGGGAGGTTGCCTTAGGTCAGTTAGACCAGGATGGATTGTACCATTCCCCTGATATTGCGACCGCATCTGTCTATTACGGTCTGACTGACAAACTGACTACCTATGCAGGATTCCAGTCAACAGACCAGGACTATGACGCATTTTTGTTAGGAAGCGCCGTCAATACTGCTTTAGGCGCTTTTGCGTTTGATGCGACACAGTCCTATGCCACGCTGCCTGATATCGGAAAATGGAATGGTACGAGTTACCGTTTGTCCTATAGTCAGCAATTAGCGCAAAGTAAAACCTCAGTTAACGTTGCTGCATGGCGTTATGCTACAGAGCATTATTTATCTTTGAGTGATGCAACTAATATTTATGATCAATTAAAACATACCCAAAATCAGGCTCAATGGGTGATCAGTGACTATCAAAGATTAAAGGATCAATTGCAAGTCAATATTACCCAGCCTCTTGACTTTTATAATGAATATTGGGGATCGCTGTATGTGTCAGGGAGTTGGAATAGATATTGGTCAGAGCAGAGCAACACCCAATATTCATTAGGGTACAGCAATGCTTTCCGTTGGGGAACATACAGTATTACCGCTCAACGCAGCTATGATGAGAATAATGATTCGGATGATAGTGTTTATCTAAGTTTTAATTTACCGTTTGAAAAATTATCCCCAAATTTTAAGAAAAAATATGGGTTTACTGATGTTAATATGGGGCTGCGAAGCGATTCTGACGGCACTACCCAGCTTGACGCCAGTACCAATGGTAATTCAACCGATAACCGATTCAATTATAGTTTGAACACCTCATATTCGGCAGACTCTAACCAGTCGGGTAACAATCTCACGCAGGTTGGGGGAAATGTTAATTATGCAAGCCGGTTCGGTCCATGGAATGCATCACTCTCCGGCAGTGACCGGGGTGATAAGCAAATGTCATTGGGTGCTAGCGGAGGCATGATCCTTTACCATGATGGGCTTGTTTTTGTCCCGGATAATATTGATAGCGCAAATACGATAGCATTAGTTAGTGCGCCTGGGGCCGAAGGAAGTCATGTTGGATCTTCTGATAACCAAATCGATCACTCTGGCTATGGTGTAGTCACTAATTTATCTCCCTATCATCGTAATATGGTAAATGTAGATATTAGCCAGCTTGATAACTCCGTTTATTTGGATAATACCTCTGCAACAGTTATTCCTGATGCCGGTGCGGTAGTGGAGGTTAGTTTTAAGACTAAAGTGGGAACACCGTATGTCTTTGACATTATGACCGAACAGCATTCTCATATACCATTCGGTGCTGACGTGTATGATGAAAATAATGAATGGCTTAGCGCGGTTGGACAGGGTGGTAAAGTGTTACTTCGTGGGATGAAGGATACTGGCACATTGCATATTAAATGGGGGGAAGATACAAGCCAGCAATGCTATGTCAATTACCATTTGCCTGCACGGAATGATAAAAAAAATACCAGTATGCTGCTATCTGCAATGCTTTGTAAGCAGAATAATTAAAATAAAATTTACACTAAGGATCATACGATGATGACTTTTGGAAGGCGGTATCATGGTTATTTTTTCTGTTTTTTATCATGTATTATTTCATGGAAAGTTAATGCGCTGAACCTTGACCTTGATTTCATAGCCAACATTAAAATCTCAACTTGCGATATGACATTGCTGGGTGGCAAGTCTACTGGAGGAAATAACTATACTTTCACGATTGGTAATAATGGTAAAGTGGGGGCGATGGACATTATTAATCACCTGGACAGCGCTTCCACAGATTTTTCCATAGGCATAGTTAATTGCGCCCCTGAAATTAGTAAAATTAATGTATCCATTGGTGGAGCGGCTGTATCCGGGGTGACTACTGCGTTAGTTAACTCTTTGGCCGGGAGCGATGGCGGCGCAAAAAATATAGGATTAACTATTGCCCGCCAGACTGCACCGGATACCCCTTTTACCATCAACAGTACTGCAGACGATGGAGGGTTGGTGTGGACCCAGGATGAAATTCACAGCGGTACTGTACCTTTAATTGCTCGTTTGATTAGCACTTCCGATAAAATATCAGCAGGGAATTTTAGTACTATTGCTACTTTCAATTTTACCTATGAATAAAAATATAGGATATTGGGTGTTATTATGCTTAATCTGCAGAGAATGATACTTGCCGGAGTATTGGTGTCATCATCTCAAATTAGTTTCGCTCTTACTGATACTGCTTCAATAACGGCAACATTTAATTCGACAATAGAAAGTGGGACTTGCAAAGCAGTTTTACATGATGATGCTGGTAACTTAGTTGATACACTGGATTTTGGTAATATGTATATTTCTGAGTTTAACAGTAATAAACCAACTAAAAATTTTAGTATTGCTCTTAATGATTGCCTGGCAGTAACGAAAGTTACCATTGCGCCATCCTCCTCCTCTCTATGTACTAATGGTGATGGACAGGAAGATGCTTTTGCCAATACGAATGGTGATGCCAAAGGGATTGCTGTTGAATTATGGAATGGCGAACCAGATGCCGGTACGAAATTTATCTGCTCGCAATCATCAGGACAAAGTTTTTCTGTGACCAATGATACGACGATTTTACCGATGAGCATACGAATGATACCGACTGAAACCACATTACAGGCCGGGAGTTTTGATACAACTCTTACACTTATCGTTACATACCCGTAGATTTGAGAAAGACAACATGAATTATCGACATTCACTATGGTACTGTTGCCTTCTGACTATGCTTATCTTTCAGATAGATACCGTAAGGATAGCGCATTCTGCAGAGCAAACTCTTTCGTTAAATGTGAAAGCAAATGTGGTTGAAAATAGTTGTAAGATTTCTTTTTCCGACTCCGGGTCTGTTGACCTTGGGAAGCAAAGTATTGCTGCGATTGAAAGCGTTGACTCTTTTACCAATTATATCGGTAATGGAAAGCATTTTTCTATTAACGTATCAGATTGCTCTCCGCTGAGTAATGGTGGTATCAGCAAGCTTATTTTTAACTTTTCCCCTCAATCAGGTACTTTCCCCGTAGAAAGTTCTCAGGCATTTGCTAATGATATATTACCTGCTGATGGAGGCGCAACTGGCGTAGGGTTAGTTATCTTTGCTGAACAGCAGGATAAAAATGTGCTTGATGAATCCGGGCATTCGAATGCTATTTTTGATGTAACATCTGATACCTATCTAAATAGTTATGGTTTTTTTGCGCGCTTGCAAAAAATTAACACTATTACAGAGGGGGATTTTACGACGCATGTGACTGTAGAGGTAACTTATGAATAATGGACGTATCGCTTGTAAACTATCAAGGCCTGTCATTGGTGTTTTTTTATTTTCTTTCTCTATCCATGCGTTTGGGGCAACTGAGTGTTTTTTTAATGGTGCAAAAACGGATACATTAACCTTTGCATCACAATCAGTTGATATTACTTCCCCCGTTTCTGATACAAAAATTTTGAAAGATAATATCAAAGGTTCTGTAATAGTAACTACTTCATGTAATGCTGGTAAGGGGGGGCAAGACTTAAACTCAAAGCAATCAGGGGTTGCGGTTACAAGTACGACTATTAATGGTGTTAAAGTAGCATTATTTCCCACAAACGTTACCGGAATTGTATATGGAATAAAATTCGTCTCGAATTCAGAGCCACCAACGGGTTACATTGCAATGAGTACGGACTACACAACGGTTTTTTCAGTTGATGATGATCATGATAAAGAGTACTGGAAAGGTAAGTCAGGTCATTTCGACTTGACACTTTTCCAGACCCGAGATTATGTACCAGGGCAGGGGCATACCATAACACCTAACGCAAATATGGTTGGTGATTTCCGAATTGGTTCCCAGACTGATGCGCAGGATATTCAGATTAATAATAATTCATTCACTCTTAACATCCCGCAACCGACATGTGATGCGGCCACGCTTGAAAATTCAGATAATGCATCAGGGACTCAGGTTAATCTTGGTGATTACTATACGAGTGAACTGATTGGTAATAAACATCCGAAAAAAATTCCATTTACTATAAAATTAACCGGCTGTGGTGGTGTTAATCATCTGATCACCAAACTAACGTCCCAATACGTATCACCTTATAGCAATAGTATGTTGGCTGATATCAATAATGCACAGCGTGGTGTCGGTGTACAGATATACTCAACGAATGATGTCGCATTGATTCCAAATGATGCTAATAGTTATTATTCTGTCCAGGATTCAAGCACACCTGATACTCGCGAGGCTAATTTTTATGCAGTGCTAAGTGACGATGGGAAGGGAGTAATAACCACAGGAACATTTAAAGCTATGGGAACATTTACCTTTACTTATAATTGATTTTGTGTTTTGAGTACTCTTATGAAATTGACCTGACCACACTCCTCCACTGAGGGCTTCCCCCAGTAATGAGCGGATAAAAAAGGACGGGCATAAAAAATGCGATCGACTGATTTTGCCAACAATTCAATGAGATTACGTCTATGCCCGATCGTTTATTATGTCAGAGCTTTTTACGCGATACCTTAGAATCCCTTTCACCAGTATCGTCGGGTTGCACTACTTGATCCCCCTGCCGCTATCAGCCGGGGATGATGTCGTCGGTATCGGGTTCGATTATTGAAGATATTAATATCAACCCGGACCAGGGACTTTATGCAACAGGGTGCATGCGCATTTCTTTTTTACCCGCCTGAACTCCAGTTCCTCATTGGTAATAAAAAGCATTAGCGAATCATCTTTATACTACTTCCGTCATCTGAAGGTCTGGTTTGCGTTGGCTTTGAATATTTTGTCTCTGAATAACCTTGTTCTCTGCGCAGAGTTAGCGGTCAACCATAGAAGTGGGGCTTTATCACTGTTCATCCTGGTGATGTGGGGCAGGATGCATTGATACACTGGTTACGAATTATTGGATTGAAATAGCCGACCCCCTCTCTTTTGGATAAAGTGTAATGACAAAAGGGAGCGGAAAACATGTCTGATAGTTTCAATTCGAAGAAGTCCACCAGAAATCCGTTAATGCAACGCGTCGGATTGATACTCAAGCATTGAGTCAATGTCGAGTTGTGATTCGTCGGCTACTGGAAAAGGAAGAACCATTGCATGTAGTAGAAAAGCGATTACGAAAGTTGCCCGGGTATTGTCATTCAGATCTGCCGGAGCATACGCAATAACCCGGTTTTCCCCAGTGGCGTTACCAATACAAAGCAAGAGACCCTGTTGATGCCTTTCGAAGAGGATACGTAAAACCGTAAGAGGAAGTGATGACCAGTCATCGCCGTTCAATACAAGATTTTTGATCGCTTCGTCCGCTTCTGGTTCGTATTGCGCTTTATACCGGAGGGTTTTTAGACGGTGCAAATGGGGAATAAAAATCTCATTGAGAGACCAGAGAATTTTAACGGTATCTTGCCCGTTGAAGCCTACCAGGCTGCATGATTCTAACGGTTTCCCAAGTGTCTGCTCATAAAAGGCATTAAGCAGATGGAATGTTTCTGGATTCATTTTATGTCCTAAATTCAGGGGAGAAACGGGATTATTTCCACATGCTTTCTATGCTCAACCTATCGGCCAGAGTTATCTGTGAGCCAGAAGGTCTCCATCTCGCTTAGGGAGGCGTCTGTCTTATGTGAGTAAGATTAGAATTTATAAAATAAGGATTGTAGGGGGAAGTTGTCGCGTTGAGCATGGGATAATCAGTTTATGTGTATGTGAGTAAAATGCCAGCCCTTCGGGCTGGCGTTCATTTTTATTCCAGGCATCCCTGATATTCAGGATCTGTTTTTAGCAAGTTAGGATAATTGGCACCATCTCTCATGCGGTAACCCGTCCCGACATCACTCGTTGTCTCGCTCTCCGCCCAAACATATTTATTCATTGCCTGATAAGTTGGGTAACTATCCATATTCCCCCACATTGCCGTTATGCGTTGGAAATCAGCCAATGCTGGTATTTTGCGACCCATTTTTTCACAGTTAGCTTTTGTATCATCGTAGGTCGCCAGTGATGAGGAAACATGTAACATTTCATTCCCTTTTGCTATATGCAACGAGCTGGCATCATCAGATTGCCTTCCCAGACTGGTAATACGGATAGTAAAGTTAGCTAATTGATCCTTGATCGTTACGACGCCATTTTGATCGACTGAAGCAATATCCTCGTTCGATGATTCCCAGCTATAATGGCCATCCCCACCCTGTGCGGTAGAACTAAGTTTAAATTGTGTGTTGCTAATCCATGAGGACGGTAGCGAATTATCAAGCAGTGCTTTCCCTGCCAGCTGTAGTTGTCCGGTAAGTGCTGGTGGATCATAAAATGTAATCGTCTGGTTAGTGCAGTTATTTGTACCCGTAATACATGCTGTAACAGTCACCGGCCCATCTGTAGTGTCAGATAATGTTGTTGAGGCGATAGCTATGCCACTCTCATCTTTTGCCGTAACTTCGGTTTTGCTAAAGGAACAATCGCTACCGCCGCAGATTCCACTGGTGGTGGAGAATGTGATAGAAGTGCCCGGTGCTGGATTACCCGTGGAATCGGTAACAATCACACTAAGAGGTTCAGCGCGATCGGTCCAGGCTGTTTCTGGTGTTTTAAAGGTTATTTGTGGGTTTCCTGCACTCGATTCAATAACTGTAAATTGAGTTTGTGCGCTATTTGAGGCATTGTTGTGGCGATCATAAGCGATGCCCTTAAGGGTATACTGCCCTGCGACAGGAGGTAACGTGACAGTGAAATGTGTCGCGTCGCTACCCTGTGTAACAGATCCATTGGCTTTCAGCAGGGATGATGATGGGTCCCATTGAATATGATCAAGCCCATTTTTTGTATCAACCGATGCTGTCAATGGTACCTGCTTTGATATCTCCCCGCTTAATGATGCAGGTAGCGAGAGTTTAATGACATCTTGTTTGCGATATTGCATAACAATATCATTGTTACGCTCAACGAAATCGAAGCGTGACCCCATTAAAGAACGACGAATTTGTACTGCATCTGGGGAAATTTGTTGTGACCAGGGAATACCAAATGCATAGTTGAAGGACACTGATATTGCCGTATCGTCCAGTGAATCACTTCCCTTTTTATAATCTGCTGCAAAGGTGACTAAAGGAATTGGTGTATAACTGAGTCCTACAGTGATGGCATTTGGATTCGTTTGCAGATGGTCGGTACCAAATAATGCGACATCATCACCAAAATATTGTTCATATTTCACATGCCCGCCTAGCTGAGCATAAGAAGGTAAATAACCTTCTATTTGTATATCATAGCCATCGGCAGCCTTTTCATCATAATCTTGTAATTCGTCAGAATCTTGCCAGTCACTAAGTGCAAAATATCCGTTGCCACTGAATTTGAAATAGTCACGCCAGAGTTCAAGGCCAACACCCGTACGGGTTACATTGCTACTCATATTTTGATCATAGAATAGATTATAACCTAACATGGTATTATTTTTCAGAAAATAACGTTGCCCAAGACCCACATTAACAATCATATCATCAGAATCCTCGTAATGTGTATCGAACTGGATATAGTCAAGACGATTTTCTTGATTGTGAAGGCCAAACAGCAGGTCGGCGCTACTGCCGGCTAAAGCCTTACTATTTTGTGTTTGTGTATTGAGCGTTATGCGAGCATTTCCGTACTGCTTTAACCACTTTTCAAAAGCATCGGATGCTAGCTGAGATACCTGCGCATAAGCATGGTTACTCACTGATTCGCGTGATTTTGCGAATGATGATGCGCCTTTGATGATTTTATTTTCAAAAGGGGTGGGTTGTGTACTCGGTGTTAATGTGGAATTTAGTGTCGGCAAATCCTCATTTTTCGCCGTTTTTGACGAGTCGATATTTTGGGCATAAACTACCGACGATATACAAGTTAAAACGAGTAAAAAAAGATTTTTTTTTCATAAGAATAATTACTTAATGTTGTTTATTTTTTGAAATATGGTGCAGCTAACTATTAAGTTTACGGCTATACAATATTCTGCTATCCAACCGAGGTCAGGAAGCCAGCACCAGCAATATTAATGTATTAAGTCTTTTTCAAAGCTCCAACTCTGCCAGAGTGCTTCGTACATTTTTTATCGTATCAATAATTTTATCGATACTTTCTTCGATAATGTTGGTTGTTAAGTTATCCAGGTTTAGAACTTTCATTAAAATGAAAGCCTGTGCTTGTGATTCATAACAGCATACAAGCTCAGCGCTACTGAAAAGATAAGTATTTGCAGAAATAAGTACTAGTGCTTGCTTATGGGCGTCTTCGATTGTGGTATTGGCTAAAACACCATACATGTATATTTTTTCGTCACTATCAGCAATGAGAGTAATGTCATATTCCTCATCAATAAGAAATGAACAGATACCATCCTCATTAAACTTCATATCCGGTACGCCCTGAGTGATACCAAATTCTTTTAAAATTATATTTGCCCGTAATGACATCCAATTACTCCTTATAAGCTGTGTGCTTATTATCCATTAAAATTTTACAAGACTGAATTTCGCTTGGGTATATCGCCAGACTATAAAGCTATTTATCTGTTTATGACAAGGCCAATAATGCATTAGTTACAGGATTAATAAATTACCTTGCGGTCTCATTTTGGATTCCAATGCAGCAGAGGTCTGGCAGTGAAGATAATACATAAAAATACTGTTAAAATTTTTCTGGTAATTTTTTATTAATTCTTATAAGTTTTCCATTTTCCATTTCAATGAAACCACCAATTTTTAGTTGTGCTAAAATTTTTAGAATCATGCTGCGTGATAACCTTGAAAATGTCTGCATGTACTTGACAACGGTATACCTTTCCTTGATAGCATAGGAGTTTTCATTTTCCATATAAATTAGATAACTGCGAATTATTTCATAAGCAGATTGTAAACCTGATGTGGAGGCTCGAACTGCTACTGTTGCTAACGTGGGTAACAAAATCTGAACAACTTCACGCCACATGCCATTTTCATCTATAATCTTATTGAAGACGTCAATGTCAACTGAATCCAGTAAGCATGGTGATATTGATTCAAACTCGCAAATAGCACCAGTTTGTCCTAACTGGCCTAGCCCAAGGATATAAGGACTGGTAGTTATACCCAGATTATGTTTTTTTTCACCTTCGCCGATAGATACAAGCAATGCGCCATCAAGCAAAAAATAAATCTTTTTTTGCATTGAATCTTTTTTCTCCTTAGGATCTAAAATACTCCCCGACTCAAGCAAAAATGGCTGTGTAACAGGAAAGAGAGATAACAATTTTTCTATGTATTCGGTGGGTTTATCAATGTCATAAAGATTCATTTATTTACCTGTACTTACGTGTATCCAGAAAAAAATCTATGAAACATAATATTACCAGATATTTTGCATTTGAATCGCCATTAATGGTGTATTATTACACACCTCGTGAACATATTTCGATAAGTGCACTAATGTGAGATTTAACTTCTAATAAAATAACTTTTCATCAATTTTTGCTACTTTTTGTGTCTTATTGTTGCCAGGTGTAGTAGAGATTGGCTAATGGTTGTAATGAATTTTAGTTTTTCCATTGCTACATTCTTGCTCTTTTTTTGTTCTTCTGATAATTTCTTCAAGATGATTTTTGTAGGTAAATTTACGCATTCTTCGTAGCTGATGTTTAATACATTAGCAATGTTTTTATTTACTTTAGGCGTTGTTTTTATAGTGATCTTTTTTTTGTCATCAACCTGCAAGCTATGCTCATCAAAATCTTTCAGAATCTGAGATATTTTTTCTATTTTAAATTGTAAATCCATTATTTCAGAATTATATAATTTAATTTTTTTACATTGAGATTGTTGATCTTTACTGCTCATATTAGCAAAACTCCAGTTTATATATTATAAGAATGAAATAAAATCAGCGTCTGAATACTATTCGCTATCATCATTCTTTTTGCACATATATTGATTTATATATCAAATCAGGTGTAGCGAGAAGCCCAAAATTAGACATTGTTTATGTTTTATACGACACCGCCTTATCGCATCATGGGACCAGCAGTATACGGCTAAAAATGTAACAGCCAGTGCCTGATGTCAAATTCTCAAACACCCGTACTTTCAGACGCTGCATATTATAAGTTTCTGAAAATCAAACCAATAATACACTATAGTGGAAGTCCCTAAGATATAAAGATAGATCGAGATTGGCATTTTGTGGATAACTGATGCCTCTGTTTACTTTATTTTCATAATCTAGCAGTTCGTTGTTATAATAAATTTCAATGTTAGGATCTTGCCAATTACTTATGACCCGATTATTACGATATAATTCTGAAGCATGTTGTTTAGCTGATTCAAGACGCTTAAGGGCAGCTTGAACATTCGCTGGTGGTAATAATTCGCTTAGGGTTTCTGCATAATCAACAGCATCGATAGACATTAATGCGTCGTAAGTCTCCTGAGAAATAAGATCAGGCACTATTTTTTGATTTATCCCAGTAATATTTCTTATGGTTTCTTGACCGATATGATCTAACATGCGAATATCAATTACCGGGCTATGATAATCATCAAGGTATAGTTTTCCCTGCGATGTTCTAAGAAAATAAGGGGTTAACTTATTCCTGTCTTGCACAGATATATTTAGATTATTTACTGATATAATACCTATACCTGTTAATGCTACGCTAAAGGAGGCATCATTATCAATCCCTGTTACTTTTATGTTGCCGGTAAGCTTATCAATATCGATAAGATAATTCTCAGAATGTCGATCTATTTGGCCGGCTAACGCATCAGCCCACTCCAGATTATTTAATTCATGCCGTAAATTTGCTTTTGCAATTTCGAATTTGTTATTTGTTTTACATATGCTAAGAATCGATTCTAACTGGGATTGAGTTATCCCGCCTGTACTTACAAGATCACAAGGTGTTTTTCCAGGGGCTTTATTCATAAAAAGCCCAAACTGTTTTTTATACATTCCCGCTGTTGCTGTTGATACTATATTTTGACAACCTAAATACTTGGCTACCTCACTGGATGCAATATTACGGACTAGCATTTCTGAAAAGTTATTGCCGTCCAAACAATGAAGTTGAAGATTACCTAATCCATAACGACCAACATACTCAGGTTTAAAAACTTTCTCAATAGGATGTTGTCCATGTGGTGCGTTATAAACACACAATGTCACTTCATTTACGCTTCCGCAACCTAGCGTATGAGCTGATTTAAGCCTTTCGGAGGATGAATCCTTTTCAAGATATTTAGGTGGAATACCGCGTGAGTAACATTCTATCAAGGCATCAGAGCCCGGTGAATTATAAAAAGCTTGTGTCAGATAACGTCCAGTGTTAGTAAAGTTTCCAGAGGCGGATTTTATTGATAGCTGAGATAGTTCGATTAATCCAGATGAAAAAACCCGATAATCAAAAGAGTTATATATTGTCCGATTGAAACTATCGCGTACTATTTTAATAAGACTTTGAGGGAGCTTTCCTATAATAGGATAGGACCACGTGTTCACATATTCAATCATTTTTTGTACATCTCGATGTACCGAATTGAGCTCGCTTAAACCCCCAAGCCGTTTTGCCTGTTCTTGTAGATTAGTCTGGAGTTTTTCTGTATATTGTATTATATAATTAATGACTTCTTTTTCTTCCGTATATATGTACGGAATTTTGTCCTGGGCCGTTTTCAGGGTATTTATTGTCGGTTGAAATAGTTGGTTTATCGAATTTTCGAAAACAGGATTAATATTAGCTGTTGCAATTATTTTACATCTTCCGAGTGCGAGATTTAGTGATTTGTTGATAGTGTTGAAAATAATATCGTCATATATTAATTTTGTTCTTTCATATGTTTTATTTTGCGATAGCATTGCGTTTAATTTGAACTGGAGGTTGCGTGTTTTATTTTCTAATCGGTGATAGGCGATTTTATTATTTATCCCATTATTATTTTTCTCTAATATATCCAGCTCAATCAATAACTCGTTGACTTCTTTATAAAATTCTTGCATTGCTTGAGGAGTGCCATGCATATTAGTGACAACATTATCTAAATTTTCACCGATATTTTTCATGATGTCGATATTGTTTTTTCGATTGGAATTATTTGCCTGGCTGGCAACATTGAGCATTTTGCTGATGCGGCGTTCACAATCTTCTGCGCATAAGCTAATATATTCTAGCATATCACCAGTAACCGTTTTTCCATATATTTTTAACTTTTCTTTAAGTGAATATTGCGCTTTAACAGCTTGATTAAGCGCCTTAAATACTTCTGAATCTGAATGAGTTGAAAAATCGTTAAGTTTGTAATCTTCCAGTTTTCGCATGCAAATATCAGCATGACAAATTGCCTTCTTTAGTTGTGTACAGGCATGGGTGGACTGACTAATAAAAAAATTGTGATCTTTATTCTTAGCAGACAAAATATGATTGTTATTTATTTTGTTAATCAGATTAATATGAGATATTTCATTCATACCACCATGATTAGATATGTTTTGTTGTATGATTTTTTTGAGTCGGTTTATGGTCTCAGAATCACTTAGTCGTTCTACAGATGCTCTTGCTCTTATTCCTGGTAACTGTTTTCTGTTGTGCGGTTGCGGATGGCTACTATCCGCTGAACTTGTATTTGGATTGCTTATTAAGAATGTTCTATTTAAAGTTGTCATATATTTTTACCGTGAATTTGTTTTTTATTACTACTTTCAAGTATATCTAACAGTTCTGCTAACGCTGAACCTTCATATATTGTTTTATTATCTCTGGTATTGACTATCTTAAATTTGAATTCATCAGTGTCCATTATTATATATATGTTTGCTTTTTGATTTTGGAAGTGAAATTCGGATTCCATTGCACTGCTGCAAGCATTAACAAATAACTCCCCAATATCCTGTGCTGGCATATTATCAGTCGTGTCAATATCTGAGTATATGCCTCGAATAGGTATATCTAAAGCGACACCACATTGTGATGTTTCCCATATAATGCGCCAGCACCAACTTTGGACCCCATGGCCTACGAGTCCTTTGAATATATAGCCATCATTAAGACTTCTTTTAAAAATACTTTTATCTCTATCGGATTGTTGACTAAATATATCAAACGAAAGTTTTTCTGGTAAGGAATGCGAGTTAAGCATATTAAATGTATTTATATAAATAGATTCATTTTTCATATGACTTCCTGTTTATAATGATAATTAATGCATAGATCTATCTCTCTATCTCCAGACGTTTTACCTCGCTTGCGTGCTCATATTCTAAGTAATTGGAATTACAGGAAAAAATGATTGCAAAGAGCCTCTGGGGGCGAGGCCCTGGGTGAGGGAAACCAACTTATATGACCCGTGGTAACAGCCACCGGTGAGTCTTCACTATACTTTTTTGCCATTTGCTGAGCTGCCTGGACATTGATGCTATACTGATGTACAACACGGTCATTTCGGGCTCTATAGGTTGTTGAATAAAAGCAATTTTCTCTGCTAAGTATGATTCCCCTCAAATGATAATAACTCTTCAATCATCTTATTATTGGCTACCTCTTATTTCAAGAGAGATAAAGTATTTGGTTGTTTATGATACGACTTAAGACTATCTATAGTAATCATATACTAGCAGTTATAAAATAAAATTGCGATTGGGTGGGTACTATTCAACTTCATGAGGAGTACAAATGATTTTTACTAGACTATTATTAGAGTCGTTTGTTTTTATTTTATGATTATTGCCTCTTTCTGAAAGAATGAAAGGTAAAATTACACACATCTGATATTATTTTTGGTTGCTTGCATGAGTATAATCGCAGATTGAAGTGCCCCCCCTCTCATCTGTAGAGTAAATATTTTTTAAGTTAAGGTTATTTTCCACTATAACGGTATTAAAATGTTTTCTGATGCTAAATAGCTGCGCTAAAATAGTAGATCACTTTGAGGGTATTCAGGCCAAACTGTGCGATACCGATCATAGCATCAATTCCACTGTAAGTTTGTTTTTCTGAATTTAACTATGTGGCAATATTTTCAGGAGTAAGATTAGATAAAGGGAGATCAAGCAGGTATGCTAATGTAATGGCTGGGGTAAGTAAACAGAGTGAATACACATCAACGTCAGTCAATTTAAATCAACATGTGATTTAAATTAGTCGCATGTTTTATAAAGACAAATGTGTATTATGATGTGGTTGTTCAGTAGGTTGGAAAGGTATAAACATTGTATTCGTAATGCGAAGGTTGTAAGTTTGATTCCTATTATTGCACCATTACAACGTTACTGAAACGTCCGTGTTAGCCCATAATCATTCCAATTTCTACAAGACAGGTGCTTGCTATATATTTACCAATCAGTCATTTTAAAAGTGCGTCATAACCGGAGAACTGTCCTCGTCAGGAGGCCTGTTTTCAGAAAGGCAACATCCTATTTCGACAGTAGCTTATATGTGACCGGGTTAGCAGCACATTCCCCTCCGCCACATTCCAGTACAGTTGAAATAAGGTTGGCAGTAATCAGTAACAGAAATACCCAACCGACAATACTGAACAGGTCCGGATTAATATTCAATGAACGAAATGCAACATTCATGCTACTGATTGCCAGAACTACCGCAACAGCAATAATAATCAGAATTGACGTAATCAGAGTCCAGGTATAAAAGTGTAATCCAAAAAATGCAGAACCATATCCTGTGTCACCGGGCATGATATGCAAACACATTTGCCGGGATGCCATAACTCCGGTCAGGATACTGCCAATAATTACCATCCCGTAATGTATACCTCGTAGACCAAAGCAGAGGTTAAATAAAAAGCCAAAACCGGCGATGATGAGACCAGCCCGCTGTAATAAGCAAATTGGACAAGGCAGCTCATGCCTAACGAGTTGATAATAAAAGGCTACAACCAGAGCAACGCATATCCCAAGGAGTCCCACCTGATTAATCAGATGAACAAATGTTGTTGGATGATGATGCGTTTTCATACACACTCCTTAAAATGACAAAGTCAGTGAATTGGTCATATGATGAATGAATGATAAAATAGTGACGATGAGTAATACGCCCCACAGAATGTAGCTGACTTTATCCTTTCTGTTTATGGCCCCCATTGCCACGCTCAGTGCAAGCAAGAATGGCAGAAACATGAACATAAAAAACTCCTTTATTACATTGCTTGTTAAATATAATCGCTGTGTATTACCGGGTCTGTATTCCAGCTTATCCACCCCGCATTAGTCGGAGCTCAGTAAGGCATCAGGAATTATTTGCGTTATTATAAATCGATTATTTCTATGATGAATTATCCTGGCATCTGCTGGTTACAGAGATATTTCTGGCGACAAGAGTAAGAAATATCCCGATAGCTAATGGTATAATAAGCAGCATTGAGTGTGTTGAAATAGCATATCCATAAATATAGTCTTCCAGACTTACCGCAATCAGCGGAAAGATAAGAAATACAAGCGAAGCCTGGAAGGCATTAGCCTTTTGCTGAAGCGCAAAGTAGCACAGGATACCAAAAACTCCGGCAAAAGCCCCGAGATACAGGGTAGCTAATATTGAGTGTACTGAGAAGGTTGATACTTGTGGTCTTTCAAAAAACCATCCTGTCGCAGAAAGTATCAACCCAGCTAAAAGGCACGGGAGCGCATTAAATGTGATAACAGAGACAGTACAACTTCTTTTCTTACATTGTGTATATATTATGGCATGGATTAACACAGCAGAAATAAGCGCAGTGATACCCTGCCAGTGACTCTCTGTACTTGTATTCGTTTCTTCAAGAAGTATCCCCGTCAATGCAGTGATTGCGATAGTTAAGCCCGCGATCTGCATTAGTTTCGCTTTTTCATTTAGAAACAACACCGATGCTATCAAAACGGCCACAGGCATATTCGCAAAGATAATGGCGGCAAGCCCAGAGTTGACATAGGTTTCACCATAAATCATTAGTGAGAAAGGAATAGAAAAATAAAAGATGCAAATCACAAACTGGAATAATCGTTGTCCGGGAGGAAACAACAGCGGTTTTTTTCTTAACCATGCAATGATGATTAAAAAAGGTGCTGCAAACATAAACCTCATTCCGGTTGCAAACACTGGAGGGATAGTTTCAACGGCAATTCGCATAGCCAACCATGTAGTCCCCCAGGTTAGTGAAACTAGCAGGAATAATATAGATATCGACACCTTGCGCATAAGATGCTCTCCGTAAAAAAATTAATGTAGCTTTTTAGCTAGAAAAAAGTAGCATTTTCTTCACTGTGTTTTTTATATGTTTAGATAAAAATTTCTCTATCAGAAGATGCAGTTATGCTGAATGAGAAAAATAAGAAATGACTCAGGCTGTTACCACACCATTGTCCACTGCGCCTGCAAGACCTGGCAGCAGTTGTCGATTTAATGTCTATTCTTGCTGGAAGGCATAAAACGCCTTGAAGATGAAGAGCTCATCATTAGTCGGGTTCCCTTGTTGAGCCAGGACAAGTTTAACTTATCGCTTTCAACCCTTACGATGATAAATGATCTTATCCACCCATAGTGGACATACGGCTAAATGAGTAAATTCTCAAGTAAGAGGCAGGATCTGTATCAACCAGTAAGAAGCCCCGGAAACAGCACCGGCTGAATTCCGTCAGGAAGCTCTGAAACTCGCTGAATGTACGTTGCCCGCGAACGATTGTTAATCAGCACCGTATCAAGAATAATTGTTTGTTTCACAAGGAGATAGAAAAAACCTATAGCTTTGCGCCGGGGCGGAGGCAGAAGGAGATAACTCGTTGTAATAGAATGTTTTTATATGGCGACCTTAATACTGGCGCCATTTGGGATAAAATCTAATCAATTAACAAAATTGTGATCCACCTCTAAATTACTTCTCCTGGCCGTACGGCTACCTGGAAGAATTTGTTCTGAGTCAGATTCATCATCAGAGCTTGTAAAACCCATTACGTAGCCGCAGAACATAATGGGTTACCAGAGCAAAACAGTTTATAACGTAACATAGATGTCAGACACACTACGACGCGATACGTTAAGTGTGTCGGTTTTTTTCAATGAATAACTGACATATTATATTTTTCCAGTATGGCTGTATATTGTCGCCAGTTTCCAGATTCATTGATTACTGCATAATTTATCGATGTTCCCGGCATTGGCGAGCGTGTTAGCGGCACATCAAGTGCTGTTTTCGGCGCAACCATGATATCCCCGATACTTTTCTTGCCATCCATCGTTAACGTTAAACTCATATACCACAAGGTAGGGTTAACGATCCGTATATTATTCTCTTTAGCAATAAAACGTAATTTTTTCTCCTCCGCTTCCGTTGGCGCTTTTAACCCGGCTGGGCGGATTAAAATTTTTAGCCTCAAACGAAGCGGTAATACCAGTTTTCGCGGGTTGTTTTTAATGTTATGGGTGACTGGCGGTATCTGATAAATGTTTAGCCAGAAGAGACTCTCCCGGTCCGTTGCAAGCTGCTGGCGGGAACTCAGGAGCAGGCGAAGCGTTCTCAGTTCTCCTGGCTGCATTTTAAATACCGGCGGCAGCGCCACCAGCGGCGTTTTGCTATTATCCGGAGAGGCGTCAATGTTTCCGGCGTCGGTCCATACCTGTAACAGCATCGGCGTTGTATTATCGTTGGATAATGTCAACGATTGAGCGATATCATCTGAAGCAAAAATAATTCGGGTTCTGTCAATATTAACGGCGGCTTGTGCTTGACCATACCATCCCGTCAACCAGAGTAGCGTTAATATGACTTTACTGAAAACTAACCACTGCCTGTAATTGCGCATTCACGCTTCCTGCCGTTACTGTTTGTCCGCCGATCGCCTCAAGCGAGGCAGTAAAATCACCGCTGTAGGTTTCTACTGAACCGGATGATACCCGTGTGGTTAAATCTTTATAGCCATACCAGCCTCGGGCGTTGCCGGCACCCGTCTTGATACGATCGGGCAACAGGTTAATCGGCGTACCGGCATCGTTATAGATGCGGATACCCACTCCGGAAGCTACGCCGGGTTCACCATAATGGGTGTCCAGTAGCCACGACAGACCGCCTGCGGATGTGGTTAGCCCCAGGCGATGCGCCGCCGCCACGGCGGTTGGTTGATTAACTACAAACCCCATCGCGACATTGGCGGCACTAATGGTTGGACGGGGGCTGGATACGGCGCCGGACTCACATTCCAGGCTGACGTGGAAAGGTACCTGGCTACTGCCCCCGGCGGTTAATACGCCGACGGCGACAGGAGGAATTTTCACGATCGCAGGATAATCTGTGATTTTACATAACGCGCCGCGAACATACGTGACGCTATTATAGGTACTCCATGCCCCGGGCCACTCCTTAGGCCAGCCATAATAATCAATAGCATGATCCAGTCCCGTTTTGATTTGCTCAGTAAGCAAGCCTGGGCCTTTAAACGCTATATAACCCCGAGGCTGCGTCCAGGTATCTCTGTCCAGTGGATTCGTGTAGACAAAATGTTGGCTTGAGTCAATTTTAAACATCTCATATAACACGTTGCTAAACGCGCTGGCAGGAATATAAATATATTTATCATCCTGAAACCAACTGTCTGCGGTAAGTTGGCGTTCTTTCCAGAAACGGCTGTAATATTCGCCGGTACTAAGGTTTGTCATACGGACAGCAACATTACGCTCCACATCATAATAGGCGCCTTCCACTTCGGAAGTAAAAAATGCTCCCGCAAAAGCGCTATCGCCATTTGTCGAATACATCTCATAGAGCTTCCCGGCATCGGAGGAATCGCAGCGGTAAAGTACCTGTTTACTGGAATAGGGCGTTCCGGTGGCGGCTGTCAGGAAGTTACCGATGCCACTGGCCAATAGTGTGCCGGAGGGTTGAAATTTTTCACTATTACTGATGCTAATCACCGTTGGTAAACCGATATTACCGGTATTCGTGTCAGTTGCGCCGAGCCAGTTTTGCGCCGTGTAGCCAGCTTTTATCGCCGCGTCAGAGAGCGCGCTCTTATCGATGACTTTTATACATGACGACCATGTTCCGGCGCTAACGAACAGGCTGGTGATAAACAACAGCGTTCGGAAACTAAAAAGCATTGTGCTATTCCTTCTCGCAGATTTTGTTCAGATAGAGAAACGGTTCTTTTGTGTGAAGATCGAGTTGGTAGGCAACCCGGCAACGCTGGTTTGCCCCTTTTCCCCAGCTCACCAGCAGAGAGCCGGACGGATGGGCGATGCGGGCATAAATCTGTCCACTCTGGCCGACCATTCCGATGTTTATGCCTTCACCGTTGAAAACATCAGCGCCCATTGGCGGTATGCCGCCATCTGGCATCTTCACGGAGATCAGCACCGCTTTGCCGCTGATAGTGGCGAAATTGACACGCGCGATGGCTCCGGCATAAGGCACAATCTGCTGGCTTCCTCCCGTTAGTTCGGTATCGCTGCGCATCTTACGGGTATCGAGCGTAACGTTATTGACGCGGTAAGGAGATAACGAAGGCAGAATGGCGTAACCAAAGTGATCAACCACAGCGCCCTGACCATTCTGTACGACCGCGCCCTGCGCGCCATCGGCATGGATGAGCGCAAAGGTATCGCTGGTATAGGGGCCAGCCGTCAGACCGCCAGGGTGGAGTACCAGGGTGCCGGACGCGCCCAGTCCTTCCTGACGATAGTTATCGCCCTGGTCATAGTTGACGCGAAGTGCGCCAAACCGGGTGTTCTGTTGTAGATTACCGCCAAACGTCGTTGATGCGCCGCTATCGCCATTGCGATAACGCTCGTAGCCGCCATAAACTGACCATGACAGGTCGCTGTTCTCACCGCTACTGCCCGTCATTGATACGGTTGAGGAACGGCTTTGACGGGACTGGTTATAATTCATGGCGACAGAGGTTCTGTTTTCGCCCCAATCCAGCGGTATAGAGACATTAAACGACACTGTTGTCTCGGTATATTTTTGTCGGCTACTCACATCCAGTGGTTCGTTGACGCCGTGATAAAAGCGATCGTAATCCCAGGTGGTGCGCTGTCGTGCGATATTCACCCCGTAGCTTATATTCCGCCACTGGTTGCTATATCCCATTTGTAGCTGTGTTATACGCGATTGGTTATTGTAGTAGTCTGCGGTGCTGGCGCTGAGGTTAAGCGTGCCGAGCCGTCCTAACGGTTGGCTTACCGTCGCAGACAGGCGGTTGCGTTGATGCAGCGTGTCGGAGTAGTAATCAATCTCCGTTTTCGCTTCCCGGCGTACGCCGAGCACGTCCTGAAGATCGCGAAAACCGTTGGTTGAATAACGATAAGCCGCCAGTACCAGGTTAGTGCCGGTGGTAAACGTTTTGCTGTAACTGAGTTCCGCGCGCCAGCCTTGTTGGCGATCATTATGCTCTGCGCGCGCATTCGACCAGGTGGCGTTGAGGCCGAACGCGCCCATACCCGTGGCCCAGACGCCGCCCGCCAGCCATGCCTGGTAACGCTGCGCAATTCGTGAACCGAGGTTGAGGGTAATGGTGTTATTAACGCCGTGCTGGAACGTTCCCTCAAAGAAACGATTTTCAATATCGTAGTACTGACGAACCCTGCCGAAGGCCAGCGAATAGTGCCAGTTACCGGGACGTACAGAATCCGGCACGGAAGAATAAGGCACGGTGAAACGTGAGGTTTTACCGCTGGCCTCGATAACCTCTACCTCCAGATCGCCTTGATAACGGGTGTTGTACAGATCGCCAATATAAAATGGGCCCGGCGGAACGTTGGTTTCATAAATCACTTTCCCCAGTTGCTTTACTACCACGTGCGCGCTACTGGCCGCTACGCCACGAACTTCCGGCGCATAACCGCGTTTTCCCTGAGGGCGCATCCGTTCGTCGGTGACAAGCTTAGCCCCGTTAAAGGACAGGCTGCCGAATAAGCTGGAGTCCGTATAGCTATCGCCCAGCGACAGGATACTGTTAATGGACGCGACAGGTCTTTGCACCCAGGTTCGAACACTATTATAGCGCCAGGCGCTTCCGCTCTGGCTGCTATTGGCATAGCGCAGATTACTTTGATGACGGACCTGCCAAAGTCCGAGGTTAACGCCCATGTTTATACCGCTCCATAAGTATTGGTAACGATAATGGCTATCGGTATTTTCGGTGTGAGTCCAGTTTGTGTTATGGCGTAAAAACAGCGCCAGCGCGCCGCTATCCCACTCTGAAGGTGAGATATAACCACGCGGTTTGTGCGTAAGTTCGGTCATCGGAATCGTCAGCAACAGGCGAAGCGTGGCGCTATCAAATTGCCAGCCGGCATGAGGTACCCACTCACTGAGCGGGCGACACTGGGGCGCAGCGCCAGTCGCGGAGAGTGATTTTATCTGTGCCGCTTTCATCACCGATAAGGGCAGGCAGGGTTCAGTTTGTTGACCCTCTTTTACAGCATTAAATCGAATATTAATGCTCGATGTTACCAGCGTGCCATTAACGTAAACGTCGGCAAGATAGTCTCCGGAAGGCATTTGCTGTTCATTAAAACGGGCAATATTTTGTCCGTAAGTGGCCCCCTGAAGTAGCGCAGGATCAAAATAATACTCTTCACCCTGTGCGGAGCCTGAGCAAAATATGGCGATCAATAGCGCAAGGCTTTTGCGGTTCAAATTAATGGTGGGGGACATCGTAGCTCTCGCTTATCCTTGCACCCTGGTCGTTAACCAAAGTAACGGTGACTGTACCGGAGAAGGATTTGAGTGACCGTTTGCCCGGCAGCCACCAGGTTTGGCTGGAGAAAGGGGCAATCATGTCAGCATCCAGGTTATACGAAGCGCCGTTCACTTTTACATTCAGGTTACTTAAAGAGGCAAACCAGGGCAGCGGATTAACAATAACAATACCGCTTTTTCCGGAGCCATTATTAACCGTTTTAATCTGTAGTTTTTTCGCCAGATTATCAGGTTTGCCCAGCCCGTCAGGACGATAGAAAAGTTTTATTCTTGAACGCAGCATCACCAACATTTTATTTTGCCCGCTGTCGCTGCCAATATTCGTTGGGGGCACCTGTAATACGTTAAACCAGAATACTGACTCACGATCCTGCGGCAATTTTTTCGTGTTGTTATAAATTACGCGTACAACCTGGCCAGCTTTGGGTTGAATACGAAATACTGGCGGCGTGGCAATGAACGGCATCGCGCGGCTATTTTCCGGGCTGGTATTCATATCGCCATCATCAAACCAGGTTTGTACGATATAAGGTATTGCGTCATTATTTTTTAACTGCACATCTACGGAGGAGGCTGTCGATGGGTAAATTATTCGGCTACCCAAAATAGTAACGCTCGCCCACGATGCTGTGGCGGGGAGGGCCAGGAATAGAAAAACTATTAAGTAACATAATCCGGAATGTCGGGTATCCATTTTCATCTCAACAACTCCCTGGCGATAGAAAATGGTCTGGTGATTCAACACCAGACCGTAGCGACAATTATTTATACGAAACGGCGTATTGTAGGGTGGCAGCGACTGTCCCTGCCTCTGCTTTCCCGGTAGAATAATACTGTGCGGTATAAGTCGCGCTCGCTTCAGAAGCATTTGGCTCCAGCTGTAGGTCGCCGTCGCCAGTAAAACCGCCGGTCAGATTGATTGGATTATCTGAGGTGTCGAGCAATTGAACTTCAACATTCTTCGCACTGCCAGTATTACCCAGGTTACCGTTACTGGTGACCTGATTACCGACAAAGACGGTGGAGATTTTTGTTGTTTTGTCCTTAGAGCCGGTACACCCGGACAGCCCAATGTCAAACGTGACTGACCCCGCCGTTTTCCCTTGATCTGTTAACTCTTTAGTACTTACTGTCGGCAATAACACGACGGGTTTAGCCTGATTGCCATTAATCACGACAGAGCACGTTTCATCAGTGACTTCCCCTTGAAAGGTGATGGTATTATCAGAAACAGCCATCGCGCTGCTGGAGACAAGAAACGAGCCTGTAACCATGGCTAAATATTTTTTCATAGACATATTATAAAGTTCCTGTATTAATCTTTACTTTTTTCAGGGCGAGTGTAATTCGCCCAAATGTTTCGTGCTTATGGAGACGTGGTAAAATTAACCATCATTAACTCTATTTTGGGATGTAAGCTATACCCTCCTGCCTATCTTTAATGCGATATCAAACTGATAGGATTATTTCTCTTTTGCTGAAATAGAGCGATAAGCGCTTTAGCCCGTATACCTCATTAGTACAACTGATAGTGTTATCATTTGAGTGAGCGTAATTCGATAATAATCCTCTCCGTGACTGAATAGATTAACGACGTTGCAATACAAATCTACACACTTTTGCTATGTAAAATCCGCATCAGCTAAAACTCCCGATGGATAATACGATAGTGAGATTAAGGAAACTTTTCTGAAATGTGCTTCTGAAGCCGTATAATTAGTCTTACTTTTTTCTTACTTTTTGGCTTTCAGAATTTTTCTAAGTTTGCATTAAGGTAAAAAAACATTCAGATTTTACTGTAATATTTTGATTTTTAATGGTTAATTGATGTGAGTGTCAATTATTGTTTACTATGTGTGATACTTTTAAGTTAAACTGAAGTTAATTAGGGGGCTGAATTCTTTTTTGAGCATGATAATATGTTGTCTAAATGATGGATGCAGTTACCTTTAGGATTGTCATGAATGAAAGCATATTTTTACTTGATAAGCGTGTTGTATTTGATAGTACGAAAATGACCTTATCGCAGGGTAATGAGATACTCAGAATATCAGAAGCCGAGACCCATTTACTTCTTGCTTTTTGGCAAGGCCTTTATAAAAAAGAAGATATTATCCATTTTGTCTGGGAGAATCGTGGAGGCTGTGTCTCAGAATCAAGTTACTATAAACTTATTAATCAAATGAGAAATGATTTTAGTAGCATTGGTCTACAGTCATCTGACATCGTAACTCGCCCTCGGGTTGGTGTGTCGTTGTCTGTTTCCATTGAGCCTATAAAAAAAATAACCACCGTAAAGGTACAGGATAAAAACGTTAATGGCAACCTGTCGCGGAAAAGCATAATCTATAAAATTAAACATAACAGTGCTTTTATAGTATTAGCAGGAGTCATTATTCTGATATTATTCTATGGGATGTTTCATATATATAGTGCACCTTCCCGTAAAAGTCCTGATGCTTTTTTTACGTATCTTGGTGAATATAATGATTATGTAATCTATAAAACCAAAGAGGATAAGGTCACGTTAAGCGAAGTAGTTTTTGCCTATAACTCTCTGAAAATTAAAATTTACAGGCAGAATGGACGCCATCTTTATTATATCAGGGAACCTAATCTGAATATTTTTCTACAATGCTTAAATCCTGTTGAAATGGCGGTGCCAAAATGTATTACAGTAAAAGAACGTTATTGATTATGTTTATAATATTCATAATCATTATCGTAATAGGGTCTGTAACAGTGCTTGGGTGGATAAAACGTGATTCTTATAGAGCCAATAATCTTATATGCACGACAAAATCAGAGGCTTATATTGAACCACGAAAACTGTACATGGATGGTGGACTGGTTCTGGATCTTAAATCCGGCAGGATTACCGTACACTACGATGTTACTACCGATACGAAAGAGAAACGGCTTTTTTTCCGTGACATCTGCATCAGTAAACTGCGCAGAACAGGTATGAAAACATTTACTTTTAAAGTCAATTCAGTGAAGACTTTTGACTCTGATACTGCTGGCGATTTATTCTCCTGGTTGAGACTATTACAACCCGGTACGATTAATGAGTTAAAGATTGTCAACATTGGAAAAAACACCTATATGTTTTCGCTTAATCGGCATTTGTATAATGTGTGTACCACCAGTAGTAATGCTGAGTTACAATGAGTAATACTGTTTTTAATTGGTATTCGTGCCATGATTATTATGTTAACTTAGTGTCAGACTAACATATCGCACGTGACTTTATTTTAGATATCTGCTATCACTCATTTTAACGATGGCATCCTGCATCTGTTGAGTATTGATATTTTCTTTTATGTTTTCGACACAGGGTGTGCTGTCTTGCTATCATTAAGAACATATAACGTATCTCTTAATATTTCTTTTCTATATTAAGTTAATTTGGTTATCATATCAAAGCGTACAGTGGCAAAAGAAAGGCTGGTAAGAGGACAATGTTATGAAAGTAAGAAAGATATTTCTGATGTTGTTTATTGCCGTTCCACTGATCGTAATGATATTAGCGGGGTTACTCGCCGGTATCTTCCAGCTAAAAAGAGATATCGCCGTCAGCGCCAATACGCTGCTGCGGTTTAGCGCGGATATGTCAAACGCCTCCTGGCAAGTCGCCGGAAAAGCCGCCAGTCTGGCTGAACGTTCCTGCACTGACACGCTGAAAGAACTGTCCAGAACGCGGGCCTTCACTCCTTATGTCCGTGACATTGGGTTTCTGGAAAATGGCGATATCACTTGCTCCTTTGTCACAGGAACTGAACGCTATCATTTTTCCCGGCTGGCAGGGTTTTCTTTACCTGCTTCTTATCCGGCTCGGTGGCTGCGATCCATCGGTAGTATGGTCGAAGGGCCAGATCGGCTTGTCGTGGTTTATGTGAAAAAAATAGCAGCGAATAAAGCGGCCTTTGTCATTGTGGATTCCAGTATGTGCAGGAGCTCATGGAGATATTGGCGGCAGAAAGAGCATCTGGTTTTAGTCTAACATTCGGCACCGGGGATGCTATTACAAGCGCTGCGACATTGTACGGTAAGGCATTTTTAACGCAACGGTTCACCTCAACAGATCATTCTATCCAACTGATGGTACGCACTCCCTTCTCAACATTATCGGCATACTGGTTACACAATCTTTTTATTTTTGTTCCGCTATCATTATGCTTTTCTGTAGGGATGATTTTGCTCTACAGGCGCTGGCATTTAAAACGCTTATCTCTGGCCCGGGAGATTGAGCGGGGAATAGCGTGCAATGAGTTTACGGTACATTATCAACCTGTTTTTAATGTTAAACGCGGCAGTTGCGGCGGCGTGGAGGCGCTTATGCGCTGGCCGCAACCGGATGGCCGTTTTATGACCCCGGATATTTTTATCACCGCGGCAGAAAATGAAGGAATGATTATTCCACTTTCTCGTCATTTGTTTGAATTGATTGCACATGACGTAACAAACTGGAATGTACCGGATAATTTTTATATCAGCGTAAATATATCGCCTGCGCATCTTATGGATGACGGATTTATACAAGATGTAGAGGCGCTCAGGGCTCATCTGGGAATCATAACGCTTATGCTGGAGCTCACCGAGCGTAGCCTGATTGTAGAACCTTCACTGGTCGCAGAAAAACTTTCAACGCTCCGTGAAAAAGGTGTGTTAATAGCGATTGATGACTTTGGGACTGGCTATTGCTCTCTCTCATATCTGCAACAATTGCCTGCAAATTATCTTAAAATAGACAGAACATTTATCGATACAATTGATACCAGCAGCAATGATGTTCCTGTACTGGATACTATCATCACGCTGAGTCAGCGACTGGGACTCAATGTGGTTGCCGAAGGGGTCAGCACTCATCACCAATTGCGTTACATTTTAAGCCACGGCGTAGGATTCGTTCAGGGATTTCTTTATGCCAGGCCAATGAGGGCTACTGACTTTATGAGCTGGCTTGATAAGTCAGCCTGGCGGCAAAATAGTTTGCTCAACGGGGAGAGCGGGCCAGCGAGCGGCCTGGCGTCTGAATAATGCAGAAATCCGCTACTGAAAAAATTCAATAGTGCGATATATCCTGGTAATATGTTTACGCCGTGAAGAAACGTTATAGCACTGAGGCGGATATTTTTATGAGTCAGAACAACTACCTGATTGACAAAAGAGTTATTCTTGATTGCGAACGAATGACGCTTTCCAGTGCCGGAGAGTCGATAACGATATCTGAATCAGAACGTAGTTTGCTTATCGCTTTTTATGAAGGCCTTTTTAAAAAAGATGACTTAATTAACTATGTCTGGGGGCGAAAAGGTGTCGTGGTATCTGATGCCAGTTATTATAAATTGATTAACCAGCTACGAGGATCATTTGATAAAATTGGTCTTAAGGCTGCGTCTGTTGTGACTCGTCCTCGCGTGGGCGTTTTGCTCTCAGTTTCCATTGAACCGTTGAGTAATGAGGATCAAAACACGGCTCTGCCTGCTGTTGCTGAAACAGAATTATCGATGGTTGAAACGCGGCACAATGACACTATTATCTCACCGACACAGGGGACGCTGAATAGAAAAGATTGGCTCTATTTTTGTTTAGCTGCGATCCTGATGTTTTTTATGATTTATAAAGTTAAGAGCGAAAATATTGATTACTTTACTCTCCAGGGTTCATATGATGGATACACTTTTTATAGTGTAGGCCATGATAAAACGCATCTGACGGATATCGTTGACGCGTACTCTGAGATGAGTAATGAAATACATAAGCAAAATGGGAAATTCATTTATTACATCCGTGTTCCTAACACAAATATTTTTGTCCAGTGTCTTAACCAACTTGATATATCGGAGCCGAAATGCATTTCCATAAAAGAACGTTATTAAGCTTGGCGACGCTTGGTATGCTGGCTGTTTCAGTCGTGCTGATGGTGGTTTTGGTACGAAATGATAACTATCGATTTATTAATACTGATGAGTTTTTATGTACGACAAGAACGGTAACAACGATACAGCCTAAAAATATTCATGCCGATGGTAGCCTTGTTCTTGATTTTAAGATGAAAAGAATTACGCTTCAATATGAAATAAAAACAAAAGATAACGCTGTAAAAATATTATACCGGGACGTATATATGAAAAATTTACATCGAACAGCGCCTGGTGTCTATACGTTTGAAGTATCCTTGATAAAAGTCTTTGCCACAGACACGGCTGGCGATCTGTTATCATATTTACGGGTTCTGCATCCGCAAGCGGCTAATGAGATTCGAATATCTAAGGTTGGTGAGAAAACATTTTTCTACTCTCTTAATCGGCAGCTTTATAACGTTTGTACCGCACAGTAGATCTGAATGCTACCTGAACGCGTTCAGAAGGTGGTTTGCGTAATTGCCCTCCGGAAAGAGTAAGGGCTAACCTGTGATTCTTTAAAATAATATTAAAAACAATAAGATATAACGTGTAGGTTTACGAAAGGATTTACTGCGATTCTCTGGCAACACTCACAACCTGCCTGACGGATGCGATATAGTGATCGATGAATTTCTGGTTTGAATTAACTATGAATCCGCTATTAATAAAAAAGTAAGAACTCTGTAAGACAGATTTCATATCCATTACCGAGCATATCAGGTTATATTACCTCCGCAGTTGGTATGGCTGTTAATAAGCATATCTGTCACTTTTAATTTATATGCTATTTGTGTGCCATGAGTTTCGGTACCGCCTTAATTATATATCAAAATGGAGTGTTTTTAATGAAAAAACGGTCTTCGTTCCTTGTTGTTTTAGGTCTGTTATTAGCATCATCTTTAGCTTTGGCTAACGATCAGCACACCGTATCGTTTGGTTATGCACAAACCCATCTCAGTTCATTGAAAAATAGCGATAGCAAAGATCTGCGAGGTTTTAATTTTAAATATCGTTACGAGTTCAATGAGACTTGGGGGATGTTAGGCTCATTCACCGCGACGCGGAAAGAAATGGAGAACTACACCTGGAAAGAGGGGAAATTGCATAAAAATGGTTCCGATTCTGTGGACTATGGTTCTTTGATGTTTGGGCCGACATATCGTTTTAATGACTATGTGAGCCTGTACGGCAATGCTGGTATAGCGACGATGAAATTTAATAAACACTCAAAAGAAGACTCCTTTGCCTACGGCGCTGGCGTAATATTTAATCCTGTTAAAAGCATATCCATCGATGCATCATGGGAAGCAAGTCGTTTTTTCGCTGTTGATACCAATACATTTGGTGTTAGCATAGGTTATCGCTTCTGATATTAAAAGTATAAGCGTTAAGTGTATGGCAAGGAACTAAAAATAACGTGGCGTTGTTACTGAGTAGGGATGGTTAGGATCAATCAGGTAATATTAAGAGGACAATAAAACACTCACCGTGACGTTATTCTATTGATGAAATTATGATAAATTTAGAATCGGAACAACTTCCGTTAAAAACGATAAGCATAGTTTTAACGGATGATTATTATACTTATTTAGGTATCGCTTCACTCTTCGAGGCTGGGAAGTGCTTTATGTTCCCACTGAATGGAGGATATAATTCGTGTCAGATATCAGCTAGCGAAGATATCATAATTATTATTGATGGGCGAGTTTTGATTCAGGGGATCTGGAAAGGTTTTAAGACGCTCATGCAGCATTATCCACATGCTCGTCGAATCTGGCTCACGCGCAGAGATATTGGAAAACTTTATCCATCTGGCTGCGATAGAGATCCTGATATCGATCCCGATTTGGCAAAGCCTGTTTTTATTGAGTACTTCATTAAATACGCTTGTGCAAACGATGTAGCGGTCGGTGAACTCGTGCCGTTGACAAAAAAGGAGGAGGAGTTGTTATGGCATTTTTTATACAAAAAGTCGATGAATCAGATTGCCAGTAGCTATGGCATTAGTCGCAAGACTTTATATATTCATAGATTGCGTATTTGCCGTAAATATGGCTTCAAACGTTTTTTCCATTTGCTATTTATTTACCAAAGAAGTCGCCATATATTTACATCTAAAATCTCCCATGTAGATAAAAAGGCCAGCCAGGCTTGAAGTGAACAAGATGAAAAAGTTAACGATGAGAGAGTGTGAAAGCATGAGCCCTACTTTATTGCTTGCCATTAAGATACTTATCTCGTCGCTTGACGAACAAACGAAAATAAGGCTCAGAGAGCATATTGAAAAAACTGAACAAGAAATAGCCTCAAGCATACATGATAGCATCATGACAGAGACTTTTCTTCAGCAAATGAAAGACATTCGTTACATCTTAAATATGGCTCCTTGACGGCGTCCAGAAGAGAGAACGTGTCACGATTTAATGATTAATAGACCAGGTATCAGTATGAAAAAGATCGTAGTATGTTTTGCCGGTTTGGCTTTAACCGCATGTAGTGCTAATTCGTTGAATTATGGCGCTGAACAGGTACGGGTGATGACCAGCGAGCCAGGTAAGGAATGCAGCTACTTAGGGGATATCACGGGCAGCCAGGGGAATTTCTTTACCGGTGGCTGGACATCCAACAGTAACCTGGAAACGGGTGCCCGTAACGATCTGAAAAACAAAGCTTATAAAATGGGCGGAAATACGGTAGTCCTGTTAACCCAGCGTGCGGGCCAAACAGGAAGTTCATGGCACGGTTCGGGCTCAAGCAAACAAACTAATGTCACATTAAGCGGGAACGTTTATCGTTGCCCTCGTTAGCCTGATTTTGAATAAGGCGAGTATTTAGCGCAGGCAATGTATTGCTGTTTAACACATGCGCCATACTGGCGATGCGTTTGGTTGAAGTTGAAACGTCGCTATCCGGGGAGCAGATAGCTGCCGCCCTGTAAAAGGCCGGTTTCCCGCCGCGCGAGCTGTAATCGTCAATTGCGACCGGTCTGGCGACAGGCCGGTCGCGATACGATAGCTATGCCTCGCTTTTCTTTGCATGACATCACCCCTATAAAAACTGTGACAAATCATGTGTCAGTAAGCTTTGTTAATAATATGTAATGATTTGTCTATTTTTGCTAACGTTTTACCTGCTATATACAAAAACATAACAAAGAAGTAGCGCAACGCTACCTTGTTACGTCGCTTTGGCGATGGGAGCGCTCATCAGCGCCTCGCCGCTTCAAAGCTTGATGTTATTTTTTGATGCAGGACACTACCTATGTACACCCCCCTGAACTGGACGACGACACAACGACATGTGGCGTTTGCCAGCTTTACCAGTTGGATGCTGGATGCGTTTGATTTCTTTATCCTTGTCTTTGTACTTAGCGATCTCGCCGAATGGTTTCACGCTTCCGTATCGGAGGTTTCCATTGCGATTATGCTGACCCTGGCGGTACGTCCCATTGGCGCGCTGCTATTTGGCCGAATGGCGGAAAAGTACGGACGTCGACCGATACTGATGCTCAATATTCTGTTCTTTACGGTTTTTGAACTGCTTTCCGCCTGGTCGCCCACCTTCATGGCATTTCTGATTTTTCGGGTCATGTACGGCGTGGCGATGGGCGGGATATGGGGCGTCGCGTCATCACTGGCGATGGAAACCATTCCCGATCGTTCGCGTGGCCTGATGTCAGGAATTTTTCAGGCGGGCTATCCCTGCGGCTATCTGTTCGCCTCGGTCATTTTTGGCCTCTTCTACAGTATGGTAGGCTGGCGCGGTATGTTCCTGATTGGCGCCCTGCCTATTGTCTTGCTGCCTTATATCTGGTTTAAAGTGCCGGAATCGCCCGTCTGGCTGGCGGCCAGAGCGCGTAAAGAGGATACCGCGCTGCTTCCTGTTCTGCGCAAGCAGTGGAAGTTGTGTCTGTATCTGGTGCTGGTAATGGCTTTCTTTAACTTTTTCAGTCACGGGACGCAGGATCTCTATCCTACCTTCTTGAAGATGCAGCATGGTTTTGATCCGCATCTGATTAGTATCATTGCGATTTTTTATAACATTGCCGCGATGCTCGGCGGCATTTTCTACGGTACGCTATCGGAACGTATTGGACGTAAAAAAGCAATCATGATCGCCGCCTTTCTTGCGCTTCCGGTACTTCCGCTATGGGCATTTTCCAGCGGATCATTCACCATTGGCCTGGGCGCGTTCCTGATGCAGTTTATGGTGCAGGGCGCCTGGGGAGTCGTGCCGACCTGGCTGAATGAGTTGGTTCCGGCGAATGCGCGCGCCGTGCTGCCGGGGTTTGTTTACCAGCTAGGTAATTTACTGGCGTCGGTTAACGCGACGTTACAGGCCCGCATCGCGGAAACGCATGGTGGAAATTACGGGTTGGCAATGGCGATCGTGGCTGGCGCGGTGGCTATTTTAATCTGTGTATTTGTGGCATTTGGTCGCGAGACCCGGGGAGTCGTCATCTCCGGTACAGATAGCGACTCACTCCCGGAGTCGGCCGTCGGTCATCGCACGTAAACAATACGCTCCTGGCGCTCGCCGTCGCCGGGGGCACACCTTCTTCCCGCTGGTTTTCACGCTCTTTCAACGAACAACAAAGGTTAATGATGGCATCTGCCTTTCGTGACCATTACAATCATCGCTTACTTTTTTCTTTATAAGAAATTGATTGTTGGACCTTAAAATTATCAACGGAGCGAAGATATCATGTTGAAAGATAACCAAAAACACAACGAGTCTGTTGCCCCGAATAGCGCCTTTCTGTCTGAGTTACAACGTGCATTACCGGAATTTTTTATCGCCGATCGTTATGACGAGCAGGGCGAACTGATCGCGAAAGGCGGATTTGATCTCGCCAGATTTGAGCGCGCGCTGAAAGCGCGTAATATCGATGAGCTGACTAGCGGTTATCAGATTGATTTTATTGGCAAAGATTACGCAAAAAAACAGGCGGGTGAAAAATCCGTTACCGTTATCGTTCCTGACGTGGAACACAATACTCTGGCAGAAAACAAAAACAGCCATAATCTTTTTCTGACCGGGGATAATCTGGATGTTTTACGCCATCTGCAAAATAATTACGCCGATACCGTCGATATGATCTATATCGATCCCCCTTATAACACCGGATCGGACGGGTTTGTTTATCCCGATCATTTTGAATATAGCGATCGGGCGTTGCAGGATATGTTTGGTCTTAATGATACTGAACTGGCACGTTTAAAATCCATTCAGGGTAAATCGACGCACTCCGCGTGGTTATCTTTCATGTATCCGCGTCTCTTCCTGGCCAGGAAACTCCTGAAAGATACCGGATTTATTTTTATCTCTATCGACGATAATGAGTACGCCAATCTTAAATTAATGATGGATGAGATTTTTGGCGAAGGCGGATTTGTCACCAATGTGATGTGGAAGCGCAAAAAAGAGATTTCTAACGACTCTGATAACGTTTCCATCCAGGGGGAATACATTCTTGTTTACGCCAAAACCGGTCAGGGCGCCTTACGTTTAGAACCGCTTTCTAAAGAGTATATTCAGAAATCCTATAAAGAACCGACCGAACAGTTTCCTGAAGGAAAATGGCGGCCGGTGCCGTTAACGGTGTCAAAAGGGCTGAGCGGCGGCGGCTATACCTATAAAATTACCACGCCTAATGGTACGGTACACGAAAGGCTATGGGCTTATCCTGAAGCCAGTTACCAAAAATTGGTGGCCGATAATTTGGTCTATTTTGGCAAAGATAACGGCGGTATTCCCCAGCGAGTCATGTACGCGCATCACAGTAAAGGGCAGCCAACGACCAATTACTGGGATAACGTAGCGTCGAATAAAGAGGGGAAAAAGGAGATTCTGGATCTCTTCGGCGACAACGTTTTTGATACGCCGAAACCTACTGCGTTATTGAAGAAAATCATCAAGCTCGCTATCGATAAAGACGGCGTCGTTCTGGACTTTTTTGCCGGTTCTGGCACCACGGCCCATGCGGTGATGGCGCTGAATGAAGAAGATGGGGGGCAGCGCACGTTTATTTTATGCACTATCGATCAGACATTAAGCAATAACACTATCGCGAAAAAAGCGGGTTATAACACCATTGATGAAATCAGCCGTGAGCGAATTACACGCGTTGCGGCGAAGATCCGCGCTAACAATCCCGCGACCAATGGCGATCTCGGTTTTAAACATTATCGTTTTGCCACCCCGACGCAGCAGACGCTGGACGATCTGGATAGCTTCGATATTGCTACCGGCCATTTTATCAATACCAGCGGTCAACTGACCGCTTTCACCGAATCAGGATTTACCGACATGATCAATCCTTTTTCCGCCAGAGGATTGGGTGTGCCGGGCGGTGCAAGCGGCGAAGAGACCCTATTAACGACATGGCTGGTCGCCGATGGTTATAAAATGGACATTGAAGTACAGACCGTTGATTTTTCCGGCTATCGCGCCATGTATGTGGATAATACGCGCCTGTATCTGATTGATGAACGATGGGGAACAGAGCAGACCCGCGATCTGCTCAACCACATTGGTACGCACCAGCTTCCGGTTCAGACTATTGTCATTTACGGCTACTCTTTCGACCTTGAATCCATTCGGGAACTGGAAATCGGCTTAAAACAGCTTGATCAAAAAGTGAACCTGGTGAAGCGTTATTAAGAGGGGATGAAGATGAATATTTTATTGGAAGAACTCCCCCATCAGGAACAGGCATTAGCGGCCATTCTGGCGAGTTTTACCGGTATCGATCACGCGCAGGCCGATCATAATCACTATGCTAATCCGCTGATTAACGAGCGCTACAACGATAAAGCCAATATTGACGTTAAAATGGAGACCGGGACGGGGAAAACCTATGTCTATACCCGGTTGATGTATGAACTGCATCAGAAATACGGCCTCTTCAAATTTGTGCTGGTGGTGCCGACGCCAGCCATTAAAGAAGGTGCGCGGAACTTTATCACCAGCGATTATGCCAGACAGCATTTTTCACAGTTCTACGAAAATACGCAGATGGAACTTTGCACCATCAACGCTGGTGATTTTAAAGTGAAGTCGGGACGCAAAAATTTTCCGGCCCAGCTATTAAGTTTTACTGATGCCAGCCGTCGTGATAGCCATACGATTCAGGTTTTGCTAATCAATGCGCAAATGCTCAATTCCGCCAGTATGACGCGAGACGATTACGATCAAACGCTACTGGGCGGGCTGACGTCGCCTGTTAAAGGGCTGCAAATGACGCGACCGGTGGTCATTATTGATGAACCGCATCGTTTTGCGCGAGATAACAAATTTTATCGAGCGATTCAGGCCATTCAGCCGCAAATGATCGTACGTTTTGGCGCCACCTTCCCGGATATTGTCGAAGGCAAGGGTAAAAATAAATGTGTACGTAAAGATTACTATCGCCGGCAACCGCAGTTTGATCTCAATGCAGTGGACAGTTTTAACGATGGTTTGGTGAAAGGTATTGATATTTATTATCCGAATCTCCCCGAAGAGCAGGCCAACAATCGTTATATCGTTGACAGCGTTACGGCAAAGAAATTAATCCTCCGACGGGGGAGCAAAATTGCCGAGGTTGGCGTGGGCGAAAATCTCGCCGATGTCGATGCGGGATTTGAAGGCAGTATTGAATATGCCGGCAGTAAAATGTTATCGAACGAGCTGGAGCTGGAAGCCGGGATGGCGCTGGTGCCAGGAACCTTTGGTGCGAGCTACCAGGAACTGATTATTCAGAACGCTATTGATAAGCATTTTGACACCGAACAGGCAAATTTCTTACGCAGCAATGAGCCAGAAAATAACGCCCCGCGTATTAAGACATTAAGCCTTTTCTTTATTGACAGTATTAAAAGCTATCGTGATGACGAAGGTTGGTTGAAACTGAAGTTTGAGTGTTTACTGAAAAAGAAACTGACGCAACTGATTGACAATTATCAGCGCAAGACCCTGCCGCGAGAAGTGGAGTATCTGTCATTTCTGCAGGCCACGCTCGCCAGCCTGCACTCGGATAACCAAAACGTTCACGCCGGTTACTTTGGCGAAGACCGGGGAAGTGGCGATGAGGCGATCCAGGCTGAAGTAGATGATATTCTGAAAAATAAAGAGAAGTTGCTCAGTTTTTCAGACCATCACGGCAATTGGGAAACGCGCCGCTTTTTGTTTTCAAAATGGACGCTTCGCGAGGGTTGGGATAACCCGAATGTTTTTGTCATTGCTAAATTACGTTCTTCCGGTAGCGAGTCGAGCAAAATTCAGGAAGTGGGGCGCGGCCTGCGGCTACCGGTGGATGAAAACGGCCATCGCGTTCAGCAGGAAGAGTGGCCGTCCCGGCTGGCGTTTCTGATTGGCTATGATGAAAAAGCGTTTGCCAGTATGCTGGTTGATGAGATTAATCGTGACAGCAAAGTTCAGCTTAACGAGCAGAAACTGGATGAGGCGATGATCACACTTATCGTCACCGAGCGGCAAAAAGTCGATCCCGCGTTTACGGAGCTTCGTTTGCTGGAAGATCTGGATGATAAAAGACTGATCAACCGGAGTAATGAGTTTAAACCCAGCGTCACGCTTAACGGAGAAACCAAAAGTGGTTTTGCATGGCTACTGGAGTTCTACCCTGAGCTGACGCAGGCGCGGGTGCGAGCGGATCGTGTTCGTGACAATAGACCCGTCTCCCGATTGCGAGTCAGGTTACGCAAAGAAAATTGGGAACAACTTAGCGGTATCTGGGAGCAGTTTTCCCGTCGTTATATGCTGCAATTCGAGCGTAGCGGCGCTTCTCTGGAACAGATTGCCGCCGAGGTGCTGCGTGACCCGGCGCTGTATATACGCCAGAAGCCAAGCCAGATGCAACAACGGCTGGTATCGAATGAGGATAATGGCCGTTTTGAGGTGGCGCAGCGGGAAGGCGAATTAGCCGCCAGCGAATTCATGGCGGGCATGAAATATGGCCATTTTCTTAAGCAACTGGCGTTACGCACCAGTCTGCCGGTTAATGTTCTGCACCCGGTGTTAATGGCGATGCTGCGTGATGTTTTGCAGGGAGATTCACGCTATTTAAGCGAGATCTCGTTGGACAATATGACCCGCGCATTACAGGCGCGGATTAATGCGCATTTTGCGCAGCGCCACGATTATCTGCCTCTCGATTTTCAGGCTTCAACGTCGGTATTTGATTCCACGGCACGGCAGTTCAGGGAGGAGATTAGCGCTGAAATTCTGGGTAAAAATGTGGATGAGAATGCGATAGATGATCCCCGTTCTCTCTATCAAATACCGCCGCTGCGTTATGACAGCGTCGATCCTGAATTACCGCTATTAAAATACCATTATCCGCAACAGGTTTCCGTATTTGGCAAACTACCCAAGCGGGCCATTCAGATCCCCAAATATACGGGGGGCTCTACCACGCCGGATTTTGTGTACCGTATTGAGTGTCAGGACGCCGACAGCGTTTATTTACTGGTTGAAACTAAAGCAGAAAATATGCGCGTAGGCGATCAAGTTATTCTTGATGCGCAACGTAAATTCTTCGATATGCTGCGTCGGCAAAATATCAATGTCGAGTTTGCGGAAGCGACCAGCGCGCCGGCGGTATTTTCTACGATCAATGGCCTGATAGAGGGGAAGGTGAACTAACGGGTTTGAATGGACCTTAACGGTTATCTTTTTGATAGACCATATAAAATGGCCGCCGCGCAGCGAGCGTTGCGGTCATTCTCCCTACGCTAATCCCCCGCCCATGAAACCGCGTTGACTTGAACGTTATCGTTTTACGTCTATTCTTAACTTTCAGCTAAGAGTATTTTGCTGAAACTGCAAATAGTCTTGAGAATGCTGTTTTTTTGTTTTGCCGTTATTTTTCATAATGGCTGGGTAGATATTGCCAATTGAATGTAACTAAGGGAGACATGTTATGCTAAATAAATACTACCGTTTCGCTGTCGAAAAAGACGCCCCCTCCGAAGCGCCAGAATCGGGCGATAAGCCTGATAGCCAACCGCAAAAAAAATCGTAATTTATCTGGATATTCCCCGGCGTTTTTACGTTTGGGGAAAATAACCGTTTCGTTTCAACCTGGTTGCGAACAGTGAATATTTTACACAAAGTGACTGTATATAAACGGGAGGGAACATGGAGTTTGATGCATTCTTTTTAGCGAGACTCCAGTTTGCCTTTACCGTCTCTTTTCATATTATTTTCCCCGCGATTACGATTGGCTTAGCCAGTTACCTGGTGGTACTGGAAGGTTTATGGCTAAAAACGCGTAATCCTGTCTGGCGCTCGCTCTATCAGTTCTGGCTCAAAATTTTTGCCGTCAACTTCGGGATGGGCGTGGTCTCCGGTCTGGTCATGGCTTACCAGTTCGGAACGAACTGGAGCGGTTTTTCCCAGTTCGCCGGCAGTATCACCGGGCCTTTATTAACCTATGAAGTGCTCACCGCATTCTTCCTGGAAGCGGGATTCTTAGGCGTGATGCTTTTTGGCTGGAACAAAGTCGGGCCGGGCCTGCATTTCTTGTCTACCGGTATGGTGGCGTTGGGCACGTTAATGTCGACGTTCTGGATTCTGGCATCTAATAGCTGGATGCATACCCCGCAGGGATTTGAAATTCATAACGGTCAGGTGGTCCCGGTGGACTGGTTCGCGGTGATTTTCAACCCGTCGTTCCCGTATCGCCTGTTGCATATGTCCGTTGCGGCGTTTTTAAGTAGCGCGATGTTTGTCGGCGCGTCCGCAGCCTGGCATTTACTGAAAGGTAACGATACGCCGGCTATCCGCCGTATGTTCTCGATGGCGTTATGGATGGCGGTCGTGGTGGCGCCCGTTCAGGCATTGATTGGCGATATGCACGGCCTTAATACTCTGAAGCATCAGCCGGTCAAAATTGCCGCGATTGAGGGGCACTGGGAAAATACGCCCGGCGAGCCAACGCCGCTTACGCTGGTAGGTTGGCCGGATATGGAGGCGGAACGGACCCGCTATGCGCTTGAGATCCCGGCGCTGGGCAGTCTGATCCTGACGCATAGCCTGGACAAACAGGTGCCTGCGCTAAAAGATTATCCCAAAGAGGATCGCCCCAACTCTACCGTGGTGTTCTGGTCTTTCCGTATTATGGTGGGCATGGGCGTACTGATGATCTTTCTGGGGCTGGCCAGCCTGTGGCTACGCTACCGACACCGACTGTATCATTCGCGGCCCTTTATGCACTTTGCGCTGTGGATGGGGCCGTCCGGGCTTATCGCTATCCTTGCTGGATGGGTGACGACTGAAGTAGGGCGTCAGCCGTGGGTGGTCTATGGCCTGCTGCGAACGCGTGATGCGGTTTCCGCGCACAGCACCTTGCAAATGAGCATCAGTTTGCTGGCCTTCTTTGTGGTCTATTCCCTGGTCTTTGGGGTTGGCTATATTTATATGATTCGCCTTATCCAGAAAGGGCCGCAGCCGGCGGAGACACCGACCGCTGAAACCGATGGCAGACCCGCGCGTCCTATCTCTGCCGTGGGAGAATCGCTTGAGCAGGAGAAACGCGAATGACCATCGATCTTCCGGTTATCTGGTTTGCTATTATCGTGTTCGCCACGCTGATGTATATCGTGATGGATGGTTTCGATCTGGGCGTCGGTATCCTGTTTCCGTTTATTCGTGATAAACACGATCGCGATGTCATGGTGAACTCGGTCGCGCCGATATGGGACGGTAACGAAACCTGGCTGGTGCTGGGCGGGGCCGGGCTTTTTGGCGCGTTTCCGTTGGCTTATGCCGTCATCGCCGACGCGCTGACTATCCCGCTGGTGGTTATGCTGCTTGGTCTTATCTTCCGCGGCGTCGCTTTTGAATTCCGTTTTAAAGCTACCGAGTCGCATCGCGCTTTCTGGGATAAATCCTTTATCGTTGGGTCAATCCTGGCAACCTTTGCCCAGGGGGTTGTGGTGGGCGCGGTGGTGAGCGGTTTTCAGGTGGAAGGGCGAGCCTTTAGCGGTTCGCAGCTTGACTGGTTGACGCCGTTTAACCTGTTCTGCGGCGTCGGTCTGGTCGTCACCTACGCGCTGCTGGGCGCTACCTGGCTGATTATGAAAAGCGAAGATCCGCTACATAGCCGGATGTGCGCGCTGTCGCGCCCGTTGTTGATCATCTTGTTGCTGGTGATGGGGGGCGTCAGCGTGTGGACGCCGTTCACCCACGACGATATCGCCGAGCGCTGGTTCACACTGCCCAATTTATACTACTTCCTGCCGGTGCCTGTGCTGGTGTTGGCTTTTAGCGTCTGGCTATGGCGCAGCGTGAAAAAACCAGAATCCCATGCGCGTCCATTTATTCTCACGCTAGGGTTGATTTTTCTGGGGTTCAGCGGGTTAGGCATCAGTATCTGGCCGAATATTATTCCACCGGATATTTCGCTGTATGCCGCCGCCGCGCCGCCGCAAAGTCAACGCTTTATGCTGGTTGGGGCGCTGATAATCATCCCGATTATTCTGGCTTATACCTTCTGGAGTTACTACGTCTTCCGTGGAAAAGTGCGACATGGAGAGGGATATCACTGATGGTTAAAGTGAAAAAATGGTCGCGGCGAGTCGTATGGATGGTCGCGATATGGTGCGCCAGCGTGCTTCTGCTGGCGGGCGTCGGAATGTTGTTCAGAATACTCATGACCTCCGCAGGGTTTCGCTCCTGACTGATACCACCCGGACGCGCTTTCGTCTCTGGCGAAAGCGCGTCTTTATCGACAGATCGGCGTTTATCGATCACGTATGCTCGCCAAATCTTTCCCATTAAAAGCGGTTGATAATTATTCTCATCTTTATTGTTGTTCCCGGGCCGCAGTGGTATGGTTACAGAGTGGCCAACGCTCTGGTATAACGCAGATAAACGGTATTGATAATGTCTCCGATCTCCTGTCACTCTTCCGCATCCCCGGCGATGAAAAAGATCTTTTCCGTCAGCGACTTCATCGCGTTTGGCGAGCGGTATGGCATTGATTACCGCTTCCCGGCGTTACCGCAGTATACGCAGAGTAGTCCCGTACTTCATGGCGATATCGAAGAGATAGCGCTTCCCGGCGGGATTTGCATTACACGCTCGGATGTTCACGTGTTACAACCCTATGAAACCACCTCTCGCCATAGTAGTCCTCTGTATATGCTGGTAGTGCTGGAAGGTAACGTCGCGCTGGCGGTAAATGAGCAGACCTTTTTGCTGAGCGCGGGGATGGCGTTTTGCTCGCAACTTAGCGAGCAGCAGACGATGCGCGCTCATCACGACGCAGACAGTAAATTACGCACCTTATCGCTGGGAATGTACCCGGACGGCGGATGGCGGGAGCATTTGCCTGGCTCGCTGGCAGACGAGTGGGAAAATAGCGCTACCTCTGCGATGGTCTGGCAGGTGCCGGAGTTTCTTCTTTCGGGGCTACGCTATGCGCAGCAGCCCGGACATCATGCTGCGTCACGCCAGTTAATGCTGGAAGGCATCATGCTGCAATTGCTGGGCTATGCGCTAAATCTATGTCAGCCCGAAAAGCAAAAATGCGGACTTCCCGTCACTGGTGAATATCAACGGCTGGAGCTCATTCGGCGTTTACTGGAACAGACGCCGGAAAAAGCATACACGCTGAACGAACTGGCGCGTCGGGCGGCAATGAGTCCGAGTAGCCTGCGGTGTAAATTTCGCCATGCCTATGGTTGTACCGTGTTTGATTATCTGCGCGATTGCCGCCTGGCGCGCGCGCGTCGTTATCTGATGGAGGGATACAGCGTGCAGCAGGCAGCCTGGATGTCAGGCTATCAACATGCCACAAACTTTGCGACGGCATTTCGTCGGCGTTATGGCTGCTCGCCCGGCGAACTGCGTGACGCTTCCCTGACGTCGTCCCGACACTGTGCGTAACGTGCCCCGCCAGAGCGGTAATATCCGCCGCTAACCCGGTTTTCTGCCTCTTTTTATGATTTTTTATCATTGCGCATAGGCAATCTGGCGTTACGCATAGTGATTCATCACCTCTAAAGGGTAATAATTCTTATTTACAATAAGGGATACCTTTGGAGATGTTCATGTTTGCGACAACGCGTATAGCGCTATTGATAGGCGGAACTATCGGCGGCGCGACTTTTCCTCTTTTTGCCCAGGAAACAACAAAAAATGATACGGTCATTGTCACCTCGCCCGTACAGAGTGGCGCGACCAAGTTGGCGACGCCAGATATTGAAACGCCGCAGTCGGTATCCATTATTACCCGCCAGCAGTTTGAAGAGCAGGGCGCAACCAGCGTGCGTCAGGCGGTCAGCTACACCCCAGGTGTATACAGTAACCAGATAGGCGCCTCTAACCGCTTTGATTACATTGTATTGCGTGGTTTTTCGGACGGTAGTCTGGATAACGTCTATCTCGACGGGTTAAAAATGATGGGCGACACCAATTCGCACAGTTCGTTGGTGGTTGACCCTTGGTTTCTGGAGGATATTGAGGTGGTACGCGGCCCGGCGTCCGTTCTGTATGGACGTTCATCGCCAGGCGGCATTGTCGCGCTGACGTCGCGAAAACCGGCGTTTGATGCCGGGGGAGAGGTGAAGCTGTTTGCCGGCAATAACAACCAGCGCGGGGCGGCTTTTGATGTGACCGGCCCTCTGGATGACAATGAACGTGTGGCGGCGCGTCTTAGCGGCATGACACGTTACGCCGATTCGCAGTTTACCCCCTTGAAAGAGGAACGCTATGCGCTGATGCCGAGTCTGACCTGGCGAATTACCGATCGGACGCGTCTTGAGCTTATGGCCTATCTGCACCGTGATCCGCAAGGCGGTAGCCACTCCGGATTACCTTATCAAGGCACGGTTGTACCTTATAACGGCGGAAAAATTCCTAACACTTTCTTTGAAGGTGAAGATGACTACGACAAATACGATCGCCGTGAAAATATGGTGGGTTATAACATCGAGCATCTGTTCGATAACGGCTGGTCGGTACGGCAAAAATTGCGTTATCTGCATACTAAAGTGGCGTTAAATCAGGTCTATGCCGCAGGTTGGTTGAATGAAACGGCGCTGAATCGCGGCTATTCCGGCTCCGGGGAGAAAATGTCGGCTATCGCGCTGGATAATCAGCTCGACGGCAGCGTGGATACCGGGGAGATTAACCATCGTCTGCTGGTGGGGATCGATTATCAGGATCGCAGCAATCATACCACTGGCTATTATGGCGCGTTTCCGCCGATTGACGCTTTCAACCCCGTTTATGGCGCTCAGCCGGATTACATTACGTTGTACAGCCGTGAAAAACATAAGTTGCGGCAGACTGGATACTATTTACAGGATCAGATGTCATGGGATCGCTGGCGTTTTACGTTGGGCGGCCGTTACGATCGGGTCAGTGTGTCTAATATCGACAAACTTCATGATTCACGCAGCGATCTCGATAAAAACAACGTCAGTACCCGTGCCGCGTTGCTTTATCTGTTCGACAATGGCGTCGCCCCCTATCTCAGTTATTCTACCGCGTTTACGCCAACCAGCTTCGCCGACGAAAACGGCAATGTGCTGGAACCGATGAAAGGCAAGCAGTGGGAGGCGGGGGTAAAATACGAACCGCTGGGGTGGAACAGCCAGTTTAGCGCCGCCGTGTATCGTATTAACCAGACAAATATCGCGACCAAAGAAGAACCTACCGATCCGTACCGTTCGATTGGTGAAATTGAGTCTAAAGGGGTTGAACTGGAGGCCATTAGCCATTTGTCGGATAGCGTCCGTTTGCAGGCGGCGTATACCTATACTGATATCCGTTATAAGAAAAGTAGCCCGCAAGAGCAGGGTAAGCGCGCGGTTTATGCTCCACGGAATCAGGCCAGCGCCTGGCTAAGCTACGATGTGAAAAGCGGTCTGTTAGAGGGGCTGACTTTGGGCTCCGGCATCCGGTACGTCAACGGCGTGACCAGCGATCGCCTGAATACCCACACGTTGCCGTCCTATACACTGGTCGATATGGTGGTAGGGTATGATTTATCCAGCATTGGGTTAAATGGCTTAAGCGCCCAGCTCAACGTAAATAACCTGACGGACAAACGTTATGTCGCTGCCTGTAATTCGCTCTCTTATTGTTATTTTGGCGCCGAGCGTAGCATTGTAGGCAGCGTTTCATGGGCGTTTTGATAACGCTTATTGTCCGGTAGCAAACGCTACCGGGCAAGCATTAGCGGTGCGTCACGCCTTCATAGAGAAGTCTGAGCGCAAACATCCCGATAATGGCGCCGATAACACGACTGGCAATGCGCTGTATTCGCCCATAAGCACGGCGGACTGCGGGGAGCGAAAAGGCCTGGCTGAGAAAAATACGCCAGATAACGGATGACAGCACAATCCCGGCCCAGGCCATTAACCTTGCCCATGTGGGCGTTTCTGCGCTAAGCGTTACGGAAAAAATACTGATAAAAAACAGTACGGTTTGCGGATTAGATAAATCTGTCATTAATCCCCGGCGAAAGAAAATCGTCCACGGGGCGGCAATCGGTGCCTGGAGCGTGCTCATTTGCGGCGTCGCCTGGTGGCGAATACTGTTCCAGGCGAACCATAATAAATAGGTGCCGCCGACAATTTTGATAAGAGAAAATACCGCTTCGCACTGCGTAATGAGCGTCGCCAAACCGAAAAGCCCCAGCCCGGAATAAAAGGCGTCTCCCGTGGCGACGCCCAGGCCGGTTATTACCCCCGCCCGGCGTCCTGATGCGAGGCTGGTTTGCACCACCACAAACAGATTTGCGCCGGGATTAAAAAAGGTTAATACAAACAGACTGACGGTAAGCACAACGGCATGAAACGGCTCCATAGACAACTCTTCCCTTAGCCTCAAGAAATAACGTTCATCTTATTAATAGTCAAACCAGACGATTGCGAGTGAGATCACAAAGCAGTAGCTTTTTAATCCGCGTAGTTACGCCGACAGAAGGGAGGCTGACTGGATTTTTCCAGCAATCTACACTACTTATTTAATCAGTCCGAACGGCATTTTTGTTCTGATAAAGCGATGATGGCGTAATAATAAAACGAGGGTTTTGCTATGAAAACTGGCTACAAGGTTATGCTTGGCGCATTAGCGTTTGTCGTGACAAACGTCTATGCCGCAGAAATGATGAAAAAAACGGACTTTGATAAAGTCGCTTCGGAATACACGAAAATTGGCACTATTTCTACCACCGGGGAAATGTCGCCGCTGGACGCCAGAGAAGATTTAATTAAAAAGGCGGATGAAAAAGGGGCGGATGTAGTGGTGCTGACGTCCGGACAGACAGAAAATAAAATTCATGGTACGGCTGATATTTATAAAAAGAAATAAAAGCGTTGCATCATAAAAATACCCGCCTGGGTTTCCGGCGGGTATTTTTTATTCCTGGCAACCGGTATCCGTTTTGCCGGATGACGGCCTGCAGTAAACGTAGCGCTATCAGGCGTTCAGGACATTGTCATTTGTCTTAATTACCCGACTGGTTTTTGGCACATGCTTTTAAACGACGCCAAAGGGTGGTGCGGCTAATCCCCAGATAACGCGCCGCAGCAGTCTTATCGCCATTAAAGCGCGCCAGCACATCCTGCAACGTGAGTGCATCCACGATTGAAGGCGTCAGTTCTGCTGTATTCACCATAAGCTCAGGTAATAACTGCCGCATAAATTGCCTGTCCAGCGTTGGCGCGGGATCGACGCTTAAAAAAAGCGCCAGGCGCTCCATCATATTACGCAGTTCGCGAATATTACCGGGCCAGCGCCAGGCCAGCAAAAGCGGCTGACACTGTGTCAATCCATGACGTATCGATTCGGTAAACGGAATTTCCATCGCCGCCAGCGACTGTTTTAAAAAGCTTTCCGCCAGCGGCAAAATATCAGCCTGCCGCTCGCGCAAAGGAGGAAGCATCAGACGCAGAATACTCAGGCGATAAAAGAGATCGGGGCGAAAACGTCCTTGCACTATCTCCCGATCCAGATCGCAATGCGTGGCGCTGATCACCCGGACATCCACCGGGATCGGCTGGTGTCCGCCGACGCGAGTGACGGCTTTTTCCTCCAGTACACGTAAAAGTCGGGTTTGTAACGGCAAGGGCATTTCGCCGATTTCATCAAGAAACAGCGTGCCGCCGTGCGCGATTTCAAACAGCCCCGCTCGGCCTCCTCGTCGTGAACCGGTAAATGCGCCCTCTTCATAACCAAACAGTTCCGCTTCCAGCAACGACTCGGTAATCGCGCCGCAATTGACGGCGACAAAGGGAGGGGATGGCTTATTCTGACGGTGAGGCAGGCGGTGAAAAAACGTCTGGTGAATCGCCTGCGCCGCCAGCTCTTTCCCGGTCCCCGTCTCCCCCTGAATCAGCACTGCCGCACGGGAGCGGGCATAGAGTGTAATCATCTGGCGGACCTGCTCCATTTGCGGCGAATGGCCGCGTATATCGCCCAGTTCATACCGGGTTTGTAATCCCTTGCCGGACGGATAATCAACGCGCTGGCGCCGTGTCAGACGGGTCATATCCAGCGCATCATGGAAGGCCTGACGAACGGTCGCCGCGGAATAAATAAAGATGGCGGTCATTCCTGCCTCTTCCGCCAGATCGGTAATTAATCCCGCGCCGACGACGGCCTCAATACCGTTGGCCTTAAGTTCGTTAATTTGCCCGCGCGCGTCCTCTTCGGTGACATAGCTTCGCTGTTCAAGACAGAGGTGAAACGTTTTCTGAAAGGCAAGTAAAGCCGGAATGGTCTCCTGATAGGTCACGATGCCGATAGATGAGGTGAGCTTTCCCGCTTTCGCCAGCGCCTGTAATACGTCGAATCCGCTGGGCTTGATGAGGATCACCGGTATTGACAGGCGACTTTTTAAATAGGCCCCGTTCGAACCCGCCGCGATAATCGCGTCGCAGCGCTCGGTCGCCAGTTTTTTGCGAATGTAGGTCACCGCCTTTTCAAAGCCGAGTTGAATAGGCGTGATGGTCGCCAGATGATCGAATTCCAGGCTGATATCCCGAAACAGTTCGAACAGACGCGTTACGGAGACCGTCCAGATCACCGGTTTATCGCTATTATCGCGCGGAGCGCTGTGGGCAGTCGTCATCGCAGTAGGTTCATCTTTAAGGGGCGAGTTTTTGTTTTAAACATGTTTCATGAATGTTGCAATGAAACGGAACAATTCGTTTCATGAAACGTTAGCTGACACGTTTTTCTTTTTCCTTAATCGCGCCTATTCATAACAGGGATTGCTGTAATTATCTGTTTTTAAATCTCATTGTATTTAATTTTCTCGCTGCCTCTTTGCCTGGCATAGCCTTTGCTTTGGTTAATATATCTTGAGTAACAATTTACTAACATGAGGATCGAATATGTCTCTACATTCGCCGGGGCAGGTATTTCGCGCCGCGCTCGCCAAAGAGAATCCATTGCAAATTGTCGGCGCTATCAATGCTAATCATGCTCTGTTGGCCCAACGGGCCGGGTATCAGGCGATCTATCTTTCTGGCGGCGGCGTAGCAGCGGGCTCGCTCGGACTGCCGGACCTGGGGATTTCGACGCTGGATGATGTGTTAACCGATATCCGGCGCATCACGGATGTTTGTCCGCTGCCGCTGTTGGTGGATGCGGATATCGGCTTTGGCTCCTCCGCCTTTAATGTCGCGCGGACGGTAAAGTCCATAGCCAAAGCGGGCGCCGCCGCGCTGCATATTGAAGACCAGGTTGGCGCTAAGCGCTGTGGACACCGTCCAAACAAAGCGATCGTCTCGAAAGAGGAGATGGTGGACAGGATTCGGGCGGCAGTGGATGCGCGCACCGATCCGAACTTTGTGATCATGGCGCGTACCGATGCGCTGGCGGTGGAAGGGCTGGAGGCGGCTCTCGATCGCGCGCGGGCTTACGTAGACGCGGGGGCTGACATGCTGTTCCCGGAGGCGATCACCGAACTGTCGATGTACCGCCAGTTCGCCGACGTGGCGCAGGTGCCGATCCTCGCCAACATCACTGAGTTTGGCGCGACACCGCTGTTTACTACCGACGAGTTACGCAGCGCAAACGTGGCGATGGCGCTCTATCCGCTGTCGGCGTTTCGCGCCATGAACCGCGCCGCAGAAAAAGTCTATACCGTACTGCGCCAGGAAGGGACGCAAAAGAACGTGATCGACATCATGCAGACCCGCAACGAGCTGTATGAAAGCATCAATTATTACCAGTTCGAGGAAAAACTCGACGCCCTGTACGCCAAAAAATCGTAGGCCGGATAAACGCAGTGCCATCCGACAATGCCTGATGGCGGCTACGCCTTATCAGGCCTACGCCCTACACATTACAAAAATGACGAGGACACTATGAGCGACACCACGATCCTGCAAAATAATAACCATGTCATTAAGCCAAAAAAATCCGTCGCCTTGTCTGGCGTACCTGCCGGGAACACCGCTCTGTGTACCGTGGGAAAAAGCGGTAACGATCTGCACTATCGCGGTTACGACATTCTCGATCTGGCGGAGCACTGCGAATTTGAAGAAGTCGCGCATTTACTGATCCACGGAAAATTACCGACTCGCGACGAGCTGAATGCTTATAAAAGCAAATTAAAAGCGCTGCGCGGATTACCCGCCAATGTCCGTACCGTTCTGGAAGCGTTACCGGCGGCCTCGCACCCGATGGACGTGATGCGTACCGGCGTTTCCGCGCTGGGCTGTACGCTGCCGGAGAAAGAGGGGCATACCGTCTCCGGCGCGCGCGATATTGCCGACAAACTGCTGGCCTCGCTCAGCTCAATCCTCCTCTACTGGTATCACTACAGCCACAACGGCGAACGTATTCAGCCGGAAACCGACGATGATTCCATCGGCGGCCATTTCTTGCATCTGCTACATGGTGAAAAGCCAACTCAAAGTTGGGAAAAGGCGATGCATATTTCGCTGGTGCTATACGCCGAGCATGAGTTCAACGCCTCGACGTTTACCAGCCGGGTGATTGCCGGGACCGGTTCGGACGTCTACTCCGCGATTATCGGCGCGATTGGCGCGCTGCGCGGCCCGAAACACGGTGGGGCGAATGAGGTGTCGCTGGAAATTCAACAGCGTTATGAAACGCCGGACGAGGCGGAAGCGGATATCCGTAAACGCGTGGAAAACAAAGAGGTGGTGATTGGTTTTGGACATCCGGTTTACACCATCGCCGACCCACGCCATCAGGTGATCAAACGGGTAGCGAAACAGCTTTCAGAAGAAGGCGGCTCGCTGAAGATGTACCACATCGCCGACTGTCTGGAAACCGTGATGTGGGAGACCAAAAAGATGTTCCCCAATCTCGACTGGTTTTCGGCGGTCTCCTACAACATGATGGGCGTCCCTACCGAAATGTTCACCCCGCTGTTTGTCATCGCCCGCGTTACCGGCTGGGCGGCGCACATTATTGAACAGCGTCAGGACAACAAAATTATTCGTCCTTCCGCCAATTATACCGGCCCGGACGATCGCGAGTTTGTCGCAATCGACGAACGTTGCTAATTCACTCTTATTAAAAATAAAACGCAGGAAACGTACCCTATGTCTACCCAACAACTGAACATCCGCCCGCAATTCGACCGTGAAATTGTGGATATCGTTGATTACGTTATGAATTACGAAATCTCCTCAGAAGTCGCGTATGACACTGCGCATTACTGTCTGCTCGACACGCTCGGCTGTGGTCTGGAAGCTCTGGAATACCCAGCCTGTAAAAAATTGCTTGGGCCGATCGTGCCTGGCACCGTGGTGCCCAACGGCGCACGCGTGCCGGGCACCCAGTTCCAGCTCGATCCGGTACAGGCAGCCTTTAACATTGGCGCGATGATCCGCTGGCTCGATTTTAACGATACCTGGCTTGCCGCCGAGTGGGGCCATCCTTCCGACAACCTGGGCGGTATTCTGGCGATCGCGGATTGGTTGTCACGCAACGCCATCGCCGCCGGCAAAGCGCCGCTGACCATGAAACAGGTATTGAGCGGGATGATCAAAGCCCACGAAATTCAGGGCTGTATCGCGCTGGAAAACGCGTTTAATCGTGTCGGGCTTGACCATGTGCTGCTGGTCAAAGTGGCCTCGACCGCGGTGGTCGCTGAAATGCTGGGGCTGACGCGCGATGAGATCCTCAACGCGGTATCGCTGGCGTGGGTGGATGGGCAGTCGCTGCGCACCTATCGCCATGCGCCGAATACCGGTACGCGTAAATCCTGGGCGGCGGGCGACGCTACCTCACGCGCGGTGCGCCTGGCGCTGATGGCGAAAACTGGGGAGATGGGTTATCCGTCAGCGCTGACGGCGAAAACCTGGGGCTTCTACGACGTTTCATTCAAAGGCGAAACGTTCCGTTTCCAGCGACCTTACGGCTCCTACGTGATGGAAAACGTGCTATTCAAAATTTCCTTCCCGGCAGAATTCCACTCGCAAACCGCCGTCGAAGCGGCGATGACGATGTATGAGCAGATGCAGACCGCGGGAAAAACGGCAGCGGATATCGAGAAAGTGACCATCCGCACCCACGAAGCCTGTCTCCGCATTATCGATAAAAAAGGCCCGCTCAATAACCCGGCGGACCGCGATCACTGTATCCAGTATATGGTTGCCGTGCCGTTACTGTTCGGACGGTTAACCGCGGCGGATTATGAAGACGAGGTGGCGCAGGACAAGCGTATTGACGCCCTGCGCGAGAAGATCGTGTGTTATGAGGACCCGGCTTTTACCGCCGACTATCATGACCCGGAAAAACGTGCTATTGGCAATGCGATCACCGTGGAGTTTACTGATGGCTCACGCTTTGACGAAGTTATCGTGGAGTATCCGATTGGTCATGCGCGTCGCCGCGCCGACGGTATTCCGAAGCTTATCGAAAAATTTAAAATCAACCTGGCGCGTCAGTTCCCGGCTCGCCAGCAGCAACGCATTCTGGATGTCTCCCTGGACAGAACCCGCCTGGAGCAGATGCCGGTTAACGAATACCTCGACTTATATGTCATCTGAGCCAGCCAGCAGTAAGGCGTAAGTTCAACAGGAGAGCGTGATGTCTTTTAGCGAATTTTATCAGCGTTCCATTAACGAACCGGAGGCGTTCTGGGCCGAGCAGGCCCGGCGTATCGACTGGCGAGAGTCGTTTACGCAGACGCTGAATCATAGCCGTCCACCGTTTGCCCGCTGGTTTTGCGGCGGCACCACTAATTTATGTCATAACGCCGTTGACCGCTGGCTGGATAAACAGCCGGAGGCGCTGGCGCTGATTGCCGTCTCATCAGAGACCGATGAAGAGCGCACGTTTACCTTCAGCCAGTTGCATAATGAAGTTAACGTTGTGGCCGCCATGTTGTTGTCGCTGGGCGTGCAGCGTGGCGATCGCGTATTGGTCTATATGCCGATGATTGCCGAAGCGCAGATAACGCTGCTGGCCTGCGCGCGTATTGGCGCGATCCATTCGGTGGTCTTTGGCGGTTTTGCCTCGCACAGCGTGGCGGCGCGAATTGACGATGCCAGACCGGCGCTGATTGTATCGGCGGATGCCGGGATGCGCGGCGGTAAAATCCTGCCGTATAAAAAGCTGCTCGATGACGCTATTGCGCAGGCGCAGTATCAGCCGAAACACGTTCTGCTGGTTGACAGAGGGCTGGCGAAAATGGCGTGGGCGGACGGGCGCGATCTGGATTTTGCCACGTTGCGCCAGCAGCATCTCGGCGCGAGCGTGCCGGTGGCGTGGCTGGAATCCAATGAAACGTCGTGCATTCTTTATACCTCCGGCACTACCGGCAAGCCGAAAGGCGTCCAGCGCGATGTCGGCGGCTACGCGGTGGCGCTGGCAACCTCGATGGACACCATCTTTGGCGGCAAAACGGGCGGCGTGTTCTTTTGCGCATCGGATATCGGTTGGGTGGTAGGACATTCTTACATTGTCTACGCGCCGCTGTTGGCAGGCATGGCGACTATTGTTTACGAAGGACTGCCGACGTACCCGGACTGCGGGGTCTGGTGGAAGATTGTCGAGAAATACCAGGTTAACCGGATGTTCTCCGCCCCGACCGCGATTCGCGTGCTGAAAAAATTCCCGACGGCGCAAATTCGCAATCACGATCTCTCCTCGCTGGAGGCGCTTTATCTGGCCGGTGAGCCGCTGGACGAGCCGACTGCCGCCTGGGTGACGGAGACGCTGGGCGTGCCGGTCATCGACAATTATTGGCAGACGGAGTCCGGCTGGCCGATCATGGCGCTGGCGCGCGCGCTGGACGACAGGCCATCGCGTCTGGGAAGCCCAGGCGTGCCGATGTACGGTTATAACGTCCAGCTACTCAATGAAGTCACCGGCGAACCCTGCGGCATAAACGAAAAAGGAATGCTGGTAATCGAAGGGCCGCTGCCGCCGGGTTGTATTCAGACTATTTGGGGCGACGATGCGCGTTTTGTGAAGACTTACTGGTCGCTGTTTAACCGTCAGGTTTATGCCACCTTCGACTGGGGAATCCGCGATGCCGAGGGCTATTACTTTATTCTGGGCCGTACCGATGATGTAATTAATATTGCTGGTCATCGACTGGGGACGCGAGAAATAGAAGAAAGTATCTCCAGTTACCCGAACGTGGCGGAAGTTGCGGTGGTGGGGATAAAAGACGATCTGAAAGGGCAAGTGGCGGTGGCGTTCGTCATTCCTAAACAGGGCGACACGCTGGCGGATCGCGAGGCGGCGCGCGGCGAGGAAAAAGCGATTATGGCGCTGGTGGACAACCAGATCGGTAACTTTGGTCGTCCGGCTCATGTCTGGTTTGTCTCGCAGCTCCCCAAAACGCGCTCCGGAAAGATGCTTCGCCGCACGATCCAGGCGATCTGCGAAGGCCGCGATCCGGGCGATCTGACGACCATTGACGATCCCGCGTCGTTGCAGCAAATTCGCCAGGCGATCGAGGAATAACCGTAGGCCGGATAGACCGCGTTGTTGGCGCTATCCGGCGACGGGTCAGTGCCAAAGATTGAATATTGGGGGAGACAGGTACTGTAAAGTCGGGAAAGGGCGGCAGAGCACCGGAAAGGGCGGCAGAGGACCGCCCTGTAACAGAATTAACGCAGAATATTTTTCTCAGCCAGATCCAGCGCGAAGTAACTGAAGATTAAATCAGCGCCGGCGCGTTTAATCGAGCCCAGACTTTCCAGCACGACCTTTTCTTCATCAATGGCGCCAGCCATAGCAGCAAATTTAATCATGGCGTATTCACCGCTCACCTGGTAAGCGCCAAGCGGCAACTCTGTGCGTTCGCGGATTTCACGCAGTACGTCCAGATACGCGCCGGCCGGTTTCACCATTAAGCAATCCGCGCCCTGGGCTTCGTCGAGCAGTGATTCGCGAATTGCTTCGCGGCGGTTCATCGGATTCATTTGATACGTCTTGCGGTCGCCTTTTAACGCGGTACCCGCTGCTTCACGGAAGGGGCCGTAGAAAGAAGAGGCGAACTTAGTGGAGTAGGACATTATTGCCGTATCGGTAAAACCGGCGGCGTCCAGCGCCTGGCGGATGGCCTGGACTTGGCCATCCATTGCCGCAGAGGGCGCAATAAAATCTGCTCCAGCCGCCGCCGCGACAACGGCCTGCTTACCGAGGTTGGCCAGCGTCGCATCGTTATCCACACCGTGTTCGCACAACACGCCGCAGTGACCGTGCGAGGTGTATTCGCAGAAGCAGGTGTCGGACATGACGATCATCTCCGGCACGGTTTGCTTACAGATGCGGGACATTCTCGCTACCAGGCCGTCTTCTTTCCAGGCATCGCTGCCGGTGTCATCAGTATGGTGAGAAATGCCGAAGGTCATAACGGAACGAATACCAGCATTTGCGATACGTTCAATTTCTCGCGCCAGGTGCTTTTCCGGGATGCGCATTACGCCGGGCATGGCGTCAATAGCTTTGTAATCGTCGAGTTCTTCTTCAACAAAGATCGGCAACACCAGGTCGTTCAGGCTGAGTGTTGTCTCTTCAAACATGGCGCGCAACGCAGCGGATTTGCGCAGGCGGCGAGGGCGATGGATAAGGTCTGTCATGGTCTGCCTGATGTTTGTGGAATCGAAGGCCTAGTATACCTGAATCTGTAGGCAGATGTTTTACGAAAACGGTCCTTAACGCAGCGGGCGCAACGCTAGCGCCGGAAGATAATGGTACTGGTTTATATACTGGAAATTAATATTTTAAAGTGTGACGCATTTTTAGGAGCAATTAATTTTGCAGTAATTTTAGTTTTATTTCATTTCTTTTTAAGTAAGAGACGTACTGTCTGTTATTCATGTTTATGTTGTATTTCTATTAAATATATTATTCTTATATGTATTCCATTTTCTTGACTTGCTTGCAACTTGCTGAAATAAAAGTTATTTTTATAGTTTTATTTCGCTTTTTGAAACGTATTTAATTCATGTCCGAATCCGGACTGAGGGTAAAGAATAATTGAACCTTTCAGCGATGACGCCGCATAATCGTCCTTGCTAAATGGAAAAAAACACCGTTGGTACTTGTCTGACCAGCGTTCGTCATGGTCTGGCGGATAATGGCGGCGCAGGGGTAAGCTACTTTGACGGTAACTTGAGTTACTCTCGCTTCAACAACGACTTATCATGCTAACATGAGCGACGGTACTTACGTTGACGGCAACACCGCTTCTGACGCTTGATTTCAAACTGGCTTACGTTTACGACGACTCCAACAGCGATGCTGACGTAAACGACGACTCTATCGACATTGGTATAGAAGGCGCTGCGGCTGGATACTCAGTTCAGCTTCACGAAGGACTTCAGCACCTACAACGATGCTAACAACCTCGGCGGCGGTGATGTTGAGCAAGACTGGTCTGCAAACGTTGGTATTAAATATACCTGGTAATTCATTTCTCTCAGGAGAAATAAAGGTAATTTAAACTGAAAAATGCCCGTCAAGGACCTGACGGGCATTATTGCAAGGAATGCATATGTTATCTTTAAGCAAGCCACTCCAGGAATTCAGGAAACTCGATAAATGCCTTTCTAAGCATGGTACGCGTTTCGAATTTGTTAACGATAAAGAGATTATTTGTTCACCTGATGAAAGTAACACCCATACCTTTGTTATTTTAGAGGGGGTTGTTTCGTTGATCCGGGGTGATAAAGTTCTTATTGGTATTGTGCAGGCCCCCTTTATTTTCGGCTTAGCCGATGGTGTGGTGAAAAAAGAGCCTCAATATAAATTAATTGCGGAGAGCGGTTGCATCGGTTATCGCCTCTCATCATCACAAACTCTCGCTATCATTGAGCAGAACCAACTGTGGCGTGAAGCATTCTGCTGGTTAGCATGGAAAAGTCAGGTACTGGAACTTCGTGACAGGCAGCTCATTGGTAATAATTCTTACGACCAGATTCGGGCGACGTTAATAACAATGATTGAGTGGGATGAAGAACTTCGCTCACGTATTGGTGTTATGAATTATATTCATCAACGAACGCGCGTATCGCGATCGGTGGTGGCGGAAGTACTCGCGGCCCTGCGTAAGGGTAATTATATTGAAATGAATAAAGGCAAACTGATCAGTATTAACCGTTTGCCCTCCGAATATTAACAAAAATGTCGTGCCTCGTCTGATATACGGCGAAGCACGACGACTCAGGATGCAGGAATGATAATGGGTTTATTGCCGCTTAACTCAGTAACCAAATCGTTAATACCGTCGCTCATATTGGTAAATCGAGTGAGGGGGGTACGGGTTACGACCACAAAAGCGCCAATATTATATTGTGGGATCATCGCCATATAGGTAATAAAACCGCCGCCGCCGCCCGTTTTCTGGATAATGCCAGGACGTCCGTCTTTTGGCGCCATATAGACCCAGCCCAGACCGAGTGCGTCGGCTTTACCCGGTACGTCCATCCCAATCATTTTTTTTAGCTGCGTGCGCTGATAAATCAACGTTTGCATACGATCGGCCTGATGGCTACGGTGATAGAAATCTGACGACAGATACTGTTGCATCCAGCGCATCATATCTCCTGGCGTAGAATAAACCCCGCCGCTGCCGATAGCTGCCAGCGTATTATTACAGGGGCTTGCGCCTTTCTCTGCCACCATCAGACGCTTACACTGATCGGGAGAGGGAGTAAACGTGGTGTCTTTCATTCCCAGCGGGCGGGTAATCTTTTCTTCAAACAGTTGCGTATAAGGTTTGCCGGAGGCGGTCGCCAGCGCGTCGGCTAACAGATCGAACGCCAGATTGGAATAGGCCGCCTGCGAGCCCGGTGCTACTTTTAAGGCCGCTGTGGAGATCCAGTTCCAGCGTTGTTCGCGGGTTGGCCAGACAAATACCGGACGATGCGCCGCGCCGCCGGGCTGTTCTCGCGGAAGCGCGCTGGTATGGGTCGCTAAGTTGACCAGCGTAATCGGCGTGCCTTGATACGTCGGGACATGCGCGCCGGGAGGGGCATATTTGCTAAGAGGATCGTTTAATTTTACCGTTCCCTGATCGAGCAATTTCACCAACATTTCACTGGTCATTAGCTTGGTGAGAGAAGCGATACGAATAACCGAATCAAGCTGTGGACGAACATTATTGCCCGGTCTGGTTTCACCGAAACTACGAAACACGCGTTGATTGCCGTCGATTACCACCAGCGCCATGCCCGTGGCGCCGCTACCATAAAAGATATGCTCGGCGTAACGATCAACGATATCAGAGGCAAAAACCGGATCGGCAATCGGCTGAGCCGCCTGGACAGAAGTAAGTGATGCCGCAAACAGTGTTGCAGTAAAAAGCAGACTACGTTTCAACGGTGATGTCCATAAATGAAATAACGGAGGTTATGCGTATTTATACTACCCGGCGGCACATTGCAAAGTGTTAAAGAGAAAAAAGTGGGTGAGAAAACGTAACGGCGGGTTTTCGTGATGGAGAATGTTTACTTTAGTGATATCGCGCTTGTGATAACCTGATAGCGTTAGCCGGCATGCTCATGTATGAAACTCGTCGAAACAATTCTATTGAGCAGAAGTGCGAACTAAGCGTCACAACGTAGGTCACAATGCCTGGTTTAGCCCTTTCATTTGCCAGGGCATGGCTTGATATTGCCGTCGTCACAGTAGCCGTAATAAAGATAAGAAGTTAGCAGGAGAGCATGATGTTTAAATCTTTTTTCCCAAAGCCAGGGCCGTTTTTCATTTCGGCGTTTGTTTGGGCGCTGATCGCCGTCATTTTCTGGCAGGCGGGAGGAGGAGATTGGGTGGCGCGACTTGTGGGAGCATCCGATAAGGTGCCTATCAGCGCCGCGCGATTCTGGTCGCTGGACTATCTGATTTTTTATGCTTATTACCTGATTTGCGTTGGTTTATTTGCAACGTTCTGGTTCATCTATAGCCCGCACCGCTGGCAGTACTGGTCGATACTTGGCACCTCGCTCATTATTTTTGTCACCTGGTTTTTGGTGGAGGTCGGCGTCGCGGTTAACGCCTGGTACGCGCCGTTCTATGATTTGATTCAAACGGCGCTCAGCTCGCCGCACAAGGTAACTCTTGGTCAATTTTATTATGAAGTGGGGGTGTTTCTCGGTATTGCGCTTATCGCCGTGGTGATCGGCGTGCTGAACAACTTTTTTGTCAGCCACTATGTATTTCGCTGGCGTACCGCAATGAATGAGCACTATATGGCGCACTGGCAGTATCTGCGCCATATCGAAGGGGCCGCCCAGCGTGTGCAGGAAGACACCATGCGTTTTGCCTCTACACTGGAGAATATGGGCGTGAGTTTTATCAATGCCATTATGACGCTCATCGCCTTCTTGCCGGTGTTAGTCACCCTGTCAGCGCATGTGCCGGATTTACCTGTCGTGGGACATGTTCCTTACGGCCTGGTCATTGCCGCCATAGTCTGGTCATTAATGGGTACGGGCCTGCTGGCGGTCGTCGGGATCAAATTGCCGGGGCTGGAATTTAAAAATCAGCGAGTGGAAGCGGCTTATCGTAAAGAGTTGGTCTACGGCGAAGATGACGCCAGCCGCGCCACGCCGCCAACCGTCCGTGAACTGTTTAGCGCGGTGCGCCATAACTACTTCCGTCTCTACTTTCACTATATGTATTTCAACATTGCGCGCATTCTCTATTTGCAGGTTGATAACGTTTTCGGTTTGTTCCTGCTGTTTCCTTCCATTGTTGCCGGTACGATTACGCTGGGTCTGATGACGCAAATCACCAACGTGTTTGGCCAGGTGCGCGGTTCGTTCCAGTATTTGATTAACTCCTGGACGACGCTGGTGGAGCTGATGTCTATCTATAAACGTTTACGTAGTTTTGAACGCCAGTTGGATGGTCAGCCAGTTCAGGATGTGACCCACTCTTTTAGCTAACAGAAGGAAACGTTATGCCGGCGGCGTCCCGTCTTTATCCTCTGCCTTTTCTGGCGATCGCAATATTGGCTGGCTGTAGTAGTCAATCCGGGCAGCCTGTGAACAAGGGCGAGAAGCCTGTCGACGTTGCAAGCGTAGTACGCCAGAAAATGCCGGCCAGTGTCAAAGACAGAGAAGCCTGGGCGAAAGATATCGCGACAACGTTTAAGAGCCAGGGGCTGGCGCCGACGGTAGAAAATATCTGTTCGGTGCTGGCTGTCGTCCAGCAGGAGTCCGGTTATCAGGCTGACCCTGTCGTGTCGGGGCTAAGTAAAATAGCCTGGCAGGAGATTGATCGTCGTGCTGAGCGACTGCACATTCCGCTGTTTCTGGTGCACACCGCGCTGAAAATTAACTCCCCCAACGGGAAGAGCTATAGCGAACGCCTGGATACGGTAAAAACCGAAAAACAGCTTAGCGCTATTTTTGACGATTTTATCAATATGGCCCCTATGGGGCAGACGCTATTTGGCTCATATAACCCGGTGCATACGGGGGGCCCGATGCAGGTCAGTATCGCCTTTGCCGAACAGCACGCTAAAGGCTATCCGTGGAAGATGGCGGGCACGGTACGTCAGGAGGTGTTTACGCGCCGTGGCGGACTGTGGTTTGGAACATACCATTTGCTGAATTACCCGGCGAACTACAGCGCGCCTGTTTTCCGCTTCGCCGATTTCAACGCCGGATGGTATGCCAGCCGTAACGCCGCGTTCCAGAATGCCGTCAGTAAAGCCAGCGGCGTAAAACTGGCGCTGGATGGCGATCTGATTCGTTATAACAGCAAGGAACCGGGTAAAACAGAGTTAGCGGCGCGCAAACTGGCAGAACAGTTGGGAATGAGTGAGCGTGAGATTCGCAGCCAACTGGAGAAGGGCGATAGCCTGGCGTTTGAAAAAACGGCGCTCTACAAGAACGTCTATAAACTGGCCGAGGCCAAAACGGGCAGGACGCTTGCGCGGGAAATGTTGCCCGGTATTCAACTGGAAAGCCCGAAGATCACGCGCAAGCTGACGACCGCCTGGTTTGCTAAGCGAGTTGATGAACGGCGGGCGCAGTGTATGGGGCGATAAATTTTGCGCTGGGATATTTTCGCCAGCGCGCTAAGGTTTACTGGTGACGGTGACGCCAGCGCAAAAACGCGGCGATAACGGCAAAAATGAGGCAGCCCGTGAGGAAGGGCACCAGGCCAAAAATCGTCCCGACGCCCAGCCCAATCTCTACCCGTGGTCGACCTGTATCTTGTACCTGCATCAGATGCTCATAGATGCCCGGCGCATGAACCAGCAGGTTTAAAAGCTGCGCCCCGGCCCAGAAGCAAAACAGTACAAATACGGCGTAAGCAATATTTCCTGGCGCAGAGGAGGTTTCTCGATGTTTCCCGCTGAACAGCGATTTTGAGAGAGTGAAATCAGCCATAAAGACCTCCTGGGTGATCGGCTACGATCTGGCGTTATGCCATCGGCTTACTGTGAAGTCTGACAGGTCATTGTGTTTGTCAATATCAGAATCATGGTAATTTCACATACGGAATGTATCCATCGCGTAAATTTTTGTTAGTTGTCACAAAATTATCACTTTTATCTAAATCAATTAACATTTAAGAAATTCCGTATCCCCCACAGACTCGCCCGCAAGAAGTATGTAAAAATACATTTTTGCTGTTGTTAATACGTCGGAGTTGTTATGCATTTGCCTGTAAAAATTCGTCGTGACTGGCACTACTATGCCTTCGCTATTGGCCTTATCTTTATTTTGAATGGCGTCGTAGGATTGCTGGGTTTTGAGGCGAAAGGATGGCAAACCTATGGCGTTGGGCTGGTAACATGGATTATTAGCTTCTGGCTGGCGGGGTTCATCATTCGTCGGCGCGAAGATGATGAGGCAAAAGACGCCCGATAAACGTTGCGCTATCGGGCGTGCGTTATTACATCGTGGTTTTTAAGGCGTTATCCGCCGCATGGCGTTCCAGCGCCAGCTCAATCAGGCGGCTGATCAAATCGGTATAGCCCAATCCGCTCGCCTGCCAGAGTTTTGGATACATACTGATATTGGTAAAACCTGGCAGCGTATTGATCTCGTTAATCACGACCTCATTGTCTGTCGTTAAAAAGACATCGACACGAGCCATACCCGCGCAGCCCAGCGTCTGATAAGCCTGGATCGCGATCGCGCGGATCTTGTCATTCACCTCGGAAGGGATCTGCGCAGGCACGACAACCTGTGCGCCATTATCATCAATATACTTGGTATCGTAGGCGTAAAATTCGCTATTCAGTACGATTTCGCCACAGGTACTGGCCTGCGGGCTACTGTTACCTAATACGGCGCATTCGATCTCGCGCCCTTTGATCCCTTGCTCCACCACCACTTTATGATCGAACTCGAAGGCCAGCGCGACCGCCTGTTGATATTGCGCCTCGTTGGCGACTTTACTTACGCCGACTGAAGAGCCCTGATTAGCGGGCTTCACGAACAGCGGCAGTCCCAGACGAGACTCTATCTCAGCAAAGCTAAACGCGTGACGGTTGGCCCGGGTGAGTGTAATAAACGGGGCGATATTCAGTCCTGCATCGCGCAGTAGTCGTTTGGCGACGTCTTTATCCATGCAGGCTGCGGAGCTCAGAACGTCTGAACCGACAAACGGTAAGTTTGCGACGCGCAGCATCCCCTGCAATGAGCCGTCTTCACCCAGCGTACCGTGGACGATAGGAAAAATGACATCTACCGTCGGCAGCGGTTGCCCGTTCTGGGCGTTAATCAATTGGTGTTCGTGTTTGCCAGGCACCTGGGCCAGACTGATTGCCGAAGGGCGTAGCGCGATATGTGCCGGATCGTCTGCATTCTGCAAATAATTTTCCGCATCGTTAACATGCCATTGTCCCGCCTTATCTATCCCTAACAGCACTACGTCGAAGCGGGTTTTATCGATCGCATCAACGATATTTTTCGCTGATTGCAAAGACACTTCATGTTCCGCTGACTTACCGCCAAATACTATTCCTACCCGCAATTTCGCCATCTTAAAAACCCATTCCATCGAATGCAAAGCGTATACATTACCACGACAAAACGCGGGTTTCGCGGGCTTCTGCCATAATGTTTATGGGATGTGAGAACGGAGGCCGCGTGAGAGGTAAGGGTTTTCTGATTATTGTGCTGTTGGGCGGCATTGGCGGGCTGGGATATCGTTATCTTCCTTCTTATTATAATCCTTTTGCCCCGTTACAACTTGCCGATCCGCCAGGCTGGATCACTACTTTCAAACTACAGCGCCTTACGTCGCCACAGTGCCGGGAACTTTTGACGGCGGCTAATCAACAGGGATTAATTTCATCACAGCCTGTTGTGGATAGCGCTGGCGAATGTCCATTAACCCATGTTGTGCGTGTCAAAGATTTTGGCCAGGTAAAATTGAGCAGTAGTTTTTTAGCCTCCTGCCCGTTGGCGCTGAGCTCCGCGCTGTTTGTTGAACAGCAGGCAAAACCCTTAACAGAAACCTGGATGAAGCGCCGCCTGACCCGCATCGAACATCTGGGCAGCTATGCCTGTCGTAATATTTATCACCGCCCGGATGCGCGGCGCAGCGAACATGCCGGCGCAGAAGCGCTGGATGTCAGCGGGTTTCAACTGTCGGATGGACGGAGAGTTACTGTCCTGCGAGGCTGGAAGCGTGAGGAGACAGGGCCCTGGCTGCGCGCTATGTTAAACGCCAGTTGCCATTATTATGGAAATGGGCTCGGGCCTGACTATAACGTTGCTCATGCTAACCATTTTCACCTGGGGATGCGTGGCTACGGCGTGTGTCGTTAAAGCATAAACGTCTGAGCTGTGCGCTTATATAATGTGATATATTTCACAAAAATGATGAACGGTGAGACAAAATAGCAAAGTGTGACGTACCGCACCTCTGGAACCACCTGAAAAAACATAGCTTGCTAAGCTAGCACGTATTTTCAGCTACTTATCGTTACGAGTCTTATGGAATCCTGGAAAGTTAATCTAATTTCCGTCTGGTTTGGATGTTTTTTTACCGGTCTGGCAATCAGTCAAATCCTGCCATTTTTACCCCTTTATATTTCCCAGCTTGGCGTCTCTTCCCATAAAGCGTTATCAATGTGGTCCGGGTTAACGTTTAGCATTACGTTTCTGATTTCCGCTATTGTATCGCCGATGTGGGGCAGCCTGGCCGACCGTAAGGGGCGCAAATTGATGCTGTTGCGCGCATCGCTTGGGATGGCGATTGCTATTTTACTGCAGGCATTTGCGACCCATGTCTGGCAGCTTTTCCTGCTGCGCGGAATCATGGGGTTAACGTCAGGCTATATCCCCAATGCTATGGCGCTGGTGGCCTCTCAGGTACCGCGCGAACGTAGCGGCTGGGCGCTCAGTACGCTTTCTACCGCGCAGATTAGCGGCGTCATCGGCGGGCCGTTAATGGGCGGTTTTGTCGCGGATCATATTGGTTTGAGGGCTGTCTTTCTGATTACCGCCATGCTGTTGGTGGTGAGCTTTCTGGTCACGCTGTTTTTAATTAAAGAAGGCGTGCGTCCAGTCATCAAGAAGAGCGAACGTCTGAGCGGTAAAGCCGTTTTTGCGTCGTTACCTTATCCTGCGCTGGTGATCAGTTTGTTTTTTACCACGATGGTCATTCAACTCTGTAATGGCTCTATCAGTCCAATCCTGGCGCTGTTTATCAAATCAATGATGCCGGACAGTAATAACATCGCCTTTCTTAGCGGGTTAATTGCCTCGGTGCCCGGAATCTCCGCGCTTATCTCCGCGCCTCGTCTGGGAAAACTTGGCGACAGAATCGGCACGGAAAGAATTCTGATGGCCACGCTTATCTGCGCGGTGCTGCTTTTCTTCGCGATGTCCTGGGTCACCACGCCATTCCAGTTGGGGCTGTTGCGTTTCTTGTTGGGCTTTGCCGATGGCGCGATGTTACCCGCCGTACAAACGTTGTTGGTGAAATACTCCAGCGACCAAATTACCGGACGTATTTTTGGCTACAACCAGTCATTTATGTATCTGGGCAACGTGGTAGGGCCGTTGATGGGGGCGACAGTATCGGCGATGGCCGGTTTCCGCTGGGTTTTTATCGCCACGGCGGCAATCGTGCTGATCAATATTGGGCAACTGAGCCTGGCGCTACGTCGTCGGCGTAACGCGCAAAAAGCGAAAGGCCAATAGCTTTACATCGTAACGGTGCTCCTGCCGTTACGATGTGGTTTAAATTAAAAGATATATTCTTTACCCATGAGGCTTTTCTATAGATGGCATAACTTTAAATTATGATATAGCGTGATTATTGTTTTTTGATGGTTTATTATCGTCTCGTTTACGGTTTGAGAAACGTTTCGCTGCGGCGATGGTGATAATTATTTGTGTAAAGTTCTTCCTGTATCATAAAAATAGTACTTTCAGCCTCTAGGCAGTGGTTCTTCATAGTGATAACGTCACCCTGGAGCTAATAAGGAAATATGGTCATGAAAAATCTCATAGCAGAGTTGTTGCTTAAGCTAGCCCAAAAAGAAGAAGAGTCGAAAGAACTGGTTGCTCAGGTAGAAGCGTTAGAGATTATCGTCACAGCAATGTTACGTAACATGGCGCAAAGCGAGCAACAGATGTTGATACGTCAGGTAGAGAGCGCACTTGAAGGCGTAAAGCCGGATGCCAGCGTTCCTGATCACGATACGGAATTGCTGCGCCAGTATGTAAAAAAGTTGCTGAGACACCCTCGGCACTAATCGTATTTAAAACAACACAGTTGTTATAACGTTACTTTTATGAAATAACCATAGCCGTTTCGTTTTTATTTTGCTTTACATTAAACAGAAAAATAAAAACGAAGCGGCTATGGTAATAACAGGGTAACGCGATGCGTTGTTCCTCTCCATCATGCCGGTATAGTTGTGGATAATCGAATTGCACATCAACCTGCGTTTTGTCAATCAATAAAGCCTATATTAATAACGGTAAGTAATACTTTTACTGCCGGGTGGTATTTTTGCCAGTAACAGCCAGACTTATATAAAGTCCCTGGGATATTTCCCAAAGGGACAAAGTGTAGTGTGTACACTGACAAAAGGATGGTGCTATGAAAATAACCTTACTGGTGACTTTACTTTTTGGCCTGGTCTTTTTAACTACCGTCGGCGCTGCCGAGAAACCGTTGACGCCGCAACAGCAGCGCATGACCACCTGTAATCAGCAGGCGACAGCGCAGGCGCTGAAAGGCGATGCGCGTAAAACTTACCTTAGCGATTGTCTAAAAAACAGGCAGTCAGCCCCTGGTGAGAAAAGCCTGACGCCGCAACAGCAGAAAATGCGTGAATGCAATCTCCAGGCGACGGAACAATCCTTGAAAGGCGACGATCGCAGCAAGTTTATGAGCGCCTGCCTGAAAAAAGCGGCGTAGTGCTATCGGGTGAGCCCTGAAAAACGTTCACCCGAAATCTCATACTCCTTCCCTGCGCTCTGTTTCTATAATTTGGGAAAATTGTTTCTAAATGTTCCCAAAAATAATGAATGATGAAAATTTTTACCGAAAAGCGGTTGAACAGGCGGTAGCGCCGCCAGCCTCTCCTGATGAGCATCAACGTTCCGGGTTGCGTTTTGCCCGGCGCATCAGGCTGCCGCGTGCGGTGGGGTTAGGGGGAATGTTTTTACCCGTGGCCGCCGTGTTAGTGTCGCAACCCGTTTCCGGAGGCTGGTGGCTGTTGCTGGTCGGCTGGTCTTTTGTCTGGCCGCATCTGGCGTGGCAGTGGGCGGCAAAAGCGCTTGATCCGCTACGTCAGGAAATTTACAACCTGAAAGCGGATGCGATCCTCTCCGGCATGTGGATCGCGCTGATAGGCGTCAACATGCTGCCTGCCGCCACGCTGTTTATGATGATGAGTATGAATCTGATGGGCGCTGGCGGGTTGCGACTATTCACTGCCGGAATGGGGCTCTTGCTGGCATCATGTCTGGTGACATTGCAGCTTACCGGGCTACCTGTCGCTATGCGAAGCTCATCGCTGGAAGTCACGCTCTCTTTGCCCGTCATTATGTTGTATCCGCTGCTGTTTGCCTGGGTAAGTTACCAAACGGCCATTAAATTAGCGGAACATAAGCGACGCTTGCAGGCTATGAGCTCGCGGGATGGCATGACCGGCGTCTATAACCGACGACACTGGGAAATTTTATTACGCAATGAATTCGATCACAGCCGACGCCACCATCGAGAGGCGACATTGTTGATTATCGACATCGATCATTTTAAGAGCATTAACGATACCTGGGGACATGATGTTGGGGATGAGGCTATTATCGCCCTGACGCGTCAACTGCAGATAACGCTACGCGGGAGTGATATTATCGGGCGCTTTGGCGGCGACGAATTTGCGGTGATTATGTGCGGAACGCCGGCAGACAGCGCGATTACCGCCATGTCGCGAGTGCATGAACGGCTAAATACATTACGCCTGCCGGGTGCGCCACAAGTCATGTTACGTATCAGCGTGGGCGTGGCGCCGTTAACGCCACAAATCACTCATTATCGGGAATGGCTAAAGTCTGCAGATATGGCGCTTTATAAAGCAAAGAATGCCGGACGTAACCGCACCGAAGTGGCGGCATGACGTCCAGCCGGGCCTCAGGATTTACTGAGCGCCTCTGATTTTTCCATACACTTCGTCATCGCTTCTATTACCGCAGCGCGGAAGCCACGTTCTTCCAGAACGCGTACGGCTTCAATCGTCGTTCCGCCAGGCGAGCACACCATATCTTTCAGTTCACCGGGATGCTTTCCGGTTTCCAGAACCATTTTCGCCGATCCCATGACGGCCTGCGCGGCGAATTTATAAGCCTGAGCGCGAGACATACCGCCCAGAACGGCAGCGTCCGCCATCGCCTCGATAAACATAAAGACATAGGCCGGAGAAGATCCACTCACGCCAACCACCGGATGGATCATAGGCTCAGCAATCACTTCCGCCTCGCCAAAGCAGCGGAAAATGTTCAATACATCAGCCGTATCTTCCGGCGTTACCAGCGCATTGGGCGTGACGGAGGTCATACCGGCGTTGACCAGCGATGGCGTATTCGGCATGGCGCGAATAATTTTACGATCGTGCCCCAGCGCGCGCGCAAGCTGATCAAGCGTTACTCCAGCGGCAATAGAGACCACCAGAGAGTCTTTGCTCAGGCTGGAGGAAATTTCACTCAGCACTTTTACCATAATGCCCGGTTTTACCGCGCCGAAAACGATATCCGCGACCTGAGCGACTTCCTGCGCGCTTTGCGCCGCATTAATGCCGTACTGGTCATGCAAGGCGGAAACTTTATCGGGGGAGGGGGTGTAGACCCAGATCTGACCGGGAAGCACCTGACCGCTGGCAATGAGTCCGCCAAGAATAGCCTTGCCCATATTACCGCAGCCAATAAAACCGATTTTCTTCTCCATCTCGTCACTCCCTATGTTTGTGTGTTATGGGGAAGGGTTAGCTTAACGCGGATTGAAAACGGGCAGAAGGAGAAACAGCACTTTGACGAAAGACAAAAGCGCGAGACAATAAAAGATTGTATACCGTATGGGAGACATTATGACCATCTGGGTGGATGCGGATGCGTGTCCGAATGTCATTAAAGAAATTTTGTATCGCGCCGCCGGGCGGATGCAGTTGCCGCTTATTCTGGTTGCCAATCAGGCCTTGCGCGTGCCGCCTTCGCGTTTTATCCGTACGCTCCGTGTGGCCGCCGGGTTTGACGTGGCGGATAATGAAATCGTGCGTCAATGCGAAGCGGGCGATCTGGTGATTACCGCTGATATTCCGCTGGCGGCTGAAGTGCTGGAAAAAGGCGCTGCAGCTCTTAATCCTCGGGGAGAACGCTATAGCGAAGCCACGATTCGCGAACGCCTGACGATGCGTGACTTTATGGACACGCTACGCGCCAGCGGCGTACAAACGGGGGGACCAAACAGTCTTTCGCCGCGCGATCGTCAGCATTTTGCCGCCGAGCTGGATAAGTGGTGGCTGGAAAGCCAGCGTAAAAAATAAATCGTGTAATGAAAGTTTTACAGTTTATTCATTTCTAATTCTTGCTATAGTGCTAATATTATGAGTTTAGTATTTTCATGTAAATTATTGTTTACATTTATGCGTTGTACTAGTTTGATGGTATGATTACAACATTGCTGATATCAAATCCTGCGTATGCGCAGCTCCCAGGGGAACGCCTGCTATGATGCAACCTCTTTATCTTGTTGGCCCGCGAGGCTGTGGGAAAACCACCATCGGTATGGCGCTGGCGCAGGCAACCGGTTTCCGGTTTGCGGATACCGACCGCTGGCTGCAATCGCATGTGCAAATGAGCGTCGCTGATATTGTTGAAAAAGAGGGCTGGGAAGGGTTCCGCGCCCGGGAAACAGCGGCCCTTGAAGCGGTAAGCGCGCCTTCGACGGTCGTGGCGACAGGAGGCGGTATTATTCTCACAGAATATAATCGACGTTATATGCACCGTGTTGGCATAGTGATTTATTTGTGCGCGCCGGTGTCAACGCTGGTTAACCGGCTTGAGGCTGAACCTGAAGCGGATCTGCGTCCAACTCTAACCGGAAAGCCGTTGAGCGAAGAGGTTCGGGAAGTGCTTGAGCAGCGTGACGCGCTGTATCGCGAAACGGCGCATTACATTATTGACGCGACGAAAGCGCCGACCCAGGTCGTTTCTGAAATTATTGCGGCGCTGCCGCCGTCGACGCAACGGGTGCAGGGAGATGTCTATACTTAACGCTCACCCAGAATAAAGGAAACACTATGCCAACCAGACCACCTTATCCGCGGGAAGCTTATATCGTCACCATTGAAAAAGGCGTGTCAGGACAGACGGTGACGTGGTATCAGCTACGGGCTGACCATCCGAAACCTGATTCGCTCATTAGCGAGCATCCGACTGCAGAAGAGGCGATGGATGCGAAAAAACGTTATGAAGATCCGGATAAATCATAGCCGCATGAACGACTCGGAAGGGATTCTGAGTACTCCTAAATTGTATCTCTATCACATTTTTGAAACATTTATACTGGCAACTAAAACCGTAAATTAAGCGATAACAATACAATACTGGAATTATTTGGAATCTTTACACAATGCGTGGTCCATCTGCTGCTACGCTTTTTGAGATTTGTAGGGCAGGTAGCACGGTGGTTGTGTAAATATTTGCCCGGGAACTACGACGAAGTAATAAGAAGGTGGAATAAGAATGAGTGCGTCGTTGGCAATCCTCACAATCGGCGTTGTGCCAATGAGCGAAGTGTTACCGCTCCTGACGGAATACATCGACGAACAACATATCACCCATCACAGCCTGCTGGGAAAAATGAGCCGGGAAGACGTTATGGCGGATTACGCCGTAGAGCCTGGCGACGATCCGCTTCTGACGTTGCTGAATGATAACCAAATAGCCCATGTTTCCCGCCAGAAAGTGGAGCGAGATTTACAGAGCGTTGTCGAAGTGCTGGATAACCAGGGTTATGATGTCATTATACTGATGAGCACTGCGGCGATTAAAAGTATGGCTGCCCGCAATTCTATTTTGCTTGAACCGCTGCGTATTATTCCACCGCTTGTTGCCTCTATTGTGGATGGGCATCAGGTTGGCGTTATTGTGCCAGTTGCAGAGCTTCTGGCGGCCCAGGAGAAAAAATGGCAGGTATTGCAAATGCCGCCGGTTTATTCGCTGGCGAATCCGGTTCACGGATCTGAGCAACAGTTAATTAATGCCGGGCAGGCGCTACTGGATCAAGGCGCGGACGTCATTATGCTTGATTGTCTGGGTTTTCATCAGCGTCATCGGGATATTTTACAGCAGGCGCTGGATGTGCCGGTTTTACTCTCTAATGTTTTGATTGCGCGGTTAGCTTCAGAACTGCTTGTCTAATTTTGCGTGACAGGCCGAACGTCAGGACTCTATATTGGGTGTTAATTTAATAACGAGACGGGGCCTGATTATGCTACAAAGCAATGAATACTTTTCCGGGAAAGTGAAGTCTATTGGATTTACCAGCAGTAGCACCGGCCGGGCCAGCGTTGGCGTGATGGCGGAAGGAGAGTATACCTTTGGCACCGCCGAACCCGAAGAGATGACGGTTGTGAGCGGCGCGTTGAAGGTACTGTTGCCGGGAACTGTCGAATGGAAAGTGTATACGGCAGGTGAGGTGTTTAACGTGCCTGGCCACAGCGAGTTTCATCTACAGGTTGCTGAGCCTACCTCGTATCTGTGCCGCTATTTGTAACGGTGAGTCCCCTCTCCGGCGGAGAGGGACCCTCTGGTTAGCGTTGCGCTTCGCCGCCTAATCCTTCCACCAGGCTTTGAATCAGCGCCGCCAGCTCTCCGGTCATCAGGATAAAGTCCGCGTCGAAACGCTGGGCAAAATCTTCCCGGTCGATATCTTCGTTCTGATCGCGCAGCTCATCGCAGAATTTCAGACGCTTAATGGAGCCGTCGTCGCACATCACGAACTGAATGCGTTGCTGCCAGTCGAGCGCCAGCTTCGTTACCACTTTACCCGCTTCAATATGAACGGCGATCTCGTCGCTGACCAGATCCTGCTTTTTCGCGCGAATCACGCCGCCATCTTCCAGCATCGCTTTCAATTCGGCTTCGTCGAGCAACTGGAAGCCCTGAGCGACCGTACCGGAGCGCACCCACTCTGTGAGCGTCAGTTCAATCGGATTTTCCAGCGCCAGCGGGACAACCGGCAGCGAGCCGAGACTTTTACGCAGTAGCGCCAGCGTATCCTCCGCTTTTTTCGCGCTGGCGCAGTCAACCATAATCAGGCCGTTAACGGTATCAATCCACATCATTGTCTGGCTGAAGCGGCTAAACGCGCGCGGCAGCAATGAATGCAACACTTCATCCTTCAGGGAATCTTTTTCCGTCTTCTTCAGCTTGCGCCCCTGATCGGCTTCCAGTTTCTGGATTTTCGCTTCCAGCGCCTGTTTAATCACTGGCGATGGCAGAATTTTCTCTTCTTTGCGCGCACAAATAATAATTTGGCCATTGGCAGTGTGCGTTAACGCATCGCTGTGAGAGCCCATTGGCGGAACCCAGCCCATTTTGGCCATATCCTGGCTACCGCATGGGGTAAACGTCATTGAGGCGAGCTGTTTCTCCATCTCTTCGACGCGCAATGCGATATCGCGGCTAAGACGGTAAACCATTAAATTTTTGAACCACAGCATGATAATTTCCACGGCCTTGTCGTTAAATCCAGGCGGTATAGTAACGAATTGTCGGCGGGCTTGCATTGCCAATCAGAACGGTGGGTTCTACCCTGTTGATATTCCCAAAAAATGAGGAGCGGTATGTGCGTATTGGTATCGATTTAGGCGGCACAAAAACGGAAGTCATTGCGCTTGATGATGCAGGAGAACAGCGGTTTCGCCATCGTCTGCCTACGCCGCGGGAGGATTATCAGCAAACGATAGAAACTATCGCTGCGCTGGTCGACATGGCGGAACAGGCGACCGGACAGACCGGTAGCGTCGGCATTGGCATTCCCGGTTCTCTCTCGCCTTACACTGGCGTCGTGAAAAACGCTAACTCTACGTGGCTTAACGGCCAGCCGTTCGATAACGATGTGAGCCGTCGTCTGAAGCGTGAAGTACGGTTAGCTAACGATGCCAATTGCCTGGCGGTCTCAGAGGCGGTAGATGGCGCGGCGGCGGGGGCGCAAACGGTATTTGCGGTGATTATCGGTACCGGGTGCGGCGCGGGCGTAGCGCTAAATGGCCTGGCGCACATCGGCGGCAACGGTACGGCAGGCGAATGGGGCCACAATCCGTTGCCGTGGATGGATGACGATGAGTTGCGTTACCGCGAAGAAATTCCGTGTTATTGCGGTAAACAAGGCTGTATCGAAACTTTTATTTCCGGTACGGGATTTGCCACGGATTACCAGCGTTTGAGCGGTAAGGCGCTAAAAGGCGATGAGATTATTCGTCTGGTTGATACGCAGGACGCCGTGGCGGAACTGGCGATAAGCCGTTATGAGTTACGGCTGGCGAAAGCGTTAGCGCACGTCGTAAATATTCTTGATCCGGATGTCATTGTGCTGGGCGGCGGCATGAGCAATGTTGAGCGCCTGTACAAGACGGTTCCGTCGCTGATGAAATCGTTTGTTTTTGGCGGCGAGTGCGATACGCCGGTGCGTAAGGCGCAGCATGGCGATTCGAGCGGTGTGCGCGGCGCGGCCTGGCTGTGGCCGCTGGCGTAACATTTTTGGCCGGATGGCGTCATCCGGCAACAGACGTGACTGATTGATGCTTGTGTTTTAGACGGCCATATACCAGCAACGACGACATGGCGGAAAACGACAGTAGAGCGGCGGGAAGCGCCACGTAGTGGTACGCAAAACCTAGCGTCAGCATCAGCCCTCCGCACCAGGCGCCAATTGCGCTACCGAGATTAAACGCGATTTGCCCTCCCGCCGCACCCAGCAGTTCGCCGCCTTTGGCGTTTTGTAGCAGCAAGATCTGCAGCGGCGCAGAGAGCGCAAACAGACCAGCGCAGCAGATAAACGCGAAAGTCAGCGATGCCGTTTTGCATCCGCCAAAGAAAAAGAGCGCCGTGAGAGAGAGCACGATAACGAGGTCAGTCACTGCCGCGATGCGGAGCGGAGTATATCTGCCGGAGAGTTTGCCGCTTAATAGATTGCCTAACACCATCCCCAGCCCGACCAGCATCATAATAAACGTCATGCTCGTTTCCGAAAAACCGGAGATGTACATCATAAATGGCTTGATATAGCTGAACCAGGCAAAAACGCCCGCATTGCCGAACATCGTGGCGGCGAAGATAAGCCACGGCGCGAGGCTGCGCAGAAAGTAGAACTGCTCGCGCAGGCTGCTTTTGGCTTCGTCGCGAATATCCGGCACCCAGAAGAAAATCGCGGTGAGCACGGCGATGTTGAAAACCGCGATCAATAAAAAGGTGTAGCGCCAGCTAAATTCCTGGCTCAGGTAAGTGCCGAACGGGATGCCCACCAGATTCGCCACCGTCATCCCCGAAACCATACCCGCGACGGCGGCGGTGACTTTCCCGGGGCGGATAATCTTTGACAAGACAATGGCGCCGACGCCAAAAAAGGCGCCGTGCGGAAAGCCGGAAACCAGTCTGCCGATGGCGAGCATCAGATATGAGGAGGAAAAGGTAAACATGGCATTGCCTGTCACGCACAGCATGACCAGAAACAGCAGTACATGTTTAAGCGAAAAGCGGCTGGAAAAAAGCGCCATAATGGGAGCGCCCAGCACGACGCCGAAGGCGTAAAACGAGATCATATGCCCGGCGGCGGGAATCGTTATTCCGACATCGCGCGCCAGCTCCGTCAGCACGCCCATAATGCCAAACTCGGCCATCCCCAGTCCGAACGTACCCAGCGCCAAAGAAAAAATAACTTTTTTCATACCACCTGCCGAAAATGAAGGCGCATGTTGCGCGCCGTGGCTGTCAACTGTCGTAGCCAATCAACGTATAGCTTGCGGATAAGCGCGAGGTAATACCATTCCTTATCCGTCTTTGTGTATTCATTATTATGCTACGTCATGACATTATGTTGCGCGCAGAATGGCTCCCGCGTTACTCCACGGCAAACACTTTGTCCAGTTTGCTGTAACCAAGTCCGTTGATTTTTTTCACTTTTATCTGCACAGGGATACGTTCTTTCATGGCTTCCACGTGACTAATAACGCCGATGGTCTTACCGCTGGCATTCAGCGCGTCGAGCGCATCCAGCGCGGCGTCCAGCGTTTCGCTATCAAGCGTGCCGAAGCCTTCGTCGAGGAACAAAGAGTCAATGCGCGTTTTATGGCTGACCAAATCTGATAACGCCAGCGCCAGCGCCAGGCTGACCAGGAAACTTTCGCCGCCTGATAAAGTGCGCGTATCGCGCACAGCGTCGGCCTGCCAGGTATCGACAACCTCCAGCTCCAGCGCGTCGCTGGCTTTACGTTGCAATAAATAACGACCATGCAGACGGGTGAGCTGATGATTCGCCAGCCAGACCAGATTATCCAGCGTCAGCCCCTGGGCGAATTTGCGGAACTTATCACCCTCTTTAGAGCCGATCAGCGCATTAAGATAGCCCCAGTCTTCCACCTGCTGAGAGGCTTGCGTCATTTCCGCCATCAGCGCCCGTTGGTGCTGCCGATTATCTGCATCCTGTTTAATTTGCTGGCGGATTTCCCCCTGGCGTGTCGTGTTTTCACGCAGTTGTTGCGCCAACTGCGTCAGCCGCTGCGAGAGCTGCTCCGCCGTACACGTTGGCTCCAGACCGGCGGGCGGCTGTTGCTGATGGTCAGCCAGCGCCTGCGCGGACTGCGCGCTTAACGCCTTCGCTTGCTGTAGCTGACTTTCCAGCGCCTGTTGCTGTTTTTCCAGACGGGTCACGGTCTCTTCATCCAGCAACGCCGCCAGGAACGTTGTCTGGCTGTCAAACGGGCTATTTTTTAACGCTGCGTCAAAATGCGCTATCGCCTCGGCGGCGCGCTGCTGCTCCTGTGTCGCCTGCTGCTGCAAGGTTTGCAATTGGCTTTGTAACGACACGCATTCATCATGCGCCTGCCGCCAGTTATCCAGCGGCACGTCGTTGGAATCCACGGTATCCGTTTGCGGTAGCGTCTCCAGCAACGGGGCAAGCCTGTCGATCTGCGTTTGCAAATCCGCGAACTCTGTCTGACGCTGTTGCCACATTTTCACTTCATCGGCGCGGTCATTCAGCCACGAAGCCTCCTCTTCTGGCGCAGGAAGGGAAAGCTTATACAGCGCCAAATCAGCCGTCAGCGACGCCTGACGCTGCGCAATCTGCGCGGTAAAGCGGGCTACCTGCTCGGTATGCGCGGCGATTTGCGTTTGTAGAGCATGGTGCTGGCTTAGCTGATCCAACTGCTGCTCATGCTCTTCCGCGGCGGTCAGCCAGCCAGAGAGATCTTCTTGCGGCTGAAGCTTAACGCCCAGCGCGGCGCAGAGCGTTTGCCATTCCTCAGTAAGCGCTTGCTCTTCCTGCAACAGCGACTGCGCCTCGCTTTCATCCCGCTGTAATTGTTGCGTTAAGGCATCTAACTGTCCTCGCAGCGCAGCGCCTTCTTCCGCCAGCGTTTTGACCTCTTTTTCCAGCGCGTCGCGGCGGGTTTGATTCGTGCTCAGTTCGAGCGCCTGATAGGCGGCGATGGCGGGGTGTGTCGTCGAGCCGCAAAGCGGACACGGCTGGCCGGGCTGTAAGCGCGCCCGCTGGCTTTCCAGATCTTTGATGCGCGCTTCCTGCTCGCAAATAGTGCGAACGTCCGCAAGCTCCTGTGCTTTGGTTTTATAACTCAGGCGCTTATCCGCCAGGCGTTGGGTGTATTGCGTCTGTTCCTGATGATGACGCGTAATCGCCTCCTGTAGCTGCGTCTGACGCTTTTGTTTCGGGGTAATTTGCCCCTGAAGCGCGGCGAGACGCTGACGTAGTGGACGTTGCCGGGTATGTAACGCCCTGGCTTCCGCCAGCGCCTGTGGCGTGAGATCGAGCATGAGCGGCGGTAGTGCGTCGAGTTGACGCGTATCGCTCATCAACTGCTGTTGCCATTGGCTCAGTTGCGCCCGATCGTGGGATTGTTGTGTTAATAATGCTCGCCAACCCGCCAGTTCGCTGTGCCAGACGCGGATGCCGTCGTGTTCCGCCAGCCATGCCTTCAACCGCTGCCCTGTGGCGTTCAGTTGCGTGGATTGTCGATGCGCGCAGGCGCGGATACTCTGGCGCAGGCGATACGCGCTTTGTAAGCGAGCATTCACTTCATCAATGTGCTGGCGAACCCGCTCAACGGCGCGGGTTTGTTCCTGAATGCGCTCCCAATGCGGGCGCAACTGGCGAGCAGGTTGCGCCAGAGTCAGCGCCGCGAGCTGCGGCTGCGCTTTTTCTCGCGCCTCTTGCGCCGCGTACAGCGACTGCTGCCGGGCGTGTAATTCAGTGTGGAGCTCGTTTTTTCGGGTCAGCCAGTGAAGGTGCTGCTGCTGTACCTGCTGGCCGGCCAGCAGGCGTTTCTCTTCGTCAGTAAGCGCCTGCAAACTGGTTTCCAGTTGCTGTAACTGTTCGTCCGCCAATAGGGCGACGCCGCTGGCCTGCGCTTGTAACTTTTCCAGTTCGAGACGGGCTGATTTATGTTTTTCAAATACCTGTGCGGATATCTGCCCGTAAATCTCAGTGCCGGTGAGCTCCTCCAGAAGCTCTGCGCGCTCTTTCGCTTTGGCGTTAAGAAAGGCGGCGAACTGCCCCTGTGATAACAACATCGAACGGGTGAAGCGCCCGTAGTCCAGCCCGGTCAACGTGGCGATCATCTCCAGTTTATCCTTTACCTTATCGGCAAAGATTTTTCCGTCTGAACACCGCGCCAACTCCACGCGTGGTGCCTGGAGATTGCCGTCAGGCTGATTTCGGGCGCGGTTCTGGCTCCAGAACGCGCGCCAGGCTTCGCCTTTTACCTCAAACTCCACTTCGGCCAGACATTCCGCCGTATCGCGCGTCATCAAATCGTTTTGCGATTGCGATACCGTATTCAGGCGCGGCGTTTCGTGGTACAGCGCCAGGCAGATGGCGTCAAGCAAGGTGGTTTTTCCCGCGCCGGTCGGGCCGGTGATGGCGAATAACCCGTTACTGACAAACGGTTCGGCGGTAAAGTCGACCTTCCATTCTCCTTTCAGCGAGTTCAGGTTTTTCAGACGCAAACTGAGAATTTTCATGCCTCATGCTCCTCATTCAACGCGTAGAGCGTGCTGGAAAAGAGCTGATTCAGGCGCTCGCGCTGCGGGGTATCTAACGCTTCCAGCGCCAGCCGCCGCGCAAAAACCTCCTCCACGCTAAGCTCGCTTAATGTTTCCCGCCGTTCGTTCGCCAGCGAGCGTTCACGCTGTTCGCGGCTACGACGCACCAGTAATACTTCTACCGGTAGCGACTCCGTTAATGTCTGTATTTTTCTTTGTATATCATGTAGATAATCATCGCTGGTGATTTCAATATCCAGCCAGACGGGGGGCGATTGCTCAATGCCGCGCCACTGCTCAAGCTGTTCGGTAATTGACGCCAGGTCGCCTTTTAAAACCGCCAATGGTTGGCTAACGGGGATGGCCAGACTTTCGGTACTTTGCCATTTCCCCTGGTCGAAGGTCACCAGATGCACGCATTTGCTTTTGCCGCACTCATCAAAGCTGAGGGCGATGGGGGAGCCGCAATAGCGGATATGCTCTGTGCCGCCGACACATTGCGCGCGGTGAATGTGTCCCAATGCGATATAATCCGCTGGTGGGAAATGCTCCGCCGGAAAGGCATCCAGCGTACCGATATAAATGTCGCGTACCGCATCGCTTTTGCTGGCGCCGACGGTGGTTAAATGCCCCGTCGCGATAACCGGCAACTTCCGTTCGCCGCGTAGCAGGCACGCTTCCTGGTACTGCTGTTGATAATAATCGGCAATCGCATGAAGGAGTTGCTGCTGTTTCTCGCTGCCGGACAACCCCGCCTGGCTGGTAATAATGTCGCGCGGGCGTAAAAAGGGAATGGGGCACAGTACGGCGCCGGGAGAACCATCGCGGCGATGAAGTAGTTGCGGCGCATAGCCCGCGCTGGCGATCACGGTTGTATTGAGAAACGCCAGAATTTCGCGTGACTCGTTAAGCGTGGCAACGGAATCATGATTACCGGCCAGCACCACTAAATGACAGCCTGTTTGCTGTAAATTAACGACAAAACGGTTATAAAGTTCTCGGGCATAGCTTGGCGGCGAACCGGTATCAAAAATATCGCCTGCGACAATAATGGCATCCACCTGATGGGACTGCGCGGTCTCCAGCAGCCAGTCCAGAAAAGCCTGATGCTCCGCGGCGCGGCTTTTACTGTAGAAATTTTGTCCCAGATGCCAGTCAGAGGTATGGAGGATGCGCATAATAGTTCCATGCAAAAAAAGCGTGAACGGGATTATACACGTCATCCCCTCCATTTTTGGGCGCAATTTACCGCCAGTAGACGGTAATGCAATGTTTCAACGGTGTCATAAATCATCAACATGCTGTCAATACCACCCCTTTTTTTCATAAATCTGTCATAAATCTGACGCATAATGGCGCGGCATTGATAACTAACGACTAACAGGGCAAATTATGGCGAGACGTATTCTGGTCGTAGAAGATGAGGCGCCGATCCGTGAAATGGTGTGCTTCGTGCTCGAACAAAATGGCTTTCAGCCCGTAGAAGCCGAAGATTATGACAGTGCGGTGAATAAACTTAATGAACCCTGGCCGGATCTCATCCTTCTTGACTGGATGTTGCCCGGCGGGTCTGGGTTACAGTTTATTAAACATCTCAAACGTGAAGCCATGACCCGGGATATTCCTGTGGTTATGCTGACGGCGAGAGGTGAGGAAGAAGATCGCGTGCGCGGGCTGGAAACCGGCGCTGACGATTACATTACCAAGCCGTTTTCCCCCAAGGAGTTGGTGGCGCGCATTAAGGCCGTTATGCGGCGTATCTCACCGATGGCGGTCGAAGAGGTGATCGAGATGCAGGGACTGAGCCTTGATCCTGGCTCTCATCGCGTGATGACCGGCGACAGCCCACTGGATATGGGGCCGACCGAATTTAAATTACTCCATTTCTTTATGACGCATCCGGAACGGGTTTATAGTCGCGAACAGCTACTCAACCATGTCTGGGGCACCAATGTGTACGTTGAAGACCGGACGGTCGACGTGCATATTCGCCGTTTGCGTAAGGCGCTGGAGCACAGCGGCCACGACCGGATGGTGCAAACGGTACGCGGGACAGGGTATCGTTTTTCGACCCGCTTTTAATGCCTTTTCCGCCAGTAGATCACAGGCTTCTGGCGGAGAAGGCTTTCCATTCTTGAGGGAGTATGACGCGTGCTGGAACGGCTGTCATGGAAAAGGCTGGTGCTGGAGTTGGTGCTCTGTTGCATCCCCGCGCTTATCCTTAGCGCTTTTTTTGGTTATCTGCCGTGGTTTTTACTGGCGGCGGTGACGGGACTGCTTGCCTGGCATTTCTGGAATTTATTGCGCCTCTCCTGGTGGCTGTGGGTCGACAGAAGTATGACGCCGCCGCCGGGACGGGGAAGTTGGGAGCCGCTGTTATACGGTTTACACCAGATGCAGTTGCGAAATAAGAAGCGCCGCCGCGAGCTGGGGAACCTGATTAAACGTTTTCGCAGCGGCGCGGAGTTGCTGCCTGATGCAGTGGTACTGACCACAGAAGAGGGCGGCATTTTTTGGTGTAACGGTTTGGCGCAACAGATACTGGGGCTACGCTGGCCGGATGACAGCGGGCAGAATATTCTCAATCTGCTGCGTTACCCGGAGTTTACCCAGTATTTAAAAACGCGTGATTTCACCCGTCCGCTTCATCTGGTGCTGAATACCGGGCGGCACCTGGAGATCCGTGTCATGCCTTATACCGATAAACAACTCCTGATGGTGGCGCGCGATGTGACGCAAATGCATCAGCTTGAAGGCGCCAGGCGTAACTTTTTCGCCAACGTTAGCCATGAGTTGCGTACGCCATTGACGGTATTGCAAGGCTATCTGGAAATGATGCAGGAGGGGGCGACGCGAGAGAAAGCGCTGCATACGATGCGCGAGCAAACGTATCGTATGGAAGGGCTGGTAAAACAATTGCTTACGTTGTCTAAAATTGAGGCGGCCCCGGCGCTGTTATTAAATGAAAAAGTGGATGTACCGATGATGCTGCGGATCGTGGAGCGTGAAGCGCAGACGCTCAGCCAGCAGAAGCATACCTTTACGTTTGAGGTCGACGATAGTCTTAGCGTTCTGGGCAACGAAGAGCAGCTACGCAGCGCGATCTCAAACCTGGTGTATAACGCGGTAAACCATACGCCGGCGGGAACGCATATTACGGTGAGCTGGCGACATGTCGCGCATGGCGCTGAGTTTTGCATACAAGATAACGGTCCGGGGATTGCCGCTGAGCATATTCCTCGTCTGACCGAACGCTTCTACCGTGTCGATAAAGCGCGTTCGCGTCAAACGGGCGGCAGCGGCCTGGGGTTGGCGATTGTGAAACATGCGCTGAATCACCATGAAAGCCGCCTTGAAGTCGACAGTTTGCCTGGTAAAGGAACGCGATTTAGCTTTGTTCTGCCGGAACGTTTAATTGCCAAAAATAGCGTCTAATTACCTTTCGTAAGTATAACTTTCCATAAGCCAGCGGATGCTGGCTTATTTTCTTTGCAGTTAATGCGGGGGCGCTGAAACTTTCAACGTCTGGTGGTTTTTTGTTCGCATGATTAGCCATAACTTTTTCATGAGAATGGTGTTTTATTCTGGTTGTAAATTTCATATCGCTATATTCATCTGGTTTTTAGATCCCACCTTGCTTTAAAACGTTATAAGCGTTTAAATTGCGCTCCAGGTGCTGTCATTACGGCTGCATTTGCGCGGTAAATCGAAAAACAATTCTTCGCCGCATCGGTCCGGGAGTTTTTCCCGCTGAAATTGATAAAAAACGCCGCTTTATAATCCTCCGGGAAAGGCAAAAATTTTAATGTTTACAACATCACCATCCACAGGCAGTAAGACTTTATGACCCATCAGTTAAAATCGCGCGATATCATCGCCCTGGGCTTTATGACATTTGCGCTGTTCGTTGGCGCAGGCAATATTATTTTTCCTCCTATGGTCGGTTTGCAGGCGGGTGAACACGTCTGGACAGCCGCTATTGGCTTTCTGATTACCGCCGTGGGTCTACCGGTTCTTACCGTTGTGGCGCTGGCGAAAGTCGGCGGCGGCGTAGACAGCCTCAGTACGCCGATTGGTAAAGTGGCGGGCCTCCTGCTGGCGACCGTTTGTTATCTGGCCGTCGGGCCGTTATTTGCGACGCCGCGTACCGCGACGGTGTCGTTTGAGGTCGGTATCGCTCCGTTGACCGGCGATTCTGCAATGCCGTTGCTGATTTACAGCGTGGTCTATTTCGCTATCGTTATTCTGGTTTCCCTCTATCCGGGTAAGCTGCTGGATACGGTAGGGAATTTCCTGGCGCCGTTGAAAATTATTGCGCTGGTCATCCTTTCCGTTGCGGCTATCGTTTGGCCTGCCGGTCCAATCAGCAACGCCCTGGACGCTTATCAGAATGCGGCCTTTTCTAACGGATTTGTGAACGGCTATCTGACGATGGATACGCTGGGCGCGATGGTGTTTGGTATCGTTATTGTGAACGCGGCGCGTTCTCGCGGCGTTACCGAAGCGCGCCTGTTGACGCGTTACACGGTCTGGGCCGGCCTGATGGCGGGCGTGGGGCTGACGCTGCTTTACCTTGCCTTGTTCCGCTTAGGCTCTGACAGCGCGACGTTGGTCGATCAGTCAGCGAACGGCGCGGCGATTCTTCATGCCTACGTTCAGCATACCTTTGGCGGCGCGGGAAGCTTCCTGTTGGCGGCGCTAATCTTTATCGCCTGTCTGGTGACGGCGGTGGGGCTGACCTGCGCCTGCGCTGAGTTCTTCGCGCAGTATATTCCGCTGTCTTACCGGACGCTGGTCTTTATCCTCGGCGGCTTCTCTATGGTGGTGTCAAACCTCGGACTGAGCCATCTGATTCAAATCTCCATTCCGGTGCTGACGGCTATCTATCCGCCGTGTATCGCACTGGTTGTATTAAGTTTTACCCGCTCATGGTGGCATAATTCCACCCGCATCATCGCACCGGCAATGTTTATCAGCCTGCTTTTTGGTATCCTTGACGGCATCAAAGCATCTGCCTTTGGCGATGTGTTGCCAGCCTGGAGCCAGCGTTTGCCGCTGGCGGAACAAGGACTGGCGTGGTTGATGCCAACGGTGGTGATGGTGATCCTGGCGATTATCTGGGATCGCGCGGCGGGTCGACAGGTGGCCTCCAGCGCTCACTAAAATCGCTGACATATGTGTACACCACGGGGCTTAACGCCCCGTGGTTTTTTATTGTGTTGATAGGTCAGAAATTGATGGAAAGCAATAATAAGCTAAAGCGTGGGCTGAGTACCCGGCACATTCGCTTTATGGCATTAGGTTCGGCAATCGGCACCGGCCTGTTTTACGGCTCGGCGGACGCCATCAAAATGGCGGGGCCGAGCGTGCTGTTGGCCTATATTATTGGCGGGGTCGCGGCATATATCATTATGCGCGCATTGGGGGAAATGTCCGTTCACAACCCTGCCGCCAGCTCATTTTCGCGCTATGCGCAGGAAAACCTCGGCCCGCTGGCGGGCTATATCACCGGCTGGACCTACTGTTTTGAGATCCTGATCGTCGCCATTGCCGACGTGACCGCGTTCGGCATATACATGGGCGTCTGGTTCCCCGCCGTGCCGCACTGGATTTGGGTTCTTAGCGTGGTGCTGATCATTTGCGCCATCAACCTGATGAGCGTCAAGGTGTTTGGCGAGCTGGAGTTTTGGTTCTCCTTCTTCAAAGTCGCCACCATTATTATCATGATTGTCGCGGGTATCGGTATCATTGTGTGGGGAATTGGCAACGGCGGGCAGCCCACCGGCATTCATAACCTGTGGAGCAACGGCGGGTTCTTCAGCAATGGCTGGCTGGGAATGATCATGTCGCTGCAAATGGTGATGTTCGCTTACGGCGGGATTGAGATTATCGGTATCACCGCCGGGGAAGCGAAAGACCCGGAGAAATCCATTCCGCGGGCCATTAACTCGGTACCGATGCGTATCCTGGTATTTTATGTCGGCACGTTGTTCGTCATTATGTCTATCTATCCGTGGAATCAGGTCGGCACGGACGGTAGCCCATTTGTGCTGACGTTTCAGCATATGGGGATTACCTTTGCCGCCAGCATTCTGAACTTTGTGGTATTGACTGCCTCGCTTTCCGCTATCAACTCCGATGTGTTTGGCGTAGGCCGTATGCTGCATGGTATGGCGGAGCAGGGGAGCGCGCCGAAAATCTTTGCCAAAACGTCACGCCGTGGTATTCCGTGGGTCACTGTGCTGGTGATGACGATTGCGCTGCTGTTTGCGGTTTATCTGAACTACATCATGCCGGAAAACGTTTTCCTGGTGATTGCCTCCCTGGCGACGTTTGCGACAGTATGGGTGTGGATTATGATCCTGCTGTCGCAAATCGCCTTCCGTCGTCGTTTACCGCCGGAAGAGGTAAAAGCGCTGAAGTTTAAGGTGCCGGGCGGTGTCGTAACGACGATAGTGGGTCTGATTTTCCTGGTCTTCATTATTGCGCTTATCGGCTATCATCCGGATACCCGCATCTCACTATATGTGGGCTTCGCCTGGATAGTTCTGCTGTTGATTGGCTGGATGTTTAAACGCCGTCGCGACCGTCAGTTGGCGCAGGCGTAGTCGTTTTTCTCTGCCTTATCCGGTCTGCAGGCAACTGTAGGCCGGATAAGCGGAGCCGCTTCTCCTCCTTGCGTCTCCTCCCCTAATAAACCCTCGGATGATGAGTTATCCTTTAAATCCCTGTGGCAAGGTGACCCCATTTTCAGTAGAGGGGATACGAGATGTTGAATGCCTGGCACCTACCGGTTGCCCCATTTGTGAAGCAACATAACGATAAATTAATCATTACGTTGTGGCTGAGCGGAGAAAATCCGCCTTCTCGCGTGACGTTGCGCTCAGAATTCGATAATGAAGAAATCTCGCTGGCGATGCGCAAACAGCGCCGCCAGCCGCAGCCGGGCGTGACGGCGTGGCGAGCGACGCTCGATATCGCGTTAGGGCAGCCCCGTCGCCGTTACAGCTTTAAATTGCTTTGGCATGACCGTCAGCGATGGTTTACGCCGCAGGGATTTAGCCGTTTTCCGCCTGCGCGTCTGGAACAATTTGCGGTTGATGCGCCGGATAGCGGCCCACAGTGGGTCGCCGATCAAATTTTTTATCAGATCTTCCCGGATCGTTTTGCCCGCAGCGAGACGCGTGAAGCAGATCAGGACCGAGTGTATTACCATCATGCCGCGGGGCAGGAGATTGTGCTGCGTGACTGGGACGATCCTTTAACCATCCAGGCGGGCGGTTCCACCTTTTACGGCGGCTGTCTGAATGGCATTTGCGAGAAGCTACCGTATCTGAAAAAACTGGGCGTCACAGCGCTATATCTGAACCCGGTATTTACCGCGCCGAGCGTCCATAAGTATGACACGGAAGATTATCGCCATGTCGATCCGCAATTTGGCGGCGATCGGGCGCTGCTACGCCTGCGGCGTGAAACGCATTCGCAGGGTATGCGACTGGTGCTGGATGGCGTGTTTAACCATAGCGGCGACTCGCACGCGTGGTTTGACAGGCATAACCGCAGCACTGGCGGCGCGTGCCATCATCCGCACTCGCCGTGGCGCGACTGGTACTCCTTTTCACCACAAGGCGTGGCGCTGGACTGGCTGGGTTATCCGAGCCTGCCGAAATTCGATTATCAATCAGAAACGCTGGTGGATGAGATCTATCATGGTGAGGACAGTATTGTTCGTCACTGGCTAAAGGCACCGTGGAATATGGACGGCTGGCGGCTGGATGTCGTACATATGCTGGGCGAGGCGGGTGGGGCGCGCAACAATTTGCAGCATGTCGCCGGCATTACCCGGGCGGCAAAAGAGGTGCAGCCCGAAGCCTATATTGTGGGAGAACATTTCGGCGATGCGCGGCAGTGGCTACAGGCCGACGTGGAAGATGCCGCCATGAATTATCGCGGTTTTACCTTCCCGCTGTGGGGATTTCTCGCCAAAACTGATATCGCTTACGAGCCGCAGCATATCGATGCCCGGACCTGTATCGCGTGGATGGATAACTACCGCGCCGGATTATCGCACCAGCAACAACTGCGCATGTTTAATCAACTCGACAGCCATGATACCGCGCGCTTTAAGACCCTGCTGGGTAAAGACAAGGCGCGCCTGCCGCTGGCAGTGGTCTGGCTGTTTACCTGGCCCGGCGTGCCATGTATCTATTATGGCGATGAAGTCGGCGTAGACGGCGCGAATGATCCGCTGTGCCGCAAACCGTTCCCGTGGGACGAACGCAAGCAGGACGGTAACTTGCTGGCGCTGTACCAGCGTATGGCGAAACTGCGCCAGCGCAGTCTGGCGCTGCGTCGTGGCGGATGCCAGGCGCTGTATGCCGAAGGTGATGTAGTGGTGTTCGTGCGGGTTTATCAGCAGCAGCGGGCGCTGGTGGCGATTAACCGGGGCGAGGCCTGTGAAGTGGCGCTGGAAGCGTCGCCGTTGCTGAACGTGGCCGGATGGCAATGTAAAACGGGAAGCGGTGACATCCGCGAGGGGAGGCTTACTTTACCCGCGATTTCCGCGACGGTATGGATGAATCGTTGAGGCGAAGTGGTTCGTAAAACCTCACGCATAAAAAAGGCTCGCGATAGCGAGCCTTTTGTCAATGCACTGACTTACAGGCTGGCAATATTCTCAGCCAGGTATTTAGCCACGCCGTCCGGAGAGGCGTTCATGCCTTCTTTTCCTTTTTCCCACTGCGCCGGGCAGACATCGCCGTGCTCTTCGTGGAATTGCAGCGCGTCGACCATACGCAGCATTTCGTCAATATTACGACCCAGCGGCAGATCGTTTACAACCTGGTGGCGAACAATACCGTTAGCGTCAATCAGGAAAGAGCCGCGCAGCGCAACGCCTTCGTCCGGATGTTCGATACCGTAAGCTTTCTGAATTTCACGCTTCACGTCGGCGACCATTGCGTATTTCACTGGGCCAATGCCGCCTTTATCGACAGGGGTGTTACGCCATGCGTTGTGGACAAACTCAGAGTCGAAAGAAACGCCGACCACTTCAACGCCGCGCTTCTGGAATTCTTCATAACGTTTATCGAAGGCGATCAGCTCAGACGGGCAAACAAAAGTGAAGTCCATCGGCCAGAAGACAGAACGGTCGTTTTACCATTGGTGTGCTGTTTGAAGTTGAATTTATCAACAATCTCACCGCTACCCAGTACCGCCGCAGCGGTGAAATCCGGGGCCTGACGAGTAACCAGTACCATAATAATTCTCCTGCAATATTAAGGGTTTTAGAACGCAACGCGGGCAGTATAGGGAGGGCGAAGCGACAAAACAATGCGGTCTTGACAATCAATGAGACAGCTTTTGCCTATCGATCGGATCATTATAAATCGTAATGATGACCCCTTTATGACAACGGACGATCTTTTTGCCAACGGCGCATCTGACGCGCGCCCTCGCTATCAGGCGGTCAAAGCGCTTTGCGGGCGGCCTGTGCCATCATACGCGGATAAAAATGCCAGAAGCGTTCTTCTAACGCGTCGTAGTGCGCGTCCAGATCGTACCAGGAATCACGCAAAGCATCCAGCCGGGGACGGCGATTCGCCATGCCATTCAGCACGTTTTGAATGAAATCCATATCGCGATAACGCTCTAACCATTTTTCTGACCAAAGATAATCATTCAGGTTGACAAAGCGCGGCGGGGAGTCGGGCAAAATAGTCGCGACCTGCGCATGGGCATAGCCGACAAACGCCTGAAGTGGAAAATCGGGAGAGATTTGCGTCCAGTGGCGCGATAAAAAATGATCCCACATGACGTCCAGCGTAATGGGCGCCACACGCCTCGTTTCATGGCGGAACCACTCTCGCGCCTCACGAACTTCCGGCAGGTTGTCGGTCATGACGTCAATACGCCGATGCATATAAATACCCTCTACGACGTCAGGAGGATAATGCGTTGCCGGGTTTCCCCGGACAAAATCGGCCAGAAGATTACCGGAAAGCGAGCTGTCGGCAAGGTGCGCCAGATGCAGGTGAGCAAGAAAATTCATTATTGATTCTCTGTCCAAAACGCGGGTAACGGTTGCAGCGGGAACGCCCCGGCACTAGACTACCCGCCTCTTATTTTAGTCTGAGTCAGAGTCATGCGCGTTACCGATTTTTCCTTTGAACTACCCGAATCCCTGATTGCCCACTACCCACAGCCGGAGCGCAGTCGCTGCCGTTTGCTGTCATTAGAGGGGCCGACGGGCGCGCTGACGCACGGTACTTTCACCGATCTGCTCGATAAGCTCAACCCTGGCGATTTGCTGGTCTTTAACAATACCCGCGTGATCCCGGCGCGGCTCTTTGGCCGTAAAGCCAGCGGCGGCAAGATTGAGGTGCTGGTCGAGCGTATGCTTGATGATAAACGCATCCTGGCGCATATTCGCGCCTCTAAAGCGCCAAAACCGGGTACGGAACTGCTACTGGGCGATGACGAAAGCATTCACGCGACCATGACCGCGCGTCACGGCGCTCTGTTTGAAGTTGAGTTTAATGACCAGCGTCCGGTGCTGGATATTCTCAACGCCATCGGCCATATGCCGCTGCCGCCGTATATCGACCGTCCGGACGAAGACGCCGACCGCGAACTGTACCAGACGGTCTACAGTGAAAAACCGGGCGCTGTTGCTGCGCCGACTGCCGGGCTGCACTTTGATGAGCCACTGCTGGCGGCGCTTCGGGAAAAAGGTATCGAAATGGCGTTTGTCACGCTACACGTAGGCGCGGGCACTTTCCAGCCGGTGCGTGTCGATACAATCGAAGATCACATCATGCATTCCGAATATGCGGAAGTGCCGCAGGAGGTGGTCGACGCGGTGCTGGCGGCAAAAGCGCGCGGCAACCGGGTTATCGCCGTGGGCACGACCTCGGTACGCTCACTGGAGAGCGCGGCGCAGGCGGCAAAAAGCGATTTGATAGAGCCGTTCTTTGGCGATACGCAAATCTTTATTTATCCAGGTTATCAATACAAAGTGATTGATGCGCTGGTCACCAACTTCCACCTGCCGGAATCTACGTTGATTATGCTGGTTTCCGCGTTTGCCGGTTATGAGCACACCATGAATGCTTATAAGGCTGCGGTGGAACAAAAATATCGCTTTTTTAGCTACGGGGACGCGATGTTTATCACGTACAATCCGCAGGCTATTTTTGAGCGTCCGTAAGAAGGCTATCTCACTTGCCATTTTGACGCCGGGCAGTGCTCGCCATCCTCACGTACTGCGTGTACGCTCCGGTGGCTGTGTGCTGGCCGACCCCAAACTGGCTGCGCCGATGACGCCTTCGGGAATTTATTAGCTATGGAATAATTCCGTAGCGAGTCGTTAAACGTCAGACTGTTTTTCTGACGCAGGAGTGATAATGAAATTTGAGTTAGATACCACCGATGGTCGCGCGCGTCGCGGTCGTCTGGTGTTTGATCGTGGCGTAGTGGAAACGCCTGCTTTTATGCCCGTTGGGACTTACGGTACGGTAAAAGGCATGACGCCGGAAGAAGTGGAAGCGACCGGCGCGCAAATCATTCTCGGTAATACTTTCCACCTGTGGCTGCGTCCGGGTCAGGAGATCATGAAGCTGCATGGCGATCTGCACGATTTTATGCAGTGGAAAGGGCCGATCCTCACCGATTCCGGCGGCTTCCAGGTCTTCAGCCTTGGAGATATTCGTAAGATTACCGAGCAGGGCGTACATTTCCGTAACCCGATCAACGGCGATCCGATTTTCCTCGATCCGGAAAAGTCGATGGAGATCCAGTACGATCTCGGTTCCGATATCGTGATGATCTTTGATGAATGTACGCCGTACCCGGCAGACTGGGACTATGCTAAACGCTCGATGGAGATGTCGTTGCGTTGGGCGAAGCGTAGTCGCGACCGTTTTGATAGCCTTGGCAATAAAAATGCGCTTTTTGGCATCATTCAGGGCAGCGTTTACGAAGATTTACGCGATATCTCGGTGAAAGGTCTGGTAGAGATTGGCTTTGATGGCTACGCTGTCGGCGGTTTGGCTGTCGGTGAGCCGAAAGAAGATATGCACCGCATTCTGGAGCACGTCTGTCCGCAGATCCCGGCTGACAAACCGCGTTACCTGATGGGCGTTGGTAAACCGGAAGATTTGGTGGAAGGCGTGCGTCGCGGTATTGATATGTTTGACTGTGTCATGCCAACGCGAAATGCCCGTAATGGTCATCTGTTTGTGACCGACGGCGTGGTGAAGATTCGTAATGCGAAGCATAAAAGCGACACCAGCCCGCTTGACGCCGAGTGCGATTGCTACACCTGTCGCAATTATTCACGCGCTTACTTGCATCATCTTGACCGTTGCAACGAAATATTAGGCGCGCGTCTCAATACCATTCATAACTTGCGTTACTACCAGCGTTTGATGGCGGGTTTACGCAAGGCTATTGAAGAGGGTAAATTAGAGAGCTTCGTAACCGAGTTTTACCAACGTCAGGGGCGACCCGTTCCACCTTTGAACGTTGATTAATTTTAATAATGAGGGAATTTGAATGAGCTTTTTTATTTCTGATGCGGTAGCGGCAACAGGTGCTCCGGCGCAGGGCAGCCCGATGTCTCTGATTTTAATGCTGGTGGTGTTTGGTCTGATTTTCTATTTCATGATCCTGCGCCCGCAGCAGAAGCGCACCAAAGAGCACAAAAAGCTGATGGACTCCATTGCGAAAGGTGATGAAGTTCTGACGAATGGCGGTCTGGTCGGTCGAGTGACTAAAGTAGCGGAAGCTGGCTACATTGCCATCGCGCTGAATGACACCACGGAAGTGGTTATCAAACGTGACTTCGTAGCTGCCGTTCTGCCGAAAGGCACCATGAAGGCGCTGTAATATTCCGTTTTCCCAAAGGGAACTGCCGTGTTAAACCGTTATCCTTTGTGGAAGTACATTATGCTGGTCGTCGTGATTGTCGTCGGCCTGCTTTACGCACTTCCCAACCTGTATGGTGAGGATCCGGCTGTTCAAATCACTGGCGTGCGCGGCGTCGCCGCCAGTGAGCAAACGCTGATCCAGGTCCAGAAAACGTTACAAGAAGAAAAAATTCCCGCTAAGTCTGTGGCACTGGAAGAGGGCGCTATTCTTGCGCGCTTCGACACCACCGATACCCAGCTACGCGCCCGCGAAGCGCTGATGAGCGTGCTGGGGGATAAATATGTCGTGGCGCTTAACCTTGCGCCGGCTACGCCGCGCTGGTTGGCGGCTATTCACGCCGATCCGATGAAGCTTGGTCTTGACCTGCGCGGCGGCGTTCACTTCCTGATGGAAGTGGATATGGATACCGCGTTGGGTAAACTCCAGGAACAAAATATCGATAGCCTGCGCAGCGATCTGCGTGAAAAAGGCATTCCTTATACCACTGTTCGTAAAGAAGATAATTATGGGCTGAGCATCACGTTCCGTGACAGCAAAGCGCGTGATGAGGCGATTGCCTATCTGACGCCGCGTCATCGTGACCTGGTGATTTCCAGCCAGAGCGGCAATCAGCTTCGCGCGGTAATGACCGATGCGCGTCTGAGCGAAGCGCGCGAATACGCCGTTCAGCAGAACATTAATATTCTGCGTAACCGTGTTAACCAACTGGGCGTCGCGGAGCCTGTCGTACAACGTCAGGGCGCGGACCGTATTGTGGTTGAGCTGCCGGGCATTCAGGATACCGCCCGTGCGAAAGAAATTCTGGGCGCGACAGCAACGCTGGAATTCCGTCTGGTGAATACCAACGTTGACCAGGCCGCCGCTGCCGCCGGGCGCGTACCGGGTGATTCCGAAGTGAAGCAGACCCGCGAAGGTCAGCCGGTTGTATTGTACAAACGCGTGATCCTCACCGGCGACCATATCACCGACTCTACGTCCAGCCAGGATGAGTACAACCAGCCACAGGTTAACATCTCGCTGGATAGCGCAGGCGGCAATATCATGTCTAACTTCACTAAGGACAACATCGGCAAACCGATGGCGACTCTGTTTGTGGAGTATAAAGACAGCGGTAAGAAAGATGCTAACGGTCGCGCCGTACTGGTGAAACAGGAAGAGGTGATTAACATCGCCAACATCCAGTCTCGCCTGGGTAACAGCTTCCGTATTACCGGCATTAGCAATCCAAACGAAGCGCGCCAGCTCTCGCTGTTGCTGCGCGCGGGCGCCCTGATTGCGCCGATTCAGATCGTTGAAGAGCGCACCATTGGCCCGACCCTGGGTATGCAGAACATTAAGCAAGGTCTGGAAGCGTGTCTGGCCGGTCTGGTGGTCTCCATTCTGTTCATGATCTTCTTCTATAAGAAGTTTGGTCTGATTGCGACCAGCGCGTTAGTGGCTAACCTGGTGTTGATTGTCGGTATCATGTCGCTGTTGCCGGGAGCAACGCTCAGTATGCCGGGGATTGCGGGTATCGTGTTAACCCTTGCGGTCGCGGTTGACGCCAACGTTCTGATTAATGAACGTATCAAAGAAGAGTTGAGTAATGGCCGCACGGTACAGCAGGCGATCAACGAAGGCTATGCCGGCGCGTTCAGTTCCATCTTCGATGCGAACATCACGACGCTGATTAAAGTCATCATTCTGTATGCCGTCGGTACCGGGGCAATTAAAGGGTTCGCGATTACGACTGGTATCGGTGTGGCGACGTCGATGTTCACCGCGATTATCGGTACGCGTGCTATCGTAAACCTGCTATATGGCGGCAAGCGCGTCACTAAGCTGTCAATCTGAGGAGTGCGATGTGGCACAGGAATACACTGTTGAACAACTAAACCACGGCCGTAAAGTCTATGACTTTATGCGCTGGGACTACTGGGCATTCGGCATCTCCGGACTGTTGCTGATCGCGGCTATTGTCATTATGGGCGTGCGCGGGTTTAACTGGGGGCTGGATTTCACCGGTGGCACGGTGATTGAAATCACGCTGGAAAAACCGGCTGAAATGGACGTGATGCGTGAAGCGCTGCAAAAAGCAGGCTTCGAAGAGCCGCAGTTGCAGAACTTTGGCAGCAGCCACGACATTATGGTGCGTATGCCGCCAACCGAAGGCGAAACCGGCGGTCAGGTACTGGGCAGCAAAGTAGTGACGATCATTAATGAAGCCACCAACCAGAATGCGGCCGTGAAGCGTATTGAATTCGTGGGGCCAAGCGTGGGCGCCGATCTGGCGCAAACCGGCGCCATGGCACTGCTGGTGGCGTTGATCTCTATCCTCGTTTATGTCGGTTTCCGCTTTGAGTGGCGACTGGCGGCAGGGGTGGTTATCGCGCTGGCGCATGACGTGATCATTACGCTGGGAATACTGTCGCTTTTCCATATCGAGATTGACTTGACCATTGTGGCATCGTTGATGTCGGTGATCGGTTACTCGCTGAACGATAGTATCGTGGTCTCTGACCGTATTCGTGAAAACTTCCGCAAAATCCGTCGCGGAACGCCTTACGAAATCTTTAACGTGTCGCTAACCCAGACGTTACACCGTACGTTGATTACCTCCGGTACGACGTTAGTGGTGATTCTGATGCTGTACCTCTTCGGTGGTCCGGTACTGGAAGGCTTCTCGTTGACAATGCTGATCGGCGTTTCTATCGGTACGGCATCTTCTATCTATGTCGCATCGGCGCTGGCGCTGAAACTCGGTATGAAGCGCGAGCATATGCTGCAGCAGAAAGTCGAAAAAGAAGGGGCGGATCAGCCGTCTATTCTGCCGTAAACAGGCTTTGATGCCACACTCTACATCCCGGTCAGAATGGCCGGGATTTTTTCTATATGCCTCCAGCACGAAAAGATGACGTAACTGTCTCTTCTTTTCGGGGATTGCCAAAAACCCGGCTTCGCGGGAAACTGCGTATAACCCTTTCTATTATCCAGGTATCTGACATGGCGATTATCCCTAGAAATTATGCGCGGCTGGAAAGCGGCTATCGTGAAAAGGCGTTGAAACTGTTCCCGTGGGTGTGTGGACGTTGTTCCCGTGAGTTTGTGTATTCAAATCTGCGTGAATTAACGGTGCATCATATCGATCACGACCATACCAATAATCCGGAAGACGGCAGTAACTGGGAACTGCTGTGCCTCTACTGCCACGATCATGAACATTCCAAATATACCGAAGCCGATCAGTACGGTTCGACGGTCATTGCCGGGGAAGATGCGCAAAAAGATGTCGGTGAGGCGACCTGGAACCCGTTTGCCGATCTGAAGGCGATGATGAATAAGAAGAAGTGAGAACAAAGATGCCGGAGCGCAGTCTGTCCGGCATGTTATGGTTAATACGCCGGAGATTTCCGGCGTATTACGCGAATCAGAAGTTGTAACCCACGACCAGGTAGCCGCCCCAGCCGGTAGATTTCGCGCTGAAATCGCCGTCGCCCCAGTTCAGTTTTGCGCCATTCTGCCACTGTCCGCCGTTATGGAAGTAACGCGCGACGACCGAGTAATGCCAGTGATCGTAGTTCAGCGCCAGGATATGGCTGGAAGCGATCGAGTTGCTGGTACGGTTCGGATCGTCGCCTAAATCAGATCCCCAGTCAAAGTTGGTAAAGCCGATATAGCTCAGTTTACCGCCCCACAGATCGGTGATGGGGACGAAGTATTTCACTTTGAAACGGTAGCCGTCCCATTCGTTTTCATTGGAAGCGCCGTAGTTTTGCCACTGATATTTTGCATACACGTTCAGCGACAGGCCCATCGGCAGACCGGTGTCGATATCGGTCCCCAGCCCCATATACCACGTGCTCTGACGACCGGCTTTGTTATCGCCCATATCGTAGATGTAGTTGTTGGCGAAATACCACTCTTTAAACGGGCCGAAACCCAGGTTGACGCCGGTCAGTTTATCAATCGAGAAACGCGGTTCGATCTCCATGAACATCGGGGAGCCGTCATCCCATGCGCCTTTATCGTTGCCGTTGCCCCAATCGAAGGTTTTGGGAATATCGATATAGCCGTAGAAATCAAACCAGTCTTTTTTGGCAAAAGCTTCATATTCCAGATAGACGTCGTTGTTCAGCTTCGGCGAGAAGCGGGTATGGTAGCTGCCTACTACGTTTACGCTCTGATGCCACCAGTCGGAAAGATACTGCGGCTGATCGTTTTCTGCTGCGTTAACAGTAAAAGATGAGGTGAGCGCCAGCGCTGCGCTGGCTGCGAGTAAAGTTTTTTTCATATGTATGCCACTGTTTGAAATCCCTTACGGGAGTGAAAAAAGCGCAATTTGCGTTTCTAAATATTTCGTGTTTCTGCGGACCCTATTATAAAAATCATTGCTCACAAAAATATGTCTTGTTTCACATATCTATCATTTACGTAATCGATTGCGTTCACGTTTGCGCATTTTAGGCGCGATAAGGGTAGTGGCTTTCATAAATATTTACAATACGTGCTATAAATGCCGAAAATGTCAGAAGGACAACAAAAGAGCGTGAAGCGTGTTGCGGAACGCACAAAACGCTCCGCCAGAACGTTTATTGATTAACAGGCTGAATGTCATGGATGCGAATAAAACCTAACCGCGCCGGTGTGATTCCCTTCAACTGTAACGGAATATTGACATCACTGGGCGCCAGCAAGCTGGCAGGCGCATTTACCAGAAGGCTCTGCGCATTCACCTCTTGATAGTTCTCCGTAGTGCCCTGAATCTGCCCATACTCTACGGTAGCGCTGAATGCCGGAAGCGGATCGTGGGACTCGCCCTGAATGCGTAACGTTGCCAGGGCACCGTCAGTGACAGGCGTAACTTCCAGCAATGTCATACGTAGCGTACCGATCTGACTCTCCAGCCGGGCAGGCGTATTGGCGCCAGGCAACAGATAGACGCCGCGGGTTGAATCTGCATTCAGCTTATTTTGTTGGGTAATTTTTACCGTTTCCTGATTCAGTTGGTTCATCTCTTTATTCAGAGTGCTAATGCTATGATGCATCTGGCGAACCTCGCTCTGCGGCGCGCAGGCGGTCAGGCTCAAGAGACTTCCCACCAGGAGAACTCTTAGGTAACGTCTTGTCATGTCGATCATTTCCTTCATGGTCCGATAGCGTAATGGTAGTGTGCTATACGAACAAAGGCACCGATCCTTTATCTCAAAAGCGCTCTGCCTTTGTTGTCGCGCCAGTTCAGGGTAAAATAGCGTTTTCTAAGTCACCTGGTCAGGACGCCGTATGCATTGCCCATTTTGTTTCGCCGTAGATACCAAAGTCATTGACTCTCGTCTTGTAGGCGAGGGCTCGTCCGTACGCCGCCGTCGGCAGTGCCTGGTTTGTAATGAACGCTTTACGACCTTTGAAGTGGCTGAACTGGTCATGCCGCGCGTGATAAAAAGTAACGATGTGCGCGAACCCTTTAATGAGGATAAGCTGCGCAGCGGCATGTTGAGAGCGCTGGAAAAAAGGCCCGTCAGCGCGGATGATGTTGAAATGGCGTTGAACCATATTAAGTCACAATTACGCGCCACTGGGGAGCGTGAAGTTCCCAGCAAGATGATTGGCAATCTGGTCATGGAGCAGCTGAAAAAACTCGATAAAGTCGCGTATATTCGCTTTGCCTCCGTCTATCGCAGTTTCGAAGATATCAAAGACTTTGGCGAAGAAATCGCTCGCCTACAGGACTAAGCCATGCAGGATGAGTTTTACATGGCGCGAGCGCTAAAACTGGCGCAGCGTGGACGTTTCACCACTCACCCGAACCCTAATGTCGGCTGCGTCATTGTTAACAATGGCGACATCGTCGGCGAAGGTTATCACCAGCGCGCCGGAGAGCCGCACGCCGAGGTACATGCGCTGCGGATGGCGGGCGCAAAAGCCAAAGGCGCAACCGCCTATGTCACGCTTGAACCCTGTAGCCATCACGGACGAACGCCGCCATGCTGCGATGCGCTGATTGCGGCCGGCGTCGCGCGCGTTGTCGCCGCGATGCAGGACCCGAACCCACAGGTCGCCGGACGCGGGCTGTATCGCCTGCAACAGGCGGGTATTGCGGTCAGCCACGGTTTAATGATGAGTGAAGCGGAGGCGCTCAATAAAGGCTTCCTCAAGCGGATGCGTACCGGATTCCCTTATCTTCAGCTTAAACTGGGCGCCTCCGTGGACGGACGGACGGCGATGGCCAGCGGCGAGAGCCAGTGGATCACCTCGCCGCAGGCCCGGCGTGATGTTCAGCGCTTGCGTGCGCAAAGCCACGCTATCTTAACCAGTAGCGCGACGGTATTGGCTGACGATCCGGCCTTGACGGTGCGTTGGGCGGAGTTAGACGCATCTACGCAGGCTTCTTACCCACAGGAAAATCTGCGCCAGCCGGTGCGAATTGTTATCGACAGCCAAAACCGGGTAACGCCTGCGCATCGTATTGTGCAACAACCTGGCGAAACGTGGATTGCGCGTACCCAGGAAGATAGCCGCGCGTGGCCCGATTCGGTTCGTACTATCAGCGTGCCGGTGCACAACGGACATTTGGATCTGGTTGTGTTGATGATGCAGTTAGGCAGGCAGCAGATTAATAGTATTTGGGTTGAAGCCGGACCGGGGCTGGCGGGCGCGTTGTTGCAAGCCGGGCTGGTGGATGAACTGATTGTCTATGTCGCGCCTAAATTGTTGGGAACCCAGGCGCGGGGATTATGTGAATTACCGGGGCTTGAGAAGCTCGCCGACGCGCCGCAATTTACCTTCAGCGAAATACGTCATGTCGGCCCGGATGTTTGCCTGCATATGGTGAGCGCATGAGTTCTCCCGTCGAAAGGGGAGCAGCGCTCAAATTATTATGATAAAATCCGCCCCCCTGCGGGGCCAAATGAACCCTGGAAGAGAGAATATGAACATTATTAAAGCTAACGTTGCAGCCCCTGACGCTCGCGTCGCCATCACTATTGCGCGTTTCAATCAGTTTATCAACGACAGCCTGCTGGATGGCGCGGTTGATGCCCTGACGCGTATTGGTCAGGTAAAAGATGATAATATTACCGTAGTGTGGGTGCCAGGCGCTTATGAACTGCCGCTGGCGACCGAAGCGCTGGCGAAAAGCGGTAAATACGACGCCGTGGTTGCGCTGGGAACCGTGATTCGCGGGGGGACTGCGCACTTTGAATATGTGGCAGGCGGCGCCAGTAATGGCCTGGCAAGCGTTGCCCAGGAGAGCGGCGTGCCGGTAGCCTTTGGTGTTCTGACCACCGAGAGTATTGAACAAGCCATCGAACGTGCTGGTACAAAAGCCGGTAATAAAGGCGCAGAAGCTGCGCTGACCGCGCTTGAAATGATTAATGTATTGAAAGCCATTAAGGCCTGATTTTTTGTAAGGGGAATTCCGTGAAACCTGCTGCTCGTCGCCGCGCCCGTGAGTGTGCCGTCCAGGCGCTTTACTCCTGGCAGTTGTCCCAGAACGACATCGCTGATGTTGAATACCAGTTCCTGGCGGAACAGGACGTAAAAGACGTCGACGTTCTCTATTTCCGTGAACTGCTATCCGGGGTGGCGACTAACAGCGCGTACCTGGATGGTTTAATGAAACCGTATCTGTCCCGCCTGCTTGAAGAGCTGGGACAGGTTGAAAAAGCCGTGTTGCGTATTGCGCTGTTTGAGCTGTCAAAACGCAGCGATGTGCCTTATAAAGTGGCCATCAACGAAGCGATTGAACTGGCGAAAACCTTTGGCGCTGAAGACAGCCACAAATTTGTCAACGGCGTGCTGGATAAAGCAGCTCCTGTGATTCGTCCCAACAAAAAGTGATTCACAGGCCGGAAAGATAGCGGGCGATCGATACCCGTCGTCTCCGGCCTTTTCTTTTTTTCTGCTGAGGCATAACGTATGGCATGTGGCGAGTTTTCCCTGATTGCCCGTTATTTTGACCGTGTAAGAAGCTCTCGTCTTGATGTTGAAACCGGTATTGGCGACGATTGCGCGCTCCTGAATATTCCTGAAAAGCAGACCCTGGCGATCAGTACCGATACGCTGGTGGCGGGCAACCACTTCCTCCCTGATATCGATCCTGCCGATCTGGCTTATAAAGCGTTGGCGGTGAATTTAAGCGATCTGGCCGCGATGGGGGCCGACCCGGCCTGGTTAACTCTGGCGTTAACATTGCCGGAAGTGGATGAGCCGTGGCTGGAGGCTTTTAGCGACAGTCTGTTTGAGCTATTGAATTACTACGATATGCAGCTCATTGGCGGTGACACCACGCGTGGACCGCTGTCGATGACGCTGGGTATCCATGGTTATATCCCGGCAGGGCGCGCGCTCAAGCGATCTGGCGCGAAGCCAGGTGACTGGATTTATATCACCGGTACGCCGGGCGACAGCGCTGCCGGGCTGGCGGTTTTGCAAAACCGGCTCCAGGTATCGGAGGAGACAGACGCTCACTATTTTATTAAACGTCATTTACGCCCGACGCCGCGTATTTTACACGGCCAGGCGCTGCGTGATATCGCCAGCGCGGCTATCGATCTTTCCGACGGCCTGATTTCCGATCTGGGGCATATCGTCAAGGCCAGCGGTTGTGGGGCAAGAGTAGATGTTGATGCGCTCCCCAAATCCGACGCGATGATGCGCCATGTTGATGCCGGGCAGGCGCTACGCTGGGCGCTTTCTGGCGGCGAAGACTATGAGCTGTGTTTTACTGTGCCGGAACTGAACCGCGGCGCGCTGGATGTCGCCATCGGTCAACTGGGTGTTCCCTTTACCTGCATAGGTCAAATGAGCGCAGATATTGAAGGGATGAATTTTGTACGTGACGGAATGCCTGTCACCTTCGACTGGAAAGGATATGACCATTTTGCCACGCCATAAAGATGTTGCGAAAAGCCGCCTGAATTTGCGCAATCCGTGGCATCTGCTCGCTACCGGCTTTGGCAGCGGGCTGAGCCCCGTGGTGCCGGGCACGATGGGCTCGCTGGCGGCGATCCCCTTCTGGTATCTGATGACGTTTCTGCCGTGGCAGCTTTATTCGCTGGTCGTGATGTTTGGGATCTGTATTGGCGTTTATCTTTGCCATCAGACGGCGAAAGATATGGGGGTACATGACCACGGCAGTATTGTCTGGGATGAATTTATCGGTATGTGGATAACGCTGATGGCGTTGCCGACGACTGCCTGGCAGTGGGTAGCTGCCGGGTTCGTTATCTTTCGCATTCTGGATATGTGGAAACCCTGGCCGATCCGTTGGTTTGATCGCAACGTGCACGGCGGCATGGGGATCATGATCGATGATATCGTCGCCGGCGTGATATCCGCCGGAATACTGTATTTTGTCGGTCATCACTGGCCGCTCGGTATCATTTAAAGGGGTTGTCGGATGGCGGCGTAAACGCCTTATCCGGCCTATAACAGAGCGTAGTGCCATCGGATACCACTTTTATTTAAATCCGACCACCGGATGCTGCTTATACGGTGTTTCGAGTTCGGCAATCTGCTCCGGTTTGAGCGTTAAATCAACGGCATTCAGCAATTCATCTAACTGCTCTTCACGCGAAGCGCCGATAATCGGCGCGGCGACGCCTCGTTTGCTGAGCAGCCAGGCCAGCGCAACCTGCGCTCGCGTCGCGCCAAGCGCCTCGCTGACGCCAGCCAGCCGTTCCGCTATTTGCGCATCATTTTTATCGCTTTCGTCGTATAAATCTTTGCCCACGTCATCAGAGACCAGCCGGGCCGTGGTTTCTCCCCAGGGGCGAGTTAAGCGCCCGCGCGCCAGTGGACTCCACGGAATCACGGCGACGCCTTCCTGCCAGCATAGCGGCAGCATCTCACGCTCTTCCTCGCGGTAGATCAGGTTATAGTGATCCTGCATGGTGACAAACGGCGCCCAGCCGTGTTGTTTTTGTAGCGCCAGCGCCTGGGCAAATTGTGAGGCGTGCATTGAGGAGGCGCCGATATAGCGGGCTTTACCCGCCTTCACCACTTCATTTAGCGCGTCCAGCGTTTCTTCTATCGGCGTGGTGTAATCCCAGCGGTGGATTTGCAGGATATCGACATATTCCATTCCCAGACGGGCGAGGCTATCGTCAATGGAGCGCAGGATTTGCGTGCGGGACAAACCTTCCGGCAGATCGCCAACGCGATGAAAGACTTTCGTCGCCACCACCACCTCGTCGCGCCGGGCAAAATCACGCAACGCGCGACCGACAATCTCTTCGCTGCTGCCGTCGGAATAGCTGTTAGCGGTATCAAAAAAGTTAATGCCGCCCTCAAGGGCGCGCTTGATGATGGGACGGCTGCTCTCTTCGGGAAGCGTCCAGGCGTGATTGCCGCGACTCGGCTCGCCGAATGTCATACAGCCCAGACAAAGGCGGGAAACCTGAAGATCCGTATTTCCTAAGGTGTTGTATTGCATTACTCCGCTCCTGTTATACCCGTCACTCTTTAAGCATAGCAGGAGCGAAGAGGGGATTATGCCAGCCAGGCCTTGATTTTGGCTTCAATGCCTGCGGCGTCGAGCCCCAGTTCCGCGCGGGCTTCTTCCTGCGTTCCTTGCGGGATAAAGAAATCCGGAAGGCCGATATTCAGCACAGGTACAGGTTTACGATGGGCCATTAGCACTTCGTTTACGCCGCTGCCAGCGCCGCCCATAATAGCGTTTTCTTCCAGCGTCACCAGCGCTTCATGCTGCGCGGCCATCTCCAGAATTAACGTGTCGTCCAGCGGTTTAACAAAGCGCATGTCGACCAGCGTGGCGTTCAGCGCTTCGGCGACTTTCGCCGCCTCAGGCATTAAGGTGCCAAAGTTCAGAATCGCCAGTTTTTCGCCAAGACGCTTCACAAGGCCTTTACCAATAGGCAGTTTTTCCAGCGGGGTTAGCGCCACGCCCTGTGCATTACCGCGTGGATAACGTACTGCCGTCGGGCCGTCGTTATAGTGATACCCGGTAAATAACATCTGGCGACATTCGTTCTCGTCGCTTGGCGTCATGATCACCATATCCGGGATGCAGCGCAGATAGGAGAGATCGAACGCGCCCTGGTGCGTTTGTCCATCCGCGCCAACGATACCGGCGCGATCGATGGCGAACATAACCGGCAGTTTCTGGATAGCGACGTCATGGATGACCTGGTCGTAGGCGCGTTGCAGGAAAGTAGAGTAGATCGCCACGACGGGCTTATAGCCGCCAATCGCCAGACCTGCGGCGAAGGTGACGGCATGCTGCTCGGCGATGGCGACGTCAAAATAGCGATCCGGGAATTTACGTGAAAATTCCACCATGCCGGAGCCTTCGCGCATTGCCGGGGTGATCGCCATCAGCTTGCTGTCTTTGGCGGCAGTTTCACACAGCCAGTCACCGAAGATTTTTGAATAACCTGGCAGACCGCCGCTACTTTTCGGCAAACATCCGCTGGAAGGATCAAATTTAGGCACCGCATGGAAAGTGATCGGATCTTTTTCCGCGGGCTCATAGCCGCGGCCTTTTTTGGTCATGATATGCAGGAATTGCGGGCCTTTCAGGTCGCGCATATTCTTCAGCGTGCTGATAAGCCCCATTACATCGTGACCATCGACCGGCCCGATGTAGTTAAAGCCGAGTTCTTCGAACAATGTTCCCGGCACAACCATACCTTTAATATGTTCTTCGGTACGCTTGAGCAGTTCTTTGATCGGCGGTACGCCCGAGAAGACCTTTTTTCCGCCTTCGCGCAGGGAAGAGTAAAGCTTACCGGAAAGTAGCTGCGCCAGATGGTTGTTGAGCGCGCCGACGTTTTCCGAAATCGACATTTCATTGTCGTTCAGAATGACCAGCATGTCGGGCCGGATATCGCCTGCATGATTCATCGCTTCAAACGCCATACCGGCAGTGATTGCGCCGTCGCCAATCACGCAGACGGTGCGGCGATCTTTGCCTTCTTTCTCCGCCGCCACGGCAATACCGATACCGGCGCTGATGGAGGTGGAGGAATGCCCAACGCTCAGTACGTCGTATTCGCTTTCGGCGCGCCACGGGAACGGGTGCAGACCGCCTTTCTGGCGAATGGTGCCGATTTTGTCGCGACGGCCGGTAAGGATTTTATGCGGATAAGCCTGGTGACCGACATCCCAGATCAACTGGTCAAACGGGGTGTTGTAGACATAATGCAGCGCCACGGTAAGTTCTACCGTGCCCAGCCCGGAAGCGAAGTGCCCGCTGGAACGGCTTACGCTGTCGAGTAAGTAGCGGCGTAGCTCGTCGCAGAGTTTCGGCAGACTCTCTTTCGGTAACAGTCGTAACTCCTGAGTGGAGTCGACCAATGCCAGGGTAGGGTATTTGGCTATATCAAAACTCATCGCAAGCTCATTGGATATGGGGTTTATTTATCACGCTGGATTATGTAATTCGCTAGCGCTTCCAGTGCCGAGGTGTCCAGTGATTGTGCGGCCAGTTGATTTAACGACTGACGGGCGTCCTCTATCAGGTCCCGGGCTTTATTCCGGGCTTGCTCAAGACCCAGAAGTGCAGGATAGGTACTTTTGCCAAGCTGCTGGTCTGCGCCCTGACGTTTACCTAACGTTGCAGTATCGCCCACCACATCCAGAATGTCATCCTGAACCTGGAAGGCAAGGCCGATACTCTCTGCGTAGCGGTCAAGTATCGGCAGAGTATTCCGTCCTTTATCGCCCGCACTCAACGCGCCAAGTCTAACGGCGGCGCGAATGAGCGCGCCAGTCTTATGGCGATGAATGCGTTCCAGCGCGTCCAGAGTTATCTGTTGGCCTTCTGCCGCCAGATCCAATGCCTGACCGCCGCACATTCCGGCGATACCGCTGGCGTTAGCCAGTTCGGCGATCATCGCGATACGATCGCGATCGGCGACTTCCGGCATCGGCGCGTCACTGATAATGGCAAAGGCCAGAGTTTGCAGCGCATCTCCCGCCAGGATGGCGTTGGCTTCGCCAAATTTAATATGGCAAGTCGGCAGGCCGCGGCGCAAATCGTCATCGTCCATTGCCGGCAAGTCATCATGGATCAACGAATATGCATGGATGCATTCGACCGCTGCGGCTGGCGCATCCAGCGTTGCCGTACTGACGCCAAACATTTGACCGGTGGCGTAAACCAGAAACGGCCGCAGGCGCTTACCGCCTAATAATGCGCCATACTGCATAGCTTCGACCACGGGAGTGTTCTGAAAGGGCAGTGGCGCGATAAAACGGCTCAGCGCCTGATTCGCTTGCGCTACGCAAGCCTGTAGCTGCTGCGTAAAGTCCATTTACTCATTATCCGCGATAAAAGGCTCAGGTGAAGCCCCTTCATTATCAGACAGCAAAATTTGCACGCGCTGTTCCGCTTGCTGCAGTTTTGCCTGCCCCTGACGCGCCAGTTGTACGCCGCGCTCAAATTCATTCAGCGCGTCTTCCAGCGGCAAATCGCCGCTTTCCAGGCGGGTAACGATATGTTCCAGCTCGCTCAGCGCAGTTTCAAAGCTGGCGGGCGCCTCATTTTTCTTCGGCATAATGACTGTTTGACTCTCTGTAATGGCAGCACAAGTCTATGGTAACGGACTCACACTGATAAGCAAATAACGCGCAATGGTAAGGGGAAATGCGCAAGATGTCCGTGATAGTGATATACTTCCGCGCCTGGATGCAGCCGTAGGTATGGGCTGCTGTACTATTTCTCCACGACAAGCCTTAGATAGCTTGCTAAAGAACCATTGCCGCCATGAAGTTTATCATTAAATTGTTCCCGGAAATCACTATCAAAAGCCAATCTGTGCGTTTGCGCTTTATAAAAATTTTAACCGGGAACATCCGTAACGTTTTAAAGCACTATGATGAGACCCTCGCAGTTGTCCGTCACTGGGATAACATTGAAGTTCGTGCCAAAGATGAAAACCAGCGTCTGGCGATTCGTGACGCGCTGACCCGCATTCCGGGGATTCACCATATTCTTGAAGTCGAAGATGTGCCGTTCACTGATATGCACGATATTTTCGAGAAAGCGTTGGCGCAGTATCGCGAGCAGCTTGAAGGCAAAACCTTCTGCGTGCGCGTAAAACGTCGCGGCAAACATGAGTTTAGTTCCATTGAGGTGGAGCGCTATGTGGGCGGCGGATTAAATCAGCATATTGAATCGGCGCGCGTGAAGCTCACTAACCCGGATGTGACAGTACATCTGGAAGTGGAAGATGACCGCCTGCTACTGATCAAAGGGCGTTATGAAGGTATTGGCGGTTTCCCGATTGGCACCCAGGAAGATGTGTTGTCGCTGATCTCTGGCGGTTTCGACTCCGGGGTCTCCAGCTATATGCTGATGCGTCGCGGCTGTCGCGTACACTACTGCTTCTTTAACCTTGGCGGCGCGGCGCATGAAATCGGCGTTCGTCAGGTGGCGCATTACCTGTGGAACCGCTTTGGCAGCTCCCATCGCGTGCGTTTTGTGGCGATTAACTTCGAGCCGGTAGTCGGCGAGATTCTGGAGAAAGTCGATGACGGTCAGATGGGCGTCGTACTCAAGCGCATGATGGTGCGCGCGGCGTCGAAAGTGGCGGAACGTTACGGCGTACAGGCGCTGGTGACCGGCGAAGCGCTGGGCCAGGTGTCCAGCCAGACGCTAACCAACTTGCGCTTGATCGATAACGTGTCTGACACGCTGATCCTGCGTCCACTGATCTCTTACGATAAAGAGCATATTATTAATCTCGCCCGTCAGATCGGCACCGAAGATTTTGCCCGCACCATGCCGGAATACTGTGGCGTGATTTCAAAAAGTCCGACGGTGAAAGCCATTAAAGCGAAAATTGAAGCCGAAGAAGAAAATTTCGACTTCAGTATTCTCGATAAGGTGGTAGAAGAAGCGAACAACGTCGATATCCGTGACATCGCCCAGCAGACCCAGCAGGAGGTGGTGGAAGTAGAAACCGTTAGCGGTTTTGGCGCCAACGATGTGATTCTGGATATCCGTTCTGTCGATGAGCAGGATGATAAGCCGCTGAAAGTGGAAGGCGTAGACGTCGTTTCTCTGCCGTTCTACAAGCTGAGCACTAAATTCGGCGACCTCGACCAGAGCAAAACCTGGCTGCTGTGGTGCGAACGCGGCGTAATGAGCCGGCTACAGGCGCTCTATCTGCGCGAGCAGGGGTTTGCGAATGTGAAGGTGTATCGCCCGTAACGGCCGTTTGTCCCGGACCAGTGCGTGCCGGGGCAAAGCGCATTCCGTTAATGTAGCGGGGCGAGCGCGTGTAGTAACTGGCTGGCGATGTGTGGAATGGCTTCTGCGCTAAAAAATCCCATTGTCACCGCAATCGCAATTAACTTCTCTTTATTATCCAGAAGCGGGCAGGCAATAAACTGCGCGCCAGAGATCCCTTGCGTTGGAGGGTAGCGAACCGCATAACCCTCCATTCTCGCCTGGTTAATCGGCTCTGCTCGTGCTTCGTCTTGCGCCTCAACATCGGTAAAACTCATCAACACTTGTCCTGCACCGCTGGCATGGATCGGAACCGGCGTATTGGGAAGAAAATCGATATCATGTTCCGGGTGCCGACGCGACAATCCCGTTACTCTGGTGGCAATTATGCGCCAGCCTCTGTGTGGCGGTATAGGATGATTCGCGTTTGCGCTACGGTACGCATAGTTGAGTGTGAGGCGCTTTCGTTGTGACCAGTGAGCTGGCGGGAAGAATGCTGTTTTATAGCAATGTGATGAGCGGAGCGCCGTGGTTCTAATTAGCACGGAGACCGGATAGAGCTCGCCCGGTGGCGCTACGCTTACCGGGCCTACAGAACCAAGCATGTTGCAGGCCGGATAAGGCGCGTCAGCGCCGCCATCCGGCAATCATTCTTATTCGTAGTAGTTATAAATCCCCGCCGCCATCACCAGTTGCGAAGCCACTTCATGCGCTTTTTCACGACCAGCCAACAGGTCGATGATTTTCAAACCAAAATCGATAGCGGTACCCGGTCCCTGGCTGGTTAATAATTTTACCCGCGCATCCCACACCACACGCTTATCCAGCCACTGTTCGGCGGGGATCTTATCTTTCAGCGCCGGAAAACCGGTCATATTGCCGATAGGGAAGATATCGTGCGGCACAAGCACTGTGGCGGCTGCGGCGCAAATGGCTGCGACAATGCGCCCGGAGCGGTGAAACTGTTTTACGGTTTCGACCAGCAGCGGGCTGTCGCGAAAGCACTCGGCGCCCTTAAGACCGCCGGGCAACACGATGATGTCATAATCGCCGTCGGCAACTTCAACCAGCGGCGCATCCGCCAGTAGCTTTACACCGCGCGAGCAGACAATCGTCAGGTTGCCATCGCTGGCGACGCTGGCGGTAGTGACGTGGATTCCGCCGCGAACCAGCAGATCGATAGTGGTGACCGCTTCGGTCTCTTCACTACCAGGGGCGAGGCATACCAGTGCCTGAGCGCTCATACTCACTCTCCTTTCGCTTTACCATTTCAAACAGGCGGCTATTTTCCGGAACGGCGAGACCATGCACACGGGCGCGCTTGAGTAAATAACCGGTGATGTAGTCAATTTCGGTATGGCGCATGGCACGCACGTCCTGCAACATGGATGAGATGTTTTCTGCCGTACTGTCAATCACTTGCTCAACATAATAGCGTAAATCGTCTGCCGATGTGTGGTAGCCTTCACGTTCAATCACGGCGGCGACCTCTTCTCAAATTGCGTTAATTTCATCAGTATGATGGCGCAGCTCGCCGTTCGGGCAGTTCCAAAGCGCGGTGAGCGGGTTGATAACACAGTTGACCGCCAGTTTGCGCCACATCTCTGCGCGGATATTGTTATGCCAGGCGACATCGGGCAGTACCCCCTGCAGGATATCGGCGAGATAACTGTAATCGCCGTCTTGCTCGCGCGCCGGGCCAATATGCGTAGTACCGTTAGCGACATGAATAATGATATTACCGTCGCGGCGCGCAGCATGGGTGATAGTCCCCATCAACATCGGCTGTTGGATATTTTGCAGTTCTTCTATGGTTCCCATTCCATTATGAATGAGCAGAATAGGCGACGTCACCGGTAGGGTTGACGCCAGGGTTCGTACTGCGTCGGAAACCTGCCACGCTTTCAGCGTGACTAACAACAGTTCGCTCTTCGCCAAAAAATCCGGATCGTTTGCCGTCAGTGATTCGTTGAAAAAGGAACCATCGGTATCGATCAGATTTACGCTGCAATAAGGTTGTGGCACCCGTAGCCAGCCCTGTACGTCATGTCCATGTTTGCACAGTGCCGAAAGCCAAAGTTGTCCTAAGGCTCCGCATCCCAGTACAGTAATTTTCATTGTTCCTCCTCACCTGCAACAGCGCCAGGTGTTATGGCGCTAATTATAGCGTCATCAGCTAAGCTTCTCGTTAAGCCTCGTTGCAGGTATTATGCAACGCAACGAAAATGAAGGGAGAAGAAAAGATGCCATCTTTCGATATTGTTTCTGAAGTTGATCTGCAGGAAGCGCGTAACGGCGTGGATAACGCGGTTCGCGAGGTTGAGTCTCGTTTTGACTTTCGTGGCGTAGAGGCGACTATTGAACTGAACGATGCCAATAAAACCATCAAGGTGCTGAGCGAGTCCGATTTCCAGGTCAATCAGTTGCTCGATATTCTGCGCGCCAAGCTGCTTAAACGCGGTATTGAAGGCGCTTCGCTGGATGTACCGGACGAGTTCGTGCATAGCGGTAAAACCTGGTATGTGGAAGCGAAGCTGAAGCAGGGCATTGAAAGCGCCGTGCAGAAGAAAATCGTCAAGCTGATTAAAGACAGCAAACTGAAGGTGCAGGCGCAAATTCAGGGGGAAGAGATTCGCGTGACGGGCAAATCACGTGACGATCTGCAATCGGTAATGGCGCTGGTTCGCGGCGGCGATTTGGGCCAGCCGTTCCAGTTCAAAAACTTCCGCGATTAAGTTGTTATGCCGGATAGAGCCTCGCCGCCATCCGGCAATGCAGCATTCATCCTTTGCTGATAAGCTGTTCAACTTCAAAGCGATTGGTCACTTTGCTGTCGATTTTGACGTAAGCGGAATGCTCTTCCGCCACGATCAGCGCTTCGCTTACGCCTTTCATTGCCAACAGTCGCTGTTTTAGCCTGTCGTCAGCAACGATATCCGCTGGAATTTCCACGCGCAGGCTGCTGACATAGGGCGGCTCTTTCATGGTACTTGCCACCGCCAGCCATACCATCGCCAGTACGGCCCCGGCAAGGAAAACGGTTTGCCCATCAAACGTGCCGTCTATCCAGCCGCCCAGCGAGCCGCCAAGCGCCACGCCAAGAAACTGACTGGTAGAATAGACGCCCATCGCCGTTCCTTTATACCCCGCGGGCGACTCTTTGCTAATAAGCGAAGGCAGCAGCGCCTCCATCAGATTAAAGGCGAGGAAAAAGAGTTGTACGCCAATCACCAGCTCCCACAAATGCTGGCCCGCTCCCCACAACACGATTTCTGCGACGATAATGAGCCCCACGCAGAACAGGAATACCTGCTTCATCCGCCGTTTGACTTCAGCATAGATGATAAAAGGCACGACGGCGGCAAAGGCGATCACCATGGTTGCCAGATACACCTTCCAGTGTTCGGCGGCAGGGAAACCGGCATCGGCAAGCTGGCCGGGCAGGGCGACAAAGGTGGACATCAATAAAATATGCAGACACATAATGCCGAAATTGAGCTTGAGCAGCCTCGGCTCCGCCAGCACTTTACTGAAGCTGCCTTTGACCATCCCGGATTCGCGATTCAGCACATGGTTGGTACTGTTGGGAACCACCCAGATTGTCAGAAGAATGCCCAGAGTGGCGAGGGCGGCGATCATCCAGAACAACGCGTTCAATCCCAGACTATGGGTAACGATCGGCCCTAATACCATCGCAATCGCGAAAGTGATACCAAAGCTGACGCCGATAAACGCCATCGCTTTGGTGCGGTTTTGCTCGCGGGTGAGGTCAGACAGTAGTGCCATGACGGCGGCGGCAATAGCGCCGGACCCCTGTAGTGCGCGCCCCAGAATAATGCCCCAGATTGAGTGGGAGAGAGCGGCAATGACGCTACCCGCGACAAATACAGCCAGTCCGCCGACAATTAGCGGCTTACGGCCAATGCGGTCGGAAAGCAGTCCAAAGGGAATTTGAAAGATAGCCTGCGCCAGACCGTAAATGCCGATCGCAATACCGATTAATGCTTCGCTGGCGCCCTGTAGCGCCATGCCGTATGTGGTCAGAACCGGCAGGACCATAAACATGCCCAGCATACGCAACGAAAAGACGGTCCCTAAACCCCAGGTGGCGCGCAACTCCCCAGGCGTCATTTTGTAATCGTTCATTCCCACCTCTGTATAAAATTCGCACCTAGTGTAAAGCGCTACGTTGGTTGGGTAAATATGCGCTTTATTAACAAATGTTGTGGTGGTGAGGGGAGGCGAAGGAAGACGAAAATGCCGGATGGCGATACTCACGTATCTTATCCGGCCTACAAAAGCACGTTACCTGTAGGCCGGATAAGCGTAAGCCGCCATCCGGCATAAAAGGTGGGACGATTTACTGCGAATATAAGCAAATATTCACTTCAACATATATCTTAACTTTGTTTAGGCACTTTCACCCGAAAAGGTGAAAGTGCCTGTATTGACGAGTAAGCAGATGATTAACCTTTCTGCATCAGTCGCAGATTTTTCAGCGTCTGATAATCAGTAGATTGGTTTGGATAGATAATTTGAATATCCAGTTCAATATCTTTCTCTGGAGCGATAACGTGGCCTGGTTCACTATCCAGATAGACGTTGCCATTGACTGATTTTTCGGTATTTAACTGAACCCAACTGCTTTCAGTTTCTAACCATTCAGGGGATACTTCAGCCCCCTCAGGCAATAAGAAAGACAGCTCCCATTTATCAACTTCAGTATCAGCAGAGCTGAGAATAAGTTTATAACTATAAATATAATTTGTGCTGGGCCAGGTATCGGCCCAATCCCCGGCGAAGGATTGAGTCACTTGTAATGCGCGAGTTTCGCTTACGGTAACAGTGGTTTGTGTCATATTGTTGCCACTGTTAATAATACCCAAAGGCATTGTAAGCTGGCAGGTTAGCGTTGCTTTTCCCTGACCTTTACCCTCTACAGGAATACGTACATTGACCGTTTCATTGCCCGGAATATTCAGAGTTTGTGAATAAAATTCGGCAGAAAAAACGGCGGAGTTACTGGAAGATGCTGAGACAGTCACCCCTTCCACAGCTTCACTGGTATTGTTATGGATTTGCAGTAGTGCAGAATATTCTTCTCCCTCCTCCAGAACAATTTCACTTTCGATACTCATGCTTAAATCAACGTTGCGGGTGCCTGCGGAAACAACGGAGTTCACCTCATCGTTCCAGTTTCCTGTCGCCAAAGGAAAATCAATAAGAGAGGATATGCGGAGCCCCGGCGAAACGGTCAAAGTAGCTCCGTCAAGGTACAAACCGGAAACCAGCGTGGCGTCTTGATCCATATTATTAACAACGGAAGAAACACCATCATGTTCACCCACGATAAAACCATAACCTTCCAGGTCTTGTTTAGTAAGAGCAACATTCGGTGAGATAATTAAGATGTCACCCATTTCCCCCCCGTTAAAATCGACATTGGTATAAAGTGCCAGTTTGCCTGATGGGCATTTATCGGCACCGGATTCGTTTTTAATTAAATAGACATCTTGCTCGCTCATAAGAGACTCCTGTTTATCAAATTGAAATTGTATGGGTTGTTAATTAACGGAGAGAGTAACTCTGCCGTGGAATTACTTTATCTTCATTTCATCGATATACAGGAATCATTTGAGATAAATATATATAACAGCGTATATAAGCTAATTAATTTTATTTTTATCACATCTAAAATTAACAGTGATAAGCAGATAAAATTTATAAATTGTTTTATTTTTAAACGAAAAATGCCGGATGGCGATACTCACGTCTCTTATCCGGCCTACAGTAACGTGCTTTGTAGGCCGGATAAGGCGTCAGCCGCCATCCGGCATAGAAGGTGTGACGATTAGCTTACCAAACGTAAGTCAGCAGATTCTGTGAATTCGGCACCATAAAATCAACGGACATCATGATGCTCAGCGCGGTAATGGCAATGATAGAGAAGCCGAACAGCTTGCGCGCCCAGACTTTATCATCTTCCACTTTGTAACCGCGCAGCGCCATGCCGAGCCACCAGACGCTGACCGCCGCGGCGACCACCAGGTATTTGTAACCGGCATAGCCACCCAGGGTCAGCATTAGCGTAGCAACCGCAAACGCGATGATATACAGCGTGATGTGGTTTTTAGCGACTGAGATCCCTTTTACCACCGGCAGAACCGGAATATTGGCCGCCTGATAGTCCTTAAAGCGGAAAATGGCGATGGCATAAGAGTGCGGCATCTGCCAGAGGCTGAAAATTGCCAACAGGATCGCCGCGCCGCTGTCGAAGTCGCCCGTTACGGCGCAGTAGCCAATCACCGGCGGCGCTGCGCCGGAGAGAGAACCAATCAGCGTTCCGTAGACGGAGTGCCGTTTCATGTACAAGCTGTACACGCCAACGTAGACCACGAAGCCCATTACCCCCAGCCAACAGGCCAGAGGATTGGCGCCAAACCACAGCAGCATAAAGCCAGCAATACCCAGCAGGGTGGCGTATACCAGCGAGACGCCAGGAGAAATCAGGCCTTTGACCAGCACCCGATTCTTGGTCCTTTCCATCTTCCTGTCGATATCCCTGTCGATGTAGTTGTTAAATACACAACCCGACGCCACAACCAGTGACACCCCGACCAACGTGTAGATAAACAGGGGATAGTCAATGCTGCCCTTTGAGGCCAGCAGAAATCCCCCGATCACTGAGATCAGGTTGCCAAAGATGATGCCTGGTTTCGTTACTTGCAGGTATTGCTTAAACATCATACTCGCCGCTCTTAGTGCATCATCATGTTGTAGTTGAGGTTCCACATAATCCAGATGGAGCCAACAACCAGGATGGCGATGATCAGCACGGTAAAGATAAAGGCCGTCATGTTCCAGCCTTCATCAGATTTGGTGTTCATGTGCAGGAAACACACCAGATGCACCAGAATCTGTACCACTGCCATTGCCAGGATAGATCCCAGAATAACGGCCGGAGAGGCAGCGCCAGTCATTACCATCCAGAATGGGATAACCGTCAGGATGACCGACAGAATGAAGCCGGTCATGTACGTTTTTACGCTGCCGTGGGATGCGCCGCCGCTCTCGGTAGAATGACTCATTACATCGCCCCCATCAGATAAACAACAGTGAACACGCAAATCCAAATCACATCCAGGAAGTGCCAGAACAGGCTCAGGCACATGATGCGGGTACGGTTAGTGCTGGTCAGACCGCGACGGGCGACTTGCACCATCAGCACCGCCATCCAGATAAGACCGGAAGTGACGTGCAGACCGTGAGTACCGACCAGCGCGAAGAAGGCCGACAAGAAGCCGCTGCGATCCGGGCCCATACCGTTAACAATCAGGTGATGGAATTCATAGAGTTCCATCCCGATGAATCCGGCGCCAAACAAGAAGGTCAACGCCAGCCAGGAGATAACCTGGCTCTTGTTGTTCTTGTGCATGGCGATCGCCGCCATGCCGTAGGTGATGGAGCTAAACAACAGCAGGAAGGTTTCGACCAGAACGAACGGCAGTTCGAAAATGTCCTTACCTGTCGGGCCACCAGCGGTGCCGTTCACCAGAACGGCATAGGTTGCGAACAGAATAGAGAACAGAATGCAGTCGCTCATCAGGTAGATCCAAAATCCGAAGATTTTGTTCTGGCCTGCGTCATGGTGCCCGTGTTCGTGCGCGTGGGCAGTCGCGTGCGTTAAAGTATCAGTTGCCATTTTTCAGCCCTGCCTTAGTAATCTCATCGAAATGCTGGTTTTCCAGTTTTTCGACGTCGCGAACCGGCACGTAGTAGTCCACATCTTCATCAAAGCTTTTTACAATCCAGCTGATGATCATGCCTGCGAAACCCACTATCGCCAGCCACCAGATATGCCAGATCATGGCGAAGCCAAATACCGTCGCGAAGGCGGCGATAACAATACCGGCACCGCTATTTTTCGGCATATGGATCTCTTCATACTGTCCAGGCTGTTGGTACGCTTCGCCTTTTTCTTTCATTTCCCAGAAGGCGTCACGTTCGTGAACGTGCGGCACAACGGCAAAGTTATAGAACGGCGGCGGAGAAGAGGTTGACCACTCCAGCGTACGCCCCCCCCATGGGTCGCCGGTCAGATCGCGGTTCTGATCGCGGTCGCGAATAGAAACGAAGATCTGAATCAGTTGGCACAGGATACCCAGCGCAATCAGCGCGGCGCCGGCGGCGGCAACCATCAGCATCGTATGGAACTGCGGATCAATTTGCTGGCTCAGGCGACGGGTCATGCCCATGAAGCCCAGTACGTACAGCGGCATAAAGGCCACAAAGAAACCGATAATCCAGAACCAGAAGGCGCGTTTACCCCAGGTTTCGTTCAGTTTGAAGCCAAACGCCTTCGGCCACCAGTACGTCATACCCGCGAAGCAGCCAAACACCACGCCGCCGATGATCACGTTATGGAAGTGCGCAATCAGGAACAGACTGTTGTGCAGGACGAAGTCCGCGCCCGGTACCGCCAGCAGAACGCCGGTCATACCGCCGACCGAGAAGGTCACGATAAAGCCGATGGTCCACAGCATTGCGGAATGGAAGACGATACGGCCCTGATACATGGTGAACAACCAGTTGAAGATCTTCACCCCGGTCGGGATGGCGATAATCATGGTCGTGATACCGAAGAAGGCGTTAACGTTCGCGCCCGCGCCCATCGTGAAGAAGTGGTGCAGCCAAACGATAAACGACAGTACGGTAATACAGACGGTCGCCCAAACCAGCGAGGTATAGCCGAACAGACGTTTACGCGAGAAGGTCGCTGCGATTTCGGAGAATACCCCGAAGACCGGCAGAATCAGAATGTACACTTCCGGATGGCCCCAGGCCCAAATCAGGTTGATGTACATCATCATGTTGCCGCCCATATCGTTGGTAAAGAAATGGGTGCCCAGATAGCGATCCAGGGTCAGCAAAGCGACGGTAACCGTCAGAATCGGGAAAGAGGCGATGATCAGTACGTTGGCGCACAAAGAGGCCCAGGTAAAGACCGGCATCTTGAACATTGTCATACCCGGTGCACGCATCTTCAGGATCGTCACGAAGAAGTTGATACCGGTTAACGTCGTACCAATACCCGAGAGTTGCAACGCCCATATCCAGTAATCGACCCCGACGCTGGGACTGTACTCTATTCCCGATAGCGGCGGATAAGCCAGCCACCCCGTCTGCGCGAATTCACCCACGCCCAGCGAGAGGTTAACCAGGATAACGCCGACAACGGTGAACCAGAAGCTCAGGTTGTTCAGGAAAGGGAAAGCAACGTCGCGCGCGCCGATCTGCAGCGGAACCACCAGGTTCATCAGACCGATAACGAAGGGCATTGCCACGAAGAAGATCATGATTACGCCGTGAGCGGTAAAGATCTGATCGTAGTGGTGCGGCGGTAGAAAACCCGCTTCGCCTGCGGAGGCAAGCGCCTGCTGGCTACGCATCATGATGGCATCGGCGAAACCACGTAACAGCATTACAATCGCAACGATGATATACATGATGCCGAGGCGTTTATGGTCAACCGACGTTAACCACTCTTTCCATAGGTAGGTCCACTTACCGAAGTAAGTAATCGCTGCCAGTATCGCCAGTCCCCCGACGATAATTGCAGCGATCGTTACCATGACGATGGGTTCATGGAACGGTACTGCATCCAGTGATAATTTTCCGAACATCTTATCTTCCTCAACCCTTGGAGTTGGCGGATTCCGCGTGGCTCATGTCCATGCCTTCCATCCCTTCATGCGAGCTGTGCTCACCTTCAGGTTGGGTCATGTCCATACTCTTACCGTGGTCCATGAATTTGTTAATAACATCCTTGAACAAATCCGGTTTCACGCTGGAGAAATATTCCACCTTGTTGTACTCGCTTGGCATAGCCACTTTCTCGAACGCCGCCATATCATTCATGGTGTTCGGAGACTGCTTCGCTTTTGCGACCCATTGGTCGAACTCTGCGCGGTCTCTGGTGGCGATAGCTTTAAACTTCATACCAGAGAAGCCCGGGCCGCTATAGCTGGCGGAAATGCCATCGTAGCTTCCGGGTTCGTTGGCGATCAGATGCAAACGCGTTTGCATACCGGCCATGGCATAAATCTGGCTACCCAGACGCGGGATAAAGAAGGAATTCATCACGGAGTTGGAGGTCACTTTGAAATAAACCGGCGTGTTCGCCGGGAAGGCGATCTCGTTGACGGTGGCGATACCCTGCTCCGGATAGATGAAGAACCATTTCCAGTCCATGGAAACCACTTCGATGGTGATCGGTTTTTCGTCATGCACCAGCGGCTTGCTTGGTTCAAGCGCGTGCGTGGTTTTCCAGGTCAGTACGGCAAGGAAAATGATGATTAAGATAGGCACCGTCCAGACCACAGCTTCCACTTTATTGGAGTGTGACCAGTTCGGGCTATACTTCGCATCTTTATTACTCGCACGATACTTCCAGGCGAAACCAACAGCCATCAAGATGGCGGGAATAACGACGATCAACATCAGGCCAAATGCCGTCAGTATCAGCGAACGTTGCTCCAGTCCAATCTGTCCTTTGGGATCCAGCAGCGCAGAATTACAGCCACTGAGTAATGCAGTGCCTGCAATTAATGACAACCATCCCAAACTTTTATTGTATTTCCTGAGTCTCATTTAACGACCTCAATTCCACGGGACCTGGTGGCGTTTAAAGTGTAGGGGCATTTTACGGTAAGGTTACATTACTGTAAACATGATTGGTTCTGTGTTACCAAGTTCTGCCGTGCGTGTCACATATGTTGCCAAGTGTGTCGAAATAACTTTAAGACACTGTTGAAACTTTGCGTTATAACGGATGAGGTCTGTAAGAGGGGGGTTGAGGGGTAATTGGTATAACCAATGCAAAAATAAAACAATTACTTAACAACTTATTATCAATAAAAAGACAATCAACGGTGGAAATTTAAATACAACGGGCTGAATCGTGTAAAGAAAATAGATAGCATAGAAATTACCAATAATTTCCAAAATTCTGTTGCGCACAAAAAGACAAATATATTTTTATCAATTGATGTTTATTTAGCCGTTATAATTCCGGGTCGTTATTACAACGGCTAATAATGTTTTAGATCAGGCGTGTTTTTCGTAGCGCCAGGTAGTCCAGCAACCCGCCAAAGACAATGCCGCCTACGGCAACCGCTACCGCAGTCTCAAGCAATCCGGGCAGGAATGAGAAGTTAGTGTAATCCACCGCATTCATGGTCAGCAGGAGTATCCAGACTGCCAGTAAAGCGACGCCTGCAAGCAGGATTGAAAGCGCGAGGTTGTAGGCGCTACGGTATTCCGTACGGGGAATGAAACGCTCGCTCTGCCAGCTATATTCCAGCGTTTGCCGACAGACCAACAACAGCACGAGTCCGGGAACGGCGGCGACAACCGAGAAGAGGTAGAATGTCGGCCAACCGTGCGTTTCAACGAACCAGCCCGCCACAGGACCAACGTAAACGCGGCCTACCGCGGAGAGGGCTGACAGTAGGGCAAACTGCGTTGCGGAAAACGACTTATTACATAGCGTCATTAATAAGGCGACAAAGGCGGCAGTACCCATCCCCCCGCACAGATTTTCGAAAAAGACCGCCGCGCCCATGCTGAACATGTTTTTATCGGTAATGGAGAGTAACCAGTAACCGGCGTTGGACGCGCCTTGTAAAATGCCGAAAATCAGCAGCGCGCGGAACAGCGAAAGACGCTGCATTAACATGCCGCCGTATAACGCGCCGACGATCGTCGCCAGCAGGCCCAGCGTTTTATTGACCACGCCGACTTCGCCTGCGTCAAACCCGACGCCGCGAATCAAAAAGGTGGTGGTCAGGCTCATGGCGAAGGCGTCGCCCAATTTATAAAGCACAATGAGCAGTAAAATCAGCCAGGCGTTATTGCGGCCAAAGAAATCGCGTAGCGGCGCGACGACCGCCTGTTCCAGCGATTTCGGGGCCGGGATGGTATCGGTCGGTTCCGGCGCCAGTAAGGTGGCGATAATGCAGGGGATCAGCAATGCCGCCATCAGCCAGTACATGCCCTGCCAGCCGAGCCAGCGATCGGCCAGCCACAGCGCCAGGCCGCCGGAAACCAGCATCCCCAACCGGTAGCCAAGCACGCTGATTGCCGCGCCGGCGCCGCGTTCTTCTGCGGGTAAAACATCGGTTTTCCAGGCGTCGAACACGATATCCTGCGAGGCGGAGCAAAAAGCAATCACCACCGCCAGCGCCGCCATCCAGCGTAGCTGCGTGCCGGGTTCAAGAAAGCCCATCGCCGCAATTGCCGCCAGTAATAACAGTTGTGTGGCGAGTAGCCAACCGCGACGACGGCCTAAAAAAGGCGGCGTGTAGCGGTCCATTAGTGGGGACCAGAGAAACTTAAACACATAGGCCTGACCGACCAGCGAGAAGAAGCCAATCGTTTTAAGATCGATATTCTCGACGGTCATCCACGCCTGTAGCGTACCGGAGGTGAGCGCCAGCGGGAGACCGGAGGCAAAACCTAATATCAGCAGAATGGCTGAGCGCGGTTGCTGGAAAATGCGTAAATATTGACTTGACATAGGCATCTACAGGCCCGGCTTCCGCCAGGCCTTGCTGTTGCTATTAACGGGCGTTTTGCTTGATAAAATCGTGAATGCTGGTGTCCTGAGACATATCAGCAATGGTATCAGTCAGAACGCTGTTCACCGCGTCGGCAATATTCTGGTTAGAGGCCTGGAACGCCCCTTCAATAGAGTAACTGGCGCGATAGTTTTTGGTCATCTTGTTGCCATTTGCCGCAGTCGCAATAATTGCGATATCCGCTTTGGTTGCGATGTTGTAGCGCACGCTGCCCTGAGAAACATCAGCATACAGTTGGTTAACAATAATCTGCAGATTAACCGCGCCGTTAGGCCCGATCATATAGCCCCGCGCCGTCATCTGTTTTTCCAGTACTTCTTGTAACAGGAAGCGTAAATCGCGGGAGGCAGTTAACGTTACCAGTTGGTTGTTACGCGTGACCTTCGCTAACGCCTGATCCTGGCGTTGGTCCGCGCCGTTAATGCTAACGGTAACGCCCATCAGGCTCGGGTCCTGCTGTGGTAAGGTGATCTTCGGCGCGACGTCGATGGTCGTCGGCGGCGTGGCGCATCCTGCCAGCATAAACAGAGCGACTAACGGAAAGAGAAGTTTTTTTAACATATTCAGGCTCTCAATGACGCTTAAAACGTGATAGGTAAAAATTCCCGCCATCATAACACCGCTAACGGCGAGGGGAAGTGGTCAACGCAGGTAAATTCGTCGTAATGTCCGATTTGTTATTGATAACGGCGCGAGCGGAGATTTTGACCGCTAAGCGAATGATTAAGTCAGTAAACTTCATACGTTTGGTTGAAATAATCAGACGAAAGCTAAATTTTTGTTGTCATGCTGTAATGGAAACGGTAAAAGCGGCTAGTATTTAAAGGGATGGGTGACATCACAGCGTTGTCGGAGGAGATTTTCATGATGATACGTGAGCAAATAGAAGAAAAATTAAGGACAGCGTTCGACCCCGTGTTTCTCGAAGTTGTGGATGAAAGCTATCGTCACAATGTTCCAGCAGGATCGGAAAGTCATTTTAAGGTCGTGCTGGTGAGCGATCGTTTTACAGGCGAGCGTTTTCTTAATCGTCATCGGATGATTTACGGTACGTTAACGGCGGAACTCTCCACAACCGTACATGCGCTGGCACTGCATACTTATACCCTTAAAGAGTGGGAAGGATTGCAGGATACTATCTTCGCGTCGCCTCCTTGTCGCGGCGCGGGAAGCATCGCGTAGCAAAACGGATTTGCAACTACCTCCGCTTTTCCAGTATGTTGCTACAGAATTATGTGAAAACGGCCTGCGGGCCGTTTTGTTTTGTCTGAATTTTGAGCGTGTCGTACAGTATTCAGACAAAAATTAGCCGGGAATTGTGAAAACCGCCGCAGCATCGCGCAATCACCGTTCTCGACTCACAAAAGTGATGCCGCTATAATGCGCCGTCTTATATATGAACGTCTTCGGGATGATTCTGACAACAGGGAATGTGATTGATTATGAGAACATCCCGGTTCCGCGAAGCAAATAGCACGTGCTTGCGGAGTAGAGTTGACCGAGCACTGTGATTTTTTGAGGTAACAAGATGCAAGTTTCAGTTGAAACCACTCAGGGCCTTGGCCGCCGTGTAACGATTACAATCGCTGCTGACAGCATCGAGACCGCTGTAAAAAGCGAGCTGGTCAACGTAGCGAAAAAAGTACGTATTGACGGCTTCCGTAAAGGCAAAGTACCGATGAATATCGTCGCTCAGCGTTATGGCGCTTCTGTTCGCCAGGACGTGCTGGGCGATCTGATGAGCCGCAACTTCGTTGACGCGATCATCAAAGAAAAAATTAACCCGGCAGGCGCGCCGAACTATGTTCCGGGCGAATACAAAGTGGGTGAAGACTTTACTTACTCCGTCGAGTTTGAAGTCTATCCGGAGGTTGAGCTGACCGGTCTGGAGTCCATTGAAGTTGAAAAACCGGTTGTTGAAGTCACCGATGCTGACGTTGATGTAATGCTGGACACCCTGCGTAAGCAGCAGGCGACCTGGAAAGAAAAAGACGGCGCTGCTGATGCGGAAGACCGCGTGACCATCGACTTCACCGGCTCTGTAGACGGCGAAGAGTTCGAAGGCGGTAAAGCGAACGATTTCGTTCTGGCGATGGGCCAGGGCCGTATGATTCCGGGCTTTGAAGACGGCGTCAAAGGCCACAAAGCCGGCGAAGAGTTCACCATCGACGTAACTTTCCCGGAAGAGTACCACGCTGAAAACCTGAAAGGTAAAGCCGCTAAATTTGTCATCAACCTGAAAAAAGTTGAAGAGCGCAAACTGCCGGAGCTGACCGAAGAATTCATCAAACGTTTCGGCGTTGAAGATGGTTCCGTTGCGGGTCTGCGTGCTGAAGTGCGTAAAAACATGGAGCGCGAGCTGAAAGGCGCCGTGCGTAACCGCGTTAAGTCTCAGGCGATTGACGGTCTGGTAAAAGCGAATGACATCGACGTTCCGGCTGCGCTGATCGACAGCGAAATCGACGTCCTGCGCCGTCAGGCTGCTCAACGTTTCGGTGGCAACGAGAAACAGGCTCTGGAGCTGCCGCGCGAACTGTTCGAAGAACAGGCTAAGCGTCGCGTTGTTGTTGGTCTGCTGCTGGGCGAAGTCATTCGTACCAACGAGCTGAAAGCGGACGAAGAACGCGTTAAAGGCCTGATCGAAGAGATGGCGTCTGCTTACGAAGATCCGAAAGAAGTGATCGAGTTCTACAGCAAAAATAAAGAGCTGATGGACAATATGCGTAACGTCGCTCTGGAAGAACAGGCTGTTGAAGCGGTTCTGGCGAAAGCGAAAGTGACTGAAAAAGCCACTTCCTTCAATGAGCTGATGAATCAGCAGGCGTAATTCGCCGCGTTAAAAGTACGAAATTCGCACAAAAACCCGTCACCTTCCAGTGACGGGTTTTTTTTGTCACGCATTTTGCATGGTAAGGGTGCGAAAACCGCGTTTCAGTGTTAGCGTTAGAGCAAAAGATTGTTATGCTTGAATTATGGCGATGCCGTACCCATTACAGAGGGACTGGCTGATAATCCGTCCATCAGGTTACAATCAGTACAGCAGGTTTTTTCAATTTTTATCCAGGAGACGGAAATGTCATACAGCGGAGAACGAGATAATTTTGCCCCTCATATGGCGCTGGTGCCGATGGTCATTGAACAGACCTCACGCGGTGAGCGCTCTTTTGATATCTATTCTCGTCTACTAAAGGAACGCGTCATATTTCTGACCGGCCAGGTCGAAGACCATATGGCTAATCTGATTGTGGCGCAGATGCTGTTTCTGGAAGCGGAAAACCCGGAAAAAGATATCTATCTGTACATTAATTCTCCTGGCGGCGTAATTACTGCGGGGATGTCTATCTATGACACCATGCAGTTTATTAAGCCAGACGTCAGCACCATTTGTATGGGACAGGCGGCCTCTATGGGGGCGTTTCTGCTGACTGCCGGGGCGAAAGGCAAACGTTTCTGCTTGCCGAACTCTCGCGTCATGATCCACCAGCCGCTGGGCGGTTACCAGGGCCAGGCGACGGATATTGAAATTCACGCCCGTGAAATTCTGAAAGTAAAAGGGCGCATGAATGAACTTATGGCGCACCATACGGGTCAATCTCTTGAGCAGATTGAGCGTGATACTGAGCGCGATCGCTTCCTCTCCGCGCCTGAAGCGGTAGAGTACGGTTTGGTTGACTCAATTTTGACCCATCGTAATTGATGCCCTGGACGCAAGTGTGCCGCTATAATAGGTAAAGGCGGCACAACGCTGATTAGCGGCTTGCGCCTGAGAATGGCATTTGCGTCGTCGTGTGCGGCACAAAGAACAAAGAAGAGGTTTTGACTCATGACAGATAAACGCAAAGATGGCTCGGGCAAATTGTTGTACTGCTCTTTTTGCGGCAAAAGCCAGCATGAAGTGCGCAAGCTGATTGCCGGTCCATCCGTGTATATCTGCGACGAATGCGTCGATTTATGTAACGACATTATTCGCGAAGAAATTAAAGAAGTTGCTCCGCACCGTGAACGCAGTGCGCTGCCGACGCCGCATGAAATTCGCACCCACCTGGACGATTACGTTATCGGTCAGGAGCAGGCGAAAAAAGTGCTGGCGGTGGCGGTCTATAACCACTACAAGCGTCTGCGTAATGGCGATACCAGCAATGGCGTCGAGTTAGGCAAAAGCAACATTCTGCTGATTGGACCGACCGGTTCCGGTAAAACGCTGCTGGCGGAAACGCTAGCGCGTTTGCTGGATGTGCCGTTCACTATGGCGGATGCTACCACGCTGACCGAAGCGGGTTACGTGGGTGAAGACGTCGAGAATATCATTCAGAAACTGTTGCAGAAATGCGACTACGACGTGCAAAAAGCGCAGCGCGGGATTGTCTACATTGATGAAATCGACAAGATTTCGCGTAAGTCAGACAATCCGTCCATTACCCGCGATGTTTCCGGCGAAGGCGTACAGCAGGCGTTGCTGAAACTGATCGAAGGCACCGTCGCCGCGGTTCCACCGCAGGGCGGTCGCAAACATCCGCAGCAGGAGTTCTTACAGGTAGATACCTCTAAGATTCTGTTTATCTGCGGCGGCGCGTTTGCCGGTCTGGATAAAGTGATCGCTAACCGTGTTGAAACCGGCTCCGGCATTGGTTTTGGCGCGACGGTGAAAGCGAAGTCCGACAAAGCCAGCGAAGGCGAGCTGTTGTCGCAGGTTGAACCGGAAGATTTGATCAAATTTGGTCTGATTCCTGAGTTTATCGGTCGTCTACCGGTGGTGGCGACGCTGAACGAACTGAGCGAAGAAGCGCTGATTCAAATCCTGAAGGAGCCGAAAAATGCGCTGACCAAGCAGTATCAGGCGTTGTTTAACCTGGAAGGCGTCGATCTGGAATTCCGTGACGAAGCGTTGGACGCTATCGCCAGGAAAGCGATGGCGCGTAAAACCGGCGCCCGAGGTCTGCGTTCTATCGTCGAAGCGGCGCTGCTGGATACCATGTACGATCTGCCATCTATGGAAGACGTCGAAAAAGTGGTGATCGACGAGTCTGTTATTGACGGTCAGAGTAAGCCGTTGCTGATTTACGGCAAACCGGAAGCGCAGGCTTCTGGCGAATAATTAAACATTCATACAATCAGTTAGCCAAAAAAGGGGGGATTTTATCTCCCCTTTCGTTTTTCCTGTAAACACGCCGTTGAATGTGTGGGAAACATCCCCATATACTGACGTACATGTTAAAGGTGGTATGGAGCACAGCTATACTATCTGATTACCTGGCGGACACTAAACTAAGAGAGAGCTCTATGAATCCTGAGCGTTCTGAACGCATTGAAATCCCCGTATTGCCATTGCGCGATGTGGTGGTTTATCCGCACATGGTCATACCCTTATTTGTAGGGCGGGAAAAATCTATCCGTTGTCTGGAAGCGGCTATGGACCATGATAAAAAAATCATGCTGGTCGCCCAGAAGGAAGCATCAACGGATGAGCCGGGTGTAAACGATCTTTTCACCGTCGGGACCGTGGCCTCTATTTTGCAGATGCTGAAACTGCCTGACGGCACCGTAAAAGTGCTGGTCGAGGGGTTACAGCGCGCGCGCATTTCCGCGCTGTCTGACAATGGCGAACATTTCTCCGCGAAGGCGGAGTACCTTGATTCTCCAGCCATTGATGAGCGTGAACAAGAAGTGCTGGTGCGTACCGCTATCAGCCAGTTCGAAGGCTACATCAAGCTGAACAAAAAAATCCCGCCGGAAGTGCTGACGTCGCTCAATAGCATTGACGACCCTGCACGTCTGGCTGACACCATCGCCGCGCATATGCCGCTGAAGCTGGCGGATAAACAGTCCGTACTGGAGATGTCCGACGTTAACGAACGTCTGGAATATCTGATGGCGATGATGGAATCTGAAATCGATCTGCTGCAAGTTGAGAAACGCATTCGCAACCGCGTGAAAAAGCAGATGGAGAAATCCCAGCGCGAGTACTATCTGAACGAGCAAATGAAAGCGATTCAGAAAGAACTCGGCGAGATGGATGACGCGCCGGACGAAAACGAAGCGCTGAAGCGTAAGATCGACGCGGCGAAAATGCCGAAAGAGGCGAAAGAGAAAGCAGAAGCGGAACTGCAGAAGCTGAAAATGATGTCTCCGATGTCGGCGGAAGCGACCGTGGTGCGCGGCTACATCGACTGGATGGTGCAGGTGCCGTGGAATGCGCGTAGCAAGGTCAAAAAAGACCTGCGTCAGGCGCAGGAAATCCTTGATACCGACCATTATGGTCTGGAGCGCGTTAAAGACCGTATCCTTGAGTATCTCGCGGTACAAAGCCGTGTAAATAAAATCAAGGGGCCGATCCTGTGCCTGGTGGGGCCGCCAGGGGTAGGTAAAACCTCGTTGGGTCAGTCCATCGCCAAAGCGACAGGGCGTAAATATATCCGTATGGCGCTGGGCGGCGTGCGTGATGAAGCGGAAATCCGCGGTCACCGCCGGACTTACATTGGCTCTATGCCGGGTAAACTGATCCAAAAAATGGCCAAAGTGGGGGTTAAAAACCCGCTATTCCTGCTCGATGAGATCGACAAAATGTCCTCGGATATGCGTGGCGATCCGGCGTCAGCGCTGCTTGAAGTACTGGACCCGGAGCAGAACGTGGCTTTCAGCGATCATTACCTGGAAGTGGATTACGATCTCAGCGATGTGATGTTCGTCGCCACCTCCAACTCCATGAACATTCCGGCGCCGTTGCTGGATCGTATGGAAGTGATCCGCCTGTCCGGTTATACCGAAGACGAGAAGCTGAATATTGCTAAACGCCACCTGCTGCCGAAGCAGATCGAGCGTAACGCGCTGAAGAAAGGCGAACTGACGGTCGACGATAGCGCGATTATTGGCATTATCCGCTATTACACGCGTGAAGCGGGCGTACGTAGTCTGGAGCGCGAAATCTCCAAACTGTGCCGCAAGGCCGTTAAGCAACTGCTGTTGGATAAGTCATTAAAAAACATTGTGATCAATGGCGATAACCTGCACGACTACCTCGGTGTGCAGCGCTTTGATTATGGCCGGGCGGATAGCGAAAATCGCGTAGGTCAGGTGACGGGGCTGGCGTGGACGGAAGTGGGCGGCGATTTGCTGACCATCGAAACCGCCTGCGTACCGGGCAAGGGCAAGTTGACTTATACCGGCTCGCTCGGTGAAGTGATGCAGGAATCCATTCAGGCGGCGCTGACCGTGGTGCGCGCGCGCGCAGAAAAACTGGGTATTAATCCGGACTTTTACGAAAAACGCGACATCCACGTTCACGTGCCGGAAGGCGCAACGCCGAAAGACGGTCCAAGCGCCGGTATCGCTATGTGTACCGCGCTGGTTTCCTGCCTGACCGGTAATCCGGTGCGCGCAGATGTGGCAATGACCGGTGAGATCACGCTGCGTGGTCAGGTATTGCCGATCGGCGGCCTGAAAGAAAAACTGTTGGCGGCGCATCGCGGCGGGATTAAAACGGTCTTAATTCCATTCGAAAATAAACGTGATCTGGAGGAAATTCCGGACAACGTAATTGCCGATCTGGATATTCATCCGGTGAAGCGTATTGAGGAAGTTCTGACGCTTGCTCTGCAAAACGAACCGTCTGGAATGCAGGTTGTAACCGCAAAATAGTGACCTCGCGCAAATAGCGCTAATAAAAACAGGGCTGGCAGGCTATTTCGGACTTGCCAGCCTTTTTTTGTATAGCTAATTTAGATGGTTGATTGGGTCTGCCACCATTAACGGGTGTTGTAAGGGCGTGGCAGGCCTGATATAACTGCTGCGCGGTCGTACTTCGAAGGATTCAAGTGCGATATAAATTATAAAGAGGAAGAGAAGAGTGAATAAATCTCAACTGATCGAAAAAATTGCTGCAGGGGCTGATATCTCTAAGGCTGCGGCTGGACGTGCGTTAGATGCGATTATTGCTTCTGTTACCGAATCTCTGAAAGAAGGGGATGACGTTGCACTGGTAGGTTTTGGTACTTTTGCTGTTAAAGAGCGTGCTGCCCGTACTGGTCGCAACCCGCAAACAGGTAAAGAGATCACCATCGCCGCTGCAAAAGTGCCGAGTTTCCGTGCAGGTAAAGCGCTGAAAGACGCGGTAAACTAAGCGTGATCCCCTCGGGGGATGTGACAAAGTACAAGGGCGCATCAACTGATGTGCCTTTTTTATTGGTTATTCGGGACTTTCTGCGCGTTGCGGGCTGACAATTGCCCTCGTTTCTTGTCACAATAGGCTTTTGCGCGCTGCGTTCAGAAAATGCGATGCGCGTGAAATATATATACGCAAATCATTCAAGTTGCGTCGACGCGGCAACTGAGCGAATCACTCGGTAGTCTGCAGAGAAGCCGCCTGAAAGATAAAGTGTAAAGTCACCTACAGCGGAGTGTGGTTACACCATGATGGACAGCTTACGCACGGCTGCAAACAGTCTCGTGCTCAAGATTATTTTCGTTATCATTATCGTGTCGTTCATTTTGACCGGCGTTAGTGGTTACCTGATTGGCGGAAGCAATAACTACGCCGCAAAAGTGAATGGCCAGGAAATCAGCCGGGCACAGTTTGAGAATGCGTTTAACAACGAACGTAACCGTATGCAGCAGCAGTTGGGCGACCGGTATTCTGAACTGGCGGCCAACGAAGGTTATATGAAAAGTCTGCGCCAGCAGGTGCTGAATCGTCTGATAGATGAAGCGCTGTTGGATCAATATTCCCGTGAACTGAAACTGGGCATCAGCGATGAGCAGGTAAAGCAGGCGATTTTCGCCACTCCCGCTTTTCAGGTGGACGGTCGGTTTGACAACAACCGCTATAACGCGATTGTGAATCAGATGGGAATGACGGCCGATCAGTATGCTCAGGCGCTGCGTAACCAGCTTACCACTCAGCAACTGATCAACGGCGTGGCCGGTACTGATTTTATGCTGAAAGGGGAAACCGACGAGCTGGCGGCATTAGTCTCTCAACAGCGCGTGGTGCGTGAAGCCGCTATTGATGTCAACGCGCTGGCGGCGAAGCAGCAGGTGACCGATCAGGAAGTGTCCAGCTACTACGATCAGAATAAAGCCCGCTTTATGACGCCGGAACAGTTCCGTGTAAGCTACATCAAGCTGGATGCTGCGACGATGCAGGCGCCGGTCAGCGATGCGGATATTCAGGCCTATTATGATCAGCATTTGGATCAGTTTACCCAGCCGGAGCGTAATCGTTACAGCATTATTCAGACCAAAACGGAAGATGATGCGAAAGCGGTACTGGATGCGCTGAACAAGGGCGAAGATTTCGCCACGCTGGCGAAAGAGAAATCTACCGACATCATCTCTGCGCGTAATGGCGGCGATATGGGCTGGCTGGAAGAGTCTGCCACGGTGCCGGAACTGAAAAATGCCGGTTTGAAAGAGAAAGGCCAGATATCTGGCGTGATTAAGTCGTCTGTCGGTTTTCTGGTGGCGCGTCTGGATGATATTCAGCCTGCCAAAGTGAAACCGTTAAGCGAGGTTCGCGACGACATTGCCGCGAAAGTGAAACAAGAGAAAGCGCTGGATGCTTACTATGCGTTACAGCAGAAGGTGAGCGATGCGGCAAGCAATGACAATGAGTCGTTAGCAAGCGCTGAACAGGCCGCTGGCGTAAAAGCGGTTGAAACCGGTTGGTTTAGCCATGACAACTTGCCGGAAGAGCTGAACTTCAAACCGGTAGCCGATGCTATCTTTAATGGCGGTCTGGTGGGCGAAAACGGTACGCCGGGGCCGAATTCAGACATTATCACCGTGGATGGTGACCGGGCTTTTGTCGTGCGCGTGAGCGAGCATAAACCTGAAGCCGTGAAGCCGTTGGCAGAGGTGAAAGAACAGGTCACTGCCCTGGTGAAGCATAATAAAGCTGAACAACAGGCGAAGCTGGATGCAGAAAAACTGCTGGTCGAGCTGAAAGCGGGCAAAGGCGCGGAAGCGATGAAAGCGGCGGGGCTGAGCTTTGGCGAGCCTAAAACGTTAAGCCGTACCAGTCAGGATCCGGTGAGTCAGGCGGCCTTTGCGTTAAGCCTCCCGACGAAAGATAAGCCAGTCTATGGCGTGGCGAACGATATGCAGGGTAACGTTGTTCTGCTGGCGTTTGACGAGGTGAAAGCGGGCTCCATGCCGGAAGCGCAGAAAAAAGCGATGGTGCAGGGCATCACGCAGAACAATGCGCAAATTGTCTTTGAGGCGCTGATGAGCAATCTGCGTAAAGAGGCGAAAATCAAAATCGGCGACGCTCTGGAACAGCAGTAATCGTCGAGGCGCTTCGCAAAAAATTGCAAAACGTTGTATCCCACAAAGGCCGCTTTCGCGGCCTTTTCCATTTTTGAGAATTGCCGTTTGTTCGTTTTTCTCCGTCCCGCTATCGTGGCTTCACTGTTAACAAACAAGGAGAAAACAGCATGAAACACGGAATTAAGGCACTGCTTATTACGCTTTCTTTAACCTGCGCGGGCATGACCCATAGCGCGCTGGCGGCGACGCCTGTTGCAAAAAACGCAGCGGTGGAAACAAAAGCGGATACGCCTTCTTCATCCTCCACCAAAGCGGCATTACCTGCTAAAGCCAGCGATGATGAAGGTACCAGGGTGAGCATTAATACCGCGTCAGCGGAGGATCTGGCGCGGGTGATGAACGGTGTTGGGCTGAAAAAAGCGCAGGCCATTGTAAGCTATCGAGAGGAGTATGGTCCTTTTAAAACGGTGGATGATTTAAAGCAGGTGCCGGGAATGGGAAGCGCGCTAGTAGAGCGTAATCTGGCAGTTTTAACATTGTAATAACTTGCACAGTGGCAAAAATTTGCCAGACTGTAGAGGTCATACCAGTTATGGCCTCTGTACTTGTCGTTTACTTATAACAACAACGTAAGGTTATTGCGCTATGCAAACACAAATCAAAGTTCGTGGTTATCATCTTGATGTTTATCAGCATGTTAATAATGCCCGCTATCTGGAGTTTCTGGAAGAAGCCCGCTGGGATGGGCTGGAAAACAGCGACAGCTTTCAGTGGATGACGGCCCGCAATATTGCGTTCGTGGTGGTAAACATCAATATAAATTACCGTCGCCCGGCGGTATTGAGCGATCTACTGACCGTTACCAGTCAGGTACAACAGCTTAACGGTAAAAGTGGCGTATTAAGCCAGACGATCACGCTGGAGCCAGAAGGGCAGGTGGTGGCGGATGCGCTCATCACATTTGTCTGCATTGATTTAAAAACGCAAAAAGCGCTGCCGCTGGAAGGCGAATTGCGTGAAAAGCTGGAACAGATGGTGCAATAACGCCTCGCAGCCTGATGGCGCTGCGCTTATCAGGCCTACGGGCGATATTGACCACGGTGAATGTCGCCAGGCCGGATAAGGTGCGTGCACCGCCATCCGGCAAAACAATCACCTTAACCCGGTTTTCTGCTTCATTGCCGCCATTACCGTCGCTTTATTCGCCAGATAATGATTCATGCCGTTGGCGCGCAGATTACAGGCAGCACAATGACCACAGCCGTCGCCTTTGATGCCGTTATAACAGGTCAGCGTCTCTTCGCGAACTAAATCCAGTTTGCCCCAATAATCGGCCAGCGCCCAGGTTTCAGCTTTATCAATCCACATTAAGGGCGTTTCGAAACGGATATCTTTCGCCATGCCCAGATTCACAGCGTGATTCAGCGCCTTGACGAACTCATCGCGACAGTCTGGATAGCCGGAAAAATCGGTTTCGCAAACGCCGGTGATCACTGCCTCGGCTTTGACCTGATAAGCGTAAATCGCCGCCAGCGTCAGAAAGAGAATATTGCGTCCCGGTACGAAAGTATTGGGGATGCCGTCAGCGTTCGGTTCATAATCCGGCACCGGAATGCTATCCCGCGTCAGGCTGCTGACCGCCAGTTCGTTCAGCAAAGTGACATCCAGCACTTTATGCGCGCGCGCGCCAAGTTTTAACGCCAGAGAGCGTGCGACATCAATCTCTGCGCGGTGGCGCTGACCATAATCAAACGTGACACAATGCACTTCATCATACTGATGTCGCGCTTGCGCCAGACAAGTGGTGGAGTCCTGACCTCCACTAAATACAACAACGGCGCGTTTCATAGTTATCCTGATAAATGACGAAAACCAATATGGTAACGCGTGCGGATAATACCGACCAGCTTCTTCACGGCGAAGGCGGCGGAAGCCAGGCTTCGCTAAATTCAAACCAGCCGCGAGGGGTGAGCCGAACGCCGTTAACGCCAGGTGGAGCGCTGATGCGATAGTGATAATTAAACAGCGGCGTAAGTGTGGCGTCATCCATCAGGTTGGCAAAAACTTGTTGCAGGGCAGTGCGGCGATCCTTTTCATTGGGCTGAATTTGCAGGGCGTCAAGCGTAGCCTGCAGATGGGAAAACGCAGGCGCGTCCAGGACATGCGGCCAGATCTGATCGCAACGTAGCCACTGCTCCAGCGTATATTCCGGCGCTTCGCCGATCAGCCTGTCGCCCATCATCAGATCCGCTTGCGCCAGCGCAGGGCAGTCATCCCAGTTTTTGGCGTTATGAAAAATCAACGTTAACTCACAGCCGAGCGTCGCAAGGTAATGTCGAAGCTGCTCCGCCATCGTATGAAGCTCTACGGGAAGGTGGTACGCCAGGGTGAGTTTTTTAGGCAATGGCGTTTCATCAACAACCTGCCATTGCGGGATTGTCCAGCCGGGTAGCAGCCCCTGACTTGGCGTAATCAAATTCTCATCTACCGGCAATGTTTTCAGCAGAGAAGTATGATGGATAATATGTACCAGACGTCGTGCCTGTTGTACGTTGAGCCGTGAGCCCTTTTTGATAGTTAAATAGCAAAAGCCCAGACTGATACCACTACTTACCTGACTCAGCGTCGCCAGCTCTTCCGGTTTGCCGATGGCGATCTGCACCGGATGGCGGCAACTGGTGCCCAGATCCTGGGCAAACAGTTGCGGGGTGATCCAGAATTCAATCGCTTTCAGCAGCGGATGGTTAAGGTGATAATGGTCATGACTTTCCAGACGTACCAGTTCCGGCGTGAACAACGTCAGGCGAAAAGGGCCGGTGCCGATAAGCGGCAGGTCAGGATGTGCCAGACCGCTACAATAGCTGGCCAGACGATGCGCCAGCCAGTAATCAGGCCGGTGAAGGAGAAAGGTAAGGCACTGAGGATGCGTTATTTCGATACGGGCGACGCTAATAAACAATTTGCTTAGCGCGGGTAGGGTAAGCAGCCTTTCCAGGCGTTCGTGTAGCTGCGCGGTGTCCACCGTATCGCCATTATGCCAGTGCAGCGTGGAGCGAATATAAAAATCCCAGCGTAAACCGTCGGCGGAAACCTCCCAGTGATGCGCCAAATCCCCGCAAGGATATTGGCTGTCGCGGTCGAAGCGCGTTAACCCGGAAAAAATTTGCCCTGCGAGATGTTGTTCCGCGCGTCCTGGCAGGAAACCCGAATGCAGCGGTTCAAGCGGACGATAGTAGGGAATACGCAATGTCGGCGTATCGTTTTGCCATTGGCCGCCCATAAAAGGCTGGAGCATCGCCCGTAATTCGCCAGGCGCCAGTTGCGCCAGTTCCAGTACGTTGAGCTGCTGCCCTTTTTCCAGCGCCTGTTCCATCATGGCGGTACGGAGCGATTCCGGCGTGACCAGAAACTGTAGCCGTCCACGTTTCCCGCGCCCGGACTGTGCTTCCCATTTTAGCCAACCCGCCTGCTGGGCCTGGCGCAGCAGCGTTCGCAGGTGGCGCTCGCTACAAAAACAGCGTTCAGCCAGTTCGCTAACGGTGACATGTTGTGTTTCTCCGGCGGAAGGCTGCCAGAGGCGTTGATATTGATTAAGCCGATTCAGTAGCCTCATAGAAACCCGGAACACTTCATTTTATCTGTTCACTATTACTTCCGTATATCTCAGGTAATACTGAATGACAAGTTAACCGCGTCACAGTGTGGAGAAAGAGATGGCCCGTCTGGCAGCATTTGATATGGATGGCACGTTATTAATGCCTGATCACCATTTGGGTAGAGAGACGATCGCCACGCTGTCGCGTCTGCGCGAACGCGATATCACCCTGACATTTGCCACGGGTCGTCATGTTCTGGAAATGCGGCATATTCTGGGGACGCTTTCACTGGATGCTTATCTTATTACCGGTAACGGGACGCGAGTTCATTCGCTGGAAGGCGACGTGCTGCATCGTCAGGATCTCGATCCTCAGGTTGCCGATACGGTGATGCACCATGCCTGGGATACCCGGGCCAGTATGCATGTTTTTAATGACAACGGCTGGTTTACAGGCCAGGAGATCCCCGCGCTACTCCAGGCGCATGTCTACAGCGGCTTTCGTTATCAGGTTATCGATGTAAAAAGCATCCCGGCCCATCAGGTGACGAAGATCTGTTTTTGCGGCGATCATGAAGATCTGATTCGCTTGCGCATTCAGCTCAATGAGGCGCTGGAAGAACGCGCGCACCTCTGTTTTTCTGCCGTCGACTGCCTGGAAGTGTTACCACTGGGGTGTAATAAAGGCTCTGCACTGGCGGTATTGAGCGGCCATTTGGGGCTTTCACTGGCAGATTGCATGGCGTTTGGCGATGCGATGAACGATCGGGAAATGCTGGGCAGCGTCGGGCGGGGGCTCATTATGGGCAACGCTATGCCGCAACTTATCGCCGCGCTGCCGCATTTGTCGGTCATCGGACATTGTGGTAATCAAGCGGTAGCACACTTTTTGACACATTGGCTGGACAAACCGCATCTACCTTATTCCCCCGAATGAGAGATCTCTTCCAGCAAGCCAGACGTTCAGTCTGGCTTTTTTTTTGGTTTTTAGTCGACGGTAAGTAATTTTACGATGGCTGCTGACCACGGCGTCAAGTCGCCGATATGTTCGCTAACCCATGCCGGATGGTAATAGGTATCCAGATAACGATCGCCGCTATCGCACAATAACGTCACGATAGCGCCGGTTTCTCCGGCCTCGCGCATCCGGGCCGCAAGCTGCAGCGCTCCCCACATATTCGTGCCGGTAGAGGCGCCGACTTTACGGCCTAGCTGCGTTTCCAGCCAGTGTGCGGTGGCAATGCTGGCGGCGTCCGGCACACGCAGCATCTCATCAACGACATCCGGAATAAAAGAAGGCTCTACCCGCGGGCGACCAATCCCTTCAATTTTGCTGCCCACCGGGCTGCGTAATGAAGCGTCGCGATCTTGCCAGTAAGGTAAAAAGACGGAATTTTCCGGATCCACCACCATTAGCTGAGTATCATAGCCCTGACAGCGAATATAGCGCCCAATCGTCGCAGAGGTTCCACCCGTTCCGGCGCTCATAACGATAAATCGCGGTACCGGATGGGGTTCGTTGCGCATCTGTCTGAAAATACTGTCGGCAATATTATTGTTGCCCCGCCAGTCGGTAGCCCGTTCTGCGTAGGTAAACTGGTCCATATAGTGACCGTTCAGTTCATGCGCCAGCCGCTCGGAGGCGGCATAAATTTCGCAGGCGCTCTCCACAAAATGACAGTGGCCGCCGTAAAATTGAATCTGTTCGATTTTACGTTTTGCGGTACAGGCGGGCATGACGGCGATGAACGGCAGTCCCAGTAAACGCGCGAACCAGGCTTCGGAAATCGCCGTTGAGCCTGATGACGCTTCAATAATTGGAGTGCCTTCTTTAATCCAGCCATTGCACAGCCCATAAAGGAACAGCGAGCGCGCCAGGCGGTGCTTGAGGCTACCGGTGGGATGCGTGCTTTCATCTTTCAGGTAAAACTGAATACCTGGAAATGCCGGCAGGGGCAGACGAATAAGATGCGTATCGGCCGAGCGCTGGTGGTCAGCGTTAATTTCATTAATGGCATTTTTAACCCAATTGCTACCCATCATTAATATCCGTTTATCATTTTGTGCCCAGATTAGCGAAAAGCACGGAAAAAATTGTTGCTATTTGACCTTTAAATTACAATGTAAGGAGAAAAATATTCTCTACGGGATGGGTATGTTAGATAAAATTGACCGTAAACTGCTTTCCTTATTGCAGCAGGACTGTACCCTCTCTTTGCAGGCGCTGGCGGATGCCGTTAATCTGACGACAACGCCTTGCTGGAAGCGGCTTAAACGCCTGGAAGACGACGGTATTCTTCTTGGCAGGGTCGCGCTGCTGGACCCGGAAAAACTGGGTCTGGGATTAACCGCTTTTGTATTGATAAAAACGCAGCACCACAGCAGTGAATGGTACTGTCGGTTCGTGACTGTCGTCACTGAGATGCCGGAAGTGCTTGGTTTCTGGCGGATGGCGGGGGAATACGATTATCTGATGCGGGTTCAGGTTGCCGACATGAAGCGGTATGACGATTTCTATAAACGTCTGGTCAATAGCGTTCCAGGACTGTCAGACGTCACCTCCAGTTTTTCGATGGAACAGATTAAGTACACCACTTCTCTGCCCATTGAATAATTCTCCCGGTATTGCCGGAAATCATATCAGGAAATAACGCGTGCGATTATTTGCTCAATTAAGCTGGTACTTTCGCCGGGAATGGCGTCGCTATCTTGGCGCGGTGGCCCTGCTTATGCTTATTTCGATTCTTCAGCTGATCCCACCCAAAGTGGTGGGGATCGTCGTGGATGGCGTAACCGCACAGCATTTTACTTCTGGCCGGATAGCGATGTGGATTGGCACCATTGCCCTGATCGCCGTGGTGGTCTATTTGTTGCGCTATGTCTGGCGCGTGCTGCTATTTGGTGCCTCTTATCAATTAGCCGTTGAACTGCGTGAAGATTATTATCGCCAGCTTAGTTGCCAGCATCCTGAATTTTATCAGCGCCATCGGACGGGCGATCTTATCGCGCGCGCGACGAATGATGTGGATCGCGTGGTATTTGCGGCAGGCGAGGGCGTTCTGACGCTGGTTGACTCGTTGGTAATGGGCTGCGCGGTACTGATTGTCATGTCGACGCAAATTAGCTGGCAGCTAACGCTATTAGCGTTGTTGCCGATGCCGATTATGGCGCTGATGATCAAACGTTACGGCGATCGGCTGCATGATTACTTCAAACTGGCGCAGGCCGCCTTCTCCAGCCTGAACGACCGCACGCAGGAGAGTCTGACCAGCATTCGCATGATAAAAGCGTTTGGCCTGGAGGACCGCCAGTCCTCGCTGTTTGCGGCGGATGCCGAAGATACTGGCAAGAAAAATATGCGAGTGGCGCGTATTGATGCGCGTTTTGATCCAACTATTTACATCGCCATTGGCATGGCGAACCTGCTCGCGATTAGCGGCGGAAGCTGGATGGTGGTTAACGGCAGCCTGACGCTGGGCGAACTCACCAGCTTTATGATGTATCTGGGGTTGATGATTTGGCCCATGCTGGCGCTGGCCTGGATGTTTAATATCGTGGAGCGAGGTAGCGCCGCTTACAGCCGCATCCGCGCCATGCTGGCGGAAGCGCCGGTAGTTAAGGATGGTAAAGAGCCGGTCCCGGCGGGGCGGGGCGAATTGACGGCGGCGATTCGTGAGTTTCGCTATCCGCAAACGACGCATCCGGCGCTGGAGAATGTGAACTTTCGTCTTAAACCGGGTCAGATGCTGGGGATATGCGGTCCGACCGGCGCGGGGAAAAGCACAATATTGTCGCTTATCCAGCGCCATTTTGATGTGACGCAGGGAGAAATCCGTTTCCATGACATGCCGTTGACGCATCTGCAGCTTGATAGCTGGCGTAGCCGACTGGCGGTGGTCAGTCAGACGCCGTTTTTGTTCTCGGACTCTATTGCCAATAATATTGCGCTCGGACGCCCGGAGGCGACCCAGGAAGAGATTGAACAGGTGGCGCGTTTAGCCAGCGTACATGAGGATATTCTCCGTCTTCCTCAGGGCTACGACACGCAGGTAGGCGAACGCGGCGTAATGCTATCGGGAGGGCAAAAACAGCGTATCTCGATTGCCAGAGCGCTACTGTTGAATGCGGAAATTCTGCTTCTCGATGATGCGCTCTCGGCAGTAGATGGTCGCACGGAGCATCAGATTTTGCATAATTTGCGCCAGTGGGGCGAAGGGCGCACGGTCATCATAAGCGCGCATCGTTTATCTGCGTTGACCGATGCCAATGAAATTATGGTGATGCAACATGGTCATGTTGTTCAGCGCGGCGATCACGATCAACTGGCGCAGCAGCTTGGCTGGTATCGCGATATGTATCGCTATCAGCAACTGGAGGCCGCGCTGGATGACGCGCCGGAAAGCGGCGAGGAGGCGGCGAATGCGTAGTTTTGGACAGCTATGGCCGACGCTGAAACGGTTGCTGGCGTATGGCTCGCCCTGGCGAAAACCGCTCTCTGTCGCGGTGATTATGCTGTGGATTGCGGCGGCGGCGGAGGTTAGCGGTCCGCTGCTGATCAGCTATTTCATTGACAACATGGTGGCCCAACACCATTTACCTCTGGGTAAAGTCGCGGGGCTGGCGGCCGCCTATGTGGGACTACAGTTTCTGGCGGCGGGCCTGCATTACGCCCAGTCTTTATTATTTAACCGGGCGGCCGTTGGCGTGGTTCAGACCTTGCGCACTGACGTAATGGATGCCGCCTTGCGCCAGCCGTTAAGCGCCTTCGACACCCAGCCTGTCGGACAATTAATTTCACGCGTGACTAACGACACGGAAGTTATCCGCGATCTGTATGTCACGGTCGTCGCGACGGTATTACGTAGCGCGGCGCTGATCGGCGCCATGCTGGTCGCCATGTTCAGCCTTGACTGGCGGATGGCGCTGGTGGCGATTTTGATTTTTCCGGCGGTATTGACCGTGATGATCATCTATCAGCGCTACAGCACGCCGATGGTACGCCGCGTGCGGGCATACCTGGCGGATATTAACGATGGATTTAACGAAATCATCAACGGGATGAGCGTTATTCAGCAGTTTCGCCAGCAGGCGCGCTTTGGCGAACGAATGGGCGAGGCCAGCCGTTCGCACTACATGGCGCGGATGCAGACGCTGCGCTTAGACGGATTTTTATTGCGTCCGCTGCTTAGCCTCTTTTCCGCGCTCATTTTGTGCGGTCTGTTGATGCTCTTCAGTTTTACGTCTGCCGGCACGATTGAGGTCGGGGTACTGTATGCGTTCATTAGCTATTTGTCGCGTCTGAACGAGCCGCTCATTGAACTGACCACCCAGCAATCCATGCTACAGCAGGCGGTTGTGGCGGGAGAGCGTGTTTTTGAACTGATGGATCGCCCACGACAGCGCTATGGCAGCGACGACAGGCCGTTGCAAAGCGGCGCGATTGATATTGATCATCTGTCGTTTGCTTACCGCGATGATAGCCTTGTTTTACAGGACATTACGCTATCAGTACCGTCCCGTAGTTTTGTGGCGCTGGTGGGACACACAGGCAGCGGGAAGAGCACGCTCGCCAGCTTGTTGATGGGGTACTACCCGCTGACGCAAGGCGAAATTCGGCTGGATGGGCGAGAAATCTCTTCTTTTAATCATCGCGTTTTACGCCAGGGCGTGGCGATGGTTCAACAGGACCCGGTAGTGATGGCGGATACCTTTCTGGCCAATGTGACGCTGGGGCGCGATGTTTCAGAGGCGCAGGTCTGGCAGGCGCTGGAAACGGTACAGTTGGCAGACCTGGCGCGCGGCCTGAGCCACGGGCTGCATACGCGTCTTGGTGAGCAGGGGAATACGCTGTCCGTCGGGCAAAAACAACTCTTGGCGCTGGCGCGCGTGCTGGTTGACGCCCCGCAAATATTAATTCTTGATGAAGCGACGGCCAGCATCGATTCCGGCACTGAGCAGGCGATACAGCAGGCGCTGGCGGCGATTCGCGAGCGCACCACGCTGGTGGTTATCGCCCATCGGCTATCGACTATCGTGGAGGCGGATACCATTCTGGTACTCCACCGCGGCCAGGCGGTGGAGCGCGGGACGCATCAACAATTGCTGACGGCGCAAGGACGCTACTGGCAAATGTATCAATTACAGTTGGTTGGTGAGGAGTTAGCCGCCAGCGTACATGAGGAGTCCGGCCCCGCGACGTAAGGTTTTGCCCCGTGGCGCAAAACCTCGCCCATCATGCACCGTCATGGTGCGTTTTTCTTTTCCTGCTTCGATTTTGGGGCGCGTCAATATAAAGACGCCCCGCTAACCGCGCCTTTCACCACTCACTCATTTCTGGCACACCCTTTGCAACGCTCATTTTGAATAGTCTATATGCCTTACCTAATTCTGACTGGAGGGGGTCTATGAAGCTGGTTACCGTGGTTATCAAACCGTTTAAGCTGGAGGACGTGCGGGAAGCGCTTTCTTCTATTGGCATTCAGGGATTGACCGTCACCGAAGTGAAAGGGTTTGGTCGTCAAAAAGGACACGCCGAACTGTATCGCGGCGCGGAGTACAGCGTGAATTTCCTGCCGAAAGTCAAAATTGATGTGGCTATCGCCGACGACCAACTGGAAGAGGTGATCGATATCATCACTAAAGCGGCTTATACCGGAAAAATTGGCGATGGCAAAATTTTCGTCGCGGAGCTCACGCGTGTTATTCGGATTCGTACCGGCGAAGCTGACGAAGCGGCGCTTTAAGACCCGCCACACAGCAACAGGAAATGAAAAAATGAAGATAGCGATGATAAAAACCACACTGGCTTCACTGGTGCTGCTGCCTGGGCTAACGATGGCCGCGCCAGCGGTTGCCGATAAAGCGGATAATGCTTTTATGATGATCAGCACCGCGCTGGTGCTGTTTATGACGATACCGGGTATCGCGCTGTTTTATGGCGGATTAATCCGCGCTAAAAACGTGCTGTCGATGTTAACGCAAGTGACCGTCACCTTTGCGCTGGTCTGTATTTTATGGGTGGTATACGGCTATTCGCTGGCTTTTGGCGAAGGGAATCATTTCTTCGGTAATGTCGAGGGGGCGATGTTGAAGAACATCGCGTTGACGGCGGTAACGGGCACGATTTATCAGTATATCCATGTCGCGTTTCAGGGATCTTTCGCCTGTATTACCGTCGGGCTGATTGTCGGCGCGCTGGCGGAACGTATTCGTTTTTCGGCGGTACTGATTTTTGTCGTGGTGTGGTTCACGCTCTCGTATATTCCGATTGCGCACATGGTGTGGGGCGGCGGCCTGCTGGCTGCTCACGGCGCGCTGGATTTTGCCGGCGGTACGGTGGTGCACATTAACGCCGCTATCGCCGGTCTGGTGGGGGCTTATTTAATTGGTAAGCGCGTCGGCTTTGGGAAAGAAGCATTTAAACCCCATAATCTGCCGATGGTCTTTACCGGTACTGCGATCCTGTATATCGGCTGGTTTGGATTTAACGCGGGTTCTGCCAGTAGCGCAAACGAGATAGCCGCGCTGGCTTTTGTGAACACCGTGGTGGTGACCGCCGCCGCGATTCTGGGGTGGATTATCGGCGAGTGGACGCTACGCGGTAAACCTTCCCTGCTGGGAGCCTGTTCCGGCGCGATTGCCGGTCTGGTCGGCGTGACGCCAGCCTGTGGCTATGTTGGCGTTGGCGGCGCGCTGGTTATCGGCGTTATTGCGGGTCTGGCGGGATTGTGGGGAGTCACCATGCTTAAACGTCTGTTACGGGTAGATGATCCGTGCGACGTATTTGGCGTTCACGGCGTTTGCGGGATAGTCGGCTGTCTCCTGACCGGCGTTTTTGCCGCCAGTTCGCTGGGCGGCGTTGGCTTTGTCGACGGCGTTACGATGGGCCATCAGGTTATGGTACAACTGGAAAGTATTGCTATTACGGTCGTCTGGTCCGGCGTTGTCGCGTTTGTTGGTTACAAACTGGCGGATATCCTTGTTGGACTGCGCGTACCGGAAGAGCAGGAGCGCGAGGGGCTGGATGTGAACAGCCACGGCGAGAATGCATATAACGCGTGATTGCGCAACATGCCGGATGGCGACGCGAAAGCGTCTTATCCGGCCTACGGTAGGCCTGATAAGCGCATCGCCATCAGGCCATTAACGCCGGATAGCGGCATGTTTTTTAATTGTGATTACGCATCACCCCTTCCTGCACGGTCGAGGCGACCAGCGCGCCATCCTGAGTATAAAACTCGCCGCGAACAAAGCCCCGGGCGCTGGAGGCGGAAGTGCTCTCCACGCTATAAAGTAGCCATTCATTAAGATTGAACGGGCGATGGAACCACATAGAGTGATCGATAGTGGCGATCTGAATGCCCTTTTCCAGAAAACCGATGCCGTGAGGCTGAAGCGCGACGGGGAGGAAATTCAGGTCAGAGGCATATCCCAGTAAATATTGATGGACGCGAATGTCATCCGGAACGGTGCCGTTGGCGCGAATCCATACCTGACGGGTTGGCGCGGCGACGTGACCTTTTAACGGATTGTGAAATTCGACAGGACGAATCTCCAGGGGGCGATCGCAGAGAAACTTTTCTTTCAGAATCGGCGGCAGTAAATGCGCCAGCGACTGCGCGATTTCCGTTTCTGACGGTAGTCCTTCCGGCCCGGTTGCCGTCGGCATGGTTTTTTGATGTTCAAAACCCGGTTCCGGCGCCTGGAATGAGGCGGTCATGTAAAAGATGGGTTTCCCGTTCTGAATAGCGGCAACGCGGCGGGCGCTAAAACTATTTCCATCGCGCAGCACTTCAACGTCATAGATAATGGGTTTTTGACTATCGCCTGGTCGCAGAAAATAACTGTGGAATGAATGCACCAGTCGCTCTTCCGGCACCGTCTCTTTGGCGGCATATAACGCCTGGCCCACCACCTGACCGCCAAATACCTGACGCAGCCCTAAGTCTTCACTTTGGCCCCGAAAGAGTCCTTCTTCAATTTTTTCCAGATTCAACAATGTCAGCAAATTATTTAGCGTCTGACTCATACATGCTCTCCAGGTGACAACGATGCCGAAGCGAGGTAGGCCTGAGTATAACGCAATTTCGCAAGTGGTCCGATGGGTACAAAAGTCTGAATAACAGAGCAATTCCAGGCAAAAATGAGTGACCTGTGCCACACTTAATCACGTTATGTTTCTGTTAACCACTCTTCCGGCGGGGGGAAAGGCCTGCTGGTGCATTGATGATAAGGAGAATTGAATGAAACTCGTGCACATCGTAAGTGGTTTAGCGGTTGCGATATCTCTGGCGGCCTGCGCTGATAAAAGCGCTGATATCCAGACGCCTGCGCCAAACCCTAACATGTCGATTACAGCTAACCAGTCTACTATTCAGCAACCCAATGTTTCCGGTACCGTCTGGATCCGCCAGAAGGTCGCTCTGCCGCCAGATGCGGTGCTGACCGTAACGCTTTCTGATGCTTCTTTGGCTGATACACCGTCTAAGGTGCTGTCGCAAAAAGCGGTACGGACCGAAGGTAAACAGGCGCCTTTCAGTTTTGTGCTGCCGTTTAACCCATCAGATATTCAACCTAACGCACGTATTCTCCTGAGCGCGGCAATCACCGTTGACAATAAGCTGGTATTTATTACCGATAGCGTGAAACCGGTGATTAATAATGGCGGCACCAAAGCGGACCTGACGCTGGTACCGGTACAGCAAACGGCGGTGCCTGTTCAGGCCAGTGGTGGTGCGACGACGACGGTTCCATCGACTTCGCCGACCCAAGTCAATCCGTCTTCTGCCGTTCCTGCGCCTACCCAGTATTAATCCTGCGCCAACCCTCTCCGTAACGGAGAGGGTTAATACACCCAGCGATAGCGTTGTAAATCGATTTGCCCGCTCCCCGACACCACCACGCCTTCTGCCAGTAATGCCTGGCGTTGCCGTTGTAGATCCGGCCCGGTAAGTGATATCGCACCGCGGCGGTTCACTACCCGATGCCATGGCAAAGTGCTGCCTTCCGGCAGACGTTTTAAAACTCCGCCGACCTGACGCGCCGCCCGAGGCGAACCGGCAAGCCGGGCGACATCGCCGTAGGTCGTGACAAAACCTTCCGGGATCGAGGCGACGATTTGCCAGACGCGCTGCGGAAATGTGTCCTGAATATCCATAATAGAATCCTGCATTAATGCTTCAGGATAATCTGGAATAAGGGGAGAGGAAAGTCCAGGTGCGCAAGAAACCAGCATCCAGCGCCTGATGGGTTGCAATTACACGGTATAGCAGTGATAATGCGCCTGCGCGTTGGTTCACAACGCTCTCAATGGGGGCTCTGTTGGTTCTCCCGCAACGCTACTCTGTTTACTAGGTCAGGTCCGGAAGGAAGCAGCCAAGGCAGATGACGCGTGTGCCGGGATGTAGCTGGCAGGGCCCCCACCCAATTCTGCCTCTCCACACTGTTCTTTTCTTCTGTGCGACGTTATAGCCGCTGTTCCGCCCAAAGAATAAATGCCGAGCCGGATAGCGGTTTACTGTATAACCAGCCCTGACCATAATGCACGCCATGCTGGCGTAGCCACTGTTCTTGTCTGGTCGTTTCGATACCTTCTGCGACCATTTTGAGTTTGAGCGTTTTTGCCATTTCAATAATATGCGGCGTGACGTTTTTATATTCCAGCGCATCGACAAAAGATTTATCAATTTTAAGGACATCCACATCCAGATTTTGTAAGTAGCTGAGGCTGGAATAGCCGGTGCCAAAGTCATCAATATAAATTGAATGCCCTGCGTTACGGTATCTGGCGACAATTGGCGCGCTGGTTTTCGGATCGGCGAACTCGCGTTCCGTTAACTCAAGCGCGATTTGCGACGGAGAAATTTGGCTACGGTTCAGCAGCGTGCTTAACAGCGCCGGGAGCGTTTCCGACGCCAGATCGGATGCCTCAAGATTGATCGAAATATGTTGCTCGGGATGGGACTTTAACCAACTCCCCATGTCTTCAAAAACGGTTTCGATGATTAGCCGGGTTAGCGGCTCCGTAAGTCCGGTTTGCTCAGCCAGCGCGATAAAAATTTCCGGTGAAAGGAAGGTGCCGTCCGCCTGTTGCCAACGAGCTAACGCTTCGGCGCCGACAATTTTCCCGCTGCTCAGGGAGACAATAGGCTGATAGTGTACGTTAATTTCGCGATTGTCTATCGCATCCTGGAGACGGTGGCGGGGCGACTGTAGCCGACGTAAAATACGCAGAATAAAGGCCGCGGCCAGCAGACCCGTTACGATGCCCGCCGGTAGCCAGATAAACGCCTGGCGATACCAGTTCTTTTCCTGCGGAGCGGTGGATGCCCAGCTTACGATAGTGATGCCCATTTCCGGAAGGGGGTGGATAGCGTACAGAATGCCTCGGTTTTCCAGCCGCAGGGGCGTCTCATGCTGAATCAGCGGAAGGATTGCGGGGTTAAGCTTACCGCTGCTGGCAACCACGGTATTACGCTCCCGACCAATAATGGCGACGTCAATCGGCCATGCTCCAAATGGAATCACATCGATAAAGGACGCCGGGTCGATCATCACGATATAGTTATCGCTACCGAGTGCCGCCATATAGCGTTTTATACCCAGATCGTTTTGCGCCGTAAACCAGGCGCGATAACCGTCCCGAGTGATTTTCATGGGCGGAGGGAAGGCGGGAATATGGCTCTCTTTTTCAAGTGAGGAGCAAACGGGAATCGTATTTTTAAGGTACAGAACTTCCTGAACATACCGAAAGCTATAAGACACGCGACGCATGGCGAGTAAATGAGCGCTGCTGCAGGGCTCGCCTTTAAAGGCGGCGATATGCGTTAACGCGGCTTTTGCCTGGTCACTGACCCTTTCTGTACGTAGCGCCACCCGGGACGAGAAGATATCCAGCTCTTCATTAAACCTTTTTTCAACTTGACGGTGCGCCAGCCACAGACTCAATCCTATCGGGAAAAGGACAGACAGGATAAGCACTCCCGTTACCAGGCTGACCAGATGTCGTGTTGTCACAGTGATGTCCTTATAAACACAGCGTAGATAAAGTATATCCGATCGCAAATCGCGCCCTCGAATGATAAAGCTATTCTATCGATTTTATAGATTCAGGAGCCAGACTAGCGCGTTACGCCACGTTGTTTTTGCCGCCAGGAAGAGATCGTGAATGTTTGCGGGTTGAAAAAAGATCGTTAATGGCGTACTGTATTGTTATGTTATAACATAATCATGAGAGTGCAATGAAACCTGATATCCATCCTGTGTACCGCACCGTCGTATTTCACGACACTAGCGCAAATGAATATGTGAAGGTGGGGTCAACTATCAAAACCGAACGTGAAATCGAACTGGACGGCGTAACGTATCCATATGTCACCATTGATGTGTCATCAAAATCACATCCTTTTTATACCGGTAAACAAAAAACGTTTGATAACGAAGGTAGCGCCGCGCGTTTCCAGAAACGTTTTGGTCATTTTATCGGCGCTAAACGGGGGTAAATGAAATGCAGGTGCTAAACTCACTTCGCAATGCAAAACAGCGGCATCCGGATTGCCAGATAGTGAAACGAAAAGGACGTTTATACGTGATTTGTAAAACAAATCCACGGTTTAAGGCGGTTCAGGGACGTAAAAAAAGACGTTAAAAGCCAACAGTTCGGGGAAAGCAGTGCGTACCAGGGAGGGTGCGCACTTTTTTATTATCGGCTTGCTTCTGCACGAGCCAGCGTAAAAATATCGTAGAAGGAAAGCTCGCCTTTACGGGCAACCATTTTTTGTAGCTGGACTTTATGCTCATTATCCACCTGTGGAGATTGAAGAATTGTCTCAATGAGCGTGGGGGGAACAAAGCGGGTGTTGTACCATTCGCCGTTGTAACAGACCCGGAGATCCAGCACGTCGATGTCGTCATAGTGATAACGCGGGGCGATGTCGAAAAAGAAAAAACCATTAAATACGATAAATAACACCACTAACAGCCACACTGACCCCACCAGCGTTTCTGATTGCAGCATGACTGCCAGCGTCGCAAACCAGGCGGCATACATCGCGATAAATAGCCCGGGATGCTTGCGGATAAAACTGATACTAAAACGCGGTCTGTTATCGCGTTTTTCACGGACGTTTAAGTCATCAATAGTTTCGCTAAGCAGGCGCTGTATCTCTGTCATCTTTTGCCTTCATGATTTCTGCGACATACGGGTAATAACAGCCCATTTTAAAGGGAGGCGTAACGTGAAAAAAGTAACAGATTAACCACGAATTAGCATAACAGTTGTCATTTTAACTACAATTTTTTAATAATCCGCGCCGGGTTTCCGCCTACCACGACATCTGGCGGTACGTTTTTTATCACCACAGCGCCTGAAGCGACGACGACGTTATCGCCGATGGTTACGCCCGGATTAATGACGGCTCGTCCACCTATCCAGACGTTATTTCCGATAGTAACAGGTTTGCCTAACTCTCTGCCGCTGTTGCGTTCGATGGCGTCCAGCGGATGCGTGGCAGTATAGATATGTACTCCTGGCGCGAGCATACAATTGTCGCCGATATGAATTGGGCAAACATCAAGCATGACGCAGTCGAAGTTAGCGTAAAAGGAGTGACCAAGAAAAATATTATAGCCATAGTCGCAGCGAAAAGAAGGCTCAATATAAGCGTCTTCGCTTCGGGCTAACAGATTGTCTAAAATGGCCTGACGCTTATTTATTTCATCAGGCGTAGTATGGTTGTATTGATGGATGAGTTGGCGCGCCCGCAGACGATCCTGGCATAAAGTTTCATCGGTCGGGCAATACAGCGCCCCAGCGATCATTTTTTGTTTTTCATCACTCACTGCGCGTTCCCCTTAGTGGATATTATCGTAATATAAGCGATAGTATATTATTAGAGGGAACGTTCCCTGATATTTGTATGTGATCTATGTCACTGTTATATAATAGTCCATTGTGTTATTAGCCAAAAACGAAGGGTCGGATAACACCTGAGTATTCCCTGAAAAGCAATGCCGAGTGATTAACGAATGAATTTCCATACTGAAGAGGGGATCTTGTCGTAAAGTTTGTTCATCGTCAATTCTGCAAGCCGGTGATCCGCTGCTGAGTAAAATACAGCCAACTCATTATCGGACAGTTCATATTTATTTTTTTCAATGACGCGCTCCAGAGTGTCAATTGTCTGACAGCGCCGTAAACGCATCAAATAATCAGTTTTAGTTAATGGTTTATCAGACATAAATTCTACCTATGATTGTAATAATTTTTAACAAGACAAACTAACAGGATTGGCCCTGGTGGCGTTGACGAAACAGCGAAACAGGCGGTTGCCCGATTTACGCCATTTTTGCAAATCCTGCGTATTAATACCATAGCTGCTGAACAACATAAAGGTGTCGTCCAGGTATTCATCTATCTGCGCAATCAATTTATTGTCTTCATTGTACTTAATCTTATAATTAAGTGCGAAGGTTGCAATATGCTCTATCAGCTCATTGAGCTGGAGATTGACTGCTGAAGTCGGGTCATTAACCCAACCATGATTGCTTTCTTCAAGGTTTGCAAGACAGTCATGATACAGGGTTTCGCAAAGGAATTTAAGCTGTGCTATATCATGTCTTTTGGGTGAGTATTCGTCCATAATGCATCCCCTTTTTAGTGGCTTGAACTAACCGAACACCTTCGGGATGGATACAACTAACTAACCTGGTACTTCCCCACGTCACCTTATGATTTAACTATAATCTACTCTAAAAAACTTTTCATCGTCATATTACGAAAAATTACAATTGCGTGAAATCCGCTTACTGGCATACTTTTTCGAATGTTAACAGTCGGCGCCATATGCCTAAAAAGGGACCATTTTTAATGTTTGTGTAATCATTGGGTTAACGTTTTTTAGCTTTTCAGGCTAAAACAATAGTCACTGACAGGAGAAAATAGCCAGGAATATTCTTAATATTCCTTAATTAATGGCTGAATTAAGGAATTGCCGGGCTTCCTAAGAAAAGCCTTTAAAGCGGTAGGGACTATACGTTTTATTAATATGGCAAAAAATAAACAATCTAACAATAAGCGTATTTTATGATTTTTACGCAAAAAAAGGCCGCTTGCACGGCCTTATCAACAATCAGTAGATCAGCGATGTTCTGTAGAATGGCTGTGCTCTATATCTTCGCTTTTACGGCTAAAGCGGCGGCGGACCACCACGAAGAAGACCGGTACGAAGAAAATAGCCAGTACGGTTGCCGTTACCATCCCGCCCAGTACGCCAGTACCTACCGCATTCTGAGCGCCGGAACCCGCGCCGGAACTGATAACCAGCGGCATAACCCCCAGCATGAATGCTAACGAGGTCATCAGAATCGGGCGCAAACGCATACGGACGGCCTCCAGCGTCGCTTCTACCAGACCTTTTCCTTCTTTATCCATTAAGTCTTTGGCGAATTCGACGATAAGTATCGCGTTCTTCGCCGACAACCCAATGGTTGTGAGCAGGCCCACCTGGAAGTAAACGTCGTTAGTCAGCCCGCGGAAGGTGGCGGCAAGCAGAGCGCCGATAACCCCAAGCGGCACGACCAGCATTACGGAGAACGGTATAGACCAGCTCTCATACAATGCCGCCAGACACAGGAAGACGACGATCAGCGAGATAGCATACAGGGCAGGGGCCTGGTTGCCGGACAATCGTTCCTGGTAGGACATCCCGGTCCAGTCATACCCGATGCCGGATGGCAGCTTGCTGGCCAGTTCTTCCATCATCGCCATCGCTTCACCGGTACTCTTACCTGGCGCCGCCTGACCCAGAATTTCCATCGAAGGCAGACCGTTATAGCGTTCCAGACGCGGCGAACCATATTCCCAGCGGGAAGAGGAGAATGCGGAGAACGGCACCATCTGACCATCGCTACCACGGACGTACCAGTCATTAATATCATCAGGCAACATGCGGTATTTCGCTTCGGACATCACGTAAACTTTTTTCACACGACCGCGATCGATAAAGTCGTTTACATAGCTGCCACCCCATGCTGCGCCCAACGTGGTATTAATGTCGCTAATGGACACGCCCAGCGCCTGAGCTTTTTCCTGGTCGATATCGATTTTGAACTGCGGCGTATCTTCCAGGCCGTTAGGTCGAACACCTACCAGCAGATCAGGATATTTCGCCACTTCGCCGAACAACTGATTACGCGCCTGGGTGAGTTTTTCATGGCCAAGGCCTGCCTGGTCAATCAACTCGAAGTCAAACCCGGTTGCGGTGCCCAGTTCAACAATCGCTGGCAGGTTAAAGGCGAAAACCATCGCATCTTTAATTTGTGAAAACGCTGCGGTTGCCCGTTGGGTAATCGCTTCAACCTTGTTTTCATCACCTGGACGATCGGCCCAGTCTTTTAACGATACGAACGCAATACCGGTATTTTGACCGCGTCCTGCAAAACCGAAGCCGTTGACGGCGAATACTGACTCAACGTTGGCTTTCTCTTTGTTCAGGTAGTAATCCGTGACCTCATCCAGCACTTTTTGCGTGCGTCCTTGCGTCGCGCCAGCAGGGAGCTGAACCATTGTCAGAAATACGCCCTGGTCTTCATCCGGCAAGAAAGAACTTGGCAGACGAACGAACAGATAAGCCATACCGACGACGATAATGAGATAGAGAAGCAGATAACGACCGGTGCTGCGCAGAATATTGCCTACGCTATCGGTGTAGTGATGCGTGCTCTTATCGAACAGGCGGTTAAACCAGCCGAAAAAGCCTTTTTTCTCTTCGCCGTGATCGCCTTTGGCGACGGGTTTGAGCATCGTGGCGCACAGCGCAGGCGTCAGGATCAGCGCAACCAGCACTGACAGCGCCATCGCCGATACGATGGTGATAGAGAACTGCCGATAAATCGCCCCGGTTGAGCCGCCAAAGAAGGCCATCGGAATAAATACCGCCGACAGTACCATCGCGATACCCACCAATGCGCCCTGAATCTGCCCCATTGATTTGCGCGTTGCTTCCTTCGGCGGAAGGCCTTCTTCCGTCATAACACGTTCAACGTTCTCGACCACCACGATGGCGTCATCCACCAGCAAGCCGATGGCGAGCACCATCCCGAACATCGTCAGAGTGTTTATCGAGAAACCGAAGGCCGCAAGCACGGCAAAGGTTCCCAACAACACTACCGGAACCGCAATGGTCGGAATCAACGTCGCACGGAAGTTCTGCAGGAACAGGTACATGACCAGGAACACGAGGATAATCGCTTCGACCAGCGTTTTTACCACTTCATGAATAGAGATTTTCACGAATGGCGTGGTGTCATACGGATAGACGATTTTCATCCCAGGCGGGAAGAACGGTTCCATTTTTTTCAGTTCGGCGCGAATAGCGGTAGCGGTATCCAGCGCGTTGGCGCCGGTAGCCAGTTTGATGCCAAGACCTGAAGCCGGCTGACCGTTAAATTTCGCGATGATGTCGTAGTTTTCGCCGCCAAGCTCAATTTTCGCTACATCCCGCAGACGAACCTGGGAGCCATCCTGATTCACCTTCAGCAGGATTTTGCCAAACTCATCCGTCGAGGTCAGACGCGTTTGGGCAATAATCGATGCGTTAAGCTGCTGGCCTTTTACTGGCGGCGTACCACCGAGCTGACCTGCTGCGACCTGGGCGTTCTGCGCTTTGATAGCGTTAATCACGTCGACTGGCGTTAGTTGGTATTTGGTCAGCTCTGTCGGATTCATCCAGATACGCATCGCGTACTGCGAACCAAATAGCTGAACGTCGCCCACCCCAGAAGTACGGCTGATCGGATCTTTCATATTGGCGGCAACATAATCCGAAATATCCTCCTGGGTCATGGTGCCGTCAGTGTTAATGACGCCCACTACCATCAGGAAGCTACTTGAGGATTTCTCAACGCTCACGCCCTGTTGCTGTACTTCCTGCGGAAGTAACGGCATTGCCAGTTGCAGTTTGTTCTGAACCTGAACCTGCGCGATGTCCGCATCGGTGCCGGATTCAAAGGTCAGCGTGATCTGCACGGTCCCCGTGGAGTCACTGTTTGAGGACATATACATCAGGTTATCGATACCGTTCATATTCTGTTCGATAACCTGCGTGACGGTATCCTGTACCGTTTTCGCATCAGCGCCAGGATAGGTCGCGGAGATCGTCACTGCTGGCGGCGCAATCGTTGGATATTGCGCTACCGGCAATTTGAGGATCGCGAGCCCCCCTGCCAACATGATGATGATGGCGATCACCCACGCAAATATAGGGCGATCGATAAAGAAATTAGGCATGTCTTAACGGCTCCTGTTTAAGTTAAGACCTGGGCTGAGCAGGTTGATCACCGCTTGCGGCTTGCTGTTTGTTATCCGCGGTAATTTCCTGCACTTTAACCTGTGCGCCAGGACGTACTTTTTGCAGCCCGCTGACGACTACGCGGTCGCCCGCTTTCAACCCGTCAGTCACCAGCCACTTATCGCCGATCGCCTGGTTTGCGACGATTTGGCGGGTTTCGACTTTGTTATCGGCGCCAACCACCAGCACCGTGGCATCGCCGCGTGGAGTACGGGTAACGCCCTGTTGTGGAACCAGTAATGCCGTCGGTTTTGTCCCTTCCTGCAGACGTGCGCGAACGAACATTCCTGGCAATAAGGTGTGATCCGGGTTAGGGAAGATGGCGCGCAAAGTAATAGATCCGGTGGTTTGGTCAACGGTAACGTCGGAGAATTCAAGTGTACCGGACTGTGGGAATTTGATACCGTCGCTGGTCACCAGGTCCACCTTCGCTTTGCCGTTTTCCTGTTTCAGCGAACCATTTGCCAGCTCCTGTTTCAGGCGCAGGAAGTCATTGCTGGACTGGGTCACATCCACATAGATAGGGTCTAGCTGCTGCACTGTCGCCAGCGCCGACGCCTGACCGTTCTGTACCAGCGCCCCTTCCGTTACGGACGACTTACCAATACGGCCGCTAATCGGTGAGGTAACTTTGGTATATGCCAGGTTGATACGTGCGGTTTCAACGGCGGCTTTTGCTGCGACAACGGCGGCAGTCGCTTGTTGCGCGTCGGCCAGCGCCTGATCGTATTCCTGCTTACTGATGTACTGCGTACCCAGCAGTTTTTGATAACGCTTCACCGTCAGTTCAGCGATATTCGCGGCGGCCTGTGCTTTTGCCAAATCGCCCTTGGCGCTGTCGTAAGTCGCCTGATAGGTCGCAGGATCAATCTGATAGAGAGAGACTCCCGCTTCGATATCACTTCCTTCAACGAAATTACGCTTCAGGATAATGCCGCTTACCTGTGGACGAACTTCGGCGATACGGTAAGCAACGGTACGACCCGGAAGTTCAGTTGTGATCTGCAGTGGTTCCGTTTTTAGCGTGACAACCCCAACTTCTGGCATCTGCTGGCCGCCTTGCTGGTCCTGTTTGTCGTCACATCCTGTTAGCGCTAAGCTGCCTGAGAGCATCAGAACGACCGCCAGAGGCGTTAACCCTCTGTTTTTGTTCATATGTAAACCTCGAGTGTCCGATTTCAAATTGGTCAATGGTCAAAGGTCCTTAAACCCATTGCTGCGTTTATATTATCGTCGTGCTATGGTACATACATCCATAAATGTATGTAAATCTAACGCCTGTAAATTCACCGACATATGGCACGAAAAACCAAACAACAAGCGCTGGAAACACGACAACACATCCTGGATGTGGCCCTGCGCTTGTTCTCGCAGCAAGGCGTATCGGCGACCTCGCTGGCGGAGATTGCGAACGCTGCTGGTGTGACGCGCGGCGCAATCTATTGGCATTTCAAAAATAAGTCGGATTTATTCAGTGAGATCTGGGAGCTATCAGAATCCAATATTGGTGAGCTTGAGATTGAGTATCAGGCAAAATTCCCCGACGATCCACTATCTGTATTAAGAGAAATTTTAGTTCATGTTCTTGAAGCTACTGTAACAGAAGAACGACGCCGCTTATTGATGGAGATTATATTCCATAAATGTGAGTTTGTCGGAGAAATGGTTGTGGTTCAACAGGCGCAACGTAGCCTTTGTCTGGAAAGTTACGATCGGATAGAACAAACGTTAACACATTGTATTAATGCTAAAATGCTGCCTGAAAATCTGTTGACCCGTCGTGCGGCGATACTGATGCGCAGCTTTATTTCAGGGATTATGGAAAACTGGTTATTTGCCCCGCAATCATTTGATTTAAAAAAAGAAGCTCGCGCCTACGTCACCATCCTGCTGGAGATGTATCAACTGTGTCCGACCCTGCGAGCGTCGACGGTCAACGACACCCCCTGATACTATTCCAGGAAAACTCCTGGACGTTTTCTGTCTCGCTATTCTGTTTGTTACAGGCGTGATACTCTTGCGGCTTAATTATTTCCGCTCTGCTTGCCGGTTCAGACACTTCATTCTCATGACTATGTTGAAGCTTTATAAACGTTCACAGCATTTTGTTTTTATTACAATTAGCTTCCTTATTATCCTGCTGTCCTGTCAGTCTCTGGCGTTTGCACGGGGGCAAACGAATGGCGACCTGCCGTCAAAGGCGGATGTGCAAAACCAGTTGGATACGCTGAATAAGCAAAAAGATCTCTCCGCCCAGGATAAGCTCGTCCAGCAAGATCTTATTGATACGCTAGCCACGCTGGAGAAAATCGAGCGGATAAAAGATGAGACCGTACAACTGCGGCAGAAGGTGGCGCGGGCGCCTGAAAAAATGCGTCAGGCGACGGACGCGTTGAATGCGCTGAGCGATGTCGATAATGATGATGAAACGCGAAAAATGCTGAGTACGCTTTCGCTACGCCAGCTTGAACTGCGCGTGGCGCAGGTACTGGATGATTTGCAAAATTCGCAAAACGATCTTGCCGCTTATAACAGCCAGTTGGTTTCGTTACAGACCCAGCCGGAGCGCGTACAAAACGCCATGTATACCGCCTCACAGCAAATGCAGCAAATCCGTAACCGTCTGGACGGCAATAACGTCGGCGAGGCTGCGCTGCGCCCCAGCCAACAGGTGTTATTACAGGCGCAGCAGGCGCTGCTTAACGCGCAGATCGACCAGCAACGTAAGAGTCTCGAAGGGAATACTGTTTTGCAGGATACCTTGCAAAAACAGCGGGATTACGTGACGGCCAACAGTAATCGCCTTGAGCATCAGCTTCAACTTTTACAGGAGGCGGTCAACAGTAAACGACTTACGCTAACGGAAAAAACGGCCCAGGAGGCCATTTCGCCGGACGAAACGGCGCGTATCCAGGAAAACCCGCTGGTAAAGCAGGCGCTGGATATTAACCATCAACTAAGCCAGCGTCTGATTGTCGCGACCGAAAATGGCAATATGTTGATGCAGCAAAATATTAAAGTGAAAAACTGGCTCGATCGCGCGCTGCAGTCGGAAAGAAATATCAAAGAACAGATTGCCGTCTTAAAAGGCAGCCTGTTGCTGTCGCGTATTCTTTACCAGCAGCAGCAAACCCTGCCCTCTGCCGATGAACTCGAAGACATGACCAACCGCATTGCGGATTTGCGCCTGGAACAGTTTGAAGTCAACCAGCAGCGTGATGCCTTATTCCAAAGCGATGCCTTTGTCGACAAGCTGGAAGAGGGGCATACCAGTGAGGTGAATGATGAAGTTCACGATGCGTTGCTTCAGGTAGTGGAGATGCGCCGTGAGCTGTTGGATCAGCTAAATAAACAGTTGGGTAACCAGCTGATGATGGCAATTAACCTGCAGATTAATCAGCAGCAGTTAATGAGCGTCTCGAAAAATCTGAAAGCCATTCTGACGCAGCAGATTTTTTGGGTGAACAGTAACCGCCCCATGGACTGGGACTGGCTTAAAGCATTCCCCCAAACGTTAAAAGATCAGTTCAGCGCCATGAAAGTCACGGTGAACTGGCAAAAAGCCTGGCCCGCGGTATTTATTGCTTTTTTGGCCGGATTGCCGCTCTTGCTTATCGCCGGTTTAATTCGCTGGCGCCTGAAATGGTTAAAAGCGTATCAACAGAAGCTGGCCGCCGCCGTGGGGTCGTTGCGTAACGATAGTCAACTCAACACGCCGAAAGCTATTTTGATCGATCTGATCCGCGCGCTGCCGGTGTGCCTGATTATCCTCGCGCTTGGACTGATCCTGTTGACCATGCAGTTAAATATCAGCGATCTGCTCTGGGCCTTTAGCAAGAAGCTCGCGCTGTTCTGGCTGGTATTTGGGCTGTGCTGGAAGGTTCTGGAAAAAGAGGGCGTGGCGATACGCCATTTTGGTATGCCGACGCAGTTGACCAGCCACTGGCGTCGCCAGATTGTACGCATTAGCCTCGCATTGCTGCCGCTGCATTTTTGGTCTGTGGTGGCGGAACTGTCGCCGCTGAACCTGATGGATGACGTGCTGGGGCAGGCAGTTATTTTTCTCAACCTGTTGTTGATAACGTTGCTGGTGTGGCCGCTGTGTCGGGAAAGCTGGCGCGATAAAGAATCTCACGGCATTCGACTGGTGACCGTGACGATTCTTTCCATCATTCCGGTAGCGTTAATGGTATTAACGGCGACTGGCTATTTCTATACCACGCTGCGCCTGGCGGGGCGCTGGATTGAAACCGTCTATCTGGTCATTATCTGGAACCTGCTTTATCAAACGGTGCTGCGTGGATTAAGCGTAGCGGCGCGCCGGATTGCCTGGCGCCGCGCACTGGCTCGCCGTCAAAACCTGGTTAAAGAGGGAGCGGAAGGTGCGGAGCCACAGGAAGAACCCACCATCGCGCTGGAGCAAATTAACCAGCAAACGTTACGTATCACGATGCTGCTGATGATTGCCCTGTTCGGCGTTATGTTCTGGGCGATTTGGTCCGATCTGATCACTGTATTCAGCTATCTTGATAGCATCACGCTGTGGCACTACAACGGCTCCGAAGCTGGCGCTGCGGTGGTGAAAAGCGTAACGATGGGCAGCTTGTTATTCGCCATTATCGCTGCGATGGTGGCCTGGGCGCTCATCCGCAACTTACCCGGTCTGCTGGAAGTGCTGGTGCTTTCACGCCTGAATATGCGCCAGGGCGCCTCGTATGCGATCACCACGATCCTTAACTACATCATTATCGCTGTTGGCGCGATGACGGTATTCGGATCGCTTGGCGTCTCATGGGATAAACTCCAGTGGCTGGCGGCGGCGTTGTCGGTGGGTCTCGGCTTTGGGCTACAGGAGATCTTCGGTAACTTTGTCTCGGGTTTAATCATCCTCTTCGAACGTCCGGTACGCATTGGCGATACGGTAACGATCGGCACCTACTCCGGCACGGTCAGTAAGATTCGTATTCGTGCCACCACTATTACCGATTTTGATCGTAAAGAGGTGATCATTCCGAACAAAGCGTTCGTGACGGAGCGGCTGATTAACTGGTCCCTGTCCGATACCACGACCCGTTTGGTGATCCGGCTTGGCGTGGCCTATGGTTCGGATCTGGAGAAAGTGAAAAAAGTCCTGCTACAGGCGGCGATGGAACATCCGAAGGTGATGCACGATCCGGAACCTGCCGTATTCTTCACCACCTTTGGCGCCAGTACGCTAGATCATGAACTGCGTCTGTATGTGCGTGAATTGCGCGATCGTAGCCATACGGTGGATGAACTGAACCGCGCGATCGATCGACTGTGCCGCGAAAATGATATCAATATCGCCTTTAACCAGCTTGAGGTGCATCTGCACAACGCGAAGGGCGATGAAGTCACGGAAGTGAAGCGCGATCTCAACGGCGGCGATCTGGCGTCGGCGGCAAGCTAAAAGGCGGTGGGCCGCGCGCTTTATTAGTGCGCGCGGCACCGCTAATGCGAAAGCGTAGAAAGCTCTTCCGGCGTAATGCCGGTGACGCTGGCGATGAGTCCGGGTTCCAGCCCGTTGGCAAGCATTTTGCGGGCAATAGCGCGCGCTTCGGCCTCACGGCCTTGTGCTAACCCTTGCTCAAGCCCTTTTTGCAGGCCCTTTTGCAACCCTTCCGTGCGGCCTTTTTCTTCCAGCCATTCCGCTATTGTCATCAGTTGCTCCTTATACTGCGGCGCGCCCTGCGCCAGTTGACGAATCAGCGCCCCGGGTTCTGCGGCGTTTCCTGCTTTCAACATATAGTTGACCAGCACACTGAGCTGCGTGTCCGTTAAATGGTCCTGCGTTAAAAGTGTGATAAGGGGGTCGAGCAGTTCGCTTAAATCGCGTTGACGAATATGTTTTTGCAGGAGCGCTAACATCGCTATCCGCCGATGCTGCAAAAGCTGATTATCCGGCATTATCGTCAGGTCGACCAGCGCAAATTCATGACTGTATATACCCTTCATACTTCAAGTTGCTTATGTGTTGGCTACGCTCGCTCACCCCAGTCACATAGTTATCTATGCTCCTGGGGACTCACTCCCTTGCCGCCTTTAAGCAACTCGAATTATTTTGGGTATAAGGCCTTCGCCATATCCGGTTTCACAAACATATTATGCCAGTTAAGGCTATAGGGCCACGGGCTTTCCGGACCGTGATAAAAGAGGATTGGCACCACCAGCGGCAAGGTATCATGACCGGCATCCAGATGACGCTGCATTGCGGCAATGGCGTAACGCATCAGGCGAAAAGCCATCAGCCGGTCTGATTTGCTCTGATGTTCAATGAGCGCGTAAACATACCAGGGGCCGTGTTGGGTATGCAGAGAGTAGAGAATATCTGAATAGCGGCTGCGTAAATTGCCTTCAACAAAACTCCCCGACTCCAGCTTCAGTGAATCCAGATCGCAGATTTCAAGAAAGGCTTCTGGCAAGTGGATAGCCAGAAAGTCGCGGGCGACCTCTTTTTGCATCAGCATCTGTCGAAATACCGCATCGTGCGGCGTGGTGGGTAGACGTTCCATGACCCGTCCCTTGTTGCCTGACTGTGGCGACCACTCTGTCAGCGACAACGAGGACAAACCAGGGGGCAATTACTCTGTTTGCGAGTCGTCTTCCGTACTTTTTAACTTGTTTTCATAATCACGCCTAACAATTTCCAGCGCGCGTAGCACCGTTCGTGCCGGTAAGCGATTCTCTTCAAGTAGAACAATTAAATCCACGGCCAGTTTGACTTCATCAGGGGCATTTTCAAGCGACATACTTTCTCCTGGATTAACGGGTTAAACGCGCCAGTACGTTTTCTATTTTTTCCAGCGCATGTCGACAGCGCGCCAGTCGTTCTTCATAGATCTCGACTTCCTTTTGCAGCGTTTGTTGTTCGACAAGGCGGGTCGCCTGCGCCAGACGAATTTTGCGCTCCTGTGTCATCGCCAGGAGTCGACGTTCAAACTCCTGATGCTGTATTCGTCTGCGCTGCCAACGGCCAAGTCCTGGCGCGGCGGTGTCCCACTGGCGCAGCGACCAGGCGGCGGTTTCACGCGATATCGCCTCTAGTTGCGAAGCCAGATGTTCCGCCAGCCAGGCGACTTGCGGCAGTTGCTCATGTTTTACCGCCTGACGCAGCGCGGCGAGATTGGCGTCTGCCTCTTCCAGATATCCCTGCAACAGAGTACTGCGGGTACGGAAAAGATGCCGGTCAAAGCGCGCGCTTAACGTCGCATGTTGCGCCAGCGGCGCGCAGCGTTGGCGTAGCGTCGCCAGCCTCTCTTCCAGCGTCTGTAACAGCATAGCGGTTTTCAATTCAACACCCCGATGAAAATAAGACAGGCTGTGCTACAGTAGCCTTCTGTTTGATAACGATTCGCATTATGCAACGTACTATTTTAATCATCATTGGCTGGCTGGCGGTAGTATTAGGGACATTGGGCGTGGTTTTGCCCCTGTTGCCGACTACGCCGTTCATTTTACTGGCGGCCTGGTGTTTCGCCCGCTCGTCGCCGCGTTTCCATGCCTGGCTGTTATACCGCTCATGGTTTGGCGGTTATCTGCGCCACTGGCAACGCTATCGAGCCATGCCGCCGGGAGCAAAACCGCGAGCGATCGCGCTGATATTGCTGACCTTTGGTATTTCGCTGTGGCTGGTGAATATGATGTGGGTGCGGGTGCTGCTGTTGGTTATTTTGACCTGCCTGCTGATTTTTATGTGGCGGATACCGGTGATTGATGAAAAGCAACAAAAGCGCTGAAGCACACGAATCGCTGTTGCAATTGTCGTTCACAGCCAGTAAATTCGACCGTTTTCGAGCACAGGCGCAGGCGGTCAAAGAGTAACCGAGCGTTACTCCTGACCGAAAAGTATTGCGCCGTGAGTAACACCGTACTTAGCAGGCATATATCCATGACCGCGACTGCACAGCAGCTTGAGTTTCTCAAAAACAGCATCAAAAGCATTCAGGATTACCCGAAACCGGGCATTCTTTTCCGTGATGTCACCAGCTTACTGGAAGACCCGAAAGCCTACGCGCTCAGTATTGACCTGTTGGTTGAGCGTTATAAAAATGCGGGTATTACCAAAGTGGTCGGCACCGAAGCGCGTGGCTTCCTGTTTGGCGCGCCGGTTGCGCTTGGGCTGGGCGTTGGTTTTGTTCCGGTACGTAAACCGCGCAAATTACCGCGTGAAACTATTGCCGAGACCTATGAACTGGAGTATGGCACCGATCAGCTGGAAATCCATGTCGACGCGATTAAACCTGGCGACAACGTGCTGGTCGTGGACGATCTGTTGGCGACAGGTGGCACCATTGAGGCGACCGTGAAGCTGATCCGTCGTCTGGGCGGGAAAGTCACCGATGCGGCGTTCATCATCAATTTGTTCGATCTGGGCGGTGAGCAGCGTCTGGAAAAGCAGGGGATTACCTGTTATAGCCTGGTGCCGTTTCCAGGGCATTAATTCAGACTATCCGCACTGCTATTTTAGCCAGAGAGACAACCTCGCTGTATCGGCGAGGTTGTGTTAGCATTACCCTCCTATGAATCCACCTTCCAGCGTTTCAGAGCCTGCCAATGAGTTATCAGGTCTTAGCCCGAAAATGGCGCCCACAAACCTTTGCTGACGTCGTCGGCCAGGAACATGTGCTGACCGCACTGGCGAACGGCTTGTCGTTAGGGCGCATTCATCACGCATATCTTTTTTCCGGCACGCGCGGCGTCGGTAAAACCTCTATCGCCCGACTGCTGGCGAAGGGGCTGAACTGTGAAACCGGCATCACCGCGACGCCGTGCGGCGTTTGCGATAACTGCCGGGAAATTGAGCAGGGGCGTTTTGTCGATCTCATTGAGATTGACGCCGCATCGCGTACCAAAGTCGAAGACACCCGCGACCTGCTGGATAACGTCCAGTACGCGCCTGCGCGCGGTCGCTTTAAGGTCTATCTGATAGACGAAGTCCACATGCTGTCGCGCCACAGCTTTAATGCGCTCCTTAAAACGCTTGAAGAGCCGCCAGCGCATGTGAAATTTTTACTGGCGACCACCGATCCGCAGAAGCTACCGGTGACCATTTTGTCGCGCTGCCTACAGTTTCATCTCAAAGCGCTGGATGTTGAACAGATTCGTCATCAGCTTGAGCATATTCTCAATGAGGAACATATCGCTCACGAACCCCGCGCGTTGCAGTTATTATCACGCGCGGCTGACGGCAGCCTGCGCGATGCATTAAGTCTGACTGACCAGGCGATCGCCAGCGGCGATGGACAGGTCTCGACGCAGGCGGTAAGCGCCATGCTCGGTACGCTGGACGACGACCAGGCATTGTCATTAGTCGAGGCGGTGGTTGACGCTAACGGCGAACGCGTCATGTCGCTTATCAACGAGGCGGCGGCACGCGGTATTGAATGGGAAGCGCTGCTGGTCGAAATGCTTAGCCTGCTGCACCGTATTGCGATGGTGCAACTTTCGCCTGCCGCGTTAGGCAGCGATATGGCGGCTATTGAGCAACGGATGCGCGAACTTGCCCGGACGGTGCCTCCCGGCGATCTCCAGCTCTATTATCAGACGTTGTTGATTGGCCGCAAAGAATTGCCCTGGGCGCCGGACCGGCGAATGGGCGTTGAAATGACGTTACTGCGTGCGCTGGCGTTTCACCCGCGTATGCCCTTGCCGGAGCCTGAAACGCCGCGGCAGTCTTTTGCGCCCGTCGCCCCAACGGCGGTAATGACGCCGACGCAGGTGCCGCAGCAGTCGGCGCCCGCGTCGCAGACATCGCCAGCGCCGCTGCCAGCTTCCACCAGTCAGGTGCTGGCGGCGCGTAATCAGCTACAACGCGCGCAGGGAGTAACCAAAACAAAAAAGAGTGAACCGGCAGCCGCATCCCGCGCGCGGCCGGTGAATAACTCTGCGCTGGAGCGGCTGGCCTCGGTTTCAGAGCGCGTACAGGCGCGCCCGGCGGTGTCTGCGCTGGAAACGGCGTCAGTAAAGAAAGAGGCTTATCGCTGGAAGGCCACCACGCCGGTAGTGCAAACCAAAGAAGTGGTGGCTACGCCAAAAGCGCTTAAGAAAGCTCTGGAGCATGAAAAAACGCCGGAGCTGGCGGCTAAACTGGCGGCGGAAGCTATTGAGCGCGATCCGTGGGCAGCGCAGGTTAGCCAGCTTTCTCTGCCTAAGCTGGTGGAGCAGGTGGCGCTCAATGCCTGGAAGGAGCAAAACGGCAACGCGGTTTGTCTGCATCTGCGTTCGACGCAGCGGCATCTCAACTCCAGCGGCGCGCAGCAAAAGCTGGCGCAAGCGCTAAGCGATCTGACAGGAACGACGGTTGAACTGACCATCGTTGAAGATGATAATCCCGCAGTGCGTACGCCGCTGGAATGGCGTCAGGCCATTTATGAAGAGAAACTCGCGCAGGCGCGTGAGTCAATTATCGCGGATAATAACATTCAGACGCTACGCCGATTCTTCGACGCAGAGCTGGATGAAGAGAGTATCCGCCCCATTTGATCGTAAGCCTGGCTTGCGATTGTGAACCATCAAGAGAGAGAGCTTATGTTTGGAAAAGGCGGTCTGGGCAATCTGATGAAACAGGCCCAGCAGATGCAGGAAAAAATGCAGAAAATGCAGGAAGAGATTGCGCAGCTAGAAGTAACCGGCGAATCCGGCGCGGGTCTGGTGAAGGTTACCATCAACGGCGCGCATAACTGCCGCCGCGTGGAAATTGACCCAAGCCTGCTGGAAGATGACAAAGAGATGCTGGAAGATCTGGTCGCTGCGGCCTTCAACGATGCGGCGCGCCGCATTGAAGAGACGCAGAAAGAGAAGATGGCTTCCGTCTCTTCCGGTATGCAACTGCCGCCAGGCTTTAAGATGCCATTCTGATGCAAACCAGTCCGCTGTTAACTCAGCTTATGGAAGCGTTGCGCTGCCTGCCGGGCGTCGGCCCTAAGTCGGCGCAGCGGATGGCGTTTACCCTGTTGCAGCGCGATCGCAGTGGCGGAATGCGCCTGGCGCAGGCGCTGACCCGGGCGATGTCGGAAATCGGCCACTGCGCCGATTGCCGCACCTTTACCGAGCAGGATATCTGTAATATCTGTTCGAACCCGCGGCGTCAGGAAAACGGCCAGATTTGCGTGGTGGAGAGTCCTGCGGATATCTACGCCATTGAGCAGACCGGGCAATTTTCCGGGCGGTATTTTGTACTGATGGGCCACCTGTCGCCGCTGGACGGCATCGGGCCGGATGATATCGGTCTCGATCGTCTGGAACAGCGACTGGCGTCAGAAAAAATCAGCGAGCTGATCCTCGCGACCAACCCGACGGTTGAAGGGGAGGCTACCGCGAACTATATTGCCGAGCTGTGCGCGGAGTATGGCGTCGAGGCTAGCCGTATCGCCCACGGCGTGCCGGTTGGTGGCGAACTGGAGATGGTCGACGGTACGACGCTGTCCCACTCTTTGGCGGGACGCCATAAGATTATTTTCTGAACAAACGGAGGCGGCATTCGCGGCCTCCGCTTGAAATCACACCCGCTTGTCCCCATCTCACCCTCAACGTATTTTTACCATTAAAAATGGCATTGTTGAGGTCTATCCACATGAAAGGACAAGAAACGCGTGGTTTTCAGTCAGAAGTTAAACAGCTTCTGCACCTGATGATCCATTCTCTTTATTCCAATAAAGAAATCTTCCTGCGTGAACTCATCTCTAACGCCTCAGATGCGGCGGACAAGCTGCGTTTCCGCGCCCTGTCAAACCCGGACCTGTATGAAGGCGATGGCGAGCTGCGTGTGCGCGTCTCTTTCGATAAAGATAAGCGTACGTTGACCATTGCTGATAACGGCGTGGGGATGAATCGCGATGAGGTGATTGACCACTTAGGCACCATTGCCAAGTCCGGCACCAAATCTTTCCTCGAATCAATGGGGTCCGATCAGGCGAAAGATAGCCAGCTCATCGGTCAGTTTGGCGTAGGCTTCTACTCCGCGTTTATCGTTGCCGATAAAGTGACCGTACGTACCCGTGCGGCAGGCGACAAGCCGGAAAATGGCGTGTTCTGGGAATCGGCAGGCGAAGGCGAATACACCGTTGCCGATATCACCAAAGATGACCGCGGTACGGAAATCACCTTACACCTGCGTGAAGGCGAAGATGAATTCCTCGATGACTGGCGCGTACGCTCGATTATCAGCAAATATTCCGATCACATCGCATTGCCGGTAGAGATTGAAAAACGGGAAGAAAAAGACGGCGAAACCGTGATTTCCTGGGAGAAAATCAACAAGGCCCAGGCGCTGTGGACCCGCAACAAGTCGGAAATTAAAGACGACGAGTACAACGAGTTTTACAAGCATATCGCGCATGATTTTACCGATCCGCTGACCTGGAGCCACAACCGCGTGGAAGGCAAGCAGGAATACACCAGCCTGCTGTATATCCCGTCGCAGGCGCCGTGGGATCTGTGGAACCGCGATCACAAACATGGCCTGAAGCTATACGTACAGCGTGTGTTCATTATGGACGATGCCGAGCAGTTCATGCCGAACTATCTGCGTTTCGTGCGCGGCCTGATTGATTCTAACGACCTGCCGTTGAACGTCTCCCGTGAAATCCTGCAGGACAGCACGGTGACGCGTAATCTGCGCAGCGCCCTGACCAAACGCGTTCTGCAAATGCTGGAAAAACTGGCGAAAGACGACGCGGAAAAATACCAAACCTTCTGGAAACAGTTCGGTCTGGTGCTGAAAGAAGGCCCGGCGGAAGATCACGCCAACCAGGAAGCGATCGCCAAACTGTTGCGCTTTGCCTCCACCTATACCGACTCTTCCGCACAGACCGTGTCGCTGGAAGATTACGTCTCCCGGATGAAAGAAGGGCAGGAAAAAATCTACTACATCACCGCAGACAGCTATGCGGCGGCGAAAAATAGCCCGCATCTGGAACTGCTGCGTAAGAAAGGCATCGAAGTGCTGCTGCTCTCCGATCGCATCGACGAGTGGATGATGAACTACCTGACCGAGTTTGACGGTAAAGCGTTCCAGTCTGTCGCCAAAGCCGATGAGTCCATCGAAAAACTGGCGGATGAAGTAGACGAAAACGCGAAAGAAGCGGAAAAGGCGCTTGAGCCGTTTGTGGAGCGTGTCAAAACCCTGCTGGGCGATCGCGTGAAAGACGTGCGTCTGACGCACCGTTTAACCGATACGCCGGCGATTGTCACCACCGATGCGGATGAAATGAGCACCCAGATGGCGAAACTGTTCGCCGCGGCCGGTCAGTCCGTACCGGAAGTGAAATATATCTTTGAGCTCAACCCGGATCATGTGCTGGTCAAACGCACTGCCGATACCCAGGATGAAGCGCAGTTTAAAGAGTGGGTCGAGCTGCTGCTGGATCAGGCGCTGTTTGCCGAACGCGGCACGCTGGAAGATCCGAACCAGTTTATCCGCCGTATGAACCAACTGCTGGTATCCTGATAGCGGTTATGTGATGCCGGATGGCGCTAACGCTTATCCGGCCTACAACATCTCGTCGATCTCAGGCCGGATAAGGTGTTTACACTGCCATCCGGCATTTTCCCGCCTTATTTTCAATTTTCCCATCGTTAACCGTTTCAGCCCGGGGCTGCTTCCTTGAGCGAAATGCGTGATGGTGGTATCGTTTAGCGCTTTTTTAAAAATATCGACAACCTTTGAGGGGATTTTCGTAATGCGTATTATTCTGCTTGGCGCTCCGGGCGCGGGTAAAGGAACTCAGGCTCAGTTCATCATGGAGAAATATGGTATTCCGCAAATCTCCACCGGCGATATGCTGCGCGCCGCAGTGAAATCAGGCTCCGAGCTGGGCAAACAGGCGAAAGATATCATGGACGCCGGTAAACTGGTGACCGATGAACTGGTGATCGCGCTGGTTAAAGAGCGCATCGCCCAGGAAGACTGCCGTAACGGCTTTCTGCTGGACGGTTTTCCGCGCACGATCCCGCAGGCTGACGCGATGAAAGAAGCGGGTATTGTGGTGGATTACGTGCTGGAATTTGACGTACCGGACGAACTGATCGTTGACCGTATTGTTGGTCGTCGCGTACACGCCGCATCTGGCCGCGTTTACCACGTTAAGTTTAATCCGCCGAAAGTAGAAGGCAAAGATGACGTCACCGGTGAAGATCTGACGACTCGTAAAGACGATCAGGAAGAGACCGTTCGCAAACGTCTGGTGGAATATCATCAGATGACCGCGCCGCTGATTGGCTACTACCAGAAAGAAGCGGAAGCGGGCAACACTAAATACGCCAAAGTTGACGGTACGCAGGCCGTTGCCGACGTGCGTGCCGACCTGGAAAAAATCCTCGGTTAATGTATGACGCTATCCGGCGCATTGAGTGCCGGATAGCGGCGTAAACGCCTTATCCTGCCTACAAGACCCCAGGTCTTAACGCTGCGCGCCATCAGGCAACATCCCTTTGTGCCTTTCACAGCAATTAGTTTTTCTTCTTCGCTTTTCCGCTACAATTATCAACAATTTGAATAGATAAGAGGCGGCAATGCGTCAGACGAAAACCGGTATCCTGCTGGCTAACCTTGGCACGCCAGATGCCCCAACTCCCGAAGCGGTAAAGCGCTACCTTAAACAATTTTTAAGCGACAGACGCGTGGTAGATACTCCTCGTCTGCTATGGTGGCCGCTACTGCGCGGCATTATTTTACCGTTGCGTTCTCCGCGCGTCGCGAAACTCTATCAATCTATCTGGATGGATGGCGGTTCGCCGCTCATGGTATATAGCCGCGAACAGCAACAGGCGCTGGCCGCGCGGCTGCCAGACACGCCCGTCGCGCTGGGGATGAGCTACGGCTCGCCCTCGCTGGAAAGCGCTGTCGATGAACTGTTAGCAAGCGACGTCGACCATATCGTCGTGCTGCCGTTGTACCCGCAGTACTCTTGCTCAACGGTGGGCGCAGTCTGGGACGAACTGGGGCGGATACTGGCGCGTAAACGTCGTATTCCCGGTATCTCATTTATTCGCGATTACGCGGATGACGGCGCTTATATCGATGCGCTGGCGAAAAGCGCGTGTGAGTCGTTCGCCAGACACGGCGAGCCGGATTTACTTCTGCTCTCCTATCACGGCATTCCACAACGTTATGCGGATGAAGGCGATGACTACCCGCAGCGCTGTCGCGATACCACGCGCGAGCTGGTTTCCGCATTGGAGCTGCCGCCGGAAAAGGTAATGATGACATTCCAGTCGCGCTTTGGCCGTGAACCGTGGCTGACGCCGTACACCGATGAAACGCTAAAAATGTTGGGTGAAAAGGGAACGGGCCATATTCAGGTTATGTGTCCGGGATTTGCCGCGGATTGTCTGGAGACACTGGAAGAGATAGCGGAACAGAACCGCGAGATTTTCCTTGAAGCGGGCGGTAAAAAATACGCGTACATTCCGGCGCTGAACGCGACGCCGGAACATATTGATATGATGCTGAAACTCACGGCGCCGTACCGTTAACGCGGCGTCTTAATTCTCGCCATAAAGAAGCGCGCGCCGTCCTGCAAGGCATCGTCGGCGCTTGTCATCATCCGTGAATAGTGCAGGAAGGCGTGCAACGTGCCGGGATACATTTTGTATTCGCAGGGCTGCCGGTGCGCCTGTAATGTCTGGTGCAGCAAACGGCTGTCATCAATGAGCGGATCAAACTCCGCGCTGGCAATAAAGCAGGGCGGCACGTTACGCGTCAGATCGTTATTAAACAGACAATACCAGGGCGATTCCCGATCTTCTTCGTTACGCAGATAGGCCTTTTCGTACATGTCCAGATCCTCACGCGTCAGGCCGTCCCACTCGCCGCCGAACAGACGCCGGCTTACCGAATCCTGCAACCCATACAGCCCATACCACAACAGAATAGCGATAACGTTACCGCAGCGAATTTGCTTATCACGTAACCAGAGCGCGCTGGCAAGCGCCAGCATGGCGCCTGCGGAATCTCCGGCGAAACCGATTTTCTCCACGTTGAGCGAGTATTTATCGGCATGTTGAGAGAAGTAGCGACATACCGCGACGGTTTCTTCAATGGCCTGCGGATAACGCGCTTGCGGCGACAGCGAATAATCAATACCGATCACGGTGCAGCAGGTATAACGCGCCAGCAGACGCATTATCCGGTCATGCGTATCCAGATTACCGAGGATAAATCCGCCGCCGTGCAAATAGTATAAGGTGGCCTCACTGGTCGGCTGCGGCGAGTAGAGCCGGGTTGTTACATCGCCATAAGGCGTAGGGACGGCGCAGGTGCGGGTGGCCATGGGCGGCGCGTCGGCATTCCAGAAACGGCGCTCAAGAAGATAATACTGACGTTGGGTCTCAATATCGCCATCGGCAGGCCAGGGGGGAAGGCCAGGTTGCTGGAAGTTCACGACGGCTTTCATTTCGTCTGAAAGTCGGGTGAGTACGGGAATTTTATTTTCCGGCTTCATAAAACGCTCCTTGTGAAAGTGAACCATTGTAAAAAATGCGGCTGGAGAAACTGCGATCTCGCCGTCTGATATTGAAACGCCGTCACCCGTCGCGCGTATTAGGAGGAATGTGCTACCATGCAGCGCTCCGTTATTCATCCGTAAGCACAATCATGAAATTTCCCGGTAAACGTAAATCCAAACACTATTTTCCCGTCAATGCGCGTGACCCGTTGTTGCAACAAATTCAGCCAGAACAGGAAACCAACGCCTCCTGGGTCGTCGGTATCGACCAAACGTTGGTGGATATTGAGGCGAAAGTGGATGACGATTTTATTACACGCTATGGATTAAGCGCCGGGCATTCTCTGGTGATAGAAGACGAGGTGGCGGAGAAGCTGTATCAGGAACTGACGCGGGAAAATCTGATCACTCATCAGTTTGCTGGCGGTACTATAGGCAATACGATGCATAACTACTCGGTACTGGCGGATGACCGTTCGGTGTTACTGGGCGTGATGTGCAGCAACATTGAGATTGGCAGCTACGCTTATCGCTACCTGTGTAATACTTCCAGCCGTACCGACCTGAATTATCTGCAAGCTGTAGATGGCCCGATTGGCCGCTGTTTCACGCTGATTGGCGAATCCGGCGAGCGCACTTTCGCTATCAGTCCCGGGCATATGAATCAGCTACGGGCGGAAAGTATTCCGGAAGCGGTGATCGCTGGCGCCTCCGCGCTGGTGTTGACCTCATATCTGGTGCGCTGTAAGCCTGGCGAACCGATGCCTGACGCGACGATGAAAGCGATCGAATACGCGAAAAAGCATAACGTGCCGGTTGTCATGACGCTGGGCACCAAATTTGTGATTGCCGATAACCCGCAGTGGTGGCAGGCGTTTCTCAAAGAGAATGTCTCGATTCTGGCAATGAATGAAGAAGAAGCGGAAGCGCTGACCGGCGAAAACGATCCGCTGCTGGCGGCGGATAAGGCGCTGGACTGGGTCGACCTGGTGTTATGCACTGCCGGGCCGATAGGGTTATATATGGCAGGCTTCACCGAAGAGGAAGCAAAACGTAAAACCCAGCATCCGCTGCTGCCGGGGGCTATCGCTGAATTTAACCAGTATGAATTTAGCCGGGCGATGCGCCATAAAGATTGTATTAATCCGCTACGCGTCTATTCGCACATTGCGCCGTATATGGGCGGGCCGGAAAAAATCATGAACACCAACGGCGCAGGCGATGGCGCGCTGGCGGCGCTGTTGCATGATATTACGGCGAACAATTACCATCGTAGCAACGTACCGAATTCCAGTAAGCACAAATTCACCTGGCTGACCTATTCGTCGCTGGCGCAGGTGTGTAAATATGCTAACCGTGTCAGCTATCAGGTACTGAACCAACACTCTCCGCGTCTGACGCGTGGGCTACCGGAGCGTGAGGATAGTCTGGAAGAGTCGTACTGGGATCGCTAGTCTGTCTTGCCCGATGGCGCTGGGCGCATCGGGCCGTCCGGCGTTGACTGCCTGGTGGCGCGGTCTACGTAAACCGGGACGTTCCATGCCGGATAAGGCGCCTGGTGTCATCCGGCAACCCCTCAACTGGCGACGACTTCACCCACGGGCGGCGTTTCAAGGAGTTCCAGCATCGCCCGGGCAATCTCTCGCTCGCCCATCACGACCTGGTTCGCCCCGCGTTCAGTAATGTAATCGACTTCATCGTCGTAATGCGCTCTGGCGATAATTTCAATACCCGGGCTTTTTTCCCGCGCTGAGGCGACGATCTCACCGGCTTCGTAACCGTTGGGGATGGTCAATAGCAGCCAGCGGGCGCAGTCCAGATGCGCCAGATTCATGATTTCTTCGTTGGCGGCATTGCCCAGCACGGCGCGAATCCCGCGTTCGCGCAGTTCATCCACGCGGGTACGGGACGTTTCGATAACCACCAGCGGAATACCCGCCGCCAGTAATTTTTCCCCCAGCAGACTGCCGACGCGGCCAAAACCCACCAGTAGGGCATGATTACAAATATCCACCGGAATTTGCTTCTCTTCTTCGATAGCCTCTTCCAGCGTCTGCTCTTCCAGCGTTTCAGTTTTCGCCAGATACTTCTCCAGCAGGGCAAACAGCACAGGATTAAGCATAATCGACAAAATAGCGCCTGCCAGCACCAGGTTCTGACCCGCTTGCGGTAGCAGGTTGAGCGCCATGCCGAGTCCGGCGAGAATAAAGGCGAACTCGCCGATTTGCGCCAGGCTGGCGGCAATGGTCAGCGCGGTTCGCGGCGAGTGACCGAACAAACGCACCAGGAAAAACGCGGCGATCGATTTACCAAAGACGATAATGGCAAGCGTCGCCAGCACCGCCAGCGGTTGTTGGATCAATATTAACGGATCGAACAGCATGCCGACGGAAACAAAAAACAGGACGGCAAATGCGTCGCGTAGCGGCAACGTATCGTGCGCCGCCCGGTGACTCAGTTCCGACTCATTAAGCACCATTCCGGCAAAGAACGCGCCCAGCGCAAAAGAGACGTCAAACAATTCTACCGCGCCAAACGCAATGCCTAACGCCAGCGCCAGTACGGAAAGAGTGAATAATTCGCGCGAACCGGTGGCGGCGCTGCGGGCCATAATCCACGGTACCAGGCGGCGTCCAACCAGCATCATGATGGCGATAAACGCCACCACTTTACCAATGGTCATCCCCATATCGACCGCCAGCGAGGCTATGCCGACATCGCCTTTTTCCACCATGCCGGCGACGGCGGGCAGCAAGACCAGCGTTAGCACCATCACCAGATCTTCGACAATCAGCCAGCCGATGGCGATTTGTCCGCGCTGGCTATCAAGGAGTTGTCGCTCCTCAAGCGCGCGCAGCAGGACGACGGTACTGGCGGTAGACAGACAGAGCCCAAAGACGATGCCGGTCATTAATGACCATCCCAACACGGCGGAAAGCGCCATACCCAGCAGCGTCGCCACCGCTATCTGGGCGACGGCGCCGGGAATGGCGATAGACTTTACCGCCATCAAATCCTTCAGTGAAAAATGCAGCCCGACGCCGAACATCAATAGAATCACGCCGAGCTCCGCCAGCTCAGGAGCCAGTTTGGTATCCGCAACAAAACCCGGTGTAAAGGGTCCCGCCAGAACGCCCGCTAACAGATATCCCACCAGTGGAGAAATACGCAATTTGTTGGCAATCATGCCGAGAATAAAAGCGAGCACAAGGCCGCCGACAATGGTGGTGATAAGCGGGGTGGCGTGATGCATTCCGTCTCCTTTGGTTGTTGGACTCCAAAACTCCGGGTAATAGTTTATGACAATTTCAATCAGGATGTTTATAAATAATGGTTGTGTTTTGGAAAAAGATAGAATCTGACGGTAAAAAGAGCACGGGACGGAAAAGTGGTAAGTATGGGATGGGCAAAGCGTGATGGCATCGGGATGTGCGGGCGGTCAAAGCGTACCTTTAACCGCCATAAAATCATGCTTTATGTCGATTATCAGGTAAGAATATGGTTAGTATCCCCAGAAGCGGCAGGAAAGCACAGATTTTATAAACTAAATAGATACTGGTATGGTCGGCAATCAGCCCCAGTACCGCTGCGCCCAAGCCTCCCATCCCGAAGGCAAACCCGAAAAACAGGCCGGAAACCATACCGATACGTCCTGGCAGCAGTTCCTGGGCATAAACCAGAATGGCGGAAAACGCCGAAGCGAGAATAAAGCCGATAATAACGGTTAAAATCCCCGTCCAGTACAGCGTGGCGTAGGGTAAAACGAGGGTAAACGGCGCGACGCCGAGAATAGACCCCCAAATCACATATTTTCTGCCGATTTTATCGCCCACCGGCCCGCCGATTACCGTCCCGGCAGCCACCGCAAACAGGAAGGCAAACAGATGGAGCTGCGCGTTTTGTATTGATAATCCGAATTTTTGCATCAGATAAAAGGTGTAGTAGCTACTGATGCTCGCCATATAAAAATATTTAGAGAAAATGAGTAGCAGTAACACGCTTACGGCCAGCACGACTTTATTGCGCGGCAGCGGGTTAGCTATTATCGCTTTTGGCTTTCCTTTCGCTATCCGGTGCTGGGCTGCGTACCAGCGGCTGATCTGCGCCAGCACCACGATCGCCAGCAGCGCGGCCAGCACAAACCAGGCGACATTCCCTTTGCCATAGGGCGCGATAATCACGGCGGCCAGCAGCGGACCCAACGAACTGCCGAAGTTACCGCCGACCTGGAAGATAGACTGCGCCAGGCCATGACGTCCGCCGGAGGCCATACGCGCCACGCGGGACGATTCCGGGTGAAAAACGGACGAGCCGGTACCCACCAGCGCCGCTGCGAGCAATACGGCGCCAAAACTTCCCGCCATCGCCAACAGCACCAGCCCGCTCAGGGTAAAACACATGCCGACAGGCAGCGACCACGGCATGGGATACTTATCCGTCCAGTAGCCGACGACCGGTTGCAGCAGCGATGAGGCGAGCTGGAACGTCAGGGTGATCAAGCCTATCTGGACGAAGGTCAGCGAGAACTCCGCCTGCAACAGGGGATAAATGGCTAAGATTAGCGACTGGATCATATCGTTCAGCAGATGGGAAAGACTGATCGCGCCCAAAATACCAAACGAAGTACGTGCTTTAGCGGCCGCTGCGGGCGCGCCGGCTAACGGCTGGGTTGGTTCACTCATGGCCATAGAAAGTCACTTAAATTTTATGCAATATTGGAGATAATCGGATGTGTAATTATTACTCGCCTAACATACCTGTGAAATGTGTTTGAAGGAAGTCTCAATTCTGAAAACATATTTGTCTATTATTGCGAGGAAAGGTAATTTCTGCGGTTGATATTGAGTCAGGGAGAGAAACATGAAATTTTTGAAACGGGGTGTGGCGCTGGCGTTACTGACGGCGTTCGCGCTGGCGAGTCAGCCTGCACAGGCTTACGAAAAAGATAAAGCCTATAAAATTACTATCCTGCACACCAACGATCACCACGGTCACTTCTGGCGCAGCGAATATGGTGAATATGGTCTGGCGGCGCAAAAAACGCTGGTGGACAGTATCCGTAAAGAGGTGGCGCAAGAGGGGGGAAGCGTCCTGTTGTTATCCGGCGGCGACATTAATACCGGGGTGCCGGAATCCGATCTCCAGGATGCGGAGCCCGATTTCCGCGGGATGAATCTTATTGGCTACGACGCTATGGCCGTCGGTAATCATGAATTTGATAATCCGCTCACCGTATTGCGCCAGCAGGAAAAGTGGGCGAAGTTTCCTTTTCTTTCCGCCAATATTTATCAAAAAAGTACCGGCGAGCGTCTGTTTAAGCCGTGGGCTATTTTTACACGCCAGGATATAAAAATCGCGGTAATCGGCTTAACCACCGATGACACAGCGAAAATAGGCAACCCGGAATATTTCACCGATATTGAGTTTCGTAAACCTGCTGAAGAAGCAAAGGTGGTGATTCAGGAACTCAATATGAATGAAAAACCGGACGTGATTATCGCGGCCACGCATATGGGACATTATGACAACGGCGATCACGGTTCGAATGCGCCGGGCGATGTAGAGATGGCGCGTAGCCTGCCTGCCGGTTCGCTGGCGATGATTGTGGGTGGCCACTCACAAGACCCGGTATGCATGGCGTCGGAAAATAAAAAACAGGTGAATTACGTACCGGGAACGCCCTGCGCGCCGGATAAGCAAAACGGCATCTGGATCGTGCAGGCGCATGAGTGGGGTAAATATGTGGGCCGCGCGGATTTCGAATTCCGTAACGGCGAAATGAAAATGGTTAACTATCAGCTCATTCCGGTAAATCTCAAGAAAAAAGTGACCTGGGATAACGGGAAAAGCGAGCGTGTACTTTACACGCCGGAAATCGCAGAAAATCCGCAAATGCTCTCGTTATTAACGCCGTTCCAGAATAAAGGTAAAGCGCAACTGGAGGTGAAAATTGGTAGCGTGAATGGGTTTCTTGAAGGCGATCGTAGTAAGGTCAGATTTGTCCAGACCAATATGGGGCGGGTGATTCTGGCCGCGCAGATCGCGCGCACTGGCGCCGATTTTGGCGTGATGAGCGGCGGCGGCATTCGCGACTCGATTGAGGCGGGAGACATTACCTATAAAAGCGTGCTCAAGGTGCAACCGTTCGGCAACATTGTGGTGTATGCCGATATGAGCGGCAAAGAGGTGGTTGATTATCTCACTGCCGTAGCGCAGATGAAACCGGACTCCGGCGCCTATCCACAGTTCGCCAATGTGAGCTTTGTCGCCAAAGAGGGCAAGCTCACCGATCTGAAAATCAAAGGCGAGCCTGTTGATCCGGCCAAAACCTACCGCATGGCGACGCTGAGTTTCAACGCCACGGGCGGCGATGGTTATCCGCGCATTGATAACAAACCGGGATACGTGAATACCGGGTTTATTGACGCGGAAGTGCTGAAAGAGTTTATTCAGCAGAATTCGCCGCTGGATGCGGCGGCTTTTGCGCCAAAGGGTGAGGTGAGCTGGCTGTAGCGGTACTGATAGCCATCACTGCCTGATGGCGCGCAGCTTTAAGGCCTACGGATTATATATGCTGTAGGCCGGATAAGGCGTTTGCGGCGCCATCCGGCAAAACTATTTCGCGCAGGCTTAATCCCGACGCGCGATATCAGCGAATTTGGCACCCAGTATGGCAGCCAAATCGTCAGCCGCCAGTTCAATATCCAGTCCGCGTTTACCGCCGGAAACATAAATAGTGGCAAACGTGCGGGCGGGCGCGTCAATCAACGTGGGCAGCCGTTTTTTCTGCCCCAGCGGACTGATCCCGCCGACCAGATATCCCGTGGTACGTTGTGCTACCATCGGGTCGGCCATATCGACCTTTTTCGCGCCCAGTGCTTTGGCGACTTTTTTCAAATCCAGTTGCCCGGCTACAGGCGTCACGGCGACTGCCAGTTGCTTCATATCGCCATTCACGGCAACCAAAAGCGTTTTATACACCTGATCGGCGTTTAGCCCGAGCTTACGCACCACTTCATCGCCAAAGTTAGTTTCATTCGGATCGTGATCGTAGGTGTGAATGTTAAACGGAATCTTGTTCTTTTCGAGTAACTTAACTGCGGGTGTCATAACGTTCCTTCTTACTACAGACGTGATTTGCCATCAGCATACGCCCGAAGGCGGACTAAAAAATAGTATAATCTTGTGCATTAGGTCTTGGCAGTTGCGGCAACTTTGAGCGACAATCTGAAGATCCGAAGCGAAAGCGTCGGGATAATAATAATGATGAAATTCCTCTTTGACGGGCCAATAGCGATATTGGCCATTTTTTTAACGCATCAATTCCGGCAGATTTCCTTCCCCATAAAGATGGAGCGCGCCAACGGCGACCACGTATTGTCCTGGCGGCATGGCATTCAGGCGATCCCGCCAGGCAAGATTACGTTGATGCATCAGCACATCATACAGTGACTGGCTAAAGGTTTTGGGTAAGGTGATATGGCCATTCTGCTGCGGCATTTTTAACCACCAACTCATCATTTGTTGTAGCAGACGGGCGTTGGTATGCCAGTGCGTCAGCGTATCATCCAGCAGCGCCAGCCCGTTATCCGGTAACTGACACAGTAGCGCAATCTGACTGGCTGCGCCTTCCAGTTCGATCACCGGTTTTTGCGTCTGTTTCGCGGCCTGCAACAGTTGATAATCGATTCCGTATTCGGGGCGTAAGCCTAACTGTTGCGCTTGCGTCGCCTGTAAAATCATGGCGATTTGCCATAGCGGCTGAGTGGAAAACAGCGACAGGGAAATGCCTAACTCTTCGACGACTTTTCGCAGGTTGCGCAACTGCTCTTCGCTGATGCGATCTTCCAGCGCAGCAAACGTCGGCAGACTGGCAAACGGGGAATCATGACCGGAGACATCGGCTTCGACAATCAGCGCATCGGCGCGTTTAAGCTTTTTAAGCAGTCTGGAGGGAAGGGGCGCCATATCGCGCGTACCCATATGGATACTGCCGACGAGGTGAAAATGACGGTTGCCAGGCAAAAAGATATCGATGGCAGGCCAGGTATAATGATTGCCGCGCAATGCGGCCCACAGCGTTTTTACCCGGTACAACAGATCCATACGACCTCCTTGAGTAGACAGCCATGCTAGCGCGTGGCCCAGGAAGATACAATGAATTCGCGACGAGAGAAAAGGCCGGATAGCAACGCGAACGCGTCTTATCCGGCCTGGAGAAATCCCGTCAGACCGGATAAGCGTTTACGCTTTTGGTTTAAAGCGCAATAATCGGTTGGCATTGCTCACGACGGTAATGGAAGACAGCGCCATTGCCGCGCCCGCCACTACCGGGTTTAACAAGGTACCGGTAAACGGCCACAGAATACCGGCGGCCACCGGGATACCAATGCTGTTGTAGATAAATGCGCCAAGCAGGTTTTGCTTCATATTGCGCAACGTCGCGCGCGAAATGGCCAGCGCATCCGCCACGCCCATCAGACTATGGCGCATCAGCGTAATCGCCGCGGTTTCAATCGCCACATCACTGCCGCCGCCCATCGCGATACCGACGTCCGCCTGCGCCAGCGCGGGTGCATCGTTGATACCATCGCCGACCATCGCGACCTGACGACCCTGGCTTTGTAGACGTTTAATCGCATCGGCTTTGCCATCTGGCAGAACGCCCGCAATCACTTCATCAATGCCCGCTTCTTTGGCAATTGCATTAGCCGTCGTTGGGTTATCTCCGGTGAGCATCACCAGACGGTATCCGGCGCTGTGCAGGCGTTCAAGCGCGGCAATACTATCGCTACGCAATGGATCGCGTACTGCCAGTAACGCCGCCGCTTTACCGTCAATCGCCAGCAGGACCGGGGTAGAGCCTTGCGAGGCCTGCGCGGTGATTTCCGCCGTCATGTCATCCGTGGCGACGTGTTGTTCGTTCAGTAACGCCTGGTTCCCAAGAAGCAGTTGATGACCTTCCGCTTCACCGCTGATGCCCAGTCCGCGCAGCGTTCTGAAACCGTTCACCTGCGGCAGTTTATCGTCGCCGGCTTTTTCCAGAATTGCATGGGCCAGCGGGTGGCTGGACCCTTGTTCGAGCGCGGCTGCCAGACGTAACGCCTGAGCTTCATCAACGCCATTAAAGGTTTTTACCGCCACTACTTGCGGCTTGCCTTCCGTCAGAGTCCCGGTTTTATCAAAAACGAGGGTATCCAACGTACTGGCGCGTTGCAGGGCATCGGCGTCGCGTACCAGCACGCCGAACTCGGCAGCGCGGCCTACGCCGGAAATAATCGACATTGGCGTCGCCAGGCCTAATGCGCAGGGGCAGGCGATAATCAGTACGGTTGTGGCGATGACCAGCGTATAAACAATTTGCGGCGCCGGACCGAAGAAATACCAGATAGCGGCGCTGATCAGCGCAATGGCCACCACCACAGGAACGAATACTGCGGAGATTTTATCGGCCAGTTGGCCTATTTCCGGTTTACTACTTTGCGCCTGGCGTACCATGCGAATAATGCGTGACAGCGTGGTATGACTGCCCACCGCGCTGGCGCGGAACAGGACGCTGCCGTCCTGTACAACGGTACCGGCATGAACGCTGTCGCCTTCGCCTTTTTGCTGCGGAATAGGCTCGCCGGTCAGCATGGCTTCATCAAGCCACGCTTCGCCCTGGGTAATTTCGCCATCCACCGGCACGCGATCGCCGGTAGTTAGCCGCAATAGCATCCCCGGCTGAACGTCCGCCAGCGGGACGCTTTTTTCGCCGTCTTCTGTCACTACGCGTGCGGTTGGCGGGGTGAGGTCGAGTAATTTTTCCAGCGCTTTTGAGGAACGCTGACGGGAGCGCGCTTCCAGCATGTGTCCGAGATTAATCAGACCGATAATCATCGCGCTGGCTTCGTAATAGAGGTGCCGCGCTTCCATCGGGAACCACTGCGGCCACAGGTTGACGCTCATGGAGTAGAGCCAGGCGACCCCAGTGCCGAGCGCCACCAGCGTATCCATCGTCGCCGTGCCGTTCAGCAGGCTTTTCCACGCGTTACGGTAAAAGTGACCGCCCGCAAAGACCATCACCGCAAGCGTGATGAGGCCAATAGCCAGCCACAGGCTGCGGTTGTCGCCGGTCACCATCATGTTATCGCCGATCATCCCCCAGACCATGACCGGTATACCGACCGCCAGAGCGACGATTGCCTGCCAGCGAAAACGTTTCATGGTGGCGATGGCGGTTTCCTGCTGGCGCTCGCGGCGTTTGATGTCATCTTCAATCGCCTCTGCGCCATAGCCGACTTTTTCCACCGCCTGCACTAAATCAGCGGCGGACGCGCTGCCCATCACCAGCGCAGTGCGTTCCGCCAGGTTTACCCGTGCCTGCGTGACGCCCGGTACGCTTTGTAGCGCATGTTGTACGCGGGTGACACAACTGGCGCAGCTCATGCCGCTTAACAGCAACTGTTGGCTTTCTTCATCGGCCGTCGCTACCGGAAGCTCATGAGGAACCGCTGCCAGTGCTTCCGACGGGATTGATGACTCCGTCAGCGGTTTAGCCTTTGGGTGGCTTAACGTCGCACCATACCCGGCTTGTTTGATGGTTTCAATTAACGCGTCCGCACTGGCGGTACCGGTAACGTGCGCTTCGGTTACGGTGACGTCCGCCAGCTCAACATCCGGACGTTGTTCAAGACTTTCTTTCACGCGTTTAACGCAATGACCGCAGGACAAACCGTCCAGGGTCAGGTCGATAGTTTGAGACATAGTAAAAACTCCTTTATGATTGGTCATCAATTCATTGACCTTAGTAATCGTAGTGACTCACTGTGATAAAGGTTAAACCTTCCAGCAAGGTTAAGGTCAAGGGGGAAATATGAATATTAGCGATGTGGCGAAAAAAACCGGTTTAACCAGCAAAGCCATTCGGTTTTATGAAGAGAAAGGGTTGGTGACGCCGCCATTACGTAGCGAAAATGGTTATCGCACCTACACGCAGAAGCATTTAAACGAGCTGACGTTGCTGCGACAGGCGAGGCAGGTGGGGTTTAATCTGGAAGAGTGCGGCGAGCTGGTCAATCTGTTTAACGATCCGCGACGTCATAGCGCAGATGTGAAAAAGCGGACGCTGGAAAAGGTCGCGGAGATTGAGCGCCATATCAGCGAGCTGCAATCAATGCGCGATCAACTGCTGGCACTGGCGGAGAGTTGTCCCGGCGATGACAGCGCCGACTGCCCGATTATTGATAATCTTTCCGGCTGCTGCCATCACAAGGCACAAAAGTCACGTTGATTAAACAGCACGAATGCGTAGGGTGATGCCTTCCACGGCGATCACTTCGACATGCGTACCTGCGCGCAGGTCTTCGTCAGCGCATACCGGCCACGAGCTGTCGCCGACACGCATATGCCCCCGTCCGTTAACTAACGCGGCATCAAGCATAAACCGGCGGCCTACCAGTTGTTGTCCGCGTTGGTTAAGGCGGCTGTCGGTCGGCTTCTGTTCCCGCACGCGACGCGCCAGCCAGCGCCACCAAAGCCAGGCTGCCAGTAACGTTAAGGCCGCAAACAGCACGCCCTGCCATTCCCAGCCGAGCGGTAAGAGCCAAACGGTTAAGCCGGTAATCACTGCCGCCACGCCGCTCCACAGCAAATAGCCGTTACCGCCGAGCATTTCCGCGGCCAACAACAGGCCGCCGAGGCTAAGCCAGAAGATATGCGGATGTACCAGAATCATCGCTATCATGGTTTTTTCCGTTCGCTGGCGCTGTCCTTAACCAGCTCGCTGATCCCGGCGATAGCGCCCATCAGACTGCTGGCATCCAGCGGCATCATGACCACTTTGCTGTTATTCGCCGAGCCGATTTGCTGTAACGCTTCGGTGTATTTCTGCGCCACAAAGTAGTTTATCGCCTGAATATCCCCGGCGGCGATGGCTTCAGACACCATCTGCGTAGCGCGGGCTTCTGCTTCGGCGGAACGTTCGCGCGCTTCCGCCTGCAGGAAAGCGGACTGGCGTTCGCCTTCGGCTTTCAGAATCTGCGACTGTTTTTCCCCTTCGGCTTTCAGGATTTCCGCCTGACGTACCCCTTCGGCCTCAAGGATATAGGCGCGTTTGGTACGTTCCGCTTTCATCTGGGCGTTCATCGAGGAGATCAATTCCGCGGGCGGGCGGACATCGCGAATTTCGATACGGGTAACTTTAATTCCCCACGGATTGGTGGCTTCATCGACAATATGCAGCAGCCGCGTGTTGATGCTGTCGCGCTGGGAAAGCATTTCATCCAGCTCCATCGAACCGAGCACCGTACGGATATTGGTCATGGTAAGGTTAATGATCGCCAGTTCCAGGTTACTGACTTCATACGCGGCGCGCGGTGCATCGATAACCTGAATAAAACAGACCGCATCGATAGTGACGTTGGCGTTATCTTTTGAGATCACCTCCTGAGACGGAATATCCAGCACTTGCTCCATCATATTGATCTTGCGGCCAATTCTGTCCATAAACGGTACAACAAGGCTTAATCCCGGCTGCAGAGTTTTGGTGTAACGTCCAAAGCGCTCCACCGTCCACTGGTATCCCTGCGGAACGATTTTGACGCCCGCGCCGACGATCACCAGCGCGACGAAAATGAGAATAGGGATAAGAATGAGCATAGCTAAACCTCCTGTTGCGTTGTCCATAAACCAATTTTGCTGACGAATTAAGCGAATTATACCTGATTCAGTAAAGCATGTTCCCCCCTTATTAATTACAGGGATACACTATCGCTATAAAAATATGAACAACGGATGCGCAATAAATGACAGAACGTAGCATGTTGCTTGAGTTAAAGCAGGTCGGTTACCAGACCGCGACAGCAAAGATATTGAATAACATCAGTTTTACGCTGCAACACGGCGAATTTAAGCTCATTACCGGCCCTTCAGGCTGCGGAAAAAGTACGCTGCTGAAAATGGTGGCCTCGTTAATAAGTCCTGATATCGGCGTGATTCTTTTTGAGGGACAGGATATTACTACTCTGAGCCCGGAAGCCTATCGCCAGCAGGTTTCTTATTGCGCTCAGACGCCAGCGCTATTTGGCGATACGGTTTACGATAATCTGATTTTTCCCTGGCAAATTCGTCATCAGCGCCCGCAGCCGAAAGCCTTCGCAGGCGATCTGGCGCTTTTTGAACTGCCGGAGACGATTCTGCAAAAACCGATTTCCGCACTTTCCGGCGGGGAAAAACAGCGTATTGCTTTAATTCGTAATCTTCAGTTTTTGCCGAAAATACTGTTACTCGACGAAATAACCAGCGCGCTGGATGAACATAACAAACGGAATGTGAATGATATTATTCATCGCTATGTTCGCGATAAGCAGGTAGCTGTTTTATGGGTAACGCATGATAAAGATGAAATTCAACACGCGGATAAGGTGATAACGCTAACACCATCTGCCGGAGAGATGCAGGAGACGCGTTATGAACGAGCATAATATTACCAATACGTCGCTGGCGTTATCGATGCTGCTGGTGGTGGTCGCGATGCTCATCAGTCACAAAGAAAAACTGGCGCTGGAAAAAGATATTCTGTGGAGCGTATGCCGGGCGGTGATACAGCTCATTATTGTCGGCTATGTACTGAAATACATCTTTGGCGTTAACCATGCCGCTCTGACGCTACTGATGGTGCTGTTCATCTGTTTTAACGCCGCCTGGAACGCGCAAAAGCGCAGTAAATATATCGATAAGGCATTTCTCTCCTCGTTTATCGCCATCACCGTCGGCGCCGGGCTAACGCTGACGGTACTGGTGCTTACCGGTTCGATTGAATTTGCGCCGATGCAAGTTATTCCCATCGCTGGCATGGTCGCCGGCAATGCGATGGTGGCGGTAGGGCTGTGCTACAACCAACTGGGGCTGCGTTTTCACAGCGAGCAGCAGCAAATCCAGGAAAAGTTAAGTTTGGGCGCCACGCCGAAAATGGCCTCCGCCGGGCTTATCCGCGACAGTATCCGCGCATCGCTTATCCCGACGATCGATTCGGCAAAGACCGTTGGGCTGGTGAGCCTGCCAGGGATGATGTCCGGGCTGATTTTTGCCGGGATCGATCCGGTAAAAGCGATTAAATATCAAATTATGGTAACGTTTATGCTGTTGTCGACAGCCAGCCTGTCTACCATCATTGCCTGCTATTTAACCTACCGGAAATTCTATAATTCGCGTCATCAGTTGGTAGCGACGCAGCTCAAGAAATCATGATATTTGCCGGATGGCGGCGTGAACGCCTTATCCGGCCTGAGGACGATGGGTAGGCCTGATAAGCGCAGCGTCATCAGGCAAGAGATGATTAGTACAGCAGCGCGTACAACTGGCGGCGGTATTTTGAGGCCAGCGCGTCGCCGGTGCCGAGCGCGGCAAGAATCTCCTGGAAGGTTTTGCGCGTCTGTCCCTCGGCGGCGGCAAGATCTTTTCTCAGATGGCTGAACAGCAATTCCAGCGCTTCTTCATTACGTCCGACCTGGTGCAACTGTAACGCCAGTTGCGTTGCCAAAGCCGCATCCTGCGGATTCTCCTCTACCTGCTGCTGAAGCTGTTGAATTTCCGGCGTATCCGCTGCCTGTTTAAGCAGCTCGATCTGCGCAACCAGCCCCTGATAACGGGTATCCTGATCCTGTAGCGGGATGGTTTTTAATACCGCCTCGGCCTCTTCAGAGCGGTTCAGAGCAATTTGCGCTTCCGCCAGTAACAGGCCAATCTCACTGTTCTGCGAAGAGAGCTGCCAGGCGTCTTTTAGCAACGGCAGCGCGTCAACGTAGTTGCCCTCCTGCATTAACTGCATCGCCTGCTGCGCTTTTAGTTCTTCTTCGCGCGGCAGTACTTTATCCAGCAGAGCGCGGATCGCCTCTTCCGGCTGCGGCCCCTGGAAACCATCGACCGGTTGGCCATTCTGGAACAGATAGACTGTCGGGATAGCGCGCAGACCAAACTGAGCGGCGATCATTTGTTCAGCGTCACAGTCCAGTTTTGCCAGAATAAACTGACCGTTGTACTGGGTAGCCAGACTTTCCAGCACTGGCGTTAATTGCAGACAGTGTTGGCTGCGTTCAGACCAGAAATAGAACAGTACCGGCGTGGTCATGGACTGTTCTAAGGTTTGCTGCAGGTTGGATTCATTAATATTGACAATGTTCTGTACGGACATGGCGTCGCTCTCTTTTGTCTGTGTCACGTTTACATGGGGGCTGACGGGCGCGCTTCAACTCAGCTTTGTAAAATTTTATCCAGTATACGGCCCGGTAATATGCGTTTCAGCGCCATCACCACCCAGGTGACCAGCGTAACGGGGTAGCGCAGCTTGGGTTTATCGCTTTCAAAAGCATGGCGGACTTTCGCCACCACTGCGTCAGGATCGCGGGTGAAACGTGCGGCAATGCCGGGATTTTCTACCGGTTTATCGCGTTGCGTTTGGTTAACGTTATCCGTAAAACGGGTACGAATCGGTCCGGGCTCTATCAGGCTCACTTTAATACCTGTGTGCCGTAGCTCCATACGCAGCGCGTCAGACCAGGCTTCAAGCGCATATTTGCTGGCGGCGTAAGCGCCGCGCCCTGGGGTGGAAATCAGCCCCATCACCGATGAGGTCATCACAATGCGCCCTTCGCCATGCGGCAACATGGCGGGAAGTAAGCGCATGGTAAGCTGATGCGCGCCGAAAAAATTACTGGAAAACTGTTGTTCCATCTGCTCGCGGCTGATGGTGGAAAGGGGGCCATACACACCGTAGCCGGCATTGTTAAAGATCCCGTACAGACGATTATCGCTCAGGGCGATCACATCGTCGGCGGCACGATCCACGCTTTCAGGGGAGTCGAGATCGATCAACACGCCGGTAAATCCCATACTGTTCATCCGGGCAACATCATCGGGTTTGCGGCAGCCCGCCAGGATTTGAAAGCCCTGGCGTTTAAGTTCAAGCGCACTGTCCAGACCGATTCCGCTGGAACATCCTGTTATTAAGACCGATTTTTGCATAACTTTACCTGTCAGGATCTCCGTTGATTTAAGAGTCGTGGTTAACTATATCCGTCATACTTCAAGTTGCCTGTGCGTTCGTTCACCCCAGTCACATAGGTATCTATGCTCCTGGAGATTCTCTTACGTGCTGCCTTCATGCAACTCGAATTATTCAGGAGAGAAAAGGGGTCAACTGCTTCGCCATCCAGTCGGCAATAAACGGCTGCGCATCGCGGTTGGGATGAATACCATCATCCTGCATCCACTGCGGTTTCAGATATACCTCTTCCATAAAAAACGGTAACAGAGGAATATCGAACTCTTTGGCGAGCTTAGGATAAATGGCGCTAAAGGATTCATTATAACGGCGACCGTAGTTCGCGGGCAGATGAATTTGCATCAGTAACGGTTGGGCATCGGCGGCTTTCACCGCCTGAATGATTTTACGTAGCGTCTGTTCGGTTTGCGCAGGCGCAAAACCGCGCAAGCCATCGTTGCCGCCAAGCTCCACCAGTACCCAGCGCGGTTGATGCTGTTGCAACAGCGCCGGCAAACGCGCCAGTCCCTGCTGCGAGGTATCACCGCTTATACTGGCATTAACGACCGGCGTTTTGTTTTGCCATTTATCATTAAGGAGCGACGGCCATGCCGCGCTGGCGGCCATACGGTAACCGGCGCTGAGGCTATCGCCCAGGATTAATAAGGTGTCTGTGGCGGCGGCGCGGAAAGTTAACAGGATCAAAAACAGGAAGGGCAAATGCCAGCGGAAAACAGTGTTGAAGTTCATCGTCTCAGGAAGTCCGTCGGTCAGGGTGAGCATGAGCTTTCCATCCTTACCGGTGTTGAACTGGTTGTCAAACGCGGCGAAACCATTGCGCTGATTGGCGAATCAGGATCGGGAAAATCTACGTTGCTGGCGATTCTCGCCGGACTGGATGACGGCAGTAGCGGGGAGGTCAGTCTGGTGGGGAAACCGCTTCACCAGATGGACGAAGAGGCGCGGGCACAGCTTCGCGCTCAGCATGTCGGTTTTGTTTTTCAATCCTTCATGCTCATTCCTACGCTTAACGCGCTGGAAAACGTTGAACTGCCGGCCCTGCTGCGCGGTGAAAACAGCGGTCAGAGCAAGGCGGGGGCGAAAGCGCTGCTTGAACAACTAGGGCTGGGAAAACGGCTTGACCACCTTCCGGCGCAGCTTTCCGGCGGCGAACAGCAGCGCGTAGCGTTGGCGCGTGCGTTTAACGGGCGTCCTGATGTGCTGTTTGCCGATGAGCCGACGGGCAACCTTGACCGTCAGACCGGAGATAAAATCGCCGACCTGCTATTTTCGCTTAACCGCGAGCACGGCACCACGCTGATTCTGGTGACGCACGACCTGGCGCTGGCGGCGCGCTGTGACCGGCGGCTGCGGTTGGTCAACGGTCAGTTACAGGAGGAGGCATGATAGCCCGCTGGTTTTGGCGCGAATGGCGCTCGCCCTCGCTGATTATTGTCTGGCTGGCATTGAGTCTGGCGGTGGCCTGCGTACTGGCGCTCGGCAGTATCAGCGACCGGATGGAAAAAGGGTTAAGTCAGCAAAGTCGCGAGTTTATGGCGGGCGATCGGACGCTACAAAGTTCGCGAGAGGTGCCGAAAGCCTGGATTGAGGAGGCGCATAAACGCGGCCTTAACGTGGGCGAGCAGTTAATCTTTGCGACCATGACGTTTTCCGGCGATACGCCGCAACTGGCTAGCGTGAAGGCGGTAGATAGCGTTTATCCGATGTACGGCGAATTGCAAACCCGTCCTGGCGGAGTGAAACCGCAGCCGGGTAGCGTACTGCTGGCGCCGCGTCTGATGGCGCTGCTTAATTTGAAAACGGGCGATACCATTGATGTCGGCGACGTGACCTTGCGTATTGCCGGTGAAGTGGTGCAGGAGCCGGATTCCGGGTTTAACCCTTTTCAGATGGCGCCGCGTCTGATGATGAATATGGCCGATGTGGCAAAAACCGGTGCGATACAGCCGGGGAGTCGCGTGATGTGGCGGTATAAATTCGGCGGAACGCCGCAACAGCTTGCTGGCTATGAAAGCTGGCTGTTACCGCAGCTTAAACCGGAACATCGCTGGTACGGACTGGAGCAGGATGACGGGGCGTTGGGGAAATCGCTCGAACGTTCGCAGCAGTTTTTGCTGCTTTCGGCGCTACTAACGCTACTGCTGGCGGTAGCTGCCGTCGCGGTGGCGATGAGCCATTACTGCCGTAGCCGCTACGATCTGGTGGCGATTTTAAAAACGCTGGGCGCGGGCCGGGCCCAGTTGCGTAAGATTATCATCGGACAGTGGTTGATGGTGCTGGGGCTTTCCGCCGTCACGGGAGGCGCGATTGGGTTACTGTTTGAAAACATATTACTGGTGCTGCTAAAACCGGTGCTGCCCGCCGATTTGCCGTCCGCCAGCCTGTGGCCCTGGCTGTGGGCGCTGGGCGCGATGACGGTCATCTCTCTGCTGGTCGGTTTACGGCCCTATCGATTGTTGCTGGCGACCCAGCCGCTACGGGTACTGCGCCGCGATGTCGTCGCTCGTGTCTGGCCGTTAAAAATTTATTTGCCTGTCGCCTGCGCCGTCGTGGTGGCGCTGCTCGCCGGATTGATGGGCGGAAGTATGCTGTTGTGGGCGGTTCTGGCGGGCGCCGTGGTACTGGCGCTGTTGTGCGGCCTGGTGGGCTGGATACTGCTTAACGTGTTGCGCGGCATGACGTTGACGTCGCTACCGTTGCGTCTGGCCGTCAGTCGCCTGCTGCGTCAGCCGTGGTCAACGTTGAGTCAGCTTTCGGCGTTTTCGCTTTCGTTTATGCTGCTGGCTCTCTTGCTGGTGCTGCGCGGCGATCTCCTTGAACGCTGGCAACAGCAACTCCCGCCGGAAAGTCCGAACTATTTCCTTATCAATATTGCTTCAGAGCAGGTTGCGCCGCTGAAAGCCTTTTTGTCGGAACATCAGGTGATCCCGCAGACGTTTTATCCGATTGTACGGGCGCGGTTAACCAGGATAAACGATAATCCGACGGAAGGTCAGCAGGATGAGTCGCTCAACCGTGAACTGAATTTGACCTGGCAGGATACGCGCCCGGAGCATAATCCGCTGGTCGCCGGTCACTGGCCGCCAAAACCGGGCGAAGTCTCCATGGAGGAGGGGCTGGCGAAGCGGCTGAACGTCAGGCTCGGCGATAGCGTAACCTTTATGGGCGATACGCAGGCGTTTAGCGCCAAAGTCACCAGCCTGCGCAAAGTAGACTGGGAAAGTCTGCGGCCTAACTTTTTCTTCATTTTTCCTTCCGGGGCGCTCGACGGGCAACCGCAAAGTTGGTTGACCAGTTTTCGCTGGGAGAATGGCAACGGCATGTTAACGCAGCTCAACCGCGAGTTTCCTACCGTCAGCCTGTTAGATATCGGGGCGATCCTGAAACAGGTGGGACAGGTGCTGGAGCAGGTCAGCCGGGCGCTGGAGGTGATGGTTGTGTTAGTCACCCTCTGCGGCATGTTGCTATTACTGGCCCAGGTGCAGGTGGGAATGCGTCAGCGCCATCAGGAGCTGGTGGTGTGGCGCACGTTGGGGGCTGGAAAGAAACTGCTGCGTACCACACTCTGGTGCGAATTCGCCATGCTGGGGTTAGTTTCCGGGCTGGTCGCCGCGATTGGCGCGGAAACGGCGCTGGCGGTCTTACAAATCAACGTTTTTGATTTCCCCTGGGAACCGGACTGGCGTTTATGGATAGCGCTGCCGTTTTGCGGCGCGCTACTGCTTTCCGTATGCGGCGGCTGGCTTGGCGTCCGTTTGCTGAAAGGTAAAGCGCTATTTCGCCAGTTTAGCGGATGATTCATAATGTGAATAATTTCGCGCCGGTTTTTAAAACGGCGCATACTTGTTTAGTTGCATAAATTGATAACTCCTTGATTTTTAGTAGCACAAATCATTAAAAAATACACAACACGTAAGGTTTTATAACAGTTATTATTAGTCTGCTAAATGATTTGGATTGGCTATCTATCAAGGAAAATATAATGACAATTAAAATAACAGCGTTGGCGGCATCGATCGGCGCGGCAGTGGCTGTCATGCCTTTCGCCACTCAGGCGGAAATCACCGTTTTAAAACAAGATCCCCAGGCGGGTAATCCACTCAGCCGACTCAATTTCACCGTCGGCGGGAGTATTCGTCCACAGTTCCAGAATATGACCGGCAATGATGGCGCTAACGGCTATAAACGTAATGGTTTTGATGGCGGGACGCGTTTCCGCTTCGCTGCGGATTACTATCTGTTTGATGATATCAATTGGATTAGCTATTACGAGCTGGGCGTCAATATCCCTGCGGTATTTGACTGGGATAACCATTATGCGAAGGGCGCGACTGATACCACTCGCCGTATGCTGTATACCGGCTTCAAGAGCGCGACGTGGGGGACGCTGACCTTCGGTCAACAGAACAGCATTTATTACGATGTGGTGGGCGTAAAAACCGATATCTGGGATTACGACATGATAGGTCAGGCGCCGGGCAACGGGATTAACGGCGATTACGATGGTTCTTACCGTACACGTAAATCATTGAAGTATAAGAAAACCGTTGGCGACGTTGATCTCTACGCGTCTTATCTGTTCAGCGACGATTATAATGCCAATAACGGCCTGAATTACAAACGTAAAGGCGGCGGTTCTTTAGGCGCGGATTACCATCTTACCGACGATCTAACCTGGGGAACGGCATGGAACTATACCCGTGCGGAGATGCGCGGCGACGGCAATAAAACTTACGATCAAAATATTGTCGGTACCGCGTTAAGCTGGACGCCGGAAAACTGGACTATCGCCGCAGGCGGCGGCTGGTATCAGAACTTTATGACCACCAAAAAAGTGTCTGTGAATGATTACTTTGCCGGCGATGCGTGGGGTCTGGAATATTTTGTCGGTTACGCTTTCCCGATTGGTCAGTATGCTGTGAAAGCTATTCAACCGTACTTTATGGGCGACCGCATTGAATATGTGAATGGCCGCGACTATCTGCGTATCGATAACGGCGTGGGGATCACCTTCCAACTGGATTATGGTTTCCGCGTTGATTATGAACATGTTTTCACCTCCAGTACTGACAACCTGGGCGATATGAACCTGGTGCGTCTGCGTTACGATTTCTAAAGCGTTTTCCTGTGCCGGATGTTGGCATTAAGACGTCTTATCCGGCATTTTTCCTTTACGCTATTCCATCCTGACAAACGCCTGAGCGCCTGCCTCGCACATTCAACGACACACCTGGAAACATCATGAAATAATTTCAAGGACAGCAGGCTGTGATCTGTGTCATGTTAAGAAATAGCCTTTCGTTTGGGCCAAAACAGACGATGCCGCATGAACGGCGTCCAGCACAGCATCACACTATTTAAAATGGAGAAATTATGGGATTGCGTCAGAGTTTACGCATTGCGGCCAGCACACTATTACTGGCCTGCGGATTACAGTTTGCCCATGCTGATGGTTCCCCGCAAACGATCGTATTTGGCGTCGCGCCAGGTCCGTATGGCGACATGGTTAAGCAGGCGATTGCGCCGACATTAAAAGAAAAAGGGTATAAGGTCGTGGTGCGCGAGTTTAGCGACTATGTCCAGCCCAATATGGCGCTAGCTAACGGCAGCATCGACGCCAACCTCTTTCAACATACCCTCTATTTTGACAAATTTACCGCTGACAAAGGGCTGAAGCTCAGCAAACTTATTGTTGTACCGACAGCCGGGATGGGCTTCTATTCACGTAAAATCAAAAGCCTGAATGCGCTTAAAAAAGGGGACATTATTACCCTCTCCAACGATCCGACCAACCTGGCGCGCGGCCTTCGCTTCCTGCAATCGTTGGGGCTTATCACGATTAAGGACAGTATCGATCCGACTAAAGCCTCTGAACGAGATATCGCCAGCAATCCAAAAGGACTGGTTTTCAAACCGCTGGAAGCCGCACAGCTACCACGCACGCTGGATGGCGTGACCGGCGCGTTGGTTAACGGGAACTTTGCGGTGGCGGCAGGACTGGATCTCTCTGGCGCGATTAAGCAGGAACAACTGGATGAGAATCTGAAAAATATCATTGCGGTACGCAGTGAAGATGCCGATAAGCCGTTTGCCAAAGATATTGTCGAGGCGGTGAAATCGCCGGCTTATCGCGCGGTCATCGACGATCCAAAGAATATTTATAGCGCCTTCCAGAAACCGGAATGGATGACCGCGACACCCTGATCACAGCGGCGACCATCCCCAATCTCTGAGGTGAATATGATTGAAATAGAAAAAGTCTGCGTCGATTTTACCGCAGGCCGCGGCACCCCGACGCGCGCGGTGGATAATGTGAGCCTGCATATCGCCGCAGGCGAGATTTTTGGTATTGTCGGTACCAGCGGCGCAGGAAAAAGCACTCTGCTGCGTACCCTGAACGCCTTAACGCGTCCCAGTCAGGGGCGCGTCAACGTCAACGGCGTGGAGATTTCGGCGCTGGACGGAAAAGCGTTACGCCAGGCGCGGCAGCGTATTGGTATGATTTTCCAGCATTTTAACTTAATGCATACCCGGACAGTGGCGCAAAACGTTGCGTTTAGCCTGAAAGCGGCTGGCTGGGAGCGCAGCAAAATCGCGCCGCGGGTGGCGGAAATTTTAACGCTGGTGGGCCTGGCCGATAAAGCGGACCGTTTTCCGGTACAGCTCAGCGGCGGGCAAAAACAGCGGGTGGGGATAGCCCGCGCCATCGCTAACCACCCGGATGTTTTGCTGTGTGACGAACCGACTTCCGCTCTGGATCTGGAAACCTCCGCCACTATTCTGGCGCTGCTCAGACAGATCAATGCACAGCTCGGGATCACTATTGTGCTGATCACCCATGAAATGAACGTGATCAAATCTATTTGCGATCGCGTGGCGGTGATGTCGGGCGGTAAGGTTGTGGAGTCTGGCGAGGTGTTTGATGTGTTTGCCCACCCGCAACATGCTTTCACACAGCAGTTGGTGTCCCATACCCTTAATTTGACCCTGCCGGAACGTTTACGGGAACACCTGCCCGGGCAGTTGCTGAAAATTTTGTTTATCGGCGATTCGGCGGAGCAGCCGGTGCTGTCGGAGGTGGCGATCAAGTTTGGTGTCGCGGTCAATATCCTGCATGGCAAGATTGAGTATATCGGCGAACGCGCGTTGGGCATTCTGATGGTGCAATTAACCGCGCCGCATAATCCAACGGCGGTGGCGGCCGCCGTGGAGCATATCCGTCAACGTACCGCACAGGTGGAGGTGATCCGTGGATGATTTACTGCCGGATTTAACGCTGGCGTTCAATGAAACTTTCCAGATGTTGAGTATTTCAACGGTACTGGCGATTCTTGGCGGCCTACCACTCGGTTTTCTGATTTTTGTCACCGATCGTCATTTGTTCTGGCAGAACCGTTTTATTTATCTCGTTGCCTCGGTTCTGGTGAATATTATCCGCTCGGTGCCATTTGTTATTTTACTGGTGCTGTTACTGCCGCTAACGCAGCTTTTGCTGGGCAATACGATAGGCCCGATTGCGGCCTCCGTCCCGCTGTCGGTGGCCGCAATAGCGTTTTATGCGCGCCTGGTAGATAGCGCGCTCCGTGAAGTCGATAAAGGGATTATTGAGGCGGCACTGGCATTCGGTGCCAGTCCGATGCGTATTATCTGTACCGTGCTGTTACCGGAAGCCAGCGCAGGGTTACTGCGCGGCCTGACGATTACACTGGTGAGCTTAATCGGCTACTCGGCGATGGCCGGGATTGTCGGCGGCGGCGGGGTAGGCGACCTGGCGATTCGCTATGGCTACTACCGTTACGAAACCGAAGTGATGGTCGTTACCGTAGTGGCGTTGATTGTGCTGGTTCAGGTCGTTCAGATGCTGGGCGACTGGCTGGCGAAACGTGCCGACAAGCGCGACAGACACTAAGCCGGATCAATGTAGCGTCATCCGGCAATAAAAATAAGCTATTGCGCTTTTAGCCAGTCGGCAGCCTCTTGCCATGTGCCGCGAAAAACGATATTCGCGGCTTTTTTCTCCAGTTGATAGCGATACATTGGGTCGTAATATTCATTCAGTAGCGGAACCAACCATGCCATATGTCCGTCTGTGCTGCCGCTGGATAATTGATCCGCCAGCGCCATATCCAGCGTGTTCGTCAGTTCAACAAAGCGTTGCAGCCCCAGACGGCGGCGAATAGCGAAAAGTCCGTGGCGCAGGTACTCGCTGTACGCCTGCCAGCCACGTTCATCGCCGTAGGCGCGGGTGAAATCGTGATGCATACGGATGAAATATTCTTCACGCAGTCGTTCCAGACGAAGCGCAAATGGATCTTCCACTACCGCAATGGGTGCCTGCGCCATTCTTTCGCGTAAACACTCAGGCAGATGGTTGGCGCCGATCGTTCGCCCTTCATCTTCCAGTACCCACCTTTTTAGCGCCTGACGCGCGTTAATTTTCAGCAATTCAACGGCAAGTTTGTTTTCAAAGCTGGCCTGGCTGAGTTGTGGTTTCAGCGTGCGGCCAAAAGAGGAGCCGCGATGATGCGCGAGGCCTTCCAGATCGACACCGTTGGGCTGTTGTCGCACCAGTTGCGTTTTGCCGCTGCCAGTACAGCCGCCAATTAAGAGAATAGGTTTTTGCACCAGTTGCCAGGTCGTCTGAATTGCCGTCTGGCGCAGCGCCTTATAGCCGCCTTCAATAAGCGGGCAGTCAATCCCTGTTTCTTGTAGCCAACGTTGTACGATATGCGACCGCTGACCGCCGCGCGCGCAACACAGATATCCGTTGGGGAAACGTCGATATGCGGCTTTCCAGGTTTCAAGCCGCTGCTGGCGAATGTCGCCGCAAACCAGCCGATGCCCCAGCGCTAACGCTGCATCCGCGCCCTGACGTTTGTAGCAGGTGCCGACGGCGGCTCGCTCATCATCCATCATCAATGGCAGGTTGATAGCGCCTGGCATGGCGCCCTGTTGAAACTCAACCGGCGCACGTACATCAATTAAAGGCGTATCGGCAAGAAGGAGCGCGCGATAATCCGTTCCATCGTTCATGTGTAATCCCGAAAAACAAAACAGCAATAGCGAGATTTTACGCGCTGAGGGAGGAGCCGGGAAAGGGGAAGATCATTCTCCCGGCATTTTATGTGTTATTTAAGCTTACTTTGCGCCCAGATAATGCCGCTGGCGTATTCTGGCGGCAGGAGCGGAGAGAGCGCTTCCAGGGTGGCGCTAAGACGTGACGTATCGCTGTCGGTCAGATTCAGATGGCCGACTTTTCGCCCCGGACGTACCGCTTTATCATACCAGTGCAGATGTATCAGCGGCAGCTTCAGCCAGTCGTAATTCAGCTCGCTGCCGATCAGATTGATCATCACCGACGGGGCGTTAATCACCGGCGCGGGCAACGGCAGGCCGGTAATCGCGCGCAGATGCAATTCAAACTGACTGATGCTGGCGCCATTTTGCGTCCAGTGTCCGCTGTTATGCACGCGCGGCGCCAGTTCATTAATTAACAGGCCTTCCGGCGTGATGAAACACTCCATCGCCATTACGCCGACGTAGTTCAGCGCCTGCATAATTGCTGACAACATCGATTCCGCCTGCTCCTGCTGTTCGGCGTTCGCCTGTGGGAACGCGACGCTGGTCCGCAAGATACCGTCCTGATGCAAATTGTGCGTCAGCGGGTAAAACACGGTGCTGCCGTCGTGAGCACGCGCGCCAACTAACGACACTTCGCCGGAAAAACGGATGCCGCGCTCAACAATACATTCGCCATAGCAGTCATCCGGTAGTTGCCCGGTTTCGTCCGCGTGTAGACGCCACTGCCCGCGGCCGTCGTAGCCGCCAACGCGACGCTTAACAATCGCCAGTTCGCCCAGTTTATTGAACAGACCAGACCATTGGCCTTTATCCGTCAACCGTTCCCAGGGGGCGGTCGCCAGTCCCAGTTTATCGAAAAGCTGTTTTTGTGTCAGACGGTCGGCGATGATCGGAAATACATCGCGATTGACAAATGCCGGGTGGCGCGCCAGCTCACGGGTAAGCGCGGTTTCCGGCCAGCGCTCAATCTCTGCGGTAATGACGCTCTGCTGTACCGGAACGGCGGTAGGCTCTGCATCCAGGCCAACCGGCCAGACGGCGATACCCAGCGGTTCGCCCGCCTGGCGCAGCATTCGGCCCAGTTGTCCGTTGCCGAGAACGCAAACTTGCTTCATAGCGTCCCCCGCGGATCGGGATTTTTCAGAACTTCATCGGTTTGCGCTTTGCGCCAGTCGCTCAGGCGCTGATGCAGCTCACTATCATGCGTAGCCAAAATTTGCGCTGCCAGCAGCGCGGCGTTCGCCGCCCCGGCTTTGCCGATCGCCAGTGTACCCACCGGAATGCCGCGCGGCATCTGCACAATGGAGTAAAGGCTATCCACGCCGCTTAGCGCAGCGCTTTGTACCGGCACGCCGAGTACCGGTATCAGCGTTTTTGCCGCAATCATTCCCGGCAGGTGCGCCGCGCCGCCCGCGCCGGCAATAATCACTTGATACCCGTTGTCTTCCGCCGTTTCGGCGAAGCTGAACAGTTTATCGGGGGTTCGATGGGCGGAAACCACTTCTACATGGTGCGGAACATCCAGAATTTCAAAAATTTCGGCGGCGAATTGCATGGTAGCCCAGTCGCTTTTGGACCCCATCACGATGGCGACACGCGCCGGATTATTGCGGGAAGACATGCGTCTTAAAACTCCTGTGGTGCGGGACACGCTGCTTTTGAGGTGTCAGAGAATAGCATGATAATCGGGCAAGGAAAACGGTTGCGTGCGCGCCGTAACGGACGATTCGACGAATATTTACAAGGGGAAGGCGATTAACTCAACATTGTCCGGCGTGACTTTTACCATTGAACCTTCATGGTGCCATGCACCTAACACCACGCGGAACGCGGGCTGGCCGTTGGCGGAAAGTTCATGCACTGCCGGGCGGTGGGTGTGACCGTGAATCAGCCACTGTACGCGGTGTTTCTCCATTTCGGCGACGACGGCCTGCGAATTGACGTCCATAATATCCAGCGATTTGCTGCTGTTGGCGGCTTTACTGCCGGCGCGCATTCTGGCGGCGATACGGCGGCGGATAAACAGCGGCAGGGTAAGGAACAGTCGTTGAACCCACGGATTATGGACTTTGGCGCGAAACGCCTGATAACTGGCATCATCGGTACAGAGCGTATCGCCGTGCATGATCAACACGTTGCGGCCATACAGGTCGAGGACCTTTTCCTGCGGCAGTAGCGTCATGCCGCTTTCGCGGGCAAACCGCTTGCCAATCAGGAAGTCGCGATTACCATGAATAAAGAAGCAGGGAACGCCAAAATCCACCACCGCTTTGATGGCGGCGGCTATCTCTCGATGTAACGGATTAGGGGAGTCATCGCCAATCCAGGCCTCGAAGAGATCGCCAAGAATATACAGCGCGTCGGCCTGACGGGCTTCCGCGGCTAAAAAACGCAGAAAACCGGCGACGATCGCCGGTTCTTCCGTTTGCAGATGTAGATCGGCAATAAACAGTGTCGCCACGATTACTCGCTGACGGTCACGTTTTCAATGATGACGTCTTCTTTTGGTACGTCCTGGTGCATACCGCTACGGCCAGTGGCGATGCCTTTGATTTTATCTACCACGTCCATACCCTCTACGACTTCCGCAAAGACGCAGTAGCCCCAGCCTTGCAGACTTTCGCCGGAGAAGTTCAGGAAGTCGTTGTCTGCCACGTTGATGAAGAACTGCGCGGTAGCGGAGTGTGGCGCCTGAGTACGCGCCATTGCCAGCGTACCACGGGTATTTTTCAGACCGTTGTTGGCTTCGTTTTTGATCGCTTCTTTGGTGGCTTTCTGTTTCATGCCCGGCTCAAAGCCGCCGCCCTGAATCATAAAACCGTTAATCACACGGTGGAAAATGGTGTTGTTGTAAAAACCTTCGCGGCAATAGTCCAGGAAGTTTTTAACTGTTTCAGGCGCTTTATCGTCAAAGGTTTTGATTACGATATCGCCGTGATTAGTGTGGAAAGTAACCATTTTTGCATCCTGTTCCAATAGAGTGGTGCTTTAGCCCGCAATGGGGCCCATATAGGGGCTTGTTATAGCATAACCGTAAGCTGCGATCACCTTGCAAAGTGTGCTGCTTCGATTACGAATAATATGTATGATACGGAGATTATTACCCACACACGTCTATACGGAATCTTCGATGTTAAAAATTTTTAATACACTGACGCGCCAAAAAGAGGAATTCAAACCCATTCATGCCGGGGAAGTCGGCATGTACGTGTGTGGTATCACCGTTTACGATCTCTGCCACATTGGCCACGGGCGCACGTTTGTCGCTTTTGACATTGTCGCGCGTTATTTGCGTTTTCTCGGCTATAAGCTGAAGTATGTGCGTAACATTACCGATATCGACGATAAAATCATTAAGCGCGCCAATGAAAATGGCGAAAGTTTTGTCGCGCTGGTCGACAGAATGATTGCGGAAATGCATCAGGACTTCGACGCGCTGAATATTCTGCGTCCGGACAGCGAGCCGCGTGCGACGCACCATATTCAGGAAATTATCGAGATCACCCGAACTTTAATCGAGAAAGGGCACGCCTATGTGGCGGATAACGGCGATGTAATGTTTGATGTACCGACCGATCCGACTTATGGGCAGCTTTCTCGTCAGGATCTTGAGCAGCTTCAGGCGGGCGCGCGCGTGGATGTGGTTGACGTGAAGCGTAACCCGATGGACTTCGTGCTGTGGAAGATGTCGAAAGAGGGCGAGCCGAGCTGGCCGTCGCCGTGGGGCGAAGGGCGTCCGGGCTGGCACATTGAATGTTCGGCGATGAACTGCAAGCAACTGGGCAACCATTTTGATATTCACGGCGGCGGTTCCGATCTGATGTTCCCGCACCATGAAAACGAGATTGCCCAGTCTACCTGCGCGCATGATGGTGAATACGTCAACTACTGGATGCACTCCGGCATGGTGATGGTGGATCGCGAGAAAATGTCCAAATCGCTGGGCAACTTCTTTACCGTGCGCGACGTGCTGAAATACTACGATGCGGAAACCGTGCGCTACTTCCTGATGTCCGGGCATTACCGTAGCCAACTGAACTACAGCGAAGAGAACCTCAAGCAGGCGCGCGCCTCGCTGGAGCGGTTATACACTGCGTTGCGCGGAACGGATAAATCAGCGGCCCCGGCGGGCGGCGAGGCGTTCGAAGCGCGTTTCGTGCAGGCAATGAATGACGATTTCAATACGCCGGAAGCCTACTCCGTCCTGTTTGATATGGCGCGTGAAGTCAACCGTCTCAAGGGTGAAGATATGACCGCTGCGAATGCGATGGCGTCTCATCTGCGGAAGATTTCCGGCGTGCTGGGACTGCTGGAACAGGAGCCGGATGTTTTCCTGCAAAGCGGCGCGCAGGCGGATGACGATGAAGTAGCGGAAATTGAAGCCTTGATTCAACAGCGTCTGGATGCCCGTAAAGCGAAAGACTGGGCGGCGGCGGACGCGGCGCGCGATCATCTCACTGAAATGGGCATTATTCTGGAAGATGGCCCGCAGGGTACCACCTGGCGACGTAAGTAATTGCCGTATTGCCGGATAGCGACGCAAGGCGTCTTATCCGGCCTACCGTTCATCGTATCGTAGACCGGATAAAGCGTTAGTCGCCATCTGGCGCATTCACCGCCGCAACTCAGGCGGTGACTTTTACACTTTGGCCTTCAAAGCTAACGGTTTGCCCGGCGACAATTTTGCAGCGTTTACGCGTTTCAACCGCACCATCAACCTTAACCAACCCGTCGGCAATAGCGATTTTTGCCTGCGCGCCGCTTTCGCTCCAGCCTTCCAGCTTGAGCAGATCGCACAGTTCAACGTGCGGGTGCTTGCCTAAAGAGAATGTCGCCATGTTATTTTCCTTGTGGATCGTGATATTCAATGCACGCCTGCAGCGTGTTTTCGATAAGCGTGGCGACCGTCATCGGGCCGACGCCGCCCGGAACTGGCGTGATGTATGACGCGCGCGCCGCGGCTTCTTCAAACACGACATCGCCAACGACTTTGCCATTTTCCAGACGGTTAATACCGACATCAATCACAATCGCGCCTTCTTTAATCCATTCGCCGGGAATAAAGCCCGGTTTACCTACGGCGACAATGAGCAAATCAGCATGCTCGACATGATGACGCAGATCTCTGGTAAAGCGGTGCGTGACGGTAGTCGTACAGCCAGCCAGCAGCAGCTCCATGCTCATCGGGCGTCCAACGATATTGGATGCGCCAATGACCACCGCATTCAGGCCGTAGGTATCAATGTCGTAACGCTCAAGCAGGGTCACAATACCGCGGGGCGTACAGGGACGCAGGCGCGGTGCTCGCTGGCACAGACGACCGACGTTATAAGGATGAAAACCGTCTACGTCTTTATCTGGCGCGATACGCTCCAGCACTTTAACGTTGTCGATACCTGCCGGTAAAGGCAACTGCACCAGAATACCGTCGATCGTGTTATCTGCATTCAGAGTATCGATAAGTGCCAGCAGTTCGGCTTCGCTGGTGGTTTCCGGCAGGTCATAGGAGCGGGAGACGAACCCCACTTCGTCGCACGCTTTGCGTTTGCTTGCCACATAAATCTGTGAGGCTGGGTTGCTGCCGACCAGCACCACAGCCAGGCCGGGAGCGCGAAGACCTGCTGCGACGCGTGCCTGAACTTTTTGAGCAACCTCAGATCGCACCTGCTGCGCAATCGTTTTACCGTCAATAATCTTTGCTGCCATCAGAGAGAGGATTCCATCTGTTACTTCAAGTCAAAGGGGATAGCGCTATTTTGTCAGAAGCGAGCCTCGCTGTCAGTTAACGTTTGTGTTTCCGATGCGAATACGACGTCTATCTCCTCCGTTGACGACGGTGATACGTGACCCGTGGGTGCGCCACGATTAACCAAAAAGAAACAATTTATCACCCTGTTCATGGTTAACGTTATCCCTCGTCGTTAATAGCACCAGACGGCATAACGCAATATTTTATACAAAATAAGATTAGACCCTTCTTATATCCTAATAAGAATTAGCTTAGGTCATTAAAAGAGTTTGCGGCTATTTTTTATTTATCGAAATGTTTAATTTATTACCGTGACAAAATGTCATATTCGCAGAAATTAATTATTGCATCTGATACTCAGGGGAGAAACAGAAAGCTAATTAATTTGCGATATCTATCTTTACAGGATGAAGAGATAACTTTTCTGACATGCTATGTCGATAATAATTCAAACGGAGCCGACAGGATGCCAGAACCGGGTGTGTGTAATTCAAGGGAAATCCATGAAACATAAATTAATGACTTCTACCATTGCGAGTCTGATGTTTGTCGCTGGCGCAGCGGTTGCGGCTGATCCTACTCCAGTGAGCGTGAGCGGCGGTACTATTCATTTCGAAGGTAAACTGGTTAATGCCGCCTGTGCCGTTAGCACTAAATCCGCCGATCAAACGGTGACTCTGGGGCAATACCGTACCGCCAGCTTTACGGCGATTGGCGATACGACCGCACAGGTACCTTTCACCATCGTCCTGAATGACTGCGATCCGAAAGTGGCGGCCACCGCTGCCGTTGCCTTCTCTGGTCAGACAGATAACACCAACAATAATTTGCTGGCTGTCTCCTCTGCGGACAATAGCACCACCGCGACCGGCGTTGGGATTGAGATTCTTGATAATACCTCCTCACCGTTGAAGCCGGACGGCGCGACTTTCTCGGCGAAGCAGTCGTTGGTTGAAGGTACCAATACGCTGCGTTTTACCGCACGCTATAAGGCAACTGCCGCCGACACGACGCCAGGCCAGGCTAATGCCGATGCCACCTTTATCATGAAATACGAATAATCCCGTCAGGAGACGCCAGGGAAGGAAGGCGCCTCAATGGAAGAGGCTATCGGGGATAAAAGAGAACATACAGATGATAAGGAAAGGCGCGGCGCTAGTGGGGCTTATTTTGATGTCGCCCGTCATTGCGCAGCCGGTAATTGTGGAGAGCGGGCATGTTCACCTGCGCGGACAACTGGTCAATGGCGGCTGCGCTGTCGCCACTGAAAGCCAGGATTTGCGCGTATTGATGGGACAGTACCGTACGAATACGTTTACCGGTCCTGGCAGCTTCGCTCCCGTCAGCGTTCCATTTTCGTTACGGTTAATCTCCTGTAGCGCGGAGGTCTGGCGTCATGTCGGCATTGCGTTTGCCGGCGTTACGCCTGCGGAAGATCCCCATGTTTTTCTGGCCAGTGGCGAAGGTATCGGTAATGCCGGAATCGGCCTGGCGTTATTTGATGACCAGCAGCGACAAATCATACCTAACACGTTACCGCTTCATTACGCGCCCATTTTAACGCAAGAAATGACTTTGCATTTTACCGCCCGCTATCGGGCAATTTCAGAAAATATGACGCCGGGACGAATTCATTCAGAAGTGTGGTTTACACTAGTTTACCCGTGATTTTTCTTGCCGACGTGACTCAATGCAAAAGGTATTTTTTACCATGCTGAATAGTATAAAATTAGGGTTTATTGTTCTTCTCACGCTATTTACCTCACTGAACGTACAGGCGGCGGGGGGGATTGCATTAGGCGCCACGCGCGTTATTTATCCCTCGGCGGCGAAACAGACTTCTCTGGCAATCAGTAATAGCGATACTAAAGAACGTTACCTCGTCAATTCATGGATCGAAAATAGCGCCGGGCAGAAAGAAAAAACGTTTATCGTTACACCGCCTTTATTCGTCAGCGAACCAAAAAGCGAAAACACGCTGCGTATTATCTACGCCGGGCAACCGCTACCCGTGGATCGGGAGTCGTTATTCTGGATGAACGTGAAAGCCATCCCGTCGGTAGATAAAAGTCATATCGAAGGAAAAAACGTTCTGCAACTGGCGATTCTGTCGCGCATTAAACTGTTCGTGCGTCCGGCGAATTTGCCGCAGACGCCGGAGGACGCGCCGACCTTGCTGAAATTTTCCCGTGTCGGCAACCATCTCAAGATAACCAACCCATCTGCTTATTACCTCACTCTGGTCAATATCAGCATGGGTGCGAAAAAGATCGATAACGTGATGATCGCGCCAAAAAGCGACGTGCAAATTCCCTTACCGGCTGGCGCGCAGGGCAGCGTGACATTTCAGACCGTCAATGATTACGGCGCATTGACGACGGCGACAACGGCCAGTCTCGGTTAAGCAGGATGCGTGAAGCCACACGAGAAAACGATGAAGAAGACAACCTGGTTTGCAGGACGATTTCCTGGCTATGTGTCACCGTTAAGCGGCGTAGCGCTGTCGGTACTGGCGACGCTGTATCCGCTGACGAGCCGCGGCGAAAGTTATTTCAACCCTGCGTTTTTGTCGGCGGATACCGCGTCCGTGGCGGATTTATCTCGCTTTGAAAAAGGTAATCATCAGCCGCCCGGTATCTACCGGGTAGATATCTGGCGTAACGACGAATTCGTAGCGACGCAGGATATTCGTTTTGAGGCTGGCACAGTGGGTACCGGCGATAAATCCGGTGGCCTGATGCCTTGTTTTACACCGGAGTGGATTAAACGGCTGGGCGTAAATACCGCGGCGTTTTCGGTCTCAGATAAAGGCGTCGATACCACGTGTATTCACCTTCCTGAGAAAATTCCGGGCGCGGAGATCGCGTTCGATTTCGCGTCGATGCGCTTAAATATTAGCTTGCCGCAGGCGTCAATGCTCAACAGCGCGCGTGGATATATCCCGCCGGAGGAGTGGGATGAAGGGATACCCGCCGCACTCATTAATTACAGTTTTACCGGTAGCCGCGGAACAGACAGCGATAGCTATTTTTTGAGTCTGCTGAGCGGTTTGAACTATGGCCCCTGGCGGCTGCGTAATAACGGAGCCTGGAACTATTCGAAAGGGGATGGCTATCATTCGCAACGCTGGAACAACATTGGCACCTGGGTACAGCGCGCCATCATTCCGCTGAAAAGCGAGCTGGTCATGGGGGACAGCAATACCGGGAACGATGTTTTCGACAGCGTCGGCTTTCGCGGAGCGCGTCTGTACTCTGCTGACAATATGTATCCCGATAGCCTACAGGGCTATGCGCCCACGGTCAGAGGGATCGCCCGGACGGCGGCAAAGCTGACAATACGACAGAACGGATATGTTATCTACCAAAGCTATGTGTCGCCGGGCGCGTTTGCGATTACCGATCTCAATCCCACCTCTTCCAGTGGCGACCTTGAGGTGACGGTAGATGAAAAAGACGGTAGCCAACAACGTTACACGGTGCCTTACTCTACCGTTCCGCTATTGCAGCGTGAGGGAAGGGTGAAGTATGACCTGGTGGCCGGGGATTTTCGCAGCGGCAATAGTCAGCAGTCTTCGCCATTCTTTTTCCAGGGAACGGTGATTGCCGGCCTGCCTGCGGGAATGACGGTTTACGGCGGTACGCAACTTGCCGATCGTTACCGCGCCGTGGTGGTCGGGGCGGGGAGAAATTTGGGCGACTGGGGCGCCGTGTCGATCGATATCACACATGCGCATAGCCAACTGGCAGATGACAGTACCCATCAGGGGCAATCGCTGCGTTTTCTGTACGCCAAATCGCTGAATAACTACGGGACTAATTTTCAATTGCTGGGCTACCGCTATTCCACGCGCGGATTTTATACCCTGGATGATGTGGCATACCGCAGTATGGAAGGGTACGACTACGAATACGATAGCGACGGACGCCGCCACAAAGTGCCGGTGGCGCAGAGCTACCACAATCTTAGTTACAGCAAAAAAGGCCGCTTTCAGGTCAATATTTCGCAAAACTTGGGTGATTACGGGTCACTGTATCTTTCCGGCAGTCAACAAAATTACTGGAATACGGCGGATACCAATACCTGGTATCAGTTAGGATACGCCAGTGGGTGGCAAGGCATGAGTTATTCGCTGTCATGGTCGTGGAACGAGTCGGTGGGGATCTCTGGCGCCGATCGCATTCTGGCATTCAATATGTCCGTTCCGTTTAGCGTTCTGACCGGACGGCGCTATGCGCGCGACACTATTCTCGATCGTACTTATGTTACGTTTAACGCCAACCGCAACCGCGACGGCGACAATAGCTGGCAGACCGGCGTGGGCGGCACGCTTCTGGAAGGACGTAATCTGAGCTACAGCGTGACGCAGGGGCGTAGCAGTACCAATGGTTATAGCGGCAGCGCCAGCGCTAACTGGCAGGCGACGTATGGCACGCTGGGCGTAGGATATAACTACGATCGCGATCAGCATGACTATAACTGGCAACTTTCCGGCGGTGTGGTCGGTCATGCGGATGGTATGACGTTTAGCCAACCGTTGGGCGATACCAATGTCTTGATTAAAGCGCCGGGAGCGAAAGGCGTGCGCATCGAAAACCAGACCGGCGTGAAAACGGACTGGCGGGGCTATGCGGTAATGCCCTACGCCACGGTATATCGCTATAACCGCGTCGCGTTAGATACCAACACGATGGATAACCATACCGATGTCGAGAATAACGTCAGCAGCGTGGTGCCGACTGAGGGCGCGCTGGTGCGGACCGCTTTTGATACGCGGATAGGCGTAAGGGCAATCATTACCGCGAGGCTTGGCGGCCGTCCGTTACCGTTTGGCGCGATAGTACGAGAAACCGCCAGTGGCATTACCAGTATGGTCGGCGATGACGGGCAAATTTATCTGAGCGGCTTACCGCTAAAAGGTGAACTGTTCATCCAGTGGGGAGAGGGGAAAAACGCGCGTTGTATCGCCCCCTACGCCCTGGCGGAGAATAGCCTGAAGCAGGCGATTACGCTAGCCAGCGCGACCTGTATCCGTCCGTCGTCATAAAGGAAAAATAGAGATGAAAATATACTCAGCGCTATTGCTGGCGGGGACTGCGCTCTTTTTCACCCATCCCGCGCTGGCGACGGTTTGCCGCAATTCAAACGGGACGGCGACCGATATCTTTTACGACCTGTCAGATGTTTTCACCAGCGGCAATAATCAGCCGGGACAGGTGGTTACGCTGCCGGAAAAATCAGGTTGGGTCGGCGTAAACGCGACGTGCCCGGCCGGGACAACAGTGAATTATACCTACCGAAGCTATGTATCAGAATTACCGGTAAAAAGCACCGAGGGAAATTTTAAATACCTCAAGCTGAATGACTACCTTCTGGGCGCGATGAGCATCACCGATAGTGTCGCTGGTGTATTTTATCCGCCCCGTAACTATATTCGCATGGGGGTCGACTCTAATGTGTCGCAGCAAAGGCCGTTCGGCGTGCAGGACTCAAAGCTGGTTTTTAAATTAAAAGTGATACGGCCTTTTATTAATATGGTGACAATCCCTCGCCAGACGATGTTTAGTGTCTATGTGACGACCTCTACCGGCGACGCGTTGAGCACGCCAGTGTATACCATTAGCTACAGCGGTAGAGTGGAAGTACCGCAAAACTGTGAAGTGAATGCCGGACAGGTAGTGGAGTTTGATTTCGGCGATATTGGCGCGTCGTTATTTAGTCAGGCGGGGACGGGTAATCGTCCGCAAGGCGTCACGCCGCAAACGAAAACCATTGCCATCAAATGTACCAACGTCGCGGCGCAGGCCTATTTATCGATGCGGCTTGAAGCCGAAAAGGCCTCAGGGCAGGCGATGGTGTCCGATAATCCGGATTTAGGCTTTGTGGTTGCTAATAGCAACGGCACGCCGCTTATCCCCAATAATTTGTCGAGTAAAATTCCGTTTCGTCTTGATGATAACGCCGTCGCTCGCGTAAGTATCCGCGCCTGGCCAGTCAGCGTGACGGGGAATAAACCGACCGAAGGGCCGTTTACTGCGCGCGGCTATCTACGAGTCGATTATGATTAAAGGAGGCGTTATGATCCTTCGGCGCGTTTTCGTCGCTATCGGTTGTGTTTTATTCAGCCCGCTGAGTCAGGCCAATTCATCTCTGGGCGAAGTGAATATTGAACTGCGCGGTAACGTGGTGGATTTTACCTGCGCCGTGATTGGGGGCGACAGTAACAAGTCGGTTAACCTCGGCACCTGGCCGACAAAACAGCTTCACGCTGCCGGTGACGTCACGCAACCGGTAGCATTTAGCCTAAAACTTGAAGGCTGCCCGCCGGGTTCTGCGTCTATAACGTTTTCCGGGACGCCAGCGCCCGACACTGCATTATTGGCGCTTGCTGATACGGCAATGGCGCAAAAACTGGCGATTGAAATTCGCGATGGCGATCAACGTCGATTGCCACTTGAACAGGCCAGCAAGGCCGTCGATATTGACAATAACGGCAATGCTACCCTGAAATTCTATGCGAACTATATCGCCTTAGCAGATGGCGTACAGCCCGGTCTTGCTAATGCGGATGCGACCTTCATGATCAATTACAATTAATGTACACTGTTGTGGCTCCCGAACGATAATTCGCCGGGAGTATGTTTACAATAATTCGTGTGATTTGGCGTAATCGATAAGCTCAACGATAGAGTGAAGGCCAAGTTTAGAAAATATATTGGCCTTATGCGCACTGATAGTCTTATTACTTAATAAAAGTTGCTCGGCAATTTCTTTGTTAGACATTCCGTTTGCCAGATAACGTAGCACGGTAACTTCGCGGTTAGAAAGTGGCATATCATGGTGCCCGCCTTTGAGCGTACGGGTACTGCTGATGAAATTAAGCGTCTCAGATGGAAAAAAAGAATATCCGGATAAAATCATTTTTACCGCATTATAAATATCATTGAGATCTTTGCGCTTACTCACAAAACCGTTTGCGCCCGCTCTTATTGCTCTTCCAGCATAAAAAGCCTCTGATTTTGACGATAAAAAAAGTATCCGGGTATTTTCCTGGATAGATTTGATTCGTTTAAGTAAGGTAAACCCGTCGGTACCCGGTAATTCAATATCCAGAATGACAAGGTCGACAGGATAAGTGCGCAGATACTCTATCGCTGTTCGGCTATCATCCGTTTTCAGGACAACCTGAATATTACTATTTTTTCCGAGTAAAACTTCGATCGACATTCTTACAATAGGGTGTTCGTCCATAATGATAACAGATGCAGGTTTCATTGATGTATGCCTCAGACTGTTATGCGTCCTTCGTTTTAGAATAAGCGTCAGACACCTTGAAGGTTGTTAAATAGCCAGATCTACACGCCACACAGTGGAGCAATATTAAAGAATGAGACCTCCCTGTTGACTGGCTATTTTGCGTAAGAGCAATAAATATGAGGAATATCCATTTCGCACCAATAAAAAAGAAATTTCTGATTAAGTAAAAACAATATGGATTATACCTGGTCTGATTTCTCGGAAAAGTCTTGCAAAATGCGAATTATGGATGACGGGTAGGATGTTCTGTTGTGTTATATAGAATCCGCGCATTATAGAATTATTTTCTTTGGAATTAATATTAGCAAGATTAATTCATTATTTTTAAGCATAAAAATAATATAAAAAACTAATTGTTTAGTGTTTGTTATGTAACAAAAGAAAGATGTTTACGCTGAAAACCTCAAGAAACGAGGAGGGACAGGGGATGGCGTAGGGAGAGAATCTTTATCGCTTACCAGGACGAGTTGCAAATATTAATTTTATGTGAAACATTTACATTTCATGGATGTGAAAATAAGTAATTTCTTAAAAAATCTTATTCACCAGAAAGTTAGTTCGTTAAAAAATGTCGGGGAAAGTAACGTTTAGCTGCTGCATTAGCCGAAGAAAGCTTTGCCTGTGGGGAAGGTTAAGGAGGGTGATCAGTTGTTTAAGCCGGTAAACCACACGATGATAAGGTACGCTTTGCTGACGTGCTATTTCTTTTAAAGAGACGCCTTGCGCTAAAGTTTCAATCATCAACCAGTCAGTGTGGCTAAAGCTTTCCGATAAGCGAGGTTCGGCAGTTGATAACAAGGCTTCGCGTAACGAGGCCAGATTTTGTCGTCGCGACAGGACAAAAAAACGCCCAGCCATACGGATAAACTGTGCTATAGCGGGGGTCTTATCTGATACCAGCAGGTAAATCTGTATATCGCTTTGTTGCCAACTGAGCGCACGTAGCTGCTTAAGCGCCTCAACACAGGAGATGGGTAGCGCCTCCATATCTACAATCAGTTGTCTGAGCGAACCCTCTTCGATCCACAAAGAAATGTCGTCTAATGAGCGGAAAGCTGCGGTGCGCTTGCCGGAAAATAAGTAGCGACTCAGCGAATATCCCAGGTAGCTGTCAGTTGTAATGATTGCCTGGGAAATGATACCAACCGGCAAGGCATAATTGAGCTGTTGGTTCAGTAACTCAAGGCAATCAAATATCTGTGGCGTTGGAGAGTGATAACGGCAGGCGCAGTCTTTGGCATTTCTTGAACGGCGGTGTCTTTCCCTGCGTGGTACGCTGCGCATCCTGCTTTTTCCATTGCTTTAATATATATCTGGTAATATTGCTGGCCATAAATAACCTTGTCCCATCGTTGCACCAGCGTAAAAAGCAATGCTTCGTTGCTCTGATGTTTCAATGCCTTCCATCAGCATATCGGCTGCGATCTTATATCCAATGAGAATAGCCTGGCGCATTTTTTGCGGATCAGATACAAGGTTCCAGAATGTTTTTTTATCGAATTTAACTCCGCTTAACCGCCAGTTTTCGTTAGAAAAGGTAGCAAACATTTTTTCATTGATATCATCCACCCAAACGGGCAGCCCGCTGGTTTCAGGTTGTTGAATTTTTTCATAGAGGCGAAACTGCTGACCTGTACTTAAGGTGTAAAAAGCGCCAGAGTCTTGCTGTTCAATAGTGAGATTTGATGAATGCGAGCGTACTTTTAAAAGTAATACATCAATATTTAACAATACCTTCACCGGTAACTTCAGAAGATATCTACTATTTTGAGGGAAGAAAGGTAGAGTGTCTATTTGTTGGAAAAAGTGATTATGTAACGCCTGTTGACTGAACTGCTGAAAAAAAGCTTTACTATCACTTCCCGACGGAAGTTGAGTCAGGACCTCATAGCCGATTAATTGTGCAGTTGAGAGATGAACGATAGGCTCAAATTTTAACAACCCGTTGCTGTGATATGAATGACGTATTGGCGAAGACGTCGGACTCGGGGTATTTATCCTTTCCTTTAATAAAGTATCCTGTGCCACCAAACACTCCTTCAGGCATTTAAGATGCAGCCATATATTTTCGACCCATGAATCTGGCAGGGTATTATGTGCATCATTGTGGCAGTGTTAAAAAAATGCCTGTAGGTATCGTTACTTAATTATTGATGAGATATTTCGCAAGCCTTGTAAAAAATTAAGTGAGTTTACTTACTGAGTAAGAAATGAAGATTAACTCTAATATACTTTAAAAACTGCTGCTCTGTTTTAACATGTAATTTTCGCATAATGCTCCGTCGGAGTAACCTGGTCTGTTCTTCAGAGAGTGAAAGTAAAGCGGCCGTTTCGCTTAAATGATAACCACTGGCGATCAGTTTTAACAGATGACGTTCTGTTACTGAAAAATGACGAGTCGTGCAGTAGTGGCAAATGGTAGAAGGGACGCTATGTCGAAGCGCTCGCTTATGCAAAATTAATATCATCTTTCGGGTGATTTCTTCAATATCATCTTCCCGGTAAATATGCGGCAGCATATACAGACATGGCCTGAACATGAGCTTTTCTTTATCGGATTCATTACAAATAATCACCCGTAACTGATGTTGGGTATGCATGGGTATCTGGTAACAACCTGCGCTGAACCAATCATCGTCCAGTGCCAGAAAAGCGATATCGGCATTATCTATCTCTTCTGGTGGCAGAAAGTAAATTTTCTGCTGCCATTGATTCGCCAGACGCGTCATGATGATTTTCAAACCATGCTCAAAGTGACTGTTTTGTTCCTTAATCGCGATACTCAGCATAAAAAAATATCCTAAACGGCAGGTGAATCATGGTAAAATATTAAAGAAACTTATTGATTTTCTAAATACTGGCGGCCTTAATTCCCACTTTATGCGTGCTGAGTTGTGTCCAGGCGATTTCCTGGAACCTGCCGTGGCGCCAGAAAAGACGATATTCGTACACTTAGTCAGCAACCGGAACAAAAGCCATTGACTCAGGAGTGCCTGACCGTATAATTCTCGCGTTTCGTCTACACGAAGTCTTCACTTCACAAGGCGCCCTTAGCTCAGTTGGATAGAGCAACGGCCTTCTAAGCCGTGGGTCGCAGGTTCGAATCCTGCAGGGCGTGCCATTATATTTCAGCAAGTTACCTATTTTCTGCAAGTTCCTTATTTTCCTGGTGGGACATATTTTGGACATCATCACTGAAAATTGAGTCAATTTGCCTCGTATGTTCAGTTAAATGGTTCGGTGCAAGGTGAGCATATTCCCGGGCAAACAACATCAGACAGCACTGATGAGGTACGGAACCGTCGGCCACAATCTTCTCAACTTCCTTCCCTCCAGTATCCTGGGAGTTTGATGATGGAACGGTGATGTGATGGGGCATATATGGGACATACAAAGCTTTGCATCGGCTGCAAGGCTTTGCATGTTTTTCGAAGATGGGACGTGTGAGCGCAGTGTTGATGGGATAAGTTGTTGTTAGCTAAAGTCGTTCCAGGAACGTCTAAGCCGTGGGTCGTAGGTTCGAATCCTGCGGGGCGCGCCATTTAAAATCAAATAATCATCTCAATAATCTTTACTAATAAAACAACCTGACAGTGCAAACAATAGGGTAAGTTTTAAATTTGCGAGTCACCCACGGCATAAATCGCCGATCCTGGCAGTGCCAAAAATATCTTCAGTCTATGAGTAACAATTAGAAAACCTCGTAGTAAAGCGCCAGAAGTGGAGGGAGTATTAAAGAAAGATCACAGTACGGGGAAAAGATTCAAAAAATCCCCCGACAAAATTGTCGGGGGATTTATGTATAAGAGGCAGAGCTATGTCGGAGGATATTTATTAACGCAATGACTAACCTGGCTACGGCTGTTGCTTCAGAGTTATCTCCTGCGGAATACCAAAATAGCTCGAGAACGTCAACTCCGTGGTACCTCCCGCGGTCCTGACGCTAACCTGCGGGTTCGGGGCGCTAGCCTGCCACTGACCGTTAAGCGTCACTGAAATAGGCACCGGGGTTGCCGCCGTGGTTCGGGTCATGTTCAGGTCTGGTGTAACGCCGCTAACAATAAGTTCTTTGTCTCCCCGTGATTGGGTCATAATTATCGCGGGCTGAGGAATATTTTTCACCACGCCGTCGGCAGGTGTCACCGCACTAAATGCGGTATAACCGATGGTTTGGGTCACATTATCACGCACAATGTGTGCAACATTGTCTTTACGCAATACCTCATACGGTTTCTTGCCTGCGCGATAATCGTTAGCCAACTGTTGCATACTCCCGGGCGTGGCTTCAAGCACCATCAGGTACTCATATTCAGCATCTTGTGGTTTCTTGCCGTGAGAGAGCCACGCCACGCTGATGTCAGCTTCCGTTGGTTTACGGGTTTTATTATTCGCCGAGACCTGATGCTGACGGCGTACTTCTCCTTTCGCGCCGGCCGTTAATAAATAACCGGTACCATGACCGTCGATTAACCAATCACCTTCCCCAAGAGTACGCTGATACGGGAATGCGGTAATGCGTTCGCCGTTCACCCATAGAGCGTGCGCTTTATCCGTGATGCCGTGCTGGAAAAGCGTTGTTTCTGTTGGGTATTTAGTCGTACTGTTGCTAATATTACTGCCTAATAAAACCAGACGATTTTCCGTCTCTAACGCGGTTTTACGGGCAGTAAAGCTGCTATCAAATTTCGGCATTGATGGCGCATCAAACTTAAAGGCGAACATACCATATTTACCCGCCAACGATGAATGACCGCTGAAAGGCTGATCGCCACGTAACATCAGCGTATGCGGGTTAGGGCTGTCCAGCTCGGCTAACGGTAAATGAATCGTGGTGGTCCCCGGATTGCGGTTCCAGTCCCAGCCGTCTTGTGTAAAACCTATCTCTTTCTGGCTACCATAAGGCAGAACCTGAACAGCACCATGACTTTGATAGCGGCCATAACGGTTATCGGCATAGTAAATCTCTGAAGACCAAACATTGCTGTTGTAGGCTTTCAGGGTCACCATTTTGTCGCTAAAACGATGAATTCCGAACGCGCCGCCGTTAAAGGTCCAGTTACCCTGAGGTAAAGAAGCGGGCTTAATTGTCTGACCAAAGAGCGCTTCGCTTTCGCTCTCTGGCGTTCTGGTAATTTGCAGATAGATGGCGGCCAGATCTTTATCCACTTTTTCGCCGGTTTGCGGATTGCCGGTCAGGGCCAACCACCGGAACGAGTCCTGGAATAATTTCACGCTTGATGAATTGAACGGGTGACGACCCGCGAGTCCCATTGAGGTCGCCGGGTTGCTGTAAATCCATGCTGAAACCATCGCTTTTTTCAGCGCAGCACGTCCTTCTTTGCTGACCTCAAACGGCGAGCCTTGCAGCATGTAAACCAGCTGGCTGGCATTTTTAAAAGCCGGGAATGAGTAACCTGGATAGTTGCCTTCGTGACGCCATGCCGTACCGTCAGGACGTAGGCCATCTTGTGCGCCGGGTGGGATTTGCGACAGCGCCACGTTGATATACTCACCAAAACGTTTTAATAATGCAATACGTTTTGCCGGATCGGGCTCAAGCATCAGCAGTGCTAAGTGCTGACGCGAAAGTGTATTAAAATAGTCCAGATCCGAACTCTCGGGCCCCGGTTGCATGTCAAAGTTAGCTTTGAATTCCCGTGAATACCACAGCAGGGCATCAGCGACCTGCTGACGTAACTGATGTTTTTCCAGTTCATCGCTCATCATCATCGCCGAGATATACCACCAACGAGAACTGTATCCCCAGTGGTGGGTCGTAACCAGCGCGCTGCCGTCAACGAATCCCTGATCCAATAAATGTTGGGTCATCAGTATATACATGTCGACCAGTTCCTGACGCTGCGCAGGCACAGTACTGATCTGATAGGCACGGCTGATATTAAACATCAGCGTGGCATAATCAGCGAGATAAACATAATCGTCAAAACGCTGTTTGTCGACGGCGCTCATAAATTCAGGTTGATACAATACCTTCTGTTTATCTGTAATTATATGCCGCCCGGACAATTTACCCTCTGCGTTACGTTTAATACGTAATGCTGCAAATTCACTGCGTAATTTTTCGTAATTATCGACAATGACCAGTCCACTCTCGTCGATTTTCCCTTGGATAAATACGCGTACCAGGGCATCGCGAATGCCCTCAGTAGCGGCTAACTCACTTGCCGTTGGGGTCGGTAATTTTTTAGGTAGCCGGAAATCAATTTCTGGAATGTGAAGCCGCGTTTTTACCTGGTCATCAGACCATTGATAGCGAGCGTCATCGATAGACAACATGATACGGTCGATATAAAAAGTGCCGGAGGGCGCTTTAAGCGGCGCTTTAAAGCGAATGTCATCCATATCACTTTTTGCCCCACTGGCAATGGTATTGCGGGCGCCGCTCTCACCGGCTTCGTTTTCGCTGATGCCCAAGCCTTCAATTTCGCGTCCTTCAAGATCGTTTTGCAGTGAAACGCCGATTGCGCGCCAGCCGCTAAAGTTCATTTTGACTTTAATGCCGGTATCAGGTGAGCCAGAAGGTCCCAGGCCGCGGCCAAGATCAACAATCATGTAATCGTCAACCGGACTTTCGTTATAAATCCAAAACGAGAGCACTTGCGTGGCTTTACGACCCCATATCTTAGACGCAACAGAGTCGGGTACTTGTTTGATAGGGTGATGAATCGTCACGGTACTGCCCGCCTGCCAGTCCCATTTAAGCGATTTATTGCCCATGATATAGCGCTCAGGACTCAACGACAGTGTTGAATCTTTACTTGCGGAGACAAAATCAGGGATGCTATTGCCGTCAAAATCAATAATCGACGCCTGCATCAGCATTTTTTTATTGATTTCATTATTTGTACTTTTAGCGTTATTCACTGATGGATGTGATGTACAGGCGGCTGCTCCCAGCAAGGTTGCGACGGTGAGGGCTATAAGTTTAAATCTGAAAGGTGTATACATAATCTTCGCTACTCAATAAAAGGATGCAACAGAGAAATGAAGAGAGGCGATACCCATCGGGATACAGGTCATGCTGTATCCCGATGCGTTATACCTACAAAAGAGTTCTGGCGACTTGCACTTAAAAGTATTTAGAAACGCTCAGACCTATATATCCTTCGTTATAACCATCACGTTTGTAGTAATTCAAATTACTGTCCAGGATAATATTATTTTTTAGCGTTAAAGAAGATTTCAGTGTGGCTTCAAAAATATCATTACCGATGCTATCGCCGGTGATAGTGAAACGGCCTTTGCCTTTACCCTGATCCATCACTAAACCCGCAGTTTCGGTTATGACTTCTGAATCATTTAAATCACGGTATCCCATTAAGGAGAGTGATGGGGTAAATTTACCAAACGCCAAATCGTAGGTATTGAAGGCGGTAAAACCGGCACCCAGGTGTTTCACTGAATAAGACTGCCGATCTACTTCCAGACTGGCTGGTGAACCGCTTTCGGCATAATCTTCCACCCGGAACCACTGATAGTTATATTCTACTCGCGGCTGTAATTTAACGATATCAAGGTCAAATGTTATACCGGCGCTGGCCTGATAACCCATCTGCAAGCTGTTATAGTCGGCTTCAGCCCTGGTATTTCCCTGATAACCATTTAAGGAACCAATATTACGGGTGCTGCTATTTTTATTATAGCCCATATTAATGTTACCGTTAATAAAATAGCGGTCGTTGAACCAACCAGTATAGGCCATAGCTTCATAGCTATTTACATCTTTTGTATTACCATAACCATTTATATTTATATGGCTGTTTTGATAACCGAAAGCGACACCGAATAAAGCTTCATCTCTGAAGCGGCGATCCATACCAATATTTATGCCATAAGCATTAGTTTGATAACCGAAAATATCAGCCTCATTGCCCTGGCGTCCATGCGTATACAGAGTTTGCGCCCAGAAATTCCACGGCGTTGCGGTCTCCTGATTGCGTAAATAGAAGCTACGGTTATTTGCCTGATCACGCATCTTATCGACCACACGCAGGGCGGCGCGGACCTCACTGCCTTCAGCATTCGGGGTTAATTGTTCAACTAACCGGGCAATACCATTGCTGCCGCTGTCAACAACAGATGAATTCGCACCGTCGTCGCCTGTATTACTGTTACCCGCTGAGGTTAACAGTGCCAGGAGTTCACCGCTTCGTACGGACTGAGTTTTGTTGTATTCGGACAGTGCATAGTTAACGATATAACTTGCTGCCTGGAGCCTTTGCTCACTTATGCCACCTTGTTTAGCGATGTTGACAAAATTATCACCGCCTTCGTAGTTCACCCCGTAGCGTACCACCAGTTGATTGCCTTGAATGCCACCATTGACAACCGGATCGGTGGTGGTTATCCAGGAGTCGATTTGTTTTAGCAATGGCGAAAGATCGCTAACCGCGTTTACGCCACCTTGTCCGACCTCAACAGTACCACTCATTCCCCCATTTGATTGAATGAGGATGATATCCTTATTGACGATATCGTTGATGTTACTCCCTACATAAGAGAATAATGCCTTACTTCCTGTATTAAATACGGTCTTGCCTTCAATCAATAATAGAGGTGTGTTTAAATTAGCGGAGTTACCAATCTTAAAATCCAAAATCGCATTTTTTTTATTATTAAAATCACCACTCCAGAAAATGGTCCTGTCTTTAGCAATGATGCTTAGATTCCCCCAGTTATCTATTTTCTCAACCCCGGAAATAGTATAACCATCAAATAACCCTTGCTGTGCTCCGCCCTGGTAAGCAAAGTTAATCTTATTTCCTTCCAGACCATTGCCTACAATATTCCCGTAGACGTTACCGTTGACATCTATTCTCAGAGCTGTCTTTGCTCCTGAGAAGTCAATGGCATTTTCTTTACCTTTAACCGTCGACCCATCTTTTATTGATATACCTATATTAGGAACGGCCGGTTGTTTAAATGAACCGTCAATTTTAATTGCTGTGCCATTTTCACTGATAATATTAATCCCTTTTTCAAGGTTAATATTATTATTAAAAAACGTATTACCATCGGCGTAGATAGCGTACGCATTTTCTCCGCTAACAGTAATGTTTTTACGGATATACTGGGCGACAAATGGCGTGTTGCCAGTATAGGTCAGAGCATTACCTTCGGCAACGTATAAGTCTGACGTTAAGGTCACGGCTTTACCATCGGAGGCAATTATTGCATCACAAGTACTGCCCGCAGGTGTATAAGGTGGACAAACACTCGCAGCTGTATTAAATGCAGTTGATAGTAAAATAGTGGATATACTGACCGCGAGAATTTTTGCCCTAAAATTTTTAGACATAATAACACCTTCCATTTCTCAGGAATGAATCTAATACTGTATTGAAACCCGGAATTATTTAATGCTGGATTTTACGTTTCTATGCCAGGCATAAGTAAATATTCAGAATGTTGCGCGTACACCAACTTTCATATATTTAGATGAAGAGTCTTCTTTACCCATGGTATAGCCTTTTTTATATTTAACATCTTCAATATAGTATTCTGCCTGAAGTCGGAAGCTATCGGATAAAGGGTAAGCCATTTGCAGGGCTAAACGGTTAACTTTACTTTTTGTTTTGGTTTCACTGTATGCCGCGCTTTCGTACCATCCGGACGTTTCACCATAATTAAGGGCATAGCGAACATATGGGGTGAGCACCAGACCAATTGGCGTATTCCAGTTAAAATAGAAACGCATTTGCTGGTTTCTTGAGTTATCGGTCAATCCCCAGGTATCGCCTTTGTCACTGCGTTTACCAGCATTAAAATAGTTCAACGTCATCATGGTATTGGCACTCGACTTGAAACGTACGCCTGGTTCAATTTCCCAGGTTAAGCGATCTGCACGGCGTACAGATTGATTCGATGCCGTATTTACCTCTTCACGTTCAATACCCAGAATCACACTGCTCGCAAATGTAAAACGTTCAGATAACAGACGCTGGCCGGTCAAATGTGCGGTATAAAAATCAATGGTAGTTCGATTGCCGTTATCGTAAGTGGTTAAATCTTCACGAATACGAAAGCTCGGTTGGATCCAACCCTCGTCAAAACGGAAACGATAGCCGACCATAGCCTCAGCACGTTGATAGCGCTGGCGGGAGTCGTGGAATTGTTTACGAAAACCTAAATCATAGTACCAGTTAGAACCGTCAGGATTAAGGTTCATATCCAGGCGCGGACCACTGTAATCATATGGTGTACCGTAATCTCCCGTCACCCAACTCAGTGTTGCATTCACTTTCGCAGCGTGAACGCAGACGGGCAGAAGTGTAGCAATGATCCCCAGACAGACTGCTGTTCCAGAAGTAACTAACAACTTCGCTTTCATAATGATATCTAACCCTTGTAATTATAGAAATACGCTACATTGCAGGATTTATAGGGAGGTTTCCTGCATCTGTAGATCCACTGCCGGAAAAATGTGGTCCGGACATCAGGTATGGGCAATGAGTGTTTGCTGGCTGCCAACTCGCAGATATATTATCTTTTACATGCTTTCGTTTCCTTACGCTAGATCACAAAAAAACATATCGAAAGTATTTTTAAGCAATAAAAGACTTAAAAAGCGATAAAGAAGAAAATCAAAAGGTATCGAAAGTTTTGTTTAAGTGTTATAGAAAATCACGCAGGCTTCATGTTTTTCTAAAATCACTCCGATCAGCCCGGAGCAGGGGATAGGGTGAGGCCTGCCGTCCATATCAGGCGTTTCAATAGGATACTAATGAAAAACGATAAGGCAGCCCCTGTAATCCCTCAATTAACAGCGTAAATTAATTATCGTGCGCTACCCGTATCCGCTGCGCTGGATCAAACTTGGCACGCCAGTTTCCTGTAAGCGTTATCTCTACTGACGATTGAAATCGTGTCGGCTCGCTGATGCCAAATAGCGTTTCTTTGTGTCAGGTGGGGCGCAGGTTCGAATCCTGCAGGGCGCGTCATTTAACCTCTTCAAAATTAGGTTAATCTGTATGCTTCTGCGGCGGCGATGTTGCGCCATCCGCAGTACGTGACGTTAAATATACAAATAACTAGTTGCGTCTAATCTGTTTATGGTGCTCCTCTGCCATGAATCTCATGGGCGAAAGAATGGGCATTATTCATCGATTGATGGACGACCATTGCTTTTTCATAGTCGTCCATTTCAGAAAAGGGGGCGCATTTTGTCGCTGCGCCACGGTTGCCGGGGCGCTGGTTTTCTGTATCTGAGCCATTTGCTGATGTGCGAAGGCGTCACCGTTATTCATCATTTCATGCGCCGTGGTGGATAACTGACGGGATTCCATTTTCTCAGCGGCGTTTACGCCAGCCGAGATAAAAAAACGACAGCTAAAAGGGATGTAAACTTATTCATCTTATTTCTCCGGTGTGGGTTAATAAGAGAAATAATAAAACAGTCGTTGGGTCTGGCGCGTGACGGAATAATGACGATAATGTCAGATTACTCTACTGGTTAACGATCTTAAAAAAGCCATCGCTGAACAGGTACAGCTAAAACCCGGTACCAGCGTGGCGTTTTCCGGGCAGCTCAAACTGCAGGCGGGTTCGGCGTACGTTTATCGTCCGAGCGTGTTGGCCCGTTTGCGGTACTCGCCTGGCGTACAACTGAATTCGCGGACAAAAGCTTTGTGAAAAGAAGATTCGCTCGCATAACCTACCGACTCGGCAATCACCATCACCGGCAGCGCTTCACGTGACAGGGTCTGGGCGGCAATTTGTAGGCGCAGCGTCGTTAACACGGCTAAAGGCGTCGTAGCGGACACGTCGCGAAATAGCTGGGCGAAGCTCGCCCGCGACATGTGTACCCGTTGCGCCAGCGTTTCGACCGTCCAGGGATGTGCCGGTGTTTCCAGCATGTGAATAATCACGCGGCCCAGTCGGGGATGCAGTAATAAATTGAGCACGTTTTTCGCCGTGCCAGCCTGCGACAACCAGTCGCGAACAGCGAGGGTAAACAGAGTGGCGCACTGCTGACTGCATAAGACGTCAGCGCCGGGTAAATGGCGTTCTGACTCCTGCTGTAACAGCAAAATGGCGGCGTTAAACCAGATACTGGCGGGGCTATGCGGCGGCGGGGCAAGACATAACACTTCCGGCAACGCGGTAAGAAAATAACGTGACGTCGTGTGCAGGCGTAGACTACCGCACACGATATGCGTCGGTGCTTCGCCAGACTGGCGCAAACGGTGGGCGGAGTTTTGCGGCAGAATCACCACCCTTCCCGGCGTAAGCGTCATGGCGTCGCCGGTAGGCATTTCCAGTTGCGCTTCGCCCTGCGTAACGGTATGCCAACGAATCACCGATAGCTCGCCAGCGGCGTGCGGCAACTGCCAGTCGCCGCCTAACGGGCAATTCTTGTCGATTGAGCCCTGAGGGTCGTTAAGCATCAATAGCCGACTAAGCGCGTCCATATAGACTCCAGAACAGATTGTTGTTAAAAAATAGGGATAACTATTCCTGTCTATCGTCACTATATTTCGGACTTAATATCATTTCTACCCTTGTTTTCGCCAAACGCTAATTTAGACGATAAGACAAAAAATGGCGCGTTGCGAATAACTCTGTTTTTTCTGACGTTACTTATACTAGGCCTGACAAACAGAGGGTGATTTGGCGGAGAAAGAAGATGACACAGTATCAGGCGCTCATTATTGGTTTTGGCAAGGCAGGAAAAACGTTGGCGGCAACTCTGGCGAAGACGGGATGGCGCGTGGCGATTATCGAACAGTCCGCCAGTATGTTCGGCGGAACCTGTATCAACATTGGCTGTATTCCAACGAAAACGCTGGTGCATGACGCGGAACGTGAGGGCGATTTTTCTGCCGCCATGCAACGTAAAGTGGCGGTCGTAAATTTTTTACGCGACAAAAATTTTCATAATCTTGCCGACCTGGACAATGTCGATGTGATTGAGGGAAGGGCGGAGTTTATTGATAACCATACCTTACGAGTATTTCAGGCGGACGGCGAGCGGGTGTTACGGGGAGAAAAGATCTTCATTAATACTGGCGCAGAGTCGGCGATCCCGGCAATTACGGGCTTAACAACTACGGCGGGGGTGTTCGATAGCACCGGGCTACTCAGCCTGAGCCAGCGCCCGGCGCGCCTGGGGATTTTAGGCGGCGGTTATATTGGCCTTGAATTTGCCTCAATGTTCGCCAACTTCGGTACGAAGGTCACTATCTTCGAAGCAGCACCGCAATTCCTGCCTCGTGAAGATCGGGATATCGCGCAGGCAATTGCCCGCATTTTGCAGGAAAAGGGTGTCGAGCTGATTTTAAACGCCAGCGTACAGGCCGTATCCTCACAGGAGGGCGCGGTACAATTAGAAACGCCGGAAGGCGCGCATCTTGTGGATGCCCTGCTGGTGGCGTCGGGGCGAAAACCGGCGACGACTGGCTTACAGTTGCAGAATGCCGGAGTGGCGGTGAACGAACGCGGTGGGATCATCGTGGATGATTATCTGCGTACCACGGCGGAAAATATCTGGGCGATGGGCGACGTTACCGGTGGGTTGCAGTTTACCTATATTTCACTGGATGATTTTCGTATTGTACGAGACGGTTTATTGGGGGATGGCAAACGCAGTACCCGCGATCGCCAGAACGTGCCGTATTCCGTCTTTATGACGCCGCCGCTCTCTCGTGTCGGGCTAACGGAAGAACAAGCACGGGCGAGCGGCGCAACGGTGCAGGTGGCGACATTACCGGTGGCGGCGATCCCTCGCGCCCGTGTTATGGACGATACCCGTGGCGTACTAAAAGCGGTAGTGGACGTGAATACGCAGCGTATCTTAGGCGTATCATTGTTATGCGTCGATTCTCATGAAATGATTAATATCGTTAAAACCGTTATGGATGCGGATTTACCTTATACGGTGTTACGCGATCAGATATTTACCCATCCTACAATGAGCGAGTCCTTAAACGATCTCTTTTCTCTCATTAAGTAAAACATAAATAGCATAGCCCTGTTAATCAGGGCTTTTTTTTTGCCTGTTAGGCCATAAAAATACGCCAGGACAAATATGCTGGCGTCTGAAAGAAAAGGCTTTAGTAAGGAGTAACGTATTATAACACCATTGAAATAACCCACGACTGGAAATCACGATGTTAAAAGTTACAACGTTTATTACCTCATTATTGGCTGCGCCGCTGGCATTTTCCGCCTCCGCCCAGCCGCTAGCTGACGTTGAATATATCAGCGTTTCTGCGGTTTCAGCGACGCCGTCGATGCTTGAAGACGCTATTGCCAGACTGGCGCAAAGTAAACAGGCGTCGTCATGGAAAATTACGTCAATGCGTATTGATAATACAGGTTATGCCACTGCGATTTTATATAAATAAGGAGGGCCTGGTATGGATAAATATCTTCGTCTGTTAAGTCGGGGGGATCGGCTTGGATTAACCTTAATTCGCCTGAGTATCGCCATCGTTTTTATCTGGATTGGATTACTGAAATTTGTGCCCTATGAGGCAGACAGTATTACCCCGTTTGTGGCGAACAGTCCGTTTATGTCATTTTTCTATGAACATCCGGAGGAATATCGTCAGCATCTGACTCATGAGGGCGAATTAAAACCGGAGGAACGCGCCTGGCAAACAGCCAATAATACGTATGCGTTTTCGGATGGTCTGGGCGTGGTGGAATTAATTATCGCGGCGCTGGTACTGGCTAACCCTTTCAGCCGCTGGTTAGGGCTGGCGGGCGGCGTACTGGCATTCCTGACGCCATTTGTCACGCTATCGTTTTTAATCACCACGCCGGAGGCCTGGGTTATGCCGCTGGGCGATGCGCATTATGGTTTCCCGTATTTATCGGGCGCCGGACGGCTGGTATTAAAAGATACATTAATGCTGGCAGGCGCGGTGATGATCATGGCGGATTCCGCCCGTTCGCTACTTTTACAGCGACAGTAGCGACCCTCTGACCCTTTTATGCCACGATTCGTCGGATGGTTGAGCAAGCGTCATCCGACAATCTGTTTATGGCTGATGGACTACCCTGTCAGAAGTTCCTGTTCCACCTGTTGAACCTGCGCCTCCAGCGTATTGCGAATTTCGGTTAGCGCTCGTTCCTGCTCGGAGAAATAGGCCTCCTTATCCGTAACGGAAGAGGCGAGCCGCCAGGCGTTTTCCGCTTCCAGTTGCGTAATCTCTTTCAACAGCGCGTCGATTTGCGTGCGGAGCTGGCGTATTTTATGGCGCAGATGTTCCAGGTTATTTAGCCTGTCGCTTGCCATCATCGGTTCCAGACCGCTTTGCAACTGCGTCAATAACGCGCGAATTGCCGCCAGATCGGCATTCTGCCGCGCCTGATTAAGCTGTACCATCATCTGGTGCGCTTTTTCTTTCAATTCATCGGCGACCACATCCGGGTGGCACAAGCGGCTGGCCTGGCGCCACAGACGTTTTAATTCACTGCGTTCGTCAGCCGACAAACGTTGATCGCGGGCGTAGCGAAATTGCGCTTCCTGCTGCTGCTTCCGGTACTGGTGATAGTCCTGTTCCGCGTCCTCCTGCGCCTGGCGGGATGTGCTGTCGTCCTGATGGGAAAAATCCGCTTCCAGCTCGCGAATTTCCTCCAGCAACGCGGTGATTAACTCCGTCTGCTGCTGGATTCGCTGACGGATGCCCACCGCTTCCCGCGAGGCGGCATTCAATCCTGTCCACTGCTGTTTTAGCGTTGCCAGTTGATCCACGGCCTGGGAAATAAATTGCAGGCAGGATTGATAATCCTTTTCCCGGCGTTTTATTTCAGCTTCTTGCTTACGCTGCATATTTACAGCGAGCTGTTTACGCAACTCCAGAATACGGCTCATCAACGGCCCGAGACGCAGATGATAGAGGTCGTTGAAATCGTCGAGGATTTGTACCCGCGCATTTCGTTTGTCAATCAGATCGCGAAGTTGGGCTTCAAGCGCTTTCAGCTCCAGTTTACTGGCGGCGATAGAGGGATCTTGCCACGTCGAGAGCGCCCGTTGGGCCTGTAGCCAGGCGGAGATCTCTTGCATGGCGTCACTGAAACGACGGGCTTCAATCGCCTGGGCAATCGCGCTGATTACAGCATCCTGCGGCTCATTTTTCAGGTAGATGAGCTGCTGACGGATAATCTCTTCGTCCTCAAGTTCGATGGCGCTTTTGATGATCTCTAAACGTTTAATGATCTTATTCATGACGTTGATGCCTGGCGTGGCTCAAAAACGGATAACAGATACCAGGTCTGATTCACCTTTTTGAAAATACTGAAAAAATACTAAATGTATTCTGTAGGGTGTCGTACTTTTCGTCCAGAGTTATTCACACATTTTATACTCGTCGTCTTTCACCCGTAACTCTCTATATCGGCGCGCATTCTTTTCTTTTTACTCCCCGCGATATCTTTTTTTACACGATAACGTTAACGTCCGGGGCTGAACCGTGACAAACGATTGCGCCTTGCGGCAGCGAGAACGAAATGTTAAAAGGTGCCCCTCAATAAAAACGATACAGGGGTAGGACGTGAAAAACGCGTCAACTGCATCCGGCGCCAGCGTGTCGGATGCCGCGTCGAAGAATGAACCGACGCTTCAGCGGGGGTTGCAAAACCGTCATATTCAGCTAATCGCGTTGGGCGGCGCCATTGGCACCGGACTGTTTCTGGGTATCGGCCCGGCGATTCAAATGGCGGGGCCGGCTGTTTTGTTGGGCTACGGCGTTGCCGGGATTATCGCTTTTCTCATTATGCGCCAGTTGGGTGAAATGGTCGTGGAAGAGCCGGTTTCCGGATCGTTTGCTCACTTCGCCTGGAAATATTGGGGGCCGTTTGCGGGCTTTTTGTCGGGCTGGAACTATTGGGTTATGTTTGTGCTGGTTGGGATGGCGGAGCTGACCGCGGCGGGCATCTATATGCAGTACTGGCTGCCTGACGTACCAACGTGGATATGGGCGGCGGCGTTTTTTATTATCATTAATGCCGTGAATCTGGTGAACGTTCGTCTGTATGGCGAAACGGAATTCTGGTTCGCGCTGATTAAAGTGCTGGCGATTATCGGCATGATAGGTTTTGGTCTGTGGCTGCTGTTTTCCGGCCACGGCGGCGAACATGCCAGCATTGATAACCTCTGGCGTTATAACGGTTTCTTCGCTACCGGTTGGCATGGTTTGCTTCTGTCGCTGGCGGTGATTATGTTTTCTTTTGGCGGACTGGAGCTGATCGGCATTACTGCGGCGGAAGCGCGCGATCCGCAAAAAAGCATCCCGAAAGCGGTTAATCAGGTGGTATACCGTATTTTGCTGTTCTACATCGGTTCGCTGGTGGTTCTGCTGGCGCTCTATCCGTGGGGAGAGGTGAAATCCAATAGCAGTCCTTTTGTAATGATTTTCCATAATCTTGACAGCAATGTGGTGGCTTCGGCGCTGAATTTCGTTATTCTGGTCGTGTCGCTTTCGGTGTATAACAGCGGCGTTTATTCGAATAGCCGAATGCTGTTCGGCCTGTCCGTACAAGGCAATGCGCCGAAATTTTTAACCCGCGTCAGCCATCGCGGTGTGCCGGTGAACTCGCTGATGCTTTCCGGGGCAATTACCTCTCTGGTGGTGTTGATCAACTATCTGCTGCCGCAAAAAGCGTTTAGCTTGTTGATGGCGCTGGTTGTCGCGACACTGTTGCTAAACTGGATAATGATTTGTCTCGCGCATTTACGTTTTCGCGCGGCGATGCGCCGTAAAGGGCGCGAGACGCAATTTAAGGCGTTGCTCTATCCCGCCGGGAACTATTTGTGCATTGCGTTTCTGGCGCTGATTCTGGTGTTAATGTGTACGATGGACGATATGCGATTGTCGGCGATTTTGCTGCCAGTATGGATTGTTTTCCTGTTTATCGCGTTTAACGTTTTGCGCCGTAAGGCCCATTAACTTTTTTGCCCGATCCCATGCTCATGCGATCGGGCAATCCATTAATGCCTCAACGTCCCTGACAGCGCACGAATATCGCTGCCGGTCGGCGTCTGATGAATACGTAAGCCGAACTCTTCCACCACGGCAAAAATATGGTCGAAAATATCGGCCTGAATGCTCTCATATTCCAGCCACACGACGGTATTGGTAAAGGCATAGATCTCTATCGGCAAACCATGATCATCAGGCGCCAGTTGGCGCACCATCAGCGTCATATCTTTACGGATGCGCGGATGGTGGCGTAAATATTCGTTCAGATAGGCGCGAAATGTCCCGATATTGGTCATTCGGCGGTGATTTAAGGCTGATTCTGGCGCATCCAGTTGTTTATTCCATTCATCGATTTCCTGATGGCGGCTGGTAAGGTACGGCTTTAACAGTTGCGCGGTTAACAGTCGCTGTTTTTCATCGTCATCCAGAAAATGGATGCTGGTCGCGTCAATATTAATGCTGCGTTTAATCCGGCGTCCGCCGGACGCAGACATGCCGCTCCAGTTTTTAAACGAATCGGAAACCAGCGACCAGGTGGGAATGGTGGTGATGGTATTATCCCAGTTGCGCACTTTTACCGTAGTTAAACCAATATCAATGACCGCGCCATCTGCACCATATTTCGGCATCTCCAGCCAGTCGCCCAGTTTGAGCATATCGTTGGCGGAAAGCTGTATACCGGCAACCAGTCCAAGAATCGGGTCTTTAAAGACCAGCATTAATACCGCAGCCATCGCGCCCAGACCGCTGATTAAAATCGCCGGTGACTGGCCAATCAGCAGTGAGATCATCAAAATGCCAACGATAATCGCACCGATGAGCTTAATGCCCTGGAATATTCCTTTTAGCGGCAGTTGAGAAGCGGCGGGCCATTTTTGCGACAGATTGAAAATCACGTCCAGCAGGGAAAACAACGACAGCAGGGCGTAGGTCATAATCCATAACTGTGCGCAGGTCGTCAGGATATCCGCAGCCTCACTGCCTTTTTGCAGCCAGAGCGCGGCCTGAATATTGACAATGATGCCTTGTAGCGTAAAAGCCAGACGATGGAATAATTTATTCTGGGTGATAATTTGCAGCCACAGGCGGGAACTGGCGCTGACGCGTTTTTCAAAAGCGCGCAGTACTATCCAGTGCAAAATAATATGCACGACAACAGCCGTCAGAAAAATAATACCAAATATCACCACCAGCGACGTGGTGTGATTCATTTCAATACCCGCTAAATCTTCTACCTGGGATATCAATTCCTGCATAATCTCTCCTTTATAAACAGCAGCCTATGATGACTGCTGAATGGCATTTATGCAAATCAGGATGCCTGCGCTTCAGGCATAAACAGCGGGAGACGGATAAAAATGCTTTTGGATTTATCCATACGCTATATTTTATTCAGCGCCCCACAAACGTCATTATTTTACGCCGGCCCCCCTTTTTTAACAGGCGCCAGTCCGTAAACAATGGATGAAAACATTTTAACCAGAATGCTTAAAACGATTGCAATGTCTCTGTCGGATGATGATTAGCATCGTCGTACCTACCAACAATAACATTAAGGAACATGGGATGACTCAAAAGCGTACCCTGGTAAAACACCACATACTCTTGCTGGCGCTGGCCACGCCATTATCCGCCTGGGCGTTTGACTCTCTTACGGTATTTGGCGATAGCCTTAGCGATACCGGGAATAACGGTCGCTGGACCTGGGATGGTGGTCAAAATAAGCTCTACGACGAACAGTTGGCCGAGCGATATGGGCTGGCATTAAGCCCCTCCAACAAAGGCGGTTCTAATTATGCCGCCGGCGGCGCGACGGCGACGCCGGAATTAAACCCCCAGGATAATACGGCGGATCAGGTACGGCAGTGGCTTGCCAAAACGGGCGGAAAAGCCGATCACAACGGCTTGTATATTCACTGGGTCGGTGGAAACGATCTGGCGGCGGCCATCACGCAGCCAGCTATGGCGTGGCAAATAGCCGGTAATAGCGCCACTAACGCGGCGGCGCAGGTAGGGCTGCTAGTGGATGCAGGTGCCGGGCTGGTCGTGGTACCAAACGTACCGGACATTAGTGTGACGCCAATACTCCTGGAGGCGGTAATCACCGCCGGGCTGGGCGCCGCTGCGCCCCCGGCGCTAAAGGCGGCGTTAGATGCGCTGGCGATGGGGGAGACGCCTGATTCCGCCAGTCGGCAGCAGGCGATCCGCAAGGCGTTGCTGGCGGCGGCTGTAACGGTAAGCAGTGACCCGTCTATTCAGCAACGGATCGTTGAGCAACTGCTGGCGGGCTATAAAACGGCGGCAGGCCAGGCGTCAGATCTGACCGATTATTATAATCAGATGGAAGAAAAGGGGCTGGAGCAACACGGTGGTAATATTGTCCGTGCCAATATTAACGGTCTTTTTAAGGAAGTTCTCGCCAATCCACAGGCGTTTGGTCTGACAAATACCGTGGGTATGGCCTGCCCGCCGGGCGTATCCGCCTCGGCGTGCTCTTCGGCAATGCCGGGATTTAATGCGTCGCAGGACTATCTGTTTGCCGATCATTTACATCCCGGTCCGCAGGTCCATACCATTATTGCGCAATATATCCAGTCGATTATTGCCGCGCCGGTACAGGTGACATATCTGAACCAAAGCGTTCAGTCGATGGTGCGCGGCAGTCGTGACACGCTTGACAGCCGTTATCAGCAGCTTCGCCAGGGGGAAAACCCTGTCGGTTCGTTGGGCATGTTCGGCGGATACAGCGGCGGATATCAGCGTTATGATAATAACGAGGCCGATGGCCACGGTAATCATAATAATCTGACGGTTGGCGTCGATTATCAGCTTAACGAGCAGGTACTGCTGGGAGGGCTGATAGCCGGTTCTCTGGATAAGCAACGTCCTGACGATAATTATCGTTATGACGCCCGCGGCTTGCAGGCCGCCGTGTTCAGCCATTTACGCGCCGGGCAGGCGTGGCTGGATGGCGATTTACACTACCTGTCCGCTAACTTCAGCAACGTTCAGCGCAGTATAACGCTTGGTGCGCTAAGACGCGTGGAAGAGGGCGAAACCAACGGCCGGCTGTGGGGCGCCAGGTTAACCAGTGGTTACGATTTTGTTCTGATGTCGTGGTTAACGACTGGACCAATGTTGCAATATGCGTGGGATTATAGCCACGTTAATGGTTATAGCGAGAAACTCAATACCAGCACATCAATGCATTTTGGCGACCAAAACGCCCATTCGCAGGTGGGTAGCGCTGGTTGGCGTCTGGATATCCGCGATAGCGTCATTCATTCCTGGGCGCAGATTAATTATCGCCGCCAGTTTGGCGATGATGCGTATGTGGCAAACGGCGGCCTTAAATCGACCGCGCTGACGTTTAGCCGCGCCGGGAAAACGCAGGATAAAAATTGGATCGATATGGCGGTTGGCGCAGATTTTCCGCTGTCGACAACGATGTCAGCCTTTGCCGGGTTGGCGCAAACGGCAGGGCTAAGCGATGGCAATCAAACCCGCTATAACATCGGGTTTAGCGCACGATTCTGATGACACGCCAGGGAGGGCTGCCCGGTTCATTCGTGTAACGTTAGACACTGAAAAAAATAAGTTTTTTCACAGAAGTGGGCGAAGCCAGTGACGCCAGTTAAATTTATAATCAGTAGTTTGAATTTTAAATATTATAGGTTTCTACATGATGGTATAAGTATCTAAAGTTACAAGTTGATAAGAAGTTTACCAAATCGATTAACATTAGGATTTAGAGTTGAATCATTTTTATTGGTAGTTAGTATCTCAATACTGATTGGCATGTTTATCATTATCTAACGTCAAATAAAGGGGCTCCGGTGGAGTCCCTTTTGAATTTAAATTAAAAAATCAAAGTAAAAATTAAATATTATTACCATTCTGAGAAATCAATTCTTTATACCAGTAAAAAGAATTTTTACGACGCCGTTCGAGAGTACCATTCCCATCATTATCTTTGTCCACATAAATCATCCCATAACGTTTTTTCATTTCTCCAGTACCAGCAGATATTAAGTCTATACATCCCCATGGGGTATATCCTATTAAATCAACACCATCTTCAACAACGGCTTTTTTCATCTCACGAACATGCGCAGCGAGATAATCGATGCGATATTGATCGTCTATTGTTCCATCATGTTGAACAAAATCAACGGCTCCGAAACCATTCTCCACAATAAACATTGGTAACTGGAAACGATCCCAGAACCAATTGAGGGAATAACGTATGCCACAAGCATCTACTTGCCACCCCCAGTCTGAAGTTTGAATATATGGATTTTTAACCAAATGATGCGGTTCAACATAGTTGAAATCAGGGTTATCTTCCGTAGATTTAGTTACAAATGACATATAGTAACTAAATCCGATATAATCCACACAGCCATATTGGAGAATATTAAGATCATTTTCGGTAATATCAAGATGAAACCTCTGTTTATCGAAATAGTTGAGCATGTATTGTGGGTAATAGCCACGTACATGCACATCAGTGAACCAATAACGGCGATGCATCGCACTTACAGACATCATCATATCTTCAGGAGTGCAAGTAAGAGGATAGATGGGGCACATAGCAATCATGCAACCAATTTTAAAATCTGGATTGATTTCATGCCCGACACTAACGGCAATGGCACTGGCGACCAGTTCGTAATGTACAGCCTGATACATAATTCTTTCTCGGTCATGTTCCCCTTCATCATCAGAATACAGAATTCCAGAATTAGTAAACGGGCAGAGACTTTCACGGAAATTGACCTGGTTATTTATTTCATTAAAAGTCATCCAGTATTTTACTTTCGACTGATAACGGTTAAAAACTACTTTCGCAAAGCGTGTGAAAAATTCAATCATTTTGCGATTACGCCAACCACCGTATTCAGTCACCAGATGATATGGCATTTCAAAATGAGACAATGTGATTACAGGTTCGATATTGTATTTGAAACATTCATCAAATACCGCATCGTAAAATTGTAACCCCTCTTCATTAGGTTCAATCTCATCCCCATTAGGAAAAATTCTGGTCCAGGCTATTGATGTGCGAAAACATTTAAAACCCATTTCCGCGAAAAGTTTAATGTCATCTTTATAGCGATGATAAAAATCAATTGCTTCATGATTGGGATAATTACGACCCTCTATTATTCCTGGGGTGATTTCACGCGAAACACCATAAGCTCCAGCCGTCATAACATCTGCAATACTAATCCCTTTTCCCCCTTCGTTCCAGCCTCCTTCCAGTTGATGTGCAGCAACAGCTCCCCCCCATAGAAAATCACTTTTAAATCCTGACATAACCTTGCTCCTTAATGAGAAATTTTAAATTACCACCAAACTTCAGCCTGAACACCAGCCATAAATTCGTCTTTGCTATTATCGTTAAAATTGAAATTAGATAATTCATTATCCAGAATGTTAATGTATGTTCCATAGAAACGGATTTCCGGTCTTGAACCTAAAATACTGGTGCCAACTTTAAAAGCATGATAGAGCGTAGTTTTATAGGCTGACTCATCCAGACTAATACCTTGCTGAGTTTTATTTTTTTGTTTAAACCAGCCTAATTCTATCCCCGTCTGGTTCCAGGTATTCCAGATCCATGCTGGACGAATAACGGTACGTATGCTATCAAAATCGCTATGTGCGCCACTCTCATAGCTATAAATATCTTCCCCGTGAGAATAAACAAGGGCATTTGCAATAATGATATTATTACCAAGATACATTTCCCCCTGTGAAATTAAACGCCAGGCAATACCATTTGTATGATCACCATAATAATAACGACCATGAGACATAGTATTGCTTGCATCAGAGAAACTAGAAAAACTGCTGGCAAATGAATTATTAGCAATTTGTAATGTGAATTCGTTAAAGGCATCCCGGTCAAGATTTTGATGAATAATTGAAGTTAACATCCAACTATCTTTCATTTCAAAATAACTATCATTATTTTCATTGTCTTTTTGCTGATCGGTTTTATTCGGGGAAGAATATTTAGCCATTAATGATAATGTGCCATCTTTCCATAAAGGAATATTTCGATAACGTAAGTCAATAGAGTTTGTGTTCATTTGAGTAGTATGCTCAAAATTACGAGAATATACATCAACATCATCACGACTTAACGAAACATCAAGCATCCCCGGCCCTAAGAGCCAATTTTCAATACCAACCCCCGCAGCCACATCTGCTGTGAGAGTTTTCCAGTCAAGCATCTGAATTTCATATTGTGGTAATTTATGTTTACCAACCCAAAAATCAGCATCAGGAGCAAATGGTAAAAATCCTCGAGTGGTCAGAAAAATATCGCTGAACTGCATGATATTTTCATTATCACTATCGCCAAACCATGCATCATTGTATTGTTCACCAACGTTACCATCATACGTGACAACAGCAGTAGCTGTTTTACCGTCCTGGTTATAAACACGCTGGTTTAGCGTTAAATCGAACCATCCGCTTGTTTCGTTACCAAAGCGTCCTAGTGATCCGGCGGCATAGGTTTCCGGGGAACCATGATTACCCGTCGCCCAGCCAGAACGGAAGTAGCCCTGATAACTAAAGCCAATATCATCTTTTACATATTTACTGATATCTTTTAGAGTAACGCTTTCAATAGTTGTATTTTTGCCATTGCTGTCTATTACTGCTACTTGTTGTGTGCCTTTGACTGGAACATGGGAACCAGATTGGTTGATTTCACCGTTTTCATTGTTAATGTTTTCAGAAACAGGTGATGTGGCCGTAATATCTGGAATGGCAGTATTACGATAGCTATTTTCAGCAACACTTTTCTGTAAGGTCGCAATTTTATTTTTATATGTGCTAAGTTCATATTTTGTTATCTGCAATTCTTTTTTATTTGCAGATAATTCAGATTCCAGAAGTTCGAGCCGTTGCTCAACCGTTAATTTACTGGCAAGAACATCAGCAGGATATAACGCCATGCCAATAAATATGCACAACAGGCTGAGTTTTACATTTTTTGCTTTCATTTAAATACTCTTGACAGGTAGAAGTAAGTTCCTCCAGCTTTAACTGGAGGAAAAAATTTATTAACTGGTTAAATCCCTTCTGAGGGAAATAATTTCTTTTGCCAAATCCTGGCACAATATGGCAGTCATTAAATGATCCTGAGCATGTATAAGAATCAAATTGACACTAATTTTCCCGCATCCTTCATCCTGACCGATTAAAGCAGTCTGAATTTTGTGAGCATTCAGACATGCTTCTTCCGAGCTTTTCATTAGTCTGGTAACAGAATCCCAGTCTTTCAATCGTGCATATTTGATAGCTTCCATTGCATCAGAGCGTGCTTGACCAGCATGAATTAATAATTCCATGACAGTTTCTTCATCAGCAAACATACAACACTCCTGAATATTAATTAAAAATCTGTTAATCAGTCATCGCGGTATTGACTTTATTTGACGCAATGACAAACGGTAAATAAATTAACGTAGCAACTCCCAGACACAGGAATCCGACAAGCAAAGCTAACCAGTTCCCCCCCGTTCCGAGAAATGCAATCAATGGTCCGGGTGTTGTCCAGGGAACAGCATAAGCAACTGGAGGAATGATCTTCATTGAGACAAAGAAATAACCAATTGTACAGTTAACGATTGGCACAAGAATAAATGGAACCATCATAATCGGGTTCAGAACAATAGGTAATCCAAACATGACAGGCTCATTGATATTAAAAATACCAGGGATAAATGACATCTTTGCCAAATCCCTATACTCAGCACGACGAGAAGCTATCAGAATGGCTATTAGTAGTCCTAATGTCATACCTGAACCGCCGCAATTTGCAAACGCATCATTAATTGACGTCCAGGTTATTGGATAAGGAGCCCCCCATGTTGATCCGTGTTGTGCAGCCCATGAGAGATTTTCAAGATTAGCTTCGGAGAATACCGTTTCACGAATTGCAGATGTAGTGTTAGGACCATGTATCCCAAGTACCCACAAAAAATTGCCGACCGCGCCAAGAATAATCACTGCAAATATGTTTGTTCCCATATGTTTTAGTGGTGCCTGAATTAATGTATAAATAAGATCATTAAGCCCATTAGGTGAAATTAATGATAATAAATAATTCAGTGCAGAGAAGAACACCATCACAAAAAAGATAGGCAATAACACCTTGAATGAGCGAGCAACAGCGGGTGGAACAGCCGCTGGCATAGTTATCGCAATTTTGGGATTTCTTGCCATTCGACAAAAAATTTCACTTGTTAATAATGCCACAATTACTGCGACAAAAAGCCCCTGTGCGCCTAAATATTTTGTTGTCAAAAATGCCTGATTATCAATCAGTTGATATGGCGTGTAGACAATAAAAAATGCACCTATAGCGGTCAGTCCGCACAAGAGATCGTCTTGTTCGTAACTGATAGCCATGTTGCGGGCTACAAGAAACGCAATCATTATAGACATTATGTTTACAGAACCATTCATTACAGGTGTAAATATGGCCTGTGCTTTTTCCAGATGAGGGAAAACACTACCAAGATGTAATAGTCCTGCTATAAATCCGTCAGGCGACAATATTGCAAAGTTGATTAAGATAATTAATGAACTCGCCATAATAATAGGGAATGTATAAACAAATCCATCCCTGACCGCTGCTACATGCTTCTGTGAATTCAGTTTTATTGCTATTGGAACAAGAAAGCGCTCCATCCCACGTTCAAAGGAATTCATTAATCCCATTGTAATCACCTGCAATTATGAAAAACTTATTTTTTGAATATGAGGATTCGTTCCTGATTATGATCGGAACTAACTTTCCAGTTTTTTTCAGGAACAAATCTATTAATGGATAATGTTATTGGTTGTATTGTTGTTCAAGAAGCTTAAAGGCAAATTCAAGAACTGATTTACCATTCATCGCCCCATAATCTTTCATGTCAATCACTGCTACAGGGATTCTTCCCTGAGCAACGCCTTCAATTTCAGATTTCTGGAAGCGGACTTGTGGGCCTAACAAAACAATATCCGCTTCATTGTTTTTAATCTTGTTTTTAGCCTCTGCAATTGCCAGTGCATTGATATTGACCTCAGCATTTATAGTTGCAGCGTACTCACACATGCGTTTAACCAGCATACTGGTAGACATACCAGCCGCACAAACCAATAATATATTTTTCATATACATCCCTCTTTAGTATATTAAATCTCAATCAGCGCATTTTATGTTATTTATTCCTTGGTTTATTTTTTGTTACATTGGTCACAATAGATTTTAATAAATAGGTGCATTTTGAGGTGGAAAAGTGAACCATTGGTGAGAATTGGTTTTTTTTGATGCATAACTTATTGTTTTTAATGATTTTAAAGAGGTGCAAAAGTGGTATTTCAGGACATTGCAAGAAAGCTAAAAGATAATATTAATGGATACACATATAATGTAGGGGATCTGCTACCAACCGAAATCCAGCTTTCTCAGACTTATAACGTATCACGTAACACATTACGAAAGGCATTAGATATTTTAGAAAAAGAAGGTATGATCGAACGTAAGCATGGGGCTGGAACTTATGTGAGAAGAAAGAGCTTCATTGCACATGTAGAGCATATGAATTGTCTGAGTGAAATAGCTAAAAATAGTGGTAAAGAAATTGTTAGCCAGATTATGAGATTTGAAGTGCAGGGAGCTACACATCTTATTTCAAGGGAACTGAATATAACAGAAAATGAACCAGTGTATTATATAAAACGATTGCGTATTATTGATAATAAACTCGCGCAGTTAGAAGAAACCTGGCTATCTGTAGGGCGTTTCCCGGAACTAACAGTCTCACATATGAAAAAATCTAAATTCTCATATATTGAAAATGAATGTAATGTTAAAATTATTGGTACTTTTGAAACATTTTCTCCAATATTTCCAACACCTGAAATTGCAAGTGTTCTTCATATAAGTACTAAAGATCCTATTTTAAAAATTCAGACGCAAGCAATTGATGAGAAACATCAACCAATTGATTATTCAATTCTGTATTCTAATATATTAGAATTTCAGGTTAAATATTTCTTACCGCGATGAGTGTATATTGTATATATATCCGCGATAATCGTGATTATTCGCCATGAAAATTTCCCTCACTGACAACAAAAAGCGGACTTGAGCGCCTGCATGGTTCCAGTTGTGATGGGCGAGCCAGGATTCGTATTAAAGCTATCTTTCTGGCTGGCGTTCGGCAATGCTGGCGCCGCCAGCAAGCGGCCCTTACGATGCGCAAATATTAATACTCAGCCTTTCACATATAGCAGCGGGTAGTCAGTGGATGGTTACGGGCCGACACTGCGTTGCTGTAAAATAAACGGCGTGCCAGTTTTAAATGTTATTCTTTTTCAGTGTATTGCAGGAATAAGTTAACACTAGTGATGTAAAACCTGGCACTTCGCGCCATTTATCATTGGGGAACCTGGCAGAAAGTGAAAAAGCCGGACGGGCGTCCGGCTTAGGCAGAGGTTCAGACTTCCGTCAGTGTGGTTTCAAGCGGCAGACGTGATTTCGGCAGCCCGGCATTGAAATCCTCGACGCTATGATGGCCGACCGGCACCACCACCAGACTGGTATAGCCTTTTTCTTTCAGACCAAATTCGGCGTCGAGCACGTCAGCGTCGAAACCTTCAATGGGGACGGCGTCGAGACCCATCGCGGCGACGCCCAGCAGAAAGTTGCCGACGTTCAGATAAACCTGTTTCGCCATCCATTGATGGTCATCTCTTAGCGAGACGCGGTGCATATCGGCGAAAAAGCGGCGACCTTTATCATTTGCCGCTTTAGCTTCCGGCGTAGCGAAACGGCCATCGGCTTCCTCCTGATCGACGACGCGCTCAAGCCATGCGTCATCCATTGCGGTTTTTGCGCAAAACACGACGACATGGGATGCGTCCAACATTTTACGTTCGTTAAACACATAATTGGCGGCAGCGGATTTTGCGACGCGCGCTTTGCCTTCTTCCGTACTGGCAACAATAAAGTGCCACGGCTGGGAGTTGGTGCTGGAGGGGCTGTACTGTAGCAGTGTTTTTACTTTATCCGCTTCTTCGGCGGTCAGTTTTTTGCTGGGATCGAACGCCTTGGTGGAGTAGCGTTTTAAGGCGACAGAAACGATGTCCATAAATGCTCCTGGTTGGTTTAGTACCCTTTTGTATCAGCAGGGTACCGGGTTATCGGCAAAAAGATAAGGGTGGAAAATGCGAAACGATTATTGCGACGAGTATTGCATCAGCGCGGCCGCAGGCGCTGTTGCTCTCGTTTGGGTAACCCATCTACCACCAGATCCCATGAGTCATTTATCAAATCGTTGAGTAGCGAGACGGTGATATCCTCGCCTGCATAGACTGAAATCCAGTGTTTCTTATTCATGTGATAGCCAGGCACAATACTGGGGTAAATTTGCTGATTCAACAGAGATTTTTGCGGGTCCGACTTTAGGTTCACCAGCGGACGGCAGTGATGTTCAGTGAAAAGCATGAATATTTTGCCGCCGACTTTAAACACATCGTACTGTGGGCCGAAAGGCCAGCAGTGTTCGGTAAAAGGCAGTTCCAGCGCAAAGCGTTTTGCACAGGCGTGCAGTGTGTGACCGTCCATTATTGCTCCTCGCGAGTCAGCGCGCGCCACATGGCTTCGAATCCCAGCGCAATAAATTCGCCAGCGCGAGCGGGATCGCGCGCGGCGAAATCCATTGTCGTTTCGGCCAGTGCCAGAAAAAGGCCGTCGCCGAAGGCGCGGTACTCATCTGACATAAACACCATCAAAACGGAGCGATGACATAAATCGCGCAGTTCGGGGAACATATCGTCGGCCCGTTGTTCCGTCTCTTTGGTGATCTTTTCGCTGACGGCCAGTTGACGGATCGCCCGGTGCCGTGCGGGATAGTTCAGGCCCCAGTTGATATAACTGTTCCAGATAAAACGGGTCATCGTTTTGGCATCGGTAATGGATCGATCCAGCTCCATGATCATTGACCGGCAGAGATCCTGCTTTAAATGCAAATACAACGTGTTAATCAGCTCATCTTTGGTCGCGAAATAGCGAAACAATGTTCCTTCTGCAACGCCTGCGTTACGCGCAATCACCGCCGTTGAGGCGGCGATGCCGGATTGCGCTATTGCCTGGGTTGCCGCTTCCAGTAATGCCTGTTTTTTATCTTCACTCTTCGGACGAGCCACTACACGTTACCCTTATGTCTGTAAAAACACGATTGAATCATGCCTGTTCTCACGTCGCAACGGTGAATGTCAACCTTTGAAAAGTACCTTGACGGCGTATCTTTGCTTTCTATAATGAGTGCTTACTCACTCATAATCAAGGGCTATCCGCGTGAAGTGGTGGAAAAGCGTATTGCAGGCCATGCCATAAGCCATCTCACAATTTGTGTGGTTATTACTATGCTTATTGCTATTGCAGTAAATGTGCGGTGTGGGAGCCGTTGACGAGTTTGATAGAGAGGAGAGCACGATGACCATTTCCGCTCAGGTTATCGACACGATTGTCGAGTGGATTGATGATAATTTGAATCAGCCGTTACGTATTGATGATATTGCCCGTCATGCGGGGTATTCCAAGTGGCATTTGCAGCGCCTTTTTATGCAGTACAAAGGGGAGAGTCTGGGGCGCTACGTGCGTGAACGGAAGCTAAAACTGGCGGCGCGCGATCTGCGCGACACCGACCAGAAAGTGTATGATATTTGTCTCAAGTATGGTTTTGATTCGCAGCAAACCTTTACGCGCATTTTTACCCGCACGTTCAACCTGCCGCCAGGCGCTTATCGCAAAGAAAAGCATGGCCGTACGCATTGAAATGTTTAATCGGCCAGCGAAAACCAGCGCCGCCAGATAAAGCGAATAACATAATATTCCAGCGTGCCGAGCAGCAGAAACCATAAACAAAACAGCAAAGTATAAAGCTGGTTGAGATCCATAAGATGAAAGATCCCGACCAGCTTTTGCGCCAGCGCAAGGCCGAGCGAAGGGGCGGGCAATAGCAGGCTGGAGAGCAACGCCATCAGCAAAATACCGGCAGCGGTCATCAATGATTCAAGCGGGTGTTTCATGGTTTTGTTAAACGTAAGTTAAAACACCATTGTCCGGGATATCGCCTGGTAAGGCAAATATGCTGTCTATTGTCCCGCCCAGATTTCACAATGTTTTTGTACCAGGCCTATCAGCGATCCGCCGTCGGCAATAAACTCCCGCATATATTGCGCTTCGTTACCGCCTTTTTTCACCTGCAGACGTAGCGCGTCAATTGCGCTGTCGGCGCCCAGCTTGCGTGCAGAGGGGGTAACGTTGTCCAGCAGACGCAGCGTATCATCTGCCAGCCGACGGCGGTCGCTGGTATAGACATCGGTTAGCACGCCCTCCAGACCATAGCGGCAGGCCTGAAAACGGTTGAATTTATATAACAGATAGTCTTGCTCCTGCGGTTTAAAGGGACGTTCGGTCAGCAGCCAGTGAGCGGTCGCCTGAATCAGCCCTGCCATATTGATAGCATGATCAAGGGTGAGCGGCGTATCCATCACCCGAACTTCTACCGTGCCAAAGGCAGGGCTGGGGCGGATATCCCAGTGCAAATCTTTGATGCTGTCAATCATCGTGGTGTAAGACAGACGACGAAATAATCCGGCAAATTCTTGCCAGTTACTGACCCACGGCATGGGACCGTTATCGGGAAAAGCGGAAAAAATATTCAGACGCGCACAGGCAAAACGGGTGTCAGAGCCTTGCATATAGGGGGACGCGGCGGAGAGCGCAATAAAATGCGGCACAAAACGCGACAGCCCGTGTAAAAGGTAAATCGCATCGTCGCCATTCGCGCAGCCGACGTGGACATGTTGGCCGAAAACCGTCGCCTGTTGAATTAAGTAGCCGAAATTTTCCAGCGTGCGCTGATAGCGCTCATTATCACAGACCTCCTGACGCTGCCATTTTTGAAAAGGGTGCGTACCGCCGCCGCAAATGCCGAGATGGTGTTCCGACGCCGCCTGTAAAATAACGTGTTGTATGGCAGAAAGCTGGGCCGCCGCCTGGTCAATGTCGCGGCAGACGTCCGTGGCCATCTCCAGCATACTTTCGGTGATATCGTGTTTAATTTCTCCCGCAGTAACTTGGGGCTTAACGGTGTCAATCAGCGTAGAAGAGTCCTGACTTAAATCGTAGCCTGGCGGGTTGACCACCTGCATCTCCAGCTCAATACCAAGCGTATAAGGTTCAGAAACGTGAAAATCATTCAGCACCATAGCGATCTCATTTATCGGGTTATTGCGCTAAGTATAGAAGCGGGAGCGCTCCTGTTGTGGGGAAAGCGCGTCATTCCAGGAGCAGAGCGTAATAACGCTATTATCACGCTGGAACCACCCTATATGGACGATACGTTCAGCCATCGTGGTGACAAAGGCTGGCAGCAGATTTAACGAGATTTGCGTGGCGGTAAGCGAAGTAATTTTTGCGCTATCGAATCCCGGTAGTGTGGCGTGGTCTGAAAAGGCTTTATAAACGCTCTCCTTGGCGGAAAAAGCCAGCGTCAGGGCAAGCGGAAAAGGGAGCGAGCTCGCCTGGAGAATTTGGCGCTCATCGCTATCAATAATGGATGACGCCAGTTCTGTCGCGGTATGCTGACTCATGATTTTTTCTATATCAACGCCGATGCGCTGTCGGGATATGACTGCCAGCGCCGTTGACGCGCAGTGGCTGATGCTGCCAAATACGCCGTCCGGCCATAGCGGCTGTCGCTTATCGCCAATACCGGGCGCCGTCCTGACACCCACCTTGCGTAGCGCATGAACGGCGGCGATGCGGCCTGCTAAATGTTCAGCTTTACGCTTGCGTCCGGCAGACCGGAGCCGCTCGTGATGAGGAAGCCATAACAGGTCGTGTTCATGAAAGCTGCTCGCATCAAAGTCGACGATATGCAGCCTGTGTTCGGCAAAGGGAAGGGAAAAATGGGATGTCAGCATGGTCTCTTTCAAACTCCCTCCCCCGAACGAGGGAGGGAAGATTGGCATCAGAAATGGGTATTAATGCTCATATACCACGTACGGCCCGGTTCGTTATAGGTGTACGCGCCAGCGCCTGCCATATAGGCGCCAGTTTGAGTATCTCTAACGGTTTGCGCATTACCTTCACGCCACAGACGTTTGTCAAAGAGGTTATCCACGCCGCCGGTCAGGCTGACGTTTTTGGTCACGTCCCAGGTCGCGCTCAGGCCAACAATACTGTATGGGCTGACCGCTTGCTTATCTGTTCCGGTAACGGGTTTCCCCTGATAATCATATTTCTTCGGCTCTTGTTTGCCGTACCAGGTGAAGGTCGATTGCAGAGAAACGTCCTGACGTACCTGCCAGCTCAGGGTTGAGTTAAGCGTGTACTGTGGAATAATCGACAGGCGTTCGCCGGTCTCTTTGTTTTTGCTCTGCAGCATATACGTAACGTTATTTGTCCAGTTTACGGTGTCGCTAACCGGTACGTTTAACGTGCCTTCCAGACCTTCAACGACCGCTTTCGGCACGTTCTCCCACTGATAGACATCCGTTTTGCCGTTGTTGATACGCTGCAACGGCACCGTACCCGCTTCAATCTTATTGCGGTAATCATTGCGGAACCAGGTGACGCCGGCCAGCCAGCCATCGCGTTTAAATTCCAGACCAATCTCTTTGTTGATGCTGGTTTCGGCTTTCAGATCATCGTTGCCCATCATATAGCAGCCGATGCCGGTGCCAGCGCCAGTCGCGTAACAGCCCTGACCTTTACTATACAGAATATAGTTCGGGTTAGTCTGGTACAGACTCGGGGCTTTATAAGCGCGGGCGATACCCATTTTCAGAGTAAAGTCATCCCCCAGACCTTGCGACAGGTTCAGCGACGGGCTCCAGTTATCCCCCACAATACTGTGATGATCGAAACGTAGCCCCGGCGTCAGCATGGTGCTGTCGGTCAGTTCCATGTTGTTTTCGGCAAACAGAGAGAAAATTTCCGCTTTTGAATAGGGGCTACGATTGGTACTGCTGTAACCCGGGATATTTCCCCCCATAAAGGTTTGCGAGTTGGAGAGCATGTCTTTCATACGCTGTTGGGTCCATTCGGTACCCAGCGTCAGGTTTTGATTGACCAGCAGATCAAAAGGAATGCTCACTTCGCTGTGTAGGGTGACGTCATTCAGATCGGCATCGGTATATTTTTGCGACGCTTTTGGATCGAAAATCCCTTCGGTGCCGCCTGCTAAGCCTTCCGGCATACGGGAGTTACGGGTATGTTCGTATTGCACCCAGTTACTGGTGGTTACGCCATTATCCCAGCCGCCGTTCCAGGTCAGAGAGTAGTTTTGCCGATAAAGACGATTCGTCTCTTTTCCGTAATTATCTTTCACCAGTTGGTTCGTATTGGTGTTCTGAGTATCGCCGGCATAGAGGTTGCCCTGGCGACTGTAACCGGCCTCCAGCTCCAGAGACTGAAGCGGAGCAAAATCCCAACGAACCACGCCGTTGATATCTTTGTTAATTACCCCCTCACGCCCTGCCGGTAACGTGTCGGCGTAACTCCCGGTACGTTCAGATTGATGCCCCTGGTTAATATTACGCGCATCAGCCTGCGTTTTATCGAGGTTGCCATACAGACGGAAACTAAAATCCCCGCCCAGCGGGCCGTTCAGGCTAAAGTTAGTGCGTTTGGTCGCGCCTTCGTCTTTATGTTCCGGCGCGTTGAAATACGTATTCCAGGAACCGTGCCACTCGCTACTGCCTTTTTTGGTAATGATATTGACCACGCCACCCGCTGCGCCGTTACCGTAACGTGCGGCGGCAGGACCACGCAGCACTTCAATTCGTTCGATCATCTCCGGCGGTACCCACGCGGTATCGCCGCGGGTATCGCGTTCGCCGCGCCAGCCCAGACGTACCGAGTTACGGCTGGTAACGGGTTTACCGTCAATCAGGATAAGGGTGTTTTCCGGCCCCATGCCGCGAATATCGATTTGGCGATTATTCCCGCGCTGACCGCTGGTGGAGTTGCCGGTCAGGTTCACGCCCGGCATGGTGCGGATGATTTCTGATACGTCGCGCGCGGGCGGATTTTTGCGGATCTCATCGGCGGTGATGGTGGATACGCCTGGCGCCTGTAGGTTTTGCTGGGCGGCAGTCACCACGATGGTATCTTCATTGTTGAGCGCAGCGCTATCGGTTTTCTCTTCCGCCATCACGGGCAGAGCGGCCCCGTAAATCCCTAAATTGGCCAGTAAGGCCAGGGAATGAATCTTCTTGTTCATTGTATATCCTGCTTTTCTTTAGCCACATAAGCCCAGGCGCCCGTCAAAGGCATTGGTCGGGTGGTGAAATTGTGTTCGCGCTTCCCATAGCGCGACAATACGCTATTGCAAATGCAAATTGTTATCAATAATATTATCAATATATTTCGCTATTCATATGAAAAATTCATAATAAACATAGGGTTATAATGGAAGAGGCGCTGGCGACGGGAAGTGAGGCCTGGTGGAGGACCAAAACCGGGCCGGAATGGGTACGGGAAAAAAACGGAAATTATCGGGTCACTTTTTGGTGGCGCGACCCGCAGGGAAATGAAACACACTCCCCGATACGGCGTGTCTGGGTCTACATCACTGGCGTGACCGATCATCATCAAAACGCGCAGCCTCAGACGATGGCGCGTATTGCCGGAACGGATGTCTGGCGCTGGAGCACGGTGCTTAGCGCTAACTGGCGCGGCAGCTACTGTTTTATTCCTACCGAACGCGATGACGTTTTTGCCGCTTTTGCGCCGGGCGAAACGCCCGATCGAAACGTACTGCGTGAAGGCTGGCGACAGTTATTACCGCAGGCGATTGCTGACCCGCTTAATTCACAAAGCTGGCGGGGAGGGCGTGGTCATGCGGTTTCGGCGCTGGAAATGCCGGATGCGCCCCTTCAGCCGGGATGGGATCGCCCTGAAACGCCGTATTCACCGCCTTTGAGGATGCAGTGGCATAGCGAACGTCTGGGCAACTCCCGCCGCGTATGGATATTGACGACCGGAGATGAGGCGCCGGAAGAAAGACCGTTGGCTATTCTGCTGGACGGTCAATTCTGGGCGGAAAGTATGCCCGCCTGGCCCGCGCTCGCCTCGCTGACTCATCAACATCTTCTTCCCGGCGCCGTCTATCTGCTGATTGACGCGATTGATACTCAACACCGTAGCCAGGAGTTGCCCTGCAATGACGACTTCTGGCTGGCGGTGCAGCAGGAACTGTTGCCGCAAGTCAGAGCGGTGACGCCTTTTAGCGATGATGCCGGGCGAACGGTGGTTGCCGGACAGAGTTTTGGCGGCCTGTCGGCGCTGTATGCCGGCCTGAACTGGCCGACGCGTTTTGGCTGTGTACTGAGCCAGTCAGGATCTTTCTGGTGGCCCCATCGCGTCAACTCGCTGGAGGGGGAGGTGATTACCCGACTGAAAACCGGCGCATTATGCGCGCGCGGACTGCGCATCGTACTGGAAGCCGGCGTGCGTGAGCCGATCGTTTTTCAGGCGAATCAGGCGCTTTATGCCCAACTGAATACCTCGCAGCAGTCCATTTTCTGGCGTCAGGTTGACGGCGGACACGATGCGCTTTGTTGGCGCGGCGGGCTAACGCAAGGGCTGATGCTGCTTTGGCAGCCGCTTATCGACACGCTTTAATCGGGCACATGTCCACGACAGGAGTTGAGTATGGAATTCAGTAATCCCTTCGATAATCTGCAGGGACAGTTTTATATGCTGCAAAATGCGCAGCGTCAATTCAGCCTTTGGCCAGCAGAGTGCGCGCTTCCCGCAGGCTGGGACGTGGTATGCGAACCGCAATCGCAGGACGCGTGCCAGCAGTGGCTTAATACGCGCTGGACAACACTGAATCCGGCGCATTATGCCGATAAGCAGGAGGCGAAATGACGCAGCGTTTACCGTTAGTCGCCGCCCAGCCGGGGATCTGGATGGCGGAAAAACTCTCTGATTTACCCTCCGTCTGGAGCGTGGCGCACTATGTGGAACTGAACGGCGAGCTGGATGCCGCCTTGCTGGCAAAAGCGGTAGCGGTAGGGATGCAGCAGGCGGATACGCTACAGATGCGTTTTACCGAAGAGAATGGCGAGGTCTGGCAATGGATCGATCCCGAGCGCACGTTCGGCGAGCCCGCGATTGTCGATTTACGCGACCAGGCCGATCCGCATCACGCGGCGCTGGCGTTAATGCAGGCGGACTTACGGCAAAACCTGCGCGCAGATAGCGGTAAGCCGCTGGCGTTTCACCAGTTAATACGCATTGATGATACCCGCTGGTATTGGTATCAGCGCTATCACCATTTGCTGGTGGATGGCTTTAGTTTCCCGGCGATAACCCGCCAGATTGCGACGATTTATTGCGCCTGGCAGAGCGGCGCCCCTACGCCGGATTCGCCTTTTACCCCCTTTGCGGATGTGGTTGAAGAGTATCAGCGCTATCGCCAGAGCGAGGCCTGGCAGCGTGATGGCGCCTTCTGGGCGCAGCAGCGTCGCGAGCTGCCGCCGCCAGCGTCAATTTCTGCCGCGCCGTTGCCGGGGCGATCGGCGAGCGCGGATATTCTGCGTATGAAATTGAGCGCGCCGGAGGGGGCGTTTCGCCAACTGGCGGCGCACATGCCTGAGATACCGCGAGCGGATCTTGCCCTGGCGCTGGTGACCTTGTGGCTGGGACGATTGTGCGGGCGGATGGATTACGCCGCCGGATTTATCTTTATGCGGCGGATGGGCTCGGCAGCGTTAACGGCGACCGGGCCGGTCCTTAACGTTTTGCCGCTGGCGATTAACCTTAATGCAACGGAAGACCTGCCAACGCTGGCGAAGCGTCTTGCGGCGCAGTTAAAGAAAATGCGCCGCCACCAGCGTTACGACGCCGAACAGATTGTACGCGATAGCGGGCGAGCCGCTGGGGAGGCACCGCTATTTGGCCCGGTACTCAATATAAAAGTGTTTGATTATCATCTGGATCTTCCTGGCATACAGGCGCAAACCCATACCCTGGCGACGGGGCCGGTTAACGATCTTGAACTGGCGCTCTTCCCGGATGAAAACGGTGGTCTGGATATTGAATTGCTGGCGAATGCACAGCGTTACGATGACGCCACGCTCTCCCGCCATGCCTTACGGTTGATGGCGCTTATCACGCAGTTTGCTGATAACCCGGCGCTGCGCTGTGGCGATGCGCAAATGCTGCTGGCGGAAGAACAAACGCAATTAACACACCTTAATAATACGGTGGTAACTATTCCCGTCGCCACGCTCAGCGATTTGGTGGCGCAGCAGGCGCAAAAAACGCCAGAGGCTTCCGCACTGGTAGATGCGCATTATCACTTTACCTACCGTGAAATGCGCGAACAGGTTGTGGCGCTGGCGCACGCGCTGCGGGAACGCGGCGTTCAGCCTGGCGATAGCGTGGCGGTGGCATTGCCGCGGTCGGTTTTCCTGACCTTAGCGCTGCATGGTATTGTCGAGGCGGGTGCCGCCTGGCTGCCGCTGGATACCGGTTATCCTGACGATCGGCTACGAATGATGCTGGAGGATGCGCAGCCGAAACTGTTAATTACGACTCAGGCGCAGCTGGCGCGCTTTCACGATATTCCGGGGATGGAATATTTGAGCTATAGCGAACCGCTACCGATCAGTGACGCGACTCCGCTGGGGCTGTCGTTACCGCATCATACCGCTTACATCATTTTCACCTCAGGTTCGACGGGCAGACCGAAAGGGGTGATGGTGGGGCAAATGGCGATAGTGAACCGGCTGCTGTGGATGCAGGATCACTATCCGCTGACGGCGGATGATGTAGTGGCGCAAAAAACGCCGTGCAGTTTTGACGTCTCAGTATGGGAGTTTTTCTGGCCGTTTATCGCCGGGGCGAAACTGGTGATGGCCGAGCCGGAAGCGCACCGCGACCCGCTCGCGATGCAGCGGTTTTTTGCGCAATACGGCATCACGACCACCCATTTTGTACCGTCGATGCTGGCGGCCTTTATTGCCTCGCTAACGCCAGCGTCGGCTGAAAAAAGTTGCGCTTCCTTAAAGCGGGTTTTCTGTAGCGGCGAGGCGCTGCCGACGGCGCTGTGCCGCGAATGGGAGACGTTAACCGGCGCGCCGCTACACAATCTGTACGGGCCGACGGAGGCCGCGGTGGATGTGAGCTGGTATCCGGCCTGCGGTAATGAGCTGGCGGCCATTGACGGCAACAGCATCCCGATTGGTTATCCCGTCTGGAATACCGGCTTGCGTATACTCGATGCGCATATGCAGCCGGTGCCGCCGGGCGTGGCTGGCGATCTCTATCTCACCGGTATCCAACTGGCGCAGGGCTATCTGGGGCGTCCGGATCTTACCGCCAGCCGTTTTATCGCCGATCCTTTTGCGCCAGGCGAACGAATGTACCGTACCGGGGATGTGGCGCGCTGGCTGGATTCCGGCGCGGTGGAATATCTGGGGCGCAGCGACGATCAGCTCAAAATTCGTGGTCAACGTATTGAACTGGGTGAGATTGACCGCGTCATGCAAACGCTGCCGGATGTTGAACAGGTGGTAGCGCATGCCTGTGTCTTTAATCAGGCGGCGGCGACGGGCGGAGATGCCCGGCAACTGGTCGGCTATCTGGTTTCTCACTCCGGTTTGCCGCTGGATTTACCGGCGCTGCAGGAAAAATTACGCCAAAAACTTCCCGCGCATATGGTGCCGGTTGTGCTGTTGCAACTTGCCAGTTTGCCGCTTAGCGCTAATGGCAAGCTGGATCGCAAAGCCCTGCCGCTGCCGGACCTGACGCCGCGCGTGAAAGGGCGTGCGCCGCAGTCCGCAACGGAGATTGCTGTCGCAGCGGCGTTTTCCCGCCTGCTGGGCTGTGAGATTAACGATGTTGAAAGTGATTTCTTTGCGCTGGGCGGACACTCGCTGCTGGCGATGAAACTGGCCGCACAGCTAAGCCAGACGTTTAACCGCCAGGTGACGCCGGGACAGGTGATGGTGGCATCTGACGTGGCGCAATTGAGCAAGCTGCTCGATACTGACGATGATGAATGCTCGCGCAATCTGGGGTTCGGGCCGCTGTTGCCGCTGCGTGAAAGCGATGGTCCAACGTTATTCTGTTTCCATCCGGCGTCGGGGTTCGCCTGGCAATTTAGCGTATTATCACGCTATCTCAGCCCGTCGTGGTCGATTATGGGGATTCAGTCGCCGCGCCCCGCTGGCCCTATGCAAACCGCAACCACCCTTGATGAGGTATGTGAACATCATCTGGTGACATTGCTCGCCCGGCAGCCGCATGGCCCTTATTATTTATTAGGCTATTCGCTGGGTGGGACGCTGGCGCAAGGGATCGCCGCCCGGTTGCGCGCGCGCGGCGAAACGGTGGCGTTTTTGGGATTACTGGACACCTGGCCGCCGGAAACACAAAACTGGCGGGAAAAAGAGGCGAATGGCCTTAATCCGGACGTGCTGTCGGAAATTGAACGCGAACGCGCGGCGTTTGTCGCCGCTCAGCAGGGAAATGCATCCGAAGCCTTATTTGCCGCTATTGAAGGCAATTATGCTGATGCCGTCCGTTTGCTGACGACGGCGCATAGCGTACCGTTTGATGGACATGCTACGCTTTTTGTGGCGGATAAAACAGTGCCGGAAGGCGTATCGCCAGAACAGAGCTGGTCACCGTGGATAGACTCTTTGGCTATTTATCGCCAGCCGTGCGCGCATGTGGATATTATTTCGCCCGCCGCTTTTGAAGCTATTGGGCCCATCATCTGTAAGCTAATTAATAAATAACGGGCATTGCTTTTGCTTTTAACAAATTAAATCGCGAAACCCATAATAATTAGTAATTATGGGTTTTTTATTGCAACTATTAATTCATTTAACATAAGTGATACATGCTGCAGGCAAGTTCAATTCCGAGTATTGTGCTTTTCTGACGCTGGCGTGCAAAGATTGTTTCAGATAATTCTTACTTGCTGTTAGAATCTCCAACAGGAAGGTGTTTTTTCATTGGATAAAGTTTTCAGGTCATACGGCATGTCATCTCTTAATATAAATCAAGAAAAAAATCAGCAATTTGCAGGTTACCCACTGCCGCCCGCCAACAGTCATGAAATCGATTTGTTTAGCCTTATGGATGTGTTATGGCAGGCGAAGCGTCGTATTCTTGTTACCGTTTTTGCCTTCGCGTGTATGGGGTTGCTCCTGTCCTTTCTGCTACCGCAAAAATGGACCAGCCAGGCAATTATCACACCGGCGGAATCGATACAGTGGCAGGGACTGGAGAGAACGTTGACCACGCTGCGCGTGTTGGATATGGATGTAAGCGTTGATCGGGTTGGTGTATTTAATCTGTTCATTAAAAAGTTTAGCTCGCTGTTGCTGCTGGAAGAATATCTTCGTTCTTCTCCGTATGTCATGGATCAATTAAAAGGTGCGAAAATAGACGAGCAGGATCTTCATCGGGCGATTGTCGCGCTGAGCGAAAAAATGAAAGCGGTGGATAGCAATGTTGGCAAGAAAAATGAAACGTCGTTATTCACGTCGTGGACGCTGAGTTTTACCGCACCGACGCGGGAAGAAGCGCAAAAGGTGCTGGCTGGCTATATTCAGTACATCTCTGCTATCGTCGTGAAAGAGACGCTGGAAAATATTCGTAACCACTTGGAAATCAAAACCCGCTATGAGCAGGAAAAGCTGGCGATGGATCGGGTGCGCCTCAAAAATCAACTTGATGCCAATATTCAACGTCTTCATTATTCGCTGGAAATAGCCAATGCCGCCGGAATTAAGAAACCGGTTTACAGCAATGGCCAGGCGGTAAAAGATGATCCGGATTACTCTATTTCCCTCGGCGCGGATGGTATTTCCCGCAAACTGGAAATTGAAAAAGGGGTAACGGACATAGCCGAGATCAACGGTGATTTGCGTAACCGTCAATACCATGTTGAACAACTGGTGGCAATGAATGTGAGCGACGTGACGTTTACCCCGTTTGAATATCAACTGTCGCCGTCTCTGCCAGTGAAAAAGGATGGTCCGGGTAAAGCGAACATTATTATCCTGGCGGCGCTAATTGGCGGTATGATGGCCTGTGGCGGCGTATTACTGCGTCATGCGATGGTCTCGCGTAAAATGGAAAACGCGCTGGCGATAGATGAACGGTTAGTCTGATTTACACCAAAAAGCCGGATAGTGATTATCCGGCTTTTTCATATGTGTGGGTGACTATTGCCGCCCCAGCGGTACAACCAGCGGCGTACCGGCAACCGGATCGTCGATAATCATACAGCGCAGGCCATAGATTTTTTCGATAAGCTCCGCGGTAACAATCTCTTTCGGCGCACCCTGCGCCACAATGTTACCTTCGCGTAATGCAATCAAATGGGTGGCGTATCGGCAAGCCTGATTCAGGTCGTGCAGGACGGCGGCGAGCGTATAGCCTTTTTCGCGGTTGAGATCGCTTAACAATTCCAGCAAATCAATTTGATGGCTAATATCCAGCCACGTCGTCGGCTCATCCAGCAGCATGATGGACGTTTCCTGCGCCAGCACCATGGCTATCCACGCCCGCTGGCGTTGGCCACCGGACAGAGTATCTACGCTTTGCGTCGCCAGTGAAGTGATACCCGTTGCACGCATGGCATTAGCGACGGCGTCGGCATCTTCCTTACGCCAGCGGGTAAATAAGGGCTGATGTGGATAACGCCCCCTGGCGACCAGCTCTTGTACGGTGATATCGCCCGGCGTGGTGGCGTTTTGCGCCAGCAAACCGATTCGCCGCGCCACCTCTTTACTGGCGTAACGCTGTATTTGTTCGCCATCCAGCCAGACATGGCCGTCAATGGGCGTCATTAGACGGCTTAGCGTGCGTAGCAGAGTTGACTTGCCGCAGCCGTTAGGGCCGATGATGGCGGTAAAATGGCCGTCCGGAATCGAAACGTTAAGGTTTTTTGCGACGGTATAGCTGCCATAACCCAGAGTTAACTGGTCGCCGCGCAAACGGGCTACGGATTCGGTCATTTTTTGCGGGACTCCTGAATTAACAAGACGATAAGGTAAATACCGCCGAGGCTGACGGTGACCACGCCCACCGGAAGCTGGTAAGGCATAAACAGTTGCTGCGCGCACGCATCGGCGGCCAGTAGTAATAAGGCGCCACACAGCGCCGACTGGGTTAATCCCCAGCGAGCTGTGCCGCTAAGGCGGCGGGCGATGTGCGGCGCGACAAGGGCGATAAACGAGATGGGGCCAGCCAGCGCCGTTGCGGCGGCGGTGAGAGCCACCGCCACCAGCATCATCATCAGGCGTGACCGTTCCACGCTAACACCCAGCGCGCAGGCGCTGTCATCGCCCATCTCCAGCAGCCGCATGCGACGTACCAGTAGCGCGGCGCCTGTCAGCATCACAATAATCAGCGGCGCCGAAGGCCAGGTTTTCGCCCATGTCAGACCGTTGAGCGACCCGGCGTTCCATAAGCCGGCGGTGAGCGCCGTTTCCAGCGATGCCTGCAACAGAAGCCAGGTATTAAAGGCGACCAGCATAGCGCGGATGCCGATACCGATGATAATCAGCCGGAAGGTTTCAATCCCGTTACGCCAGGCCAGCAGCCAGACAATCAATGACGTGACGATACCGCCTGCCATTGCCGCCAGCGCGATCGCGGTAAGATGCTGGCCAAACAGGACCATTGCGACCAGTACGCCGCTCCAGGCGCCGGTATTAAAGCCCATCACATCAGGGCTGCCTAGCGAGTTACGCATCAACGACTGGAAAATCGCTCCGCTGACGCCAAGCGCAGCGCCAATCAGCAGCGCCATTAATACGCGCGGTAGCCGCCATTCGGTTACGACAAGGGTGATGTTACGCGGCGCGTCGCCCAGCAGCGCGGCAATAATCTGCCCGGTATCAAGAGGCACGGCGCCGCGTTGCAAACTCCATAAGCCAATGGCCAGGCAGCCTGCCGCCAGAAGCAGGCAGCTTACGATAAGCCGACGAGAAAGAAACATCACAGGCCGCCTCCGCCTGATTTACGGCGTACCAGAAAAATAAGTACCGGCGCGCCGATAAACGCGCTGACGACCGATACGCGGAGTTCGCCCGGCACCAACAGACGTCCAATAATATCGGCGAAAAGCAGCAGAGCAGGGGTCGCCAGTAGCGTCACCGGCAGCGACCAGCGGTGGTCGGCGCCCACCAGCCAACGCGCCATATGCGGCATCATCAGACCAATAAAGGCGATAGGGCCGACCAGCGCCGTTGCGCTGCCGCACAGGACGGTAATCGCCAGTAAACCGATAAGTTGGGTGCGCGCCACTTTACTACCCAGCGCCGTCGCGGTATCACTGCCGAGGCTCAGGCTGTTCAGCGCACGGCTCAGAAATAGTGCCACGATCCCGGCTATAACCACGGGCGCGAGCGCGACTTTCAACGTTTGCAGGCTGCGAATGTCCAGCGATCCCGCCTGCCAGAAGCGAAGCTGGTCATAGACCTCTGGATTTAACAGCGCGATGCCGCTGGTCAGTCCTTCCAGTACCGCGCCAAGCGCCACGCCCGCCAGTGTCAGGCGGACCGGGCTTAACTGACCGCCGCCCTGACTGCCGGTGAAGGCGACAATCAGCGATGCGATAAGCGCGCCGCTAAATGCCATGAAAAGCTGCTGCAGCGGCGTGGAGAAACCAAACAGCACCGCGCCCAGTACAATGGCGAAACTGGCGCCGTTGTTAACGCCCAGAATCCCCGGATCGGCGAGCGGGTTACGGGTGAGCGTTTGCATGAGTGCCCCGGCAAGACCCAAAGCGCCGCCTGCCAGTAATCCGGCCAGTGTTCGCGGCAAACGCGCATCCAGGACGATGGTGCAATCGGCGCTTTGGCAAACACCGGTGAACGCGTCCAGCACGACGGCGGCAGGCAGCGGTTTCGCGCCAATGACCAGACTTAAAACCGCGGCGAGAATCAGCAATAACAACAATCCGGGCACGGCAAACGCGCGCGTCACGGAAAACGAGCATGGCATAATAACTTCCCTGATAATGATAGTAATTATCGTTATCTATCTTATTTGGTTATGTTAGCATGTGCAGCCATTGAATGGATATTTAAAAAAACTCGCATTAAGGCGTTGTAATGAATCGACAATCCTGGCTGCTCAATCTCAGCCTGTTGAAGACGCATCCTGCATTTCGCGCAGTATTTCTGGCCCGATTTATTTCTATTGTCTCGCTGGGGCTGCTTGGCGTAGCGGTTCCGGTACAGATCCAAATGATGACGTACTCCACCTGGCAGGTGGGGCTGTCGGTAACGTTAACCGGCGGTGCCATGTTTATTGGCTTAATGGTGGGCGGCGTACTGGCCGATCGTTACGAACGCAAAAAGGTGATTCTGCTGGCGCGCGGTACTTGCGGTATTGGTTTTATTGGCCTGTGCGTGAACGCGCTGTTACCGGAACCGTCATTGCTGGCGATATATCTTCTTGGCCTGTGGGACGGCTTTTTCGCGTCTCTGGGCGTGACCGCTTTACTGGCGGCGACGCCAGCACTGGTCGGAAGAGAAAATCTGATGCAGGCCGGTGCGATTACCATGCTGACGGTACGTCTGGGATCGGTTATTTCGCCGATGTTGGGGGGCATATTGCTTGCCAGCGGCGGCGTAGCCTGGAACTACGGGCTGGCGGCAGCCGGGACGTTTATCACGTTACTGCCGTTACTGACATTACCGCGACTGCCTGTTCCTCCGCAGCCGCGGGAAAATCCTTTTATCGCGTTGCTGGCGGCATTTCGTTTTCTGCTCGCCAGTCCGCTTATCGGCGGTATTGCGCTACTTGGCGGTCTGGTGACGATGGCAAGCGCGGTGCGCGTACTCTATCCGGCGCTGGCGATGAGCTGGCAGATGTCGGCGGCGCAAATCGGTTTACTGTATGCGGCAATTCCGCTGGGGGCGGCCATTGGTGCGCTAACCAGCGGACAACTGGCGCATAGCGTTCGTCCGGGACTCATTATGCTGGTTTCGACGGTCGGTTCCTTTCTGGCGGTGGGACTGTTCGCCATCATGCCGGTCTGGATCGCGGGTGTTATCTGTCTGGCGCTGTTTGGCTGGCTGAGTGCCATCAGCTCGTTATTACAATACACCCTGCTACAAACCCAGACGCCGGAAAATATGCTGGGGCGAATGAATGGCCTGTGGACCGCGCAAAACGTCACGGGAGACGCTATCGGCGCGGCGATGTTAGGCGGTTTTGGCGCAATGATGACGCCGGTCGCTTCCGCGAGCGTGAGTGGATTTGGACTGGTGATTATCGGTTTGCTGCTGCTGTTAGTGCTGGGCGAGCTACGCCGTTTTCGCCAGACGCCGCCGGTTAGCGATGCTGGCTGATGACGACGCGTTTATCCGACCGACAAAATCTGTCTGGTCGGTCGGATAAGACCCCGGCAACGCTAAAATAGGGTGGCAAGCCGGTTAAGCAGCAACGTTGCGCTGTAATAATCCAGACGGAACGTCTCCGTACCCAGCGCATAGACGCGCTTATTTTGCACCGCTGGCAGGTGCGCCAGCAGCGGATTGGCGTAAAGGGCCGCGACATCTTTGCTGTCGCCGGCAAACAGGAAGAGAGATTCACCGTTTAACCCGGCGGCCAGATTTTCACCGCCAAGCTGAATGATATCGTGGCGCTTACCCTGGCTTTTGCTGGTTTGCAGCCCACGGGGCAATGTTGCCAGCGTAAAGCCTAACTGTACCAATAGTTTGCCCTGTGCTGATTCTGGCGTCCACAGATTGGCGCTATGCGCGGCAGGGGTATACACCAGCGCGCTAACCGGCTGAGGCGGCAGGGCGATTTGCTGTTTTACCGTCGTCAGTTGCGCCTCAAATTTCGCTATTCGCGCGGCGGCCTGTTTCTCCTGACCGGTGATCTCGCCAAGCTGAGTGAGCAAACTCTGCCAGCTTTTATCGTCATAATTGATGACGAGCGTCGGCGCGATAACGGAGAGCTGATCGTAAAGCGCCAGCGCCGAATCGCCGCCAGTGGCGCTAATCAAAATGAGATCCGGCAGTTGCGCGGCGATTGCTTCGGCATTCGGTTCGCCGATGTACAGACGGGCGACATGACGAGCCTTTGCTACGTCACTCCACTGGCGCATAAACCCTTGATCGTCAGCAAAGCGGTTATTCGGGGTAGTGGCACCGCTGGCGACGACGGGCGCATCAATCGCCAGCAGCGAGCCTGTTAACGTCACGCTGGTAGAGACGATACGCGCGGGCTTGTGGTCCAGGGTATGAACGCCGCGGTTGTCCTGGATTTGCCGGGGCCAACCCGCATCCTGGGCTAAGGATATTCCTGAAACAGATAAACCAACCATTAGAAGCAGCAAACGATGAAAGGCGGGAAGTCTCACAATAGCGTCCTGTTATTAATAAAGTTAATGCTTCTCATTTTCATGTTAGCGGCAGCGAGATGCAAGCCTTAGCGCCATTTAAGTCATGACCAGAGTTGACAGAGCGACGTTTTACTCTTAGGTTAGCGCACTAAAAATAGAAATGATAATCATTATTATAAGCCTTTATCATTGGAGGATGATATGGATATGCCACTGGCCGAGGACGCTCAGGAGACAATGGCAACGCTTGCTCCCGACTGCTTTTTCTTCATGTCGCCGTATCGCAGTTTTACCACCTCTGGGTGTTTCGCCCGTTATACCGAGCCTGCGGCCGCCGGGGATTCGCCGGATAGCCCTTTCCAGCAGAAATTGCGCCAGCAGTTTACCGAGGCCAAATCGCAGGGCATCGCCAACCCTATCCTAGTGGGGGCGATCCCCTTTGATACCCGCCAGCCGTCGTCGCTATTTATTCCGATGGAGTGGCGGGGGGTTTGCCCCCCCGGAAAACAACCCCCCCCCCGGTTGTTTTAAGACCAAAAAAAACAGAAGGGGAGCGGGCGCAAAGCGAGTCCGGGGGCCGCTGGTTTTTTATGGAGGGTGGGACGCGCGGCGAGGCGG